>NZ_LT906446.1:1486894-2230342 GCF_900187035.1 Megamonas hypermegale
CAAATATCGTTCCGTTTACTTTATTTAAAGATGAAACTGAATATGAAGAGTTTAAACAACGTCATAATAAAGACATTGTAAAAAAAGCTTCTCTAAATGAATATAAAGGTCCTTTATATATCGGTATTGATGCTGGTTCCACTACAACAAAACTCGTTGCGATTGGACAAAATAAAGAAATTCTTTATTCTTCCTATGGTAGTAATAATGGTTCACCACTCAAAACCGTATTAGATAGAATGCGTGATTTCTATCAAGTTATGCCACAAGATACATACATAGCTTCTGTTGGCACAACAGGTTATGGTGAACACATTGTCAAAGCTGCAATTCATGCTGATTTTGGTGAAGTTGAAACCTTTGCTCATTTACGAGCTGCTCGTGAATTTTGTCCTGACGTTTCCTGCGTTCTCGATATCGGCGGACAAGATATGAAATGTTTCTATGTAAAAAATGGTAACATCGGTCAAATCATCTTAAACGAAGCTTGCTCTGCTGGTTGCGGTTCCTTTATTCAAAACTTTGCTCAAGGACTTAACATGTCTGTCAAAGATTTCGCCAATAAAGGCTTATCTGCTAAAAATCCAGTGGATTTAGGTACTCGTTGCACTGTATTTATGAATTCTCGCGTAAAACAAGCACAAAAAGAAGGCGCTTCCGTCAGTGATATTTCCGCTGGTATTGCTCTTTCTGTTATAAAAAATGCTTTATTTAAAGTTATGCAAGTAAAAGATACAGCTGAACTTGGTGATAATATTGTCGTTCAAGGTGGTACTTTCTATAACGATGCAGTACTTCGTTCTATGGAACTTTTACTTCACAAAAATGTAATTCGCCCAGATATCGCTGGTTTAATGGGTGCTTACGGTATCGCTTTATTAGGCATGGAACGCAAACAAAATACTTCTAGCGTTTTATCAAAACAAGATTTAATCGATTTCAAAATGGAAACAAAATCCTATCGTTGCCACGGTTGCGGTAATAGCTGCTTGATTACAATGCAGATATTCCCAGATGGCAATCGCTATTATACAGGCAACCGCTGTGAACGCGGTATTGGTAAACATATTGATAAAGAGGAAAAAGCTCCTAATATTTATCAGTATAAATACCATCGCTTATTCGATTATTATAAACCACTTACTAATGCTACGCGTGGTCGCATCGGTATTCCACGTGTACTCAATATGTATGAAGATTTCCCATTCTGGTTTACATTCTTCACTGCACTTGGTTTTGAAGTCGTTTTATCCGGTAAATCCTCAGCGCAATTATATTGTAAAGGAATGTCAACCATTCCATCTGATTCACTTTGCTATCCAGGCAAACTCGTACACGGTCATATCATGGATTTAATTGAAAAAGGTATTACTACTATATTCTATCCATGTATTCCGTATAATATAAAAGACCCTCTTCACGCATCTGACAACAATTACAACTGTCCAATCGTTGCTTCATATGCTGAAAATATCCGTGCTAATATGGATATCTTACGTCAAAAAAATATTCAATTCTTACAACCATTCTTGCCATTAAACGATAAAAAATCTATGATTAAACGTTTACAAGAACAGTTACCATTTACTGATATATCTAAAAAAGAATTGGCAAATGCTGTAGAAAAAGCATATGCTGAACTTGACCACTATAAAGATGATGTACGCAAATTCGGCGAAAAAACAATCGCTGAAGCTACTGCTAAAAAACAACCAATCGTTGTCTTAGCTGGCAGACCATACCATGTTGACCCAGAAATCAACCATGGTATTCCAGAAATGATACAGTCCTATGGCATCGCTATCATTTCCGAAGACTCTGTATATCATCTCAATTGTCCTGAAGATGCTCTCGATATCGTTAACCAGTGGAGCTACCATGCTCGTCTTTACCATGCAGCAAGTTATGTTGCTCGCCATGAAAACATGACATTAATCCAATTCAGTTCTTTCGGTTGCGGTCTTGATGCTATCACAACTGGACAAGTTCGCGAAATCTTAGAACAACATGGCGATATCTACACCATGATAAAACTCGATGAAGTCAGCAATCTCGGTGCTGCTCGTATTCGTATTCGTTCTCTTATGGCTGCTTGGAAATATGGCTTCTCTCAAATTGATGAATTAGAACCACCAAAACAGCGCGCATACTTCTCTAAAGAATGTCAAAGTGAACATACAATTTTAGCTCCGCAGATGTCACCGAAACATTTTGATTTCATTCAACGTGCTTGCAAAAAATCTGGCATGCGCATTGTAATTCCAGAAATGCCTACACAAGAAGATGTCGATTTAGGTTTACGCTATGTAAACAATGATATGTGTTATCCAGCTATCATTGTTATCGGTCAGCTCTTAAAAGCATTAAAATCTGGTAAATACGATGTAAATAACACATCTATCATGTTATTCCAAACTTGCGGTGCTTGCCGTGCTACTAACTATTTAAATCTCATGCGCAAAGCATTACAAAGCGCAGGACTCAGCCAAGTTCCTGTATTCGCTTGTGTTGGTCGTGAAACAGACGATTTCCATATCAAAACAGAAGTTTGGATTGATATTGTAAAATCCATTGTTTATGCAGACTTATTAATTCGCCTTGCTAATCGCACTCGCCCATATGAAAAAGTACCTGGTTCTGCTGATATGCTCTATAACAAATGGCGCAAAATCTGCATGGACGAACTCGACAACGGCAATTACTTTAAATTCAGCAATAATATAAAAAATGCTGTTAAAGAATTTGATAATCTCGAACTTGATGAAAACATCAAAAAACCAAGAGTTGGTATTGTCGGCGAAATCCTCGTAAAATATCATCCAACAGCTAATAACCATGTAGAAAAAATCTTAGCTGATGAAGGTGCTGAAGTCGTTACACCTGATTTAATGGACTTTTTAATGTACATGGCATTTGATGATATCATTAAATATAAAATGCTCGACGGTAAATGGATTGATAGAGCTAAATCTGAAATCTTCATCAAAGTATTGGAATTCTTCCGCAAACCAATGCGCAAAGCTCTTCGCTCTAGCAAACGCTTTAGCCCACCATATACTATTAAACAAATTGCACAACTCACTAAACCACATGCATCTTTAGGCAATATGGCTGGTGAAGGTTGGTTCTTAACTGGTGAAATGGCAAAACTCATTCAAGAAGGCGTAAAAAATATCATCTGTTTACAACCATTTGGTTGCTTGCCAAACCATATAACTGGTAAAGGCATGATACGTGAACTCATGCGCACAAATGATGATGTAAATATCGTTGCTATTGACTGTGATGCTGGTATCAGTGAAGTAAACCAATTAAATCGCATAAAATTAATGCTCTCCGTAGCAAAAGAAAAAATAGCTGAACAAAATAACAGTGCTATTTAAAAAAAGAAACTCTCGACTACACAGTCGAGAGTTCTTTTATTTTAGAACATATATGTTGCTTCTACGCCACCGCGCCAACCATCACGTGCGCCAAAATAATTCTGTACATTTAAATTAAGTATCCATGGATTATCAATAGACGGTCTATAATTTAATCCAATTTCAACAATACCACTATCACCTTTTAAACTTGGCTTATCGATAACAAAATTATTTACAGAAGCACTTGCTTCACCATCAAATTCATGCTCCCATGCCAATCCTGCATAATAGCCAACTTTAGCACCGTCATTATAATTAAAACGAGCACCCATGCGCCAACGCCAAGAATCAATATCACTAAAATTAAGTTTTTCGCCTGTAGAAAGCATCGTCGTATCTCCTTCTTGACGTGTCCACAAAAGTTTTCCATACATATCTAATGTTCTGTGTTCATCAATTTGACGCAAATATCCAGCACCAACATGCATACCATAATACATTCCGTCAATATCATAATGAGCTATACGGCCTAAACTATCATGCAAATAAGAATTTGTATATTCATTATCTGTACGACCTAAACGCATACTACCTTCTAAATAATAGTGACCAGCATCTGTTCCTGAAAAATCTCTACGAGCCAATAAGCCACCACCAAAATACGAAGTATCTCCACTACCATGCATTTCTATTCCATTAAAATTATTCTTGGTATCATATGAACCATCACCATATTCAGCAAATATTCCCATCGTCGTTTCTGTTCCACGTTTCCATGCTGTACCTAATAACATATTAGTACCATCCATATCAACACTAGAACCAGTTTCGTAGTCAATAGAACCACGTGAAATCTGTGCAAAAATTGCACTATTTTCATTATTTGTTACATCAATAGCAGAATTAATTCCTCTATCTGCAATTAAATCTGCACCTTGTAAATTAAATGCTAATCCACCTAAAAAACCTTCCGACAACATTTTACTTTCAGATTTTGCTCTACTACCAGAAACATCAACCACTATACTACCGCCACTACCTGGATTATCCGGATCTATTGGCTGGTCCGGATCAACTGACGGATTATCTGGATCTATCGGCTGGTCTGGGTCAATTGGTGGGTTATCCGGATCTGTCGGCTGATCTGGATCAACCGGTGGATTATCCGGATCTGTTGGCTGATCTGGATCAACTGGCGGATTTTCTGGATCTGTCGGTTCCTGTTCACCAATTACCAAATTTTCACCGTCTTCACTGACCTGAACAGCATTCGTAATATCTGCTTCAATCGTTGAACCTATATTAATTACACCATCAAAGCCTTCGCCTTTTGTAATATTATCTGCAGTAAGCGTACCATTTGATTGAATAAGTGTCAATTTAGTACCATCAGCAATTTGTGTACCGCCTGATAAGCCTACGTTATATTTACTATTACTGATATTTACATTACCATCAACAGAAAGTAATGGTTCAGTCGGACTAACGCTTGAAATAAAATACAAATCACTATTTTGAGCAGATAAATCACCTATATAATTAGCAGTAAGATTATTAGAACCATCTACTAATAATTGTTTTCCATCCCAATTTACATCAGCTGTTCCATGATCAAAAGTTGCCCCGCCATATAAAGCCAATCCTGCCGAATTTGCAAGTGTATTATTTCCAACATTCAATTTACCTTCACGAACTATGGTCATACCGGAATAATCCGCCGTACCGTTTAAAGTTAATATACCTGAACCTGTTTTTGTTAAACTATAAGGAGTTTTATTACCGGGTAAAATAGTGGATCTTTCTTCTATAATATTACGATTTAAATCTTTATCCTGATTAATGCCAAAAGTTATACCATTTTGTCCCATATAAACATTAGAATCATTATATTGATGTTCGATAATTCCATTCCAGTTAGTATCGTTAATCATACCGCCTGATATAGATAAATGTCCTAATGTTAATGCATTATTTGCATCATCTAAATTACCATTACCTATTAAATGTAAATTATCAATATACGCTTCACCATTATTTGAAGATACAACTAAATCATCATTTTCTAACATTACTGTATCAATATAAACACCCTCATCTGGTGTTTCTTTGTTAGCAGCTATTGTATTATTAAGACCAAGAATTGTACCTGTGTTAACATTTAACATATACGTATAAAAATTTAATTTAGAATCACCATATCGATTTAATGAAATACTAGGAGCTGTTATATTATTACCATGAAAACTAACATTACCACCATTACCACCAGTAGTTACAAATCCAGGTAAAAATATTGACGGTACAAACATTCCTGTTGAAATAAGGAGTGTTTTTTCTGCTCTTAAACTTCCATGAGTTATAAAATTAACAGAACCACCATCCCCTCCATCACTTACTTTGTTACGATTAGAATAAAAATCTTCTCCAGCATATCCACCTCTAATTTCAAAATTATCGCACCATAAAAAATTATTATCAGTAGTTACATTAAGATTTCCGCCATCTCCACCTTTACCACCAAGACCGTTTAAATCTGGATTTTGGGAAGTACCATCACCTCCACCATCTCCTCCAAAACCACCTAATATTAAAACATAATCAGAATTTGATATTGATGATGTATCTATCTCATAATCCAAATCGCCACCTTTACCGCCGGCTCCGCCGTTCATGCCGTCTGGTTCTTCACCTTTACCGATATTATAACTGCTTTCTTGTTCATTTCCGCTAACTCCAGCAGCTTCTCCATCTTTACCTACTTTAGCGTAAATGCCGCCATCACCGCCATTGCCACCGGTTCCGCCATTAATCATAAGTTGTGCATAAGCATCTGATGGTGTTACCATTAAACCACTAAAAATTATACTTCCAGTTAATAAACTTACTAAAATTTTAGAACGTTTAGTTTTTTGCATAAAAATTTCCTCCTATATAAAAAATCTCTTTGTAAGTACAAACATTAATAAACTTCACAATATCTTTCATAACGGACATTTATTGTTTTTAATAACAATTTATGTATGTTTTCATTATAACATATATTAACTTGTAAATCATTATTTATCGAATATTTTATTGTAAAATCAAAACAATTCCGCAATATTTGTTTTATATTTTTTTTAAAAAATATTTTATTTTGTTCTATTATATTAGACAAAAATCTATTTTATTACACAAAAACATTTGTCAACAAATTATTTTTTATTTATTTAAACTATCTACTGCTTCCATTCTATTGTATCCTTTTAAGCAAACTCTAAATCAATATATTCTAAGAAATACATCGCAGGCATTTTTAAAAATAAAACTTAAGTATTAGACAACAATTCATCTGAAATTTTATAATGAACTCATAAAAATCTATATAAAGGAGTCTTTAAAATGAAATTAAGCTTTAAAATTTTCTCTAGCCTCGCCCTTAGTTCCTTATTGCTTTTATCTCCCTTACATACCGATGCCAAAGCCATTGTTAATCCAGATGGCAGTCAACCACTCATTCATTGGGCAATACTGCGCTCCACAGATGGAGAAATGAAAAATATGCAAAATATGGCAGCTAAACACGTTGCTCCCTATTCTGCCAAAGAAGATGGTACTTATATTATCTACGGCGGTATTGATAAAAACAATCCTAATATACAGCGCCTATTAGAAATATACAAAGATGAAAATGCCTATCAAATTCATCGCTCAAGCGAAGGATTTAAACAATATCAAATAGCTAGAGCTACCATTCTTGAAGAACTTCGCATCATGGAAGTAAATCCAGTTGTGATGGAAACACAAGAGCAAGGCACTGGCAATTATATCATCACAACAAAAATAGAAGTTCGCCCTGAAGCACTCGCTGATTTTAAAAAAGATTTAACTGAACTTGTAAAAACTTCCATACAAAAAAATCCTGATATCTTAGCTATAATGGCAACAAGTGAAAAAGAAAATCCCAATATACTGCACATTTTAGAAGTCTACAAAGATGCAACAACTCATGCTGATTTCATAAATTCACCTGAATATATAAATTATGAACGACTCACACGCTATATGATAAATTCAAAAATTCATATTGAATATTTGCCAACTGATATAACACTTTCTAATAAGCCTCAATAAATTTATATCTTTCTTTAAAACTTTCTTATACTAAAAACTCCCGTTCTTATTAATATCTTCTAGCGGGAGTTTTTAAATAAATTAATGGTTAAAAGCCTTTATTTTCCATGATAAAAAAATTTTTATAAAAAATGTCAAAAAGTCAAAAATAATTATTGACTTTTTGACTAATTCGAGTATAATAATACTTGTAAGAACGATAAGGGCTTACGAAGAGAGCTCTTAGATAAGTTCTTACAGATAAATTTTTAATAATAACAAATGCGAACTTAAAAATTTAATGAGTTCGTTTTTCTTAAAATCAAATTTGACTTTTTGACTTTAATGGTTGTTATAAAATGGAGGTTTGCTTTATGTTTGGTTTAGTTCCATTTGCAAAAAATATTTCTAAAGACGATGATTTCAACAGTTTATTCAATATCTTTGATGAACCATTTTTCCATAATACATTGTTACCACTTTCAGCTACAAAATCTTTCAAAGTTGATGTTAAAGATTTAGGTTCTGCTTATGAACTCACTGCTGAACTCCCTGGTATTAAAAAAGAAAATATTTCCTTAAATTATGATAAAGGTTATTTGACTATAAAAACAGTTGTAGATAAAAAAGATGAAAAACCTGCCGAAGCTCAAGGCGAAGAAAATGCAACTGATAAAAAACAACCTGAAAAATATTTACGCCGTGAACGTTATTATGGTGAAATGCAACGTAGCTTCTATATTGATGACATCAATGAAGCCAATATCAAAGCTGCTTACAAAGATGGTATCTTAACTGTTACATTGCCTAAAGTAACTGAAGAACAAACAGCTAAAACTATTACTGTTGATTAATTTTTATAAATTCACTTTGACTTTTTGATTTTTAAATCTGTTAAATATATTGGAGGTTTGCTCTATGTTTGGTTTAGTTCCATTCAATTTTAATAATCCTGCTAATAAAGAAGACAATAAAATTAATTCTATTTTCGATATTTTTGATGAACCATTTTTCCAGAATGCTTTTGCTCCAGTACAGAGCGCTAATTCCTTTAAAGTAGATGTTAAAGATTTAGGTTCTGCTTATGAACTGACTGCTGAACTTCCTGGCATCAAAAAAGAAAATATTTCCTTAAATTATGATAAAGATTATTTGACTATAAAAACTACTGTAGATAAAGAAGAAAAATCTGATGACACTGCAAAAGAAACTGCTAAATATTTACGCCGTGAACGTTATTATGGCGAAATGCAACGTAGCTTCTATATCGGCGATATCGACAGCGACAATATCAAAGCTTCTTATAAAGATGGCGTTTTAACTGTTACATTGCCTAAAGCTACAAAGAAAGAAACAGCAACTACTATCAATGTTGATTGATTTTTCTTGATACACAAATTAAAATTTATTTCTCGTTTTAAATATATTGGAGGTTTGCCTTATGTTTGGTTTAGTTCCTTTCATGTTTAATAATCCTATGAATAAAGAAGAAAATAAATTTCCATCTGTTTTTGATATGTTTAATGAACCATTTTTCCAGAATGCTTTTGCACCAATGCAGAATATGAACACATTTAAAGTTGATGTAAAAGATAACGGCGATAGTTATGAACTTACTGCCGAACTTCCTGGAACTAAAAAAGAAGATATCCAGCTTGATTACCAAAACGATTATTTAACTATCAAAGCTGTTATGAATAAAGAAACTGATAATAGTGATGAACAGCAAAATTATATTTGCAAAGAACGTTATTATGGCACAATGCAGAGAAGCTTTTATGTAGGTCAGATAGATAAAGCTAATGCTAAAGCTGAATATACTGACGGCGTTCTTAAAATTCTCTTACCAAAGACCACTATAACCTCCTCCAGTCAAATCACTATTGACTGATTGATAATATATAAAAAAACAGCCCGCCTATACTAGCCTAATTGCCTGTATAAGCGGGCGTTTTTATTTTCATCAATTATAAATTCAAGCTATCTATCCATTTTTTCACAGAAGATGCGCTTTCTCTACTGCTCATGCGTTTTCCATCTTTCCAAATCGCATTTTTAGAGCAGGATTTTTCTAATACACTATTCGTATTTCCCATACCACTGCCACCAGAAGTTGCAAATGGAATTATTGTTTTACCTGCAAAATCATAACTTTCAAGGAAAGTCTGAATTATGCGCGGTGCAACGTACCACCAAATAGGAAAACCAATAAATACTATATCGTATTGATTCATATTAGAAACCTTGCCCGAAATTTCTGGGCGTGCAGATGAATCATTCATTTCTTTTGTACTGCGACTTTGTTTATTGTTCCAATTTAAATCAGCAGATGTGTATTTTTCTGCTGGTTCAATTTCGTAAAAGTCGCCACCTGTTACCTCAGCAATAGTTTTAGCAAGTCTTGCTGTTTGTCCACTTGCGGAAAAATAAGCTACTAAAGCTTTCATATGATAATCACTCCTTGAAAATCAATTTACACTTATTTTATTCCTTTAAGCCGACTATAAGTCAATATTTTTTATTCATTTATTATACTTCTTTAAAAAAATCTTTTAATATCCTAACAAATTCTTCAATATAAAAATTCGTATTCTCTTTACGCCAAAATGCACAATAATTTCTCCGTATCTGTTTTCCATCTTGATACAGCGGAATTTTACTAAATAAATCCGATTTATCTTGTTTATCTCCTATTAATTCAATTGGCATAAATCCACGATTAGCAATTACCATAAGTTGCGCTTCTTCTAGTGTTTTAGCAAAAATAAACTTCGTATTAAACCCAAGCGTATTCTGATAAAAATCTTGTTCATTATTTTCTTGCTGTCTTGATGCTACTAAAATACATGGTATAAATCTTAAATCTTCTAAAGTCACAAATTTTTTACTAGCTAAAACATTATTTTTAGCTATTTTTATATAGCAATTTCCATAAACTAAATGTAAATTTACATATTCATCGGAAAAAGCTCTTCGTTGGTCACTTAAAACTATATCCATTTCATTATGTCGCAAACCATAATATAAATCTTCATGATTACCACTTATAATTTGAATTACAATTTGTGGATATTTTTTATAAAAATCAGCAATTACTTTTTGTAACTTAATACCATCATAAAAATTTAAATAACCTATTTTTAACTGCATTTTATTATTTTTACCAATATTATACGTTTCTTGCTTTATTTTCTCTGCTTTACTTAATAACTCCTTACCATGATGATAAAAATATTCACCTGCATCAGTTAAATAAAATTTTCTATTTTCTCTTTGAAGAAGCTCAACACCAATATCATTTTCTAATGCTCGTATTTGTTGAGAAATTGCTGATTGAGAAATAAAACATTTTTCTGCTGCTTGAGTAAAACTATTACATTCTACTACTGTTACAAAATATTTAATCTGCCGTAAAAGCATTAAAACACCTCAATTTGCCATCTCTAAAAAATTTAATTTATTTCGAATAAGTTTTTCTTATTAATACTATCTACAATTAAAATTGTTTTTACTTAACTACTATTCTACAATATTACTGTAAATAAAATTACTATACCAATTAATTTTATTGTAAAAATTTAAACACTTATTATTCCTTCTTTAGCTAGCAAAGAAAAATGTATTTTATGCACTTAACAAAAATTACAAAATAGAAAGGATTTTTTCTATGTCTAAACAAAAAGATGTATTAATTTTAACTGGCGCAGGTCAAATTGGTATGGCTATAGCTAGAAGAGTAGGCTTTAATCATAAAATCATAATCGGTGATAAAAATATAAAAAACGCTGAAAATATTTCTAAAATCATGCAAAATGCTGGTTTTGATACAAGTTTTTTAGAAATGGATTTATCTTCTCGCGATTCCATATGCAATTTAATAAATGAATCTCAAAAATACGGCGAAATATCTGCCCTAATAAATGCTGCTGGCGTTTCACCTAGTCAAGCTTCTATAAAAACAATTTTAAATGTAGATTTGTACGGCACAGCCGTATTACTTGAAGAAATAGGCAAAGTTATAAAAGAAGGTGGCACTGGTATAACTATTTCCAGCCAATCAGGACACAGAATGCCTGCTCTTACTCCACAAGAAGATGAACAATTGGCTATGACTCCTACACAAGAATTGCTCTCATTAGAAATACTTCAACCTAAAAATATTCGTGATACTTTACATGCCTATCAACTTGCAAAACGTTGCAACGTAAAACGCGTTATGGCTGAAGCAGTAAAATGGGGCAAACGCAATGCGCGTATCAATTCAATCTCACCAGGTATTATCGTAACTCCATTAGCAATTGATGAATTCAATGGTATTCGTGGAGATTTTTACAAAAATATGTTTGCTAAATGCCCTGCTGGTCGTCCCGGCACTGCTGATGAAGTAGCGAATATTGCTGAATTTTTAATGAGCGATAGAGCTTCTTTTGTCACTGGTTCTGATTTCCTTATTGATGGTGGAGCCACTGCTTCTTATTTTTATGGCCCCTTAAAACCTCAAAAATAATTCAATTAATTTACAAAAGGCAATACTTAGTTATTGCCTTTTTTTGTTTTTAGCGCGTTATAATATAGATATAGCATATAATAAAGGCGGTGTTTATATGGTAAACTCAAATCAACAACACAGAGATATTTCATTAATTCTAATCGCTAGCTTTTTTTATATGACAAGTCCAATGCTAATAACACCAATTATCACAGGATTTTCTGAATCACTCGGCGCAAGTGGCACTATGATGGGGCTTATCGGCGGAATAATGAATATCTGCTCTTTAATCAGTAGACCTATTATCGGGGTTTATGCTGACAAAATCAATAAATACAAAATATCCTCATTCGGCATAATTTGCATCATAATTGCCTGCATAGGATATACTCTAGCTACTAATTCAATAATCATCATGATTGCTAGAATTATCAATGGTCTTGGTTTTGCTTGCTGTTCGACTTGTATGTCCACTTGGATGTCAGATTTATTGCCACAAGAAAAAATCGGCTCAGGCATGGGCATTTATGGCACTATGAATGCTTTGAGCATGGCAATCGCTCCAGCTATCGGCATATACATCTATCAAAATTTCAACTACACTGTAGCTTTTTTGATTGCAACAATTACAGCAATAATCTCCATCATCATAATTCAATTCGTACAAGATAAAGATGAACCAATTCCCACTACAAAAACCAATTCTAAACTAGAATTGATTGATAAAAATGTAGTTCCCATCGCATTCATCATGATGATGTTTGCTATTCCATACTGTGCAACTCAATCATTTCTCGTAACTTATATCGAAACGAAACAACTCGATATCAATATAAGTTTATTTTTCCCAGCTTATGCCATTGCTCTTTTAATATTGCGCATAAGTTTAAAAAGCTTATTTGATAAATTGCCTTTCGGCGTATTTTTTATATCTAGCACAATCTGTGCTTGCCTTTCCATGTATTTTCTAAACACCATGCAAAACGATTTTGATATGCTACTTGCTTCCGTCTTCATGGCTGGTGGCACTGGCATCTTAAATTCAGTTTGTCAATCTACTGCGCTACTGCTTGCACCTAAAAATAAACGCGGACTTGCTAATAGCACATTTTATATAGGCATTGATTTAGGCATGGCACTCGGCCCAATTATTGCGGGCTTCTTCTATGAACATTTCCCTTTAGATTTATTCTATCCATTATTTTTTATAACGATACCATTAGCTATAATCGGCTATTTCTTCTATCGCCAAAAAGCTAAACATATTTTAAATTAAATTTTATTTCTTGGGTGCGAAAAAATTCTTCATATCCACTTTTTCCAATTTCAATAAGGCTATTTTCTTATCCAACCCGCCACCGTATCCAGTCAAATTACCATTTACTCCGACAACACGGTGGCACGGCACGATTATAGATATAGGATTGTGTCCCACTGCACCGCCAACAGCCTGTGCCGATACTCTCGGCACTTTTCTTTTTTCTGCTATTTTGCGGGAAATCTCACCATATGATATAACTTTTCCATATGGGATTGTCTGCAAAATCTCCCATACCCTTTTTCTAAATTCCGTACCTTCTAAATGAATTGGTGGCATAAAATTCGGCTCTTTCCCTTTAAAATACATATCGAGCCATTTTACAGTCTGCGCAAATACTTCTAAATCCTTATACTGTGCCATTTTTGCCTTTGCGCTGAAATACCTGTCAAAATCAAAACACAATGCTGTGAGTTTTTCGCCATCACTCGTTAAGATTATCTTGCCTATAGGCGATGAATATTCATATTTGTATTTCATATACTCAAATGAAGCTGTAGATTTTTTTATCTTTACAGCTTTTTTATTTTCTCTACAATCAACCATATCTGGAATAGCACCACTGGAAACAGCCCATAAATACAAACTCGCAATACTGCCATAAGGATTAAATCGCTTGCGATATTTTTCAAATAAATTACGGTCGATATTTTTACGATGATAGACCATCGACAACCCGCGCCGTATTGCTAAATCATCAAAACTAAAAATATTCTTTCTCTCTAGGCAAAATAATAAAATCATCTCCGCTGTCCAGCGTCCAATGCCTTTTAAACTACAAAGTTTCGTTATAGCCTCTTCATCATCAGCTTTTTGCACATCAGATAAAACGAATTGACCTAAATAAACCTTTCGCACAAAATCCATGATGTATTCCGCTTTGCGCAGACTAATTCCCATTTTTTGCAATTCTTGTGCAGTCGATTTTATTAAAATACTCGGCGTTATTTGCCCATAATGATTTTGTATTCTTTGCCAAATCGTTCGATGTGCTTTTGTAGAAATCTGCTGTCCCACTATCGCATGTATCACTGATGAAAATAAATCCGTGTCCGTTTCTCTTTTTATATATCCTATTTTATCAATGACCTGCGCTAATTTTTTATCCTTTCGCTTTAAATAAAGCAATTCTTCTTCACTATAATTAAAATACACATCATCACCTACTTTATCATGCTTTTTAAACATTTTTCATCATTCTAACTAAGTATTTGCTATCAATTATTTGCAATGTTACACTAAATTTAAATAAAACAACGAAGGGAGTCATTAAAATGAAAAAATTATCTAAAATAATCGTTCTCATATTTTCAGCTTTATTGATTTTCTGCCTCAGTGCTTGTGCTTCAGAAAATTCTTCTGATAACAATACAAAAACCACACCAGAAACTCAACAAAGTGCTTCCACTAATGAAAATACAGATAATGCGCCATCTTCTAATTCTAAAATATTAGTCGCTTATTTTTCTTGCACTGGCAATACTGAAAATGCCGCTCAAAAAATCGCTACAGCAACAGGTGGCGATTTGTACGCAATCACACCAGCCGAGCCTTATACTGCTGATGACTTGCGCTACAATGATGATACAACTCGTGCAACTAAAGAACAGCATGATACATCTATTCGCCCTGCTCTTGCTGGAACAGTCGACAACTTCCAACAATACGATGTGATTTTCGTCGGCTATCCAATCTGGTGGGACCAAGCACCTCGCGTCATCAATACATTCTTAGAAAGCTATGATTTTTCTGGTAAAAAAGTAATTCCGTTTTGCACTTCTGGCGGTAGCACCATCACCAACAGTGCCAATCAGTTAAAATCCACTTATAGCAATATGAATTGGCTTGATGGCAGACTTATCGGTCGCAGTACATCACAAGATGAAATCGCAGCTTGGATTGATAGTTTAAATATAAAATAATATATTAAAAGCCAAACATTAGTTTAACTTTCCTCCAATGTTTGGCTTATTTTTTATTCTGCTAAAGATATTTCATCTATTTTTTTAAGTTCTTCGTCTGTAAATGAAGTATTTTCTATTGCTTTTATATTGTCCAAAATCTGCATAGGTTTTGAAGCACCGATTAAAACGCTTGTTACTATGCCATCTTTAAGTACCCAACTAAGTGCCATTTCCGCCAAAGTCTGTCCTCTATCTTTTGCCATTTCATTTAATTTTGCAATCTGATTTAAACGACTTTCAGTAAGTGCAGCTGCTTTTAAGAAACGGCCATCAGTTTTTATACGGCTATCGCTTGGAATTCCATGCAAATATTTATCCGTGAGCATACCTTGTGCCAAAGGACTGAAAGCGATAATGCCTTTTTGCAATTTATGCGCAGTTTCTTTTAAACCATTATTTTCAATAGTGCGGTCAAAAATAGAATATCTATTTTGATTAATGATAAATGGACAATGCATTTCATTTAAAATAGCTGTAGCCTTGGCTAGTGTTTCACCATCGTAATTTGAAAGACCTGCATAAATTGCCTTACCGCTTTTAACTGCTTGGTTGAGTGCGCTCATCGTTTCTTCAAGCGGTGTGTTTTTATCCATGCGATGATGGTAAAAGATATCTACATATTCAAGCCCCATGCGTTTTAAGCTCTGGTCAAGACTTGCCAGCATATGTTTTCTACTGCCCCAATTTCCATAAGGGCCGTTCCACATTTCATAACCAGCTTTTGTACTGATTACCAATTCATCACGATAAGCCATTAAATCTTCTTTTAAAATTCGACCAAAATTCTTTTCAGCACTGCCTGGTTCTGGCCCGTAATTATTCGCTAAATCAAAATGAGTTATACCATTGTCAAAAGCTGTAAAACAAAGCTGTTTCATATTAGCAAATAAAGCTGTATCACCGAAATTATGCCAAAGACCGAGAGAAATTTGTGGCAGGCAAAGACCGCTTTTACCACAATGAACATATTTCATTGAATCATATCTACTTTTAGCTGCTGTATACATACAGTATATACCTCCATTGCGCCGTATTTTATATTTTTTATTATACTACCAAATATATTAAAATTCATATGCTTATAAGCTTTTCACTATAAAATAAAAAAGTTGCAATAAAATGCTTTAAACACATTCTATTACAACTCTTTTTCATATCTCATGTTATTTTTTCAAATTAATTCTATCATTTTCGCCTATCGTGCGAATTGGTTTGCAAGGATTGCCTACAGCTACAACATTTGGTGGAATGTCTTTGCAAACGAGGCTTTTTGCACCGATTATACTGCCTTCGCCAATCGTTACACCTGGCAAAATCGTAACATCTCCGCCAAGCCAAACATTATCTTCAATGGTAATCGGCGTAGCTTTTTCAAAACCTTCATTGCGTTCTTCCGCTATGATTGGATGGCTTGCTGTATACATACCGCAATTTGGCCCAATGAAACAATTTTTACCGATTTTAATTGTTGCACAATCCATCAAATACGCACCGTGATTTATAAAACAACTTTCACCAATTATACAATTTTTACCGTAATCCACATAAAAAGGAGCTAAAATGCTTACATCTTTCGCTTTATTCGGCAAAAGCTTTGCGAGCAGTGCTTCTCTCTTCGCTACATCTTTTGGACGAGTTTGATTAAATTCATGACATAAATCATCAGCTTCTAATCGTTCCGCTAAAAGTTCTTTGTCGTAATTAGCATCATACCACATGCCCTTTTGCATTTTCTCTTTTTCAGTCATAAACCCAGCCCCTTTTTAGTTTTTCTTCTATTATAACATAAATCTATTAATAGATTTTTCATCATAGTAATATAAATATTAAGCAGATAACAATTCTATATTATTAGGATTATTTCTTTTACTCCAAAGAATTACTTTTGTTTCATAAGTAATAAAAGCTTCTTCAATCCCTTTGCCTATAGAATTTTGGTCATTCAAAATAACAATCAATTGACTATTATTTCCTCTAACTAATTTTGTATCGTTCCACGCAAAAAGTATATTACTCATTGCTGTTTTATTAGGATTATTAACTGCTTGACATAATCGTTCTGGTTTTGTTTTACTTCTCTGTATCAAAAAATCATAGTTATGTGAAAACCCTGATTTACCCATAAATTGAACATTATCTGTACAATAAATTTCTTTTTCCGCAAAAAACTCTTGCACATCATCTAAAAATAGAGATGAAACTCTTGTTTTAGATAAAGAAAACATATCATCTATTCTAAGCATAGCTTGAATAAATAAATGCTTCTTTTGAGGAAAATTATTTATTGGTGCTTTTGCTATTAATTCATCACCATCTAATTGAACACCATATTGATACAATATTCTTTGGAGTTGAATTTTACGATTTTTTGTCAACGTAATACCGTGCATTTTTAAATTATTAATAGTCATGCTATCATCGGTAAATAAAATCTGATTATCTTCTTGCTTTACATAAAGTTGCAGATAATCATTTGCACTATCTAAATATGGAGTAGTAATCTCATAATACTCTCCTATTTTTTCAAAAGTAATTTCACTTTTTAGCCAATCAGTATAATCATTTATTAATTTCTGAATATCCAAGATTACACCTCCCTATAATTATATTAATTCTGCTTGATAAATTATATTTGGCTTTTCAATCACATTAAACTTTGTTAAAAATAAAATTGTATTTTTTTCAAAATCTTCACTATTTATATCATCAGCAGGAAAAGCCCATTTTAACTCATACTTTTCACTATATATATGCCAATGGTTTCCCGTTATTAATTCACCATCTGGATTAGGAGGTCTATTTGATGGATTTATATGTAATTCTAACAATACAATTCCATTCTTCATAACACGAGCACCTATATTATATTTTAAACGATTTATTTTCCCTCTAAATATATTAATAACAAAAATATTTTCTTTTGTTTTTCCTGCAACATTAAATTCTATTGATTTCCCTGGTGATGGAAATTGTATTTCATTTACTAATGTATGTTTTAACATTTTTAATAGTTTTTCTGCTTCTTCTTGAGTAATTTTTATAGAAGCCACATTTATTACCTTCTTTTATTATATATAAATCGAATATTATTTTTTACTGATAAATAACTGCTCATATTAAAACAATTTTATTTTTATTATAACATAAAAGAGTTTTTTACATAAACAAAAAGGTTACCCTTATATTTTGAGGTAACCTTTTTATTTTATATATTATTTTTTATTCCATTATATAAATTTATTCATCAAGATAAGCATTTAAAAAATATGCTGCAAGACTATTTTCACGTATATATTTTCTTGCGTCTTCGTAGGTAAACCAACTATAATCATCAATTTCTTCATTGACACAAAAATCACTATCATTTTCTACAAATGCAGTAAAATTGCACATCAATACATTTGAAGGTTCATAAAAACTCGTTCGGTTGAATTTAATAGAAGATACATTCATTCCCGTTTCTTCTTTTATTTCCCTTGCTACAGCGTGTTCTAGTTGTTCCGTTCTATTCACATAACCCGCCACAAGAATATAAAACGGTTTTCCATACTGTTTTACGAGCAGTATCTTATTTGTTTCTTTATTTATTACAATCATGCTAACTGCAACATTGTACATAGGAAAACGATATTGATTACACTTCGGACAAAATGGAATAATACCTTCGTTTTCAAGTTCTTTTTCAGTCAATTTACTTCTACATTCATGACAATACTTAGCACTCATTATATTTCCTTCCACTGATATTTTTTATTAGATTATTATGCTCTTATTATATCATAATCCATTAAAGCCATATTGATATCTAGTATTGTATTTTTCAATTCACAATGATATAATAATAATCGACATATGTCGGAAATAGTTTTTTGCGAGGTGATTTCATGGCACGACCTAGTAAATGTCGCCGTATTTGTTTTGAACCTGCTTATGACAGTTTTACGCCAGAAGGATTTTCCTGTGGTGAAAAAATCATACTTTCTGTTGATGAATACGAAGTAATTCGCCTGATTGATTTAGAAAAACTAACTCATTTAGAATGTGCTAAACAAATGGAGATTTCACGCACGACTGTTACAGAAATCTATGAAACAGCTCGATATAAAATAGCCGACAGCATTATCAACGGCAAAAAACTATTAATTTCTGGTGGCAACTATCGCATTTGCAGTGAAATGCCGACAAATTGCCATAGAATTTGCCCTAAACAAGAAAGACATTTTAAAATTAATTTATCCATTGCAAAAAAAGGAGACAATATCATGAGAATAGCAGTTACTTACGATAATGGAAATATTTTCCAGCATTTTGGTCATACAGCTCAATTTAAAATATACGATATCGAAAACAATCAAATCTTAAATGAACAAATCATCGATACAAACGGACATGGACACGGCGCTCTCGCTGCATTTTTAAATGAAGCAAAAGCTGATGTTTTAATCTGCGGTGGTATTGGCGGCGGCGCACAAAACGCACTTGCACAAGCTGGTATCAAACTTTTAGGCGGCGTTATGGGCAACGCTGATGAAGCTGTAAAAGCATATCTTGCTGGCACACTCACTTATACTGCTAATGCAACATGCAACCATCACAACCATCAACATTCCTGCGGTCAACATAACTGCGGTGAAGATAAACACGGCTGTGCTGGCAATCATTAATAAAACTTCATATACGACAAAAAACCCGTAGATTAGTTTCTACGGGTTTTATTATTTCATCAATAAATAATTTCTCAATAATAAACTTTATATAAATATAGTCCATTTGCTGGTGCCATTCTTCCTGCTAAAGCTCTATTTTTAGCTTCGATAATTCGAGGCATCTCATCTTTATCCACTCTACCAAGACCGATATTGGCAACAAGCCCCATGATATTTCTAACCATGTGATATAAAAAACCACTGCCCCAAAATTTAAAGATGAAAATATTGCCTTCTTGCTTGCAACTCGCTTCATATATTTCACGCACGGGACTTGTATCATTTCCCCCAACTGAACGGAATGAAGAAAAATCATGTTCTCCTTCAATGTATTTTAAAGCTTCTTGCATATTTTCTAAATTTAAATTTTTATTCACATGCCAATAATATCTCGTCAAAAATGGGTCAGCTATTGGCGATTGATATATTTTATACAAATAAATCTTTGACTGTACACAGTGAAGCGCACTGAAATCTTTATCCGTTTCTTCTGCCTTTGTAATCACAATATCATCAGGCAAAAGTCTATTTGCCGCATATGCTACGCGTTCAATCGGTATCGTTCCATCTGTAAAGAAATTTACGACTTGCCCCATAGCATGAACGCCTGCGTCTGTTCTACCTGCTGCTGCAAGTTCTATGCTATCGCCGAATAATTTATGTAGCACATCTTCCAATACATTTTGCACTGCAATCACTTTATTTTGTCTTTGAAAACCGTGATAATTCGTTCCATCATACGATAGCGTCAATTTGATATTGCGCGCTCGTGCCTTCATCATCTCTTTATGTTCCGGTCTCATCTTTTCATTCCTTTATATTAGCAATTAACCTAAACTAAACAAAACTAAATCCGGTAAAAATATCTTTATGCCGATTAAAACAACGATGATAACTATGCCGATAATCATAGCTGTATAATCGCGTCTTTGCATTTTCAATTCTTTTAATCTCGTTCTGCCAATACCGCCATGATAGCATCTAGCTTCCATAGCCATCGCTAGTTCATCAGCACGGCGAAACGCACTGATAAACAATGGAATTAATACAGGCATGACGGATTTCATGCGCACAAAAATATTACCTGTTTCAAAATCTGCACCACGCGATTTTTGCGCTTTAATTATCTTATCTGTTTCTTCTAACAATGTAGGAATAAATCGAAGCGCTATCGTCATCATCATTGCCAATTCATGTGCTGGCACGCCTATTTTTTTCAATGGATTCATCAAATCTTCAATCGCATCAGCTAGTACAAGCGGTGGCGTTGTAAATGTGAGAAGTGATGCACCAAACATTAATAATAATAATCTCAAACATATAAAAGCGCCATTTGATATACCATTCCATGTTATGCTAAGTTTCCATATCTGTACTAAAGGCTCACCATTTCCACTGAATATATGAAGCACAAAAGTGAATAAAATAATCCAGATTATCGGCTTAATCGAATTGTAAAACATTTTTACAGGGATTTTAGATATTTTTATCAATCCAGCAACGATTAAACACCAAATAATATACGATAATTGATTATCGAAGATAAAAATTCCTACAATCAAAAATAATAGACTTACAATCTTAAATCTAGCATCTATCTTATGCAATATCGAATTGGCAGGAAAATATTGCCCTATTTTTATATCTGTCAGCATTTTATTCCCCGCTTTCTCAAAGATGTTAAAATTTCTTTCAAGGCATCGTTTTTATTTAAAACATTCACATTTACATCTAAGCCTTTATCTTTGATTTTTTGTAATAACTGCATTACTTCTGGTTCTAAAAGCCCAGCATCTTTTATGATTTGTCGATTAGCGAAAACCTTATCAGGCTTATCATATATCATGAGCTTTCCATGGTTCATAACGGCTACTTTATCGGCAAGTTTTGCTATATCATCCATATTGTGTGAAACCATTATAATCGTCATTTTTTCTTTGCTGTGCAACTTCTTTATTTTGTTTAATAAATTAGCTTTAAGTTGCGGGTCAAGCCCAGCTGTCGGCTCATCTAAAACAAGATATTTAGGCTTTAACGCGATAATTCCAGCAATTGCAACGCGACGCATCTGTCCACCGCTAAGTTCAAACGGTGATTTATCCTTATATTCTTCATAATCTAGCTCGACAAATTCCATTGCATCTTTAACGCGCTCTTTTATTTCATCTTCACTAAGCCCAAAATTTTTAGGGCCAAAAGCGATATCTTTTGATACAGTTTCTTCAAATAACTGCTGTTCTGGATACTGAAAAACAAGTCCTACACTGCGACGAGCTGTAAAAGATGCTTTATTTTTCTTATTGATATCTATGCCATCAATATGCACCATGCCCTTATCTGGAGTCAAAAGACCATTTATATGTTGCATGAGTGTAGACTTTCCTGAACCTGTATGCCCTGCTATCGCTGTAAATGAGCCTTCTTCAATCGTCAAGCTCACATCATCTAATGCCATTTTTTCATATGGCGTTTTCTCCATATAAATATGCGTTACATTTCTTATCTCTATCGACATGATACGACCTTCTCCAATTCAACCGCTAATTGCTCAGCTGTAAATACATCATCAGAAATTTTTACACCTCTATGTCTGAGTTCATCTGCAATATCAACGCTAAGTGGCACTTCCAGTCCCAAAGCCTTTAATTTCTTTTTATCCTCAAATATCTGCTTTGGCGTGCCATCTCGAATTACTTTGCCATCATCCATGACTATAATACGCTGAGTCTGCATCGCTTCTTCCATAAAATGCGTAATCATTATTATCGTCATATTATATTTTTCATGCAATTCCTTCAATGCCTTCATTACAGCAATTCTGCCTTGCGGGTCAAGCATCGCTGTCGGTTCATCTAATACTAGACAATTTGTACGCATGGCAATCGCCCCAGCTATTGCCGTCAATTGTTTTTGACCGCCTGATAATAAATGCGGTGCAAATTTGCGTAAATGCTCAATATGCAAAGATTTTAAAGCAAATTCCACTCTTTCTCTTATCTCTTCTCGTGGCAAGCCCATATTTTCTGGGCCGAAAGCTATATCATCTTCCACGATTGTAGCGATTATCTGATTGTCTGGATTTTGAAAAACCATGCTGACTTTTTGTCGTATCTTCCAGATTTCTTCACTGTCTTCAACTTTTATGCCATCTACAAAGCAAGCCCCTTCTGTCGGCAATAACAAGCCATTTAAATGCTTGGCAAGTGTAGATTTTCCTGAACCATTTACTCCAATGATTGCAATAAATTCACCTTTATTGATACTCAAATTAATATCATCTAAAGCTTTTAAATCCTTTTTTTGTTCATCATTACTTTTAAATATATGTGTAAGATGTTCAATTTTTATAAATTCCAAACTCATCACCTATATTTATTTATTAAAAATTCATAGCAAATACACTATGTTTTTACTAAAAAAATAAGAACTGTGTAAAATCACAGTTCTTATTATACTAAGTTTTAATTGTCAACACAATCATCTTATCAAGTAAACCAAAAAATCCATTTCAAATTTTTAGCTTACGTGATAAGACGAAGGCGGCCCATAAAGACCGCCTCTCATATCATATATTTCAATGAACCTAAATTATTTTACTAATTCAAGAAGAGCCATAGGAGCAGCGTCACCGCGGCGAACTCCTAATTTAAGGATACGAGTGTATCCACCATTGCGTTCTTTATATTTAGGTGCAATTTCATCGAATAATTTTTTAGCAACTTCTTTATCAACAAGTTCAGCAACAACCTGACGGCGAGCGCTTAAATCATCGCGTTTTGCAAGTGTAATGAGTTTTTCTGCAAGACCGCTGATTTCTTTAGCTTTCGCTTCAGTTGTTTCAATGCGTTCATGTTTAAATAAGGAAACCAGTACACTGCGGAACAATGCTTTGCGTGCGCTGGAGTTGCGTCCTAATTTACTGTAGCCCATTAGCAGCCTGTCCTTTCCTGTTATTCTTTGTCAGCGAGTGTTAATCCTAATTCCTGTAATTTCTTTTTAACTTCTTCGAGAGATTTACGACCAAGATTTCTAACCTTAATCATATCTTCTTCACTCTTTTGCATTAAATCTGCAACAGTGTTGATTTCTGCTCTCTTTAAGCAGTTATAAGAACGTACAGACAAATCAAGATCCTCGATTGTCATGTCCATTACTTTAGAAGTATTATCTTCTTCCGGACTATTAAGAATGTCTTCATCTGCAGAGATATCTTCTACAGAACCACCCATGTTCTGGAATAAGCGTAAATGTGCAATCAAGATGCTTGCAGATTTACTAACTGCTTCTTCCGGTTTAATAGAACCATCAGTCCATACTTCTAATGTAAGTTTATCATAATCGGTAACATTACCAACACGAGTATCCGTTACTGTGTAATTAACTCTTTGAATAGGAGAGAAGATGGAATCGATTGGGATAATACCAATAACCTGGTCAGGTTTTTTGTTTTTATCCGCAGGAGTATATCCACGTCCACGTTCAACCACCATTTCCATTTTCAAAGAACCAGTTTCATCAACAGTAGCGATATGCAAATCTTTATTAAGAATTTCAATATCGGAATCAACTATGATGTCAGCTGCTGTTACTTCTTTTTCACCAGTAACATCTATACGAATGGTATGAGGTTCTTCATCGTGCATTTTCAAGCACAATTCTTTTAAATTTAAGATAATGTTTGTTACATCATCACGAACCCCAGGAATAGTAGAGAATTCATGAAGAACACCATCAATTTTGATAGATGTTATAGCAGCACCCTCTAAAGAGGACAACAAAATACGACGTAAGCTGTTGCCAAGAGTAGTACCATATCCGCGTTCCAATGGTTCGCAGACAAATTTGCCATAACGACTGTCTTCGCTAATTTCTACAATCTCAATCTTTGGTTTTTCGATTTCGATCATCTGAAGTAACCTCCTATTCTATACGCTATATAACACAGACATATTATTTGGAGTACAATTCGACAATCGCCTGTTCGTTAACTGGAACATCGATTTCATCACGGTTCGGGAATCTAGTAACAGAACCAGTAAGATTTTGAATATCAGCAGTAAGCCAAGCCGGTACGCTTAAAGCATTTTTGCTTTCAGCAATTTCTTTGAACAATTCAGTAGAACGGCTTTTTTCTTTAACACCGATAACATCACCAACACTAACGAGTGCAGATGGAATGTTGAGGCGTTTGCCATTTACAGTGATATGTCCATGAGAAACAAGCTGACGAGCCTGACGGCGAGTAGATGCAAGACCTAAGCGGAAAACAACATTGTCAATTCTGCGTTCGAGAAGGCAAAGTAAGTTTTCACCAGTGATACCCTGCATTTTCTGAGCTTTGTCATAGTAGGATCTAAACTGTTTTTCTAATACACCATATATAAATTTAGCTTTTTGTTTTTCTTTTAACTGCATTCCGTATTCGCTTACTTTACGGCCAGAACGTTTAGGCTGTCTTTTGGAGCTTTTTGCAAGACCAACTACTGCTGTTTCTAAGCCGAGGGAGCGACATCTTTTCAGAGAAGGAACTCTGTCAATAGCCATATTTCTATTTCAACCTCCTAATTATACTCTTCTACGTTTAGGCGGACGACAACCATTATGAGGAATTGGAGTAACATCTTTAATCATGTTTACTTCAAGACCAGTTGCCTGTAAAGATCTGATTGCAGCTTCACGACCTGCACCAGGACCTTTTACATAAACTTCAACCTGTTTTAAACCATGTTCCATAGCTGCTTTTGCTGCAACTTCTGCTGCCATCTGAGCTGCGAATGGAGTGCTTTTTCTGGAACCTCTGAAACCAAGTCCACCAGCACTAGCCCAAGATAAAGCATTACCATTTTTATCAGTGATAGTAACAATTGTATTATTGAAAGTCGAACGAATGTGTGCAACACCGTATTCGACGTTTTTACGATCTTTTCTCTTTGGACGAGATGTTTTATTTGCTGCCACTTATTAAACCTCCTTCTTCTTAGCCTTTTTTACCCATTACAGTCTTTTTAGGACCTTTACGAGTACGAGCGTTGTTTTTAGTGTTCTGACCACGTACAGGTAAACCTAAACGATGACGTCTACCTCTGTAGCAGCCGATTTCAACTAAACGTTTAATATTCAAAGAAATTTCACGACGAAGGTCACCTTCTACAAGGTGATTTTTATCGATATATTCACGTAACTTAGCAACTTCATCTTCAGTAAGATCACGTGCTCTAGTATCTGGATTAATACCAGTAGCAGCTAAAATACTTTGAGAAGTTTTAAGACCAATACCAAAAATATATGTTAAAGCAATTTCAACTCGTTTATCGCGTGGTAAATCTACACCAGCAATACGTGCCATACAATGAGCACCTCCTTATCCTTGTTTCTGTTTATGTTTAGGGTTTTCGCAAATAACCATTACATGACCTTTGCGTTTAATAACTTTACATTTTTCACAAATTGGTTTTACTGATGGTCTAACTTTCACTGCATGTACCTCCTTTTACATTGCTATAATGCCTAAAAAATATTAGGTCTTATTTAAAACGGTAAGTGATTCGGCCTCTGGTCAAATCATAAGGCGTAAGTTCAATAGTAACTTTATCACCCGGCAGGATGCGAATAAAATTCATGCGAATTTTACCAGATACATGAGCTAAAACAATGTGTCCATTTTCTAGCTCTACTTTAAACATTGCATTAGGCAAAGCTTCTACTACTTTACCTTCAACTTCAATTACATCTTGCTTAGACATGAAATTCTCCTTCAATTAAAGCTTAAGTTGGGCCGAAAACTCTATGAGGTTTGAATTATCATGCCCATGATATGCCCAAACCTGTCAGTAATCCGTTTTTACAGCAATGCCATGCCCAACATTATTGTTATCTGCCGCAGTAAAACTTATTTGTTTACTGCCCGAATATTAATTATAACATATTACAGCGTTTAAATATATCATTATCAGTGATTTTTTTTACACTTTTTTTACAGATATATTACCGTATTATATTATCAATTAACTGCGCAAAATTGCAACAATGTCTTGGAATACTTTATCCATTGACTGACTACCGTCAACTTCTTTGTAAAGTTCTTCTTTTTCATAATAAGAAATAAGAGGCTTTGTCTGTTCTTCGTAAACAGAAAGACGATTTTTCATTGTTGCTTCGCTGTCGTCAGCTCTTTGATAAAGTTCACCGCCACACACGTCACAAATTCCGTCTTCCTTAGATGGCTTAAATTCTATATGATAGGTGCTTCCGCATTTTTTGCAGATACGGCGACCAACTGCTCTTCTTATGAGTTCGCTAGATGGAACAGCTATATTTAAAGCACAGTCAAGTTTTAAATTTAATTCACTGAGAATTTTATCCAAAGCCACAGCTTGTTCTACTGTACGAGGGAAACCATCCAAAATAAATCCGTTTTCGCAGTCAGCTTTAGATAAACGTTCTTTTACTATACCGATTGTTACATTATCTGGTACTAATTTACCAGAATCCATGCAAGCCTTTGCTTGTTTACCAAGCTCAGTACCTTCTTTTACTGCTGCACGAAACATATCTCCTGTAGAGATATGAGGAATTTTAAATTCTTCTACCAGCCTTGCTGCCTGTGTACCTTTACCAGCACCAGGAGGGCCCATTAAAAGGATGTGCATAAGAATCCTCCTTACTTCATAAAGCCTTCATAATGGCGCATTACGACCATTGATTCAATCTGTTGCATCGTATTAAGTGCAACCCCTACAACGATTAATAATGCTGTACCACCAAAATGAATACCTTCAATATGAGTAGCACCAGCTATCATTGTAGGCAATATTGCAATGAATGCAAGGAAAAATGCACCCGCTAATGTAATACGTGTCATAATACGGTCTAAATAATCTGCAGTCGCCTGTCCCGGACGAATACCAGGAATAAAACCACCGTATTTTTTCAAATTATCAGCGAGGTCCGGAATTTTAAAAGTAACAGCTGTGTAAAAATACGTAAAGAATATAATCAACAATGCATATAAAGCAGACTGGAAAGGTGTTCCCCATTGGAAATAATCGGCAATCTGTTTAATCGTAGGATTTTGAACAAATTGAGCGATTGTTGGAGGAAACATCAATACAGAAGATGCAAAGATGATTGGAATAACGCCGGCCTGATTTACCTTAAGCGGAATGTGCGTAGAATGACCGCCGTATGTTTTACGACCCACAACTCGTTTTGCATATGAAACCGGAACTCTGCGTTGCCCTTCGTTGATAGCTATAACAAAAACTATCATCGCTAAAGCAATAATTCCAAAGAACAATACGTTGAAATAACTGATTGTTCCTGCTTGTAAATAATTATATATAGTACTCAAATTATGCGGAAGAGCCGCAACGATACCTGCAAAAATGATAAGTGATATACCATTTCCCACACCGTGTGCAGTTATCTGTTCACCAATCCACATAAGGAATACCGTTCCTGCTGTCAGGGTAATAGCAATAATAAAAATAGATGTAAAACTAGGATTTATAATGGCCTGTTTAAGACCAATGGACATACCTATAGCTTGTAAAAATGCCAAGACAACAGTTAAATAACGAGTCGTCTTGGTTATCTTTTTATGCCCCTCTTCGCCTTCTTTTGACCATTGCTCCAATGTTGGTATTACTACTGTCAATAATTGAATAATAATTGACGCATTAATATATGGGGTAATACTCATAGCAAAGAGAGAAAATTTACTTAAAGCACCACCGGAAAATAAATCGAGTAGTCCGAACAAATTACCGCTGTTAAATAACTGTTCTAAAACTGCAGGATTTACTCCAGGCACCGGGATATGAGTCCCGAGCCTGAAGATTGCAAACATAATAAGTGTAAATACTATTTTCTGTCGCAATTCGGTGATTTTGAGGATATTGCTAAGAGCTGAAAGCACTTAGATCACCTCTACTTTTCCACCTGCTGCTGTAATTTTTTCTTCAGCAGATTTAGTAAAGCCGTTTGCTACTACAGTTAATTTCTTAGTAATTTCGCCGTTACCAAGAACGCGTACACCATCGCAAACGTTTTTAAGAATACCTGCTTCAACTAATGCTGCTGGGTCTACTGTTGCGCCATCTTCAAAACGATTTAAAGAAGAAACGTTAACTTCAGCATATTCTTTTGCAAAAACATTTTTGAAGCCACGTTTTGGCAATCTACGATATAAAGGCATCTGGCCACCTTCGAAACCAGTACGAACACCGCCGCCGGAGCGAGCATTCTGACCTTTATGACCACGGCCGGAAGTTTTTCCTAAACCGGAACCTAAACCACGACCAACACGGATACGAACTTTTTTAGAGCCCGGTGCTGGTGATAATTCATGTAATTTCATAACCTGGACACCTCCTCTAAATTATTCGCTGATTTTTTCTACTTTAATAAGATGTTCTACTTTGTGAAGCATACCTTTGATGCAAGGAGTGTCTTCATGTTCTACTGTAGAATTTAATTTACGTAATCCCAAAGCCTGAATAGTTCTTCTCTGAGTTTCAGGTCTGCCGATCAGACTTCTTGTAAGGGTAATTTTCAGTTTTGCCATTGAAATTTTCCTCCTTAACCTAAAAGTTCCTGAACGGATTTTCCACGAAGTTCAGCTACGAGCTCAGCTTTTTTAAGCTGTTCCAAACCTTTAATAGTTGCACGAACCATATTATTAGGGTTGGAAGAACCTAAGGATTTAGTTAAAATGTTACCAACACCTGCGAGTTCTAAAACTGCACGAGCTGGGCCACCTGCGATAACACCAGTACCTTTTGCAGCCGGTTTTAAGAGAACACGACCTGCACCAAATATACCGATGCTTTCATGTGGAATAGTTTTATCTACTAAAGAAACTTCTACAAGATTCTTTTTAGCATCTTCAATGCCTTTTCTGATTGCTTCAGGTACTTCACTAGCTTTACCGAGACCTGCACCTACATGACCGTTTCTATCGCCTACTACAACAAGAGCGCTGAAAGAGAAGCGACGGCCACCTTTTACAACCTTAGCAACGCGATTAATATACACAACTTTTTCTTCTAATTCAAGTGCGTTTGCGTCAATCTTGGCCATTAATTTACCTCCTGTTCCAATATTAGAATTTCAGACCAGCTTCACGAGCTGCATCTGCTAAAGCTGCTACACGACCATGATATACATAGCCACCGCGGTCAAATACAACTTCAGTAATGCCTTTTTCTAAAGCACGTTTTGCTACTGTAGCACCAATAACTTTTGCTGCTTCAATATTTCCGCCATAACCGTTAAAGTCTTTATCTTGAGTGCTAGCTGCAGCTAAAGTAACACCGTTAACATCATCGATAACTTGAGCATAAATATTGCTTAAGCTACGGAATACATTTAAACGAGGTTTTTCAGCTGTGCCAGAAATATGATTACGAACTCTTAAGTGACGTTTCTGACGAGCTTGATTTTTATCCTGTTTTTTAAACAAAATCAGCCTCTCCTTTCTATTTCTAACTAAAGATTATTATTTCTTAGAACCAGTTTTACCAGCTTTACGACGAATATGTTCGCCTTCGTACTTAATACCTTTTCCTTTGTAAGGTTCAGGTTCTCTGTAAGAACGAATTTTAGCTGCCATAGCGCCAACAGCTTCTTTGTCAATACCAGATACAACAATCTTGTTAGGAGCAGGAGCTTCTAATTTAATACCAACAGGAGGTTCAACAACTACTGGATGAGAAAAACCTAAAGATAAGTTAAGGTTTTTACCAGCTTGTGCAGCTCTGTAACCTACACCGTTAATTTCTAAGTTTTTTACAAAGCCTTGAGTTACACCTACAACCATATTATTAATAAGAGTACGTGTAAGACCATGTAAAGATCTATGCAATTTATCTTCGGAAGGACGTTCTACTGTTACAACGCCGTCTCCTACTGTAATTTTCATATCTTTATGACAGTCGCGGCTGATTTCGCCTTTTGGACCTTTTACCGCTACGTGATTGTGTTCATCAACTGTTACAGTAACCCCAGCAGGGATTGTAATCGGTTCTCTACCAATTCTTGACATTTGTACACCTCCTAGTCTAAAACAATTTTTACCATACGTATGCTAATACTTCGCCGCCAACACCAGCACGACGTGCTTGCTTATCACTCATAATACCTTTAGAAGTAGAGATGATAGCAATACCAAGACCACCAAGTACGCGAGGTAATTGGTCTTTCTTAGCGTAAGCACGAAGACCAGGTTTGGAAATACGTTTAATACCAGTGATTACTTGTTCACGGTTTGGGCCGTATTTCAAAGTGATTGTAATAACACCTTGTTTATTGTCTTCTGCGAAGGAGAAGTCTTTGATGAAACCTTCATCTTTAAGAACTTCCGCAATAGCGCGTTTCATTTTAGAACCAGGAATTTCAACTTTATCATGAAGCACGGAGTTTGCATTGCGCAAACGAGTTAACATATCTGCAATAGGATCAGTCATTGCCATGAATCGATATCCTCCTTTCTTTCTACTTTACCAACTAGCTTTTGTTACGCCAGGGATTGCACCTTTATAACTCTGTTCTCTGAAACAGATACGGCACATATCGAATTTACGCATATAACCATGTGGACGACCACAGATTTTGCATCTATTATATTTACGAACCTTGTATTTTGGTTCTTGACTCCATTTCTGGACCAATGCCTTTCTGGCCATAGATAGTATACCTCCTCTTAAGAATTAAGCACTAAACGGCATACCCATTAATTTAAGAAGAGCTCTAGCTTCTTCATCTGTCTTTGCCGTAGTAACAATAATAATATTCATACCATGAATTTTTTCGATTTTATCATACTCAATTTCAGGGAAAATCAATTGTTCTTTAAGACCAACTGAATAATTTCCGCGACCATCAAAAGCTTTAGGGCTTACGCCACGGAAGTCACGAACACGAGGCAAAGCGATATTCATAAATTTATCAAGGAACTGATACATACGAGTTCCACGAAGAGTAACTTTTGCACCGATAGGCATTCCTGCACGCAATTTCCATGCTGCAAGAGATTTTTTAGCGCGAGTCAAAACAGGTTTTTGACCAGCAATAATTGTAAGGTCAGCTACAGCAGAATCTAATGCTTTAGAGTTGTGAGCAGCTTCACCAACACCCATACTAATAATGATTTTTTCAATCTTTGGAAGTTCCATTACGTTTTTGTAACCGAATTGTTCAGTAAGTGCAGGAACTACTTCTTTGACATATTTTTCTTGTAATCTATCCACCAAGATATCCTCCTTCCTTTATTATTTTGCTTGGTCTAATGCTTCACCGCATTTTTTGCATACGCGAACCATTTTACCATTGATTTCTTTTTTAGCTACGCGAGTTGCTTTGGAGCAAGCTGGGCAAACTACCATTACTTTAGAAGCAGACATAGGAGCTTCTTTTTCAATGATGCCGCCGTTTGGAGCTTTCTGATTAGGTTTAGTGTGGCGTTTAATTTTGTTAGCGCCTTCTACTACAACTTTATCTTTAGCAGGCATAGCCTGAAGGATTTTACCTTGTTTACCTTTATCTTTACCAGATAATACTAAAACAGTATCACCTTTTTTTACATGCAATTTAGCCTGTGACAAATCTTGGCACCTCCTGTCTATTTATTAAATTACTTCTGGTGCCAGTGAAACGATTTTCATAAAATCTTTGTCACGTAATTCTCTGGCTACCGGGCCAAAAATACGAGTTCCGCGTGGAGTTTTATCGTCTTTGATAATAACAGCAGCGTTTTCATCAAAGCGAATATAAGAACCATCTGCACGGCGTAAACCCTTTTTAGAACGTACTACTACAGCTTTAACAACATCACCTTTTTTAACAACACCGCCAGGTGAAGCGGATTTTACTGCAGCTACGATTATATCACCAATGTTGGCATATTTACGATAAGAACCGCCCATTACACGAATGCACATAATTTCTTTTGCACCAGTGTTATCACCAACATTCAACATTGTCTGTTGCTGAATCATTGCTTTACCTCCTTCTTAAAATTAGAACAAACTAAAAGATTATTTTGCTCTTTCAAGAATTTCAACGACTCTCCAACGTTTATCTTTAGATAATGGACGAGTTTCCATGATAGAAACTGTGTCACCTACGTGAGCTTCGTTATTTTCATCGTGTGCTTTAAATTTTACAGTTTTCTTAACTGCTTTTTTGTAGAGTGGATGACTTTCTGTATCAACTACAGCAACAACAATAGTTTTTTCCATTTTGTCGCTTACAACTTTACCAACTTTAACTTTGCGTACATTTCTTTCGCTCATTAAGAGAACCTCCTTCCTTCTGCATATCATTATACTACAAAAACCATTAAGCTTTTAATTCTTGTTCACGTTGAACAGTTTTAATGCGAGCAATAGTTTTCTTTACTTCTTTGATACGCATAGGGTTTTCAAGCTGACCTGTAGCAAGCTGAAATCTGAGGTTGAATAATTCTTCTTTAAGCGAAGCAAGTTTCTGGTTAAGTTCGCCAGCACTCATTTCACGTATTTCATTAACCTTCATTTACTTCACCCTCCCCTTGCACTTCACGCTTAATGAATTTTGTTTTGATTGGGAGTTTGTGGCTTGCAAGACGCATAGCTTCTTTAGCAACTTCTTCGCTAACGCCGCCCATTTCAAACATTACACGACCAGGTTTTACTACTGCTACCCAGTATTCAGGAGAACCTTTACCACTACCCATACGAGTTTCAGCAGGTTTTGCAGTTACTGGTTTATCAGGGAAGATTTTAATCCAAACCTGACCACCACGTTTAATATAACGAGTCATTGCAATACGAGCTGCTTCAATCTGACGGTTTGTAATCCATGCAGGTTCAAGAGCTTGTAAGCCGAATTCGCCATGTACTACTGTATTGCCTTTATGAGCTTTACCTTTCATAGTGCCACGGAACTGTTTACGGTATTTTACTCTTTTAGGTATTAACATTAGTCTTCGCTCCCTTCAGTAGCTTCTGCTTTTACAGCAGTTTTCTTTTCAGGAAGAACTTCGCCTTTGAAAATCCATACTTTTACGCCAAGACGGCCATAAGTTGTATGAGCTTCAGCTGTACCATAATCGATATCAGCACGTAAAGTATGAAGAGGAATACTACCTTCACGGTAAGATTCGCTACGAGCAATTTCAGCACCGCCGAGACGGCCACCTACTGTTACTTTAATACCTTTAGCGCCCATACGGATTGTACGGCTAACAGCCTGTTTCATTGCACGACGGAAAGCAACACGACGTTCGAGCTGAGAAGCGATGTTTTCAGCAACAAGTGTAGCATCCATATCTGGCTGTTTAATTTCTGCGATATTAATATCTACATGTTTATCAGTATATTTTTTAAGGCCTTTTTTGAGCTGTTCAATACCAGAACCACCACGGCCGATAACCATACCAGGTTTAGCAGTATGAATAGTTAATCTGAGACGATTTTTTGAACGTTCTGTTTCGATTTTGGAAACGCCAGAAACTTTTAATGTATCTTTTAAATAGCTGCGGATTTTAATGTCTTCATGTAAATTAGCAGCAAAGTCTTTACCAGCATACCATTTAGCATCCCAAGTTTTTACAATACCAAGGCGCATGCCATGTGGATTAACTTTTTGTCCCAAATCTATTCCCTCCTTCTAATTATTTTTCTTTAACTACGATTGTAACGTGAGATGTACGTTTTAAGATTTTGAATGCCTGTCCACGGGAACGTGGGTGAATACGTTTGAGGGTAGGACCCTGGTCAACGAATGCTGTAGCCACATAGAGGTTATCAGGATTCATATCGAAATTGTTTTCAGCATTTGCTACTGCTGATTTTAAAACTTTATTGATTACATCAGCACCTGCTTTAGGTGTGAATTTTAATATTGCAAACGCGTCAGCTACGTTTTTGCCACGAATGAGGTTCATAACAATACGTACTTTACGCGGAGAAATACGGATATATTTTGCTACTGCTTTTGCTTCCACAGCTGCTCCTCCTTTCAACAATTATTTCAAAGATGTACGTCTTTCTTCGCCAGCATGGCCTTTATAAGTTCTTGTTGGTGCGAATTCACCAAGTTTATGACCAACCATGTCTTCTGTAATGTATACAGGTACATGTTTGCGACCATCATGAACTGCAATTGTATGGCCTACAAATGTAGGAAGGATTGTCGAACTGCGGGACCAAGTTTTTACAACTTTTTTGTCATTTGCTGCATTTAAAGCGTCAATTTTCTTTTCAAGGCTTTCTGCGACAAAAGGTCCTTTTTTTACTGATCTTGACAAAATATGTCCTCCTTTCATTTCAGAATAAGGTAATCTATTAGGCTACCTTATTCATGATTTTATTATTTACGACGTTTAACGATGAGTTTATCGGATGCTTTTTTACGACGAGTTCTAACGCCTCTAGCACATTTACCCCATTTAGTAACAGGATGTTTACGACCAACTGGGCTACGGCCTTCCCCACCACCATGTGGATGGTCGCAAGGGTTCATTGCAACACCGCGGTTTTCTGGACGAATACCGAGCCAACGGTTACGACCTGCTTTACCGATTGTGAGGTTTTCATGATCTAAGTTACCAATCTGACCGATTGTTGCACGGCAGTTGATATGAACTTTACGGATTTCACCGGATGGCATACGTAAGAGAGCATAGTTACCTTCTTTAGCCATGAGCTGAGCTGCGGCACCAGCGGAACGAACCATCTGGCCACCTTTACCGATTTTAAGTTCAATGTTGTGTACTAATGTACCAAGTGGAATATTAGCAAGTGGTAATGTATTACCTACTTTAATATCTGCTTCTGGGCCAGATACTACCTGGTCACCAACTTTTAATCCGTTTGGAGCGAGGATGTAACGTTTTTCACCGTCAAAATAGTTGAGCAGTGCGATACGAGCGCTACGGTTTGGATCATATTCTATAGTAGCAACGCGTGCTGGAACACCATCTTTATTGCGTTTAAAATCGATTACACGATATAAACGTTTGTGTCCGCCGCCTTGATGTCTTACTGTTAAACGGCCTTGGAAGTTACGACCGCCTTTGCTTTTAAGACTTTCAACCAAGGATTTCTCAGGTTTTTTAGCTGTGATTTCTTCGAAGGAAGAAACAGTCATAAATCTTCTACCTGCAGAATAAGGTTTAAAACTCTTTATTGCCACTTAATTAACCTCCTTTTTTTATCTTTTTACTTAAGCTTGGAAGAACTCGATAGTTTCTCCAGCTGCAAGTTTTACGATTGCTTTTTTATAATCAGAACGTTTACCGATGTTACGGCCCATACGTTTTACTTTACCAAGAACATTGATTGTATTTACGGATTCAACTTTTACATTGAAGATTGTAGATACTGCTTTGGCAATTTCAATTTTGTTTGCTTGTTTAGCAACAACGAATACGTATTTGCCTTCTTCCATCATTTCAGTTGTCATTTCTGTAACAAGTGGTCTGATTAAGATATCTCTAGCTTCCATCTTATGCTAATACCTCCTCAATACGTGTAATAGCATCTTTTGTAATGAAGAGTTTGCTATGATTTAAAATATCATAAACATTTAATCCGCAAGAACTGATAGCTTTTACACCAGGGATATTACGAGAAGATTTTTCTACGTTTTCTACTACATCAGCAGTAACGATAAGAGCTTTCTCGTTTACGTTGAAATCACTCATCATTTTTACAACTTCTTTTGTTTTTGGAGCTGCAAAATCTAAACTTTCTAATACAATGAAGTTACCATTGTTTACTTTATCTGTTAAAGCGCATTTAATTGCTAAACGACGCTGTTTACGAGGCATTCTGAAAGCATAGGAACGAGGAGACGGGCCAAATACTGTACCACCGCCTACCCAAAGTGGGGAACGGGTGCTTCCGCTACGAGCACGACCTGTACCTTTTTGTTTCCAAGGTTTACGTCCGCCGCCGCGTACTAAACCTCTAGTTTTTGTCGCATGCGTTCCTAAACGCTGAGCTGCCAACTGCATAACAACTGCCTGATGAACAAGGCCTTCGTTTACTTCAACGCCAAATACGCTTTCATTTAATTCGATATCACCGATCTGCTGGCCGGCAACTGTATAAACTGCTACTTTAGGCATAATATAGCATATCCTCCTTCCAATTATTATTTATTAGGTTTAACTGTATCTTTAATTACTACAAAGCTATTTTTAGCACCTGGAATAGCACCTTTGATTAAAATAAGGTTACGGTCAGCATCAACGCGAACAACGCTTAAACGCTGTACAGTAACTTTAGCGCCACCCATACGGCCTGGTAATTTTTTACCTTTAAGTACACGTCCACCATGACCAGAAATCATAGCACCTGTAGAACCTGGTTCACGATGAGATTTAGAACCGTGACCCATAGGACCTCTAGCAAAGTTGTGACGTTTAATACCGCCGGCAAAACCTTTACCTTTAGAAGTACCAGTAACATCAACTAAATCACCGGCACCAAATATGTCAACGCTGATGGAGTCACCAGCTTTATATTCTGGAACATCTGCAAGGCGGAATTCGCGGATGAATTTTACTGGTTCAACGCCAGCTTTTGCGAAATGGCCTTTCATTGGTTTAGTTACATTTTTTTCTTTAATTGTTCCAAAGCCAATCTGAACTGCGTTATAACCGTCAGTTTCAACTGTTTTGCTCTGAAGAACAACGTTTTTACCGGATTCTACAACTGTAACAGGAACTACTTTACCTTCTTCAGTAAAGATTTGAGTCATGCCAAGTTTTTTACCTAAAATTACTTTTGCCATCTATTGCCACCTCCTCTTACAATTTAATTTCGATATCCACACCTGCTGGCAAATCTAAACGCATTAAAGCATCAACAGTTTTAGATGTAGGTTCTAAAATGTCAATAAGACGTTTATGAGTTCTCATTTCGAACTGTTCACGGGAGTCTTTATTAAGATGTGGAGATCTCAAAATTGTAAAAATGTTTTTTTCAGTTGGCAATGGAATAGGACCAGATACCATTGCACCTGTTCTTTTAGCCGTTTCAACAATTTTAACGGAGCTTTGATCAAGTGCTTTATGATCATATGCTTTTAAACGAATTCTAATTTTTTGCTGTTTAGCCAAGTTATTTTCCTCCTTGTCGCCCAGATTCTCGACCCGGACAATTTCTCCACGCCAGTTCCCTTACGCGAGGTAAGCAATCTGCCGCGTCATCGCATTTTACAAAAAAAAACTTTATATAAGGGCAGCAAAATGCCGCCCCCATATAAAAATTTAATATTTAAAGATTAATTATTCGTCGATTTCAATTACACGACCAGCGCCTACTGTATGGCCACCTTCACGAATAGCGAAGCGAAGACCTTTTTCAATAGCGATTGGAGTGATGAGTTCGATGCTCATTTCAATGTTATCGCCAGGCATAACCATTTCAGTACCTTCTGGAAGAGTTACAACACCAGTAACGTCAGTAGTACGGAAATAGAACTGTGGACGATAGTTGGAGAAGAATGGAGTATGACGTCCACCTTCTTCTTTAGTTAATACGTAAACCTGAGCTTTGAATTTTTTGTGTGGATGAATTGTGCCAGGTTTAGCAAGAACTTGACCACGTTCGATTTCTTTACGGTCAATACCACGAAGAAGTGCACCGATGTTATCACCAGCAACAGCGCTATCAAGCATTTTGCGGAACATTTCGATACCAGTTACAGTAGTGGATTTCTTTTCATCGGAAAGACCAACGATTTCAACGCTGTCACCAAGTTTAAGTTCGCCACGTTCAACACGGCCTGTAGCAACAGTACCACGACCAGTAATTGTGAATACGTCTTCAACTGGCATTAAGAAAGGTTTATCAGTGTCACGTGTTGGAGTTGGGATGTAATCATCAACAGCATCCATTAATTCAAGAATTTTCTTTTTAGCTTCTTCGTCGCCTTCGAGAGCCTGAAGAGCGGAACCAGTGATTACTGGAACGTCATCGCCTGGGAAGTCATAGCTGGAAAGAAGTTCACGAACTTCCATTTCAACAAGTTCGAGAAGTTCAGGGTCATCAACCTGGTCAGCTTTGTTGAGGAATACAACGATAGCTGGAACACCAACCTGACGAGCGAGAAGGATGTGTTCACGAGTCTGAGGCATAGGACCATCAGCAGCACTAACAACGAGGATAGCACCGTCCATCTGAGCAGCACCAGTGATCATGTTTTTAACATAGTCAGCATGGCCTGGGCAGTCTACGTGAGCATAATGTCTTTTATCAGTTTCATATTCAACGTGTGCAGTGTTGATTGTGATACCGCGTTCACGTTCTTCTGGAGCTTTATCAATCATGCTGTAATCTTCGAACTGAGCCATACCTTTTTCGGATAATACTTTAGTGATAGCAGCAGTTAAAGTAGTTTTACCATGGTCAACGTGACCAATTGTACCAATGTTTACATGTGGTTTAGTTCTTTCAAACTTTTGTTTAGCCATTTAAATTTTTTCCTCCCTTATTATTCGCCTTTAACTTTAGCGACAATAGCATCAGATATATTTTTAGGAACTTCGTCATAGTAAGAAACTTCCATGGAGTAGTTCCCACGACCCTGTGTTTTAGAACGTAAGTCGGTTGCATAACCGAACATTTCAGAAAGTGGAACAAATGCATTGATTACTTCTACACCATTGCGTGGTTCCATACCTTCGATACGACCACGACGGGAGTTTAAGTCACCGATTACATCGCCCATATATTCTTCAGGAACAGTAACTTCAACTTTTACATATGGTTCGAGGAGAACTGGATTTGCTTTTGTTGCACCAGCTTTGAATGCCATAGAACCTGCAACTTTGAAGGCCATTTCTGAGGAGTCAACTTCATGATAAGAACCGTCATATACGACAGCTTTGATGTCAACCATTGGATAACCAGCAACAACACCGTTTTCCATAGCTTCTTTGACACCGTTTTCGATTGGTCCGATGTATTCTTTAGGAATAGCACCACCAACGATTTTGCTTTCGAAGGAGAAACCTGTACCTGGGTCTTGTGGAATAAGTTCAAGCCAGCAATGACCGTATTGACCTTTACCACCGGACTGACGAACAAATTTACCTTCAGCTTTAACAGTTTTGCGAATTGTTTCGCGGTAAGCAACCTGAGGTTTACCTACTTTACAATCTACTTTGAATTCGCGGCTCATACGGTCTACGATAATATCGAGATGTAATTCGCCCATACCAGAAATAATTGTCTGACCGGTTTCAACATCTGTTCTTACACGGAATGTAGGGTCTTCTTCAGCTAATTTCTGAAGAGCGATGCCCATTTTTTCCTGGTCAGCTTTTGTTTTTGGTTCAACTGCTACGGAAATAACCGGATCTGGGAATTCCATAGATTCAAGTATGATTGGATGATTTTCATCGCAAAGTGTATCACCAGTTGTAGTATCTTTAAGACCTACAGCTGCTGCGATATCACCGCTGTAAACAACTTCGATTTCTTTACGATGGTTTGCATGCATCTGTAAGATACGACCGATACGTTCTTTTTTGCCTTTTGTAGAGTTAAATACATAAGAACCAGCATTTAATGTACCGGAGTATACACGGAAGAATGCGAGTTTACCAACAAATGGGTCAGCCATGATTTTGAATGCTAATGCAGCGAATGGTTCACTGTCATCTGCTTCACGATGGTCTTCTTCATTTGTATCTGGATTAATACCTTTAATAGCAGGAATATCAAGTGGAGAAGGCATGTAATCAACTACTGCATCAAGCATTGGTTGAATACCTTTATCTTTGTAAGAAGAACCACATACAACTGGGCAAAGAGTACATGCTACTGTAGCTTTGCGAAGAGCTGCTTTGATTTCTTCTTCAGTGAGTTCTTCACCTTCAAGATATTTCATCATTAATTCATCATCAGTTTCTGCAATTGTATCGAGCATTTTCTGACGATATTCTTCTGCTTTTTCTTTATATTCAGCTGGAATATCTACTAAATCAGGTTCTTTAGTATAATCTTCTTCGTAGATTACAGCTTTCATTTTAATTAAGTCAATAAGTCCTTGGAAAGTATCTTCAGCACCAATTGGTATCTGAATTGCTACCGGATTTGCATTTAAACGTTCAACCATCATCTTTAAAACGTTATAGAAATCTGCACCGATGATATCCATTTTATTTACGTATACCATACGAGGTACATGATATCTTTCAGCTTGACGCCAAACTGTTTCAGATTGTGGTTCTACACCGCTTTTTGCAGATAATACAGTAACTGCACCATCAAGTACTTTCAAAGAGCGTTCTACTTCAACTGTGAAATCCACGTGGCCTGGTGTATCAATGATGTTGATACGATGGTTTTTCCAATGGCAAGTTGTTGCGGCAGAAGTAATTGTGATACCTCTTTCTTTTTCCTGTGCCATCCAGTCCATTGTAGCAGCACCTTCATGAACTTCACCCATTTTGTGAAGAATACCTGTGTAGAACAGGATACGCTCTGTAGTGGTGGTTTTACCTGCATCGATATGTGCTATAATACCAATATTACGAGTTTTTTCAAGTGAAAACGCTCTTGCCACTTACTTCATCGCTCCTTGTTTTATATAAAAGACACTCTCAAATTACCAACGATAATGAGCAAATGCTTTATTAGCTTCAGCCATTTTATGAGTATCTTCTTTTTTCTTAATTGCTGCACCAGTATTGTTTGCTGCATCCATTAATTCGCCAGAAAGACGTTCGTTCATAGTTTTTTCACCACGAAGTCTAGCATAATTAACGATCCAACGAATACCGAGTGTCATACGACGGTCCTGACGAACTTCTACAGGAACCTGATAGTTAGCACCACCAACACGGCGTGCACGAACTTCTAATACTGGCATTACATTTTTCAATGCAGTTTCAAAAACTTCCATTGGGTCTTTGCCAGTTTTTTCTTTAATGATGTCAAATGCATCATAAACTACTTTCTCAGCAACACCTTTTTTACCGGAAAGCATAACTTTATTTATAAATTTAGTTACGACCTTGGATTTGTACACCGGATCTGGTAATACATCTCTTTTAGGTACAGAACCTTTTCTTGGCATTACTACCCCTCCTTGTCTTAGTCTTCAATCATTTAGTAATTATTTTTTCTTAGGACGTTTTGCACCGTATTTAGATCTTCCCTGTTCACGATTTTGAACACCTGCAGTATCCAAAGAACCGCGAATGATGTGATAACGCACACCTGGTAAGTCTTTAACACGACCGCCTCTAATTAAAACAACACTATGTTCCTGAAGATTGTGACCAATACCAGGGATATAAGCTGTTACTTCAATACTATTCGTTAAACGAACACGGGCAACTTTACGCAATGCGGAGTTTGGTTTTTTAGGAGTAGTAGTATATACTCTTGTACAAACACCACGTTTTTGCGGGCAATTTTTTAATGCCGGTGCTGTAGATTTTTCCTGCATGCTCTGTCTGCTCTTACGAATCAACTGATTAATTGTAGGCATACATGCACCTCCTTCCTAAAGATTAAAAGGCTCCCAAGCCCTATCCAACTGCGGATATTTAGATTAAGAAATCTCACACTTCTGTAAGACTTTCAGCATAGTTAGCGGTAATCCTTAAAGCAGTGCTACTGCTGCAGCTCCTACTTCAATATTGCAGGATTTACCAAGTTCAGCCATGGTACAACCAAAAATCATTTCTACATTTTTAGTCTTACACAGCTCTTTTAAAGGGCTTAAAACTCTATCGTCCGCGTCATCTGCTATGTAAACACATTTTGCTAAATCGTTTTTTACCGCTTTAGTAACTTGTTTTATACCGATAACGCGTTTAGCATTTTTTAGTGTAACCATTTTTATCACTCCTAAATACTAACTGACAGGATTTCAGGCACTTACTAATATTATCATCATTAAAAAGTATTGTCAACACTTATTTTACAAGTATTTTTATATACACGCTGCCTGGCGTATCATTTTTAAAGTGTAAAGTGGCGAAAAGCCTTGATATATAAGGATTTAATGGCATTTTCTTACATCAATAAAATTATTTTCTAAAAATTTACATTTCTTTTTATAATAGAGTAAAACATCTGTCAAACTTAAATGAATTTTTTCACTAAAACGCAAAAAAGGACATTGGAACAAGTCCAATGTCCTTTCGTATTATCAAATAAAATTATTTGAGTTCTACAGTTGCGCCAGCTTCTTCTAATTTAGCTTTTAAAGCTTCAGCGTCTTCTTTGGAAACGCCTTCTTTTACAGCTTTAGGAGCGCCATCAACGAGAGCTTTAGCTTCTTTTAAGCCAAGGCCAGTGATTTCACGAACAACTTTGATTACGTTGATTTTTTTGTCGCCAGCGGAAGCTAAAACAACATCAAATTCAGATTTTTCTTCAGCAGCAGCAGCGCCAGCAGCAGGAGCAGCAGCTACAGCTACAGGAGCAGCAGCGCTAACACCAAATTTTTCTTCCATAGCTTTTACGAGTTCGGATAATTCAAGAACAGTCATTTCTTCAATGGCTTGCATAATTTCTTCTTTAGTCATTTTTATATTCCTCCAAATTTAAATCGTTAATTTCTTTTTTTATAATTTATTTATATAGAGAGAGTCTGCTTATGCAGATTCTTTCTGAGCACGGATTGCATCAAGCACATATACCATATTGCGGATAGTACCTTGAAGTACATTGACCATACCAGAGATAGGAGCTTGCATACTGCCAAGCACTTTTGCGATGAGAACTTCGCGAGATGGTAGGGATGCCAAAGCTTTAACTTCATCAACGCCAATAATTTTACCTTCAACAACACCAGCTTTAATAGTTAAAACTTCTGTTTTTTCAAGTTTATTTTCTTTGATGAAATCATAAATAACTTTAGCTGGAGCTACTGCATCATCAGCGGATACAGCGATAGCTGTTGTACCGTTGAGTACTGGATCTAAACCTTCTAAACCAGTTTCGTTAGCAGCGATGCGGAGCATAGTATTTTTTACTACATGATAGCTAACACCTGCTTCACGGAATTTAGCACGAAGTTTCATATCCTGAGCTACAGTTAAACCTTTATAACCTGTTAATACAACGCCTTTTGCAGTGCTTAATTGTTCTTTTAAGCCAGCTACAGCGGCTTGTTTTTCTGGACGAATGTTTGCCATTTCATGACACCCCCTCTCAAGTGGATATATTTATTACGAAATCTAAAAACGGTCTCTAGCCGACGACCAGAGACCGCAATTTTCATGCCTTGCCAAGTATCTGACCTCGGCAGGCTATTATTATGTTGCCGTAGCAACACCTGCTGTCTTAAGTCGCTTTATCAAATAAATATTTAATTTTATTCTGCTTTAACAGCTTTAAAGTTTGTGTTAACAGTAACAGCTGGTCCCATAGTAGTGCTAATAGTGATATTACGCATATACTGACCTTTAGCTGCTGCTGGTTTTACTTTTACTAATGTATCAAGTAATGTCTGTAAGTTTTGTACGAGTTTTTCGCTTTCGAAAGAAGCTTTACCGATTGGAACATGAACATTACCTGCTTTATCTGTTCTATATTCAACTTTACCTGCTTTAATTTCTTTAACAGCTTTTGTTAAATCCATTGTAACAGTACCAAGTTTAGGGTTTGGCATTAAGCCACGAGGACCGAGGATTCTACCAAGACGACCTACAACACCCATCATATCTGGAGTTGCAACAGTAACGTCGAAGTCGAACCAGCCTTCTTTAATTTTTGTTACGAATTCATCGGAACCAACATAGTCAGCTCCAGCAGCTTCTGCTTCAGCAACTTTATCGCCTTTAGCAAAAACTAATACTTTTTTTGTTTTACCAGTGCCATGTGGAAGTACAACAGCACCACGAACTTGCTGATCAGCATATTTAGGGTTAACACCTAAACGAACAGCTACATCAACAGTTTCATCAAATTTAGCAGTAGCAGTTTTCTTAACAACTTCTACAGCTTCTACTAAATCATAAGCTTTACCAGCTTCTACTAATTTAGCAGCTTCTTGGTATTTTTTACCAAATTTAGCCATTTAAAAATCTCTCCTTTGTGGTTTTAACGGTATAAGCCTCCCACAGATAAGCATCTATCACCGACAATTAGTCAACGATTTCGATACCCATGCTGCGTGCAGTACCTTCAATCATGCGAGTTGCTGCTTCAATATCTGCAGCGTTGAGGTCTTGCATTTTTGTTTCAGCAATTTTCATAGCTTCTGCACGTGGCAATTTAGCTACTTTCTTTTTATTTGGTTCACCGGATGCTTTTTCAATTCCAGCTGCTTTCTTTAAGAGTACAGCTGCCGGTGGAGTTTTTGTAATAAATGTAAAGGATCTATCTTCAAAAACTGTAATTTCAACTGGGATGATTAAACCGCCCTGTTTAGCAGTTCTTTCGTTAAATTCTTTAACGAAAGCCATGATATTAACACCAGCCTGACCTAAAGCAGGACCAACTGGAGGAGCAGGAGTAGCTTTACCAGCGAGAACTTGCAGTTTTACAAGTTTAACAACTTTCTTTGGCATTGTTATTTACACCTCCTTAGGATTTTGAATATAACGTTTGTTATATTTATTTGCTGATTTATATTTTTTCTATCTGGTCAAAACCGCATTCAACAGCAGTTTCTCTTCCAAACATATCAACAACGCCTTTAATCTTATTCTTACTATAATCAATTTCTGTTATAGTTGCAACAAAATTTTCAAAAGCTCCGGATTTAATATTTACTTTATCGCCTATTTCAATATCTAAATCAACAAGTTTTTTATCTTCAGTAGATTCTTCACCCTGTTCATCCATACCCATTGCTTTTAAAATTCTTTTTGCTTCTTCATCAGTCAATGGAACAGGTTTTGTATTTGAACCAACGAAACCTGTTACTCCTGGAGTATTTCTAACGATATACCAGGAACGTTCATCTACAATCATTTCCAAAAGCACATAGCCCGGAAAGATTTTTCTTTGAACTACTTTTTCTTTGCCATTTTTCTTTTCAATCTCTTCTTCTACAGGCACGATTACATTGAAGATTTTGTCTTCCATGCCCATGGAGTGGATTTTTCTTTCAAGATTGGCTTTTACTTTGTTTTCATAACCGGAATATGTATGGATTACATACCATTTCTTTTCTGTTTCCATGCCAAGGGACAAGACATCTCCACCTCCTGTAAATTATTGTAATATGAGATTAAATATACGGGCAAAAACAGTATCACATACCCAAATTAAAGCACAAACAAATGCTACCGCAATAAAAACTACTCCTGTATAAGAAACAAGTTCTTTGCGAGTAGGCCAAACAACTTTTTTTAATTCAGTTTTAACACCGGATAAAAAACCTATTATACCAGACTTTTCCTGTTTTACTGGAGTATTTTCATTCTGTGCCATTTTTTCACATCCTCACACTAACGAAAAAAACTTATTTAGTTTCTCTGTGTAAAGTATGTTTTTTACAGAATTTGCAATACTTTTTCATTTCAATTCTATCAGGATCATTTTTTTTATTTTTATTAGTCCTATAATTGCGCTGTTTGCATTCAGTGCAGGCTAAAGTAATAGCATTGCGCATCTCATGCACCCCTCTTTACATTAATTAGTATAATATTCGTCTTAGAACGTCGTCTATATAATTTATCACAATTGATTGTTTGTGTCAAATAAATAACGACTACAGGCGAAATTGAGAATACCAAAACCGCCTGACACTGGCAATATTAATATTTAATTTGAAATATTCAAATTAAACTCACAAAGCCACTAACATAAATAAAGCCCCTAATTTTAAGGGGTTATCGTTTTTATTGGTGGCGGCGCAGAGATTCGAACTCCGGACACTGCGGGTATGAACCGCATGCTCTAGCCAACTGAGCTACGCCGCCATGTTATGATATTTTATAATGGAGCTGATGACCGGGATTGAACCGGTGACCTTATCCTTACCAAGGATACGCTCTGCCGACTGAGCTACATCAGCAGAAATCGGCTTTTTGGTTGCGGGGAGAGGACTTGAACCTCTGGCCTTCGGGTTATGAGCCCGACGAGCTACCAACTGCTCCACCCCGCGATTTGGTAAAGATTTTATGGAGCTGGCGAGAGGAATCGAACCCCCAACCTGCTGATTACAAGTCAGCTGCTCTGCCAATTGAGCTACACCAGCATTTTTTGTTTTCTTGCTCAGCACCGCGCTGACAGTTAATAATGTTATCACAACGCAACGAGTTTGTAAACCCCTTTTTTGAAAAAAATTTAAAAAAAGTTTAAAAAAGTTTATTTTGCTCTTTCACAAACAATATGTATATATTAATAAGGAAACCTTTATTCAAAAATTATAATTTTGCTAATCCATACTAAAAACTGTATAATATTTATGGTATATTATAGTTATGATATATTATATGTAGTTTAATAATAAATCAAATAAATATATTATGATAGGAGTTTGTTAAATGTTAGAATTAAGAAATCTATCATTTTCCGTTAATGAAGGCAATTCATCTAAGGAAATTCTTAACAATATCAATCTGAAAATTGATGACAAAAAATTTATTGTAATAACAGGCCCTAATGGCGGCGGTAAATCCACACTTGCCAAAATAATCATGGGTATAGAAAAACCTACATCTGGTCAAATCATTTTCAACGGCGAAGATATCACTGATTGGGATATCACTAAACGTGCTAATGCTGGCATAAGCTTTGCTTTTCAACAACCAGTTCGCTTTAAAGGTATCGGCGTAAAAGATTTACTAAGCATTGCGGCTGGTGAAAAATTAACTACAAGTGGCGCATGCACTTATCTTTCTGAAGTTGGACTTTGCGCTGCTGATTACGTGCGCCGTGATGTAGATACATCTTTATCCGGTGGCGAAATCAAACGTATTGAAATCGCTACAATTTTAGCTCGCAAACAGACAAAATTAGCAGTTTTTGATGAACCAGAAGCTGGTATTGACTTATGGAGTTTCCAAAAACTCATCAGTGTATTTGAAAAAATGCACCAAGAACAGCGCTCTATTATGATTATTTCCCATCAAGAACGTATTTTAAATATTGCTGACGAAATCGTTTTAATCGCTAACGGCTCTATTCAGCAAATCGGTACTAAAGAAGAAATCATGCCTCAACTCATGGAAGTTGCTGGTGTATGCGATTTCTATAAAAAATAAGGAGGTAATCTCATGCTTGATAATATAGAAAAAGATTTACTAGAAAAAGTTTCTGGTCTTAAAGATAAACCAAAAGGAGCTTATAACATTCGTTTAAACAGCAAAGCCATTGACCGCTCTTCTAGCTCTAATATCGCCATTACAAAAAAAGAAGATAAAGATGGTATCGATATCCGCATCGCTCCTGGTACAAAAAAAGAAGTTTGCTACATTCCTGTAATCATGGATAAAGCTGGTATCACAGAATGCGTATATAACGATTTTTACATTGGTGATGACTGCGATGTTACAATCGTTGCTGGTTGTGGTATTCATAATTGTGGTAAAGCTGACTCCGAACATGATGGTATCCATACTTTTTATATCGGCAAAAATTCTAAAGTAAAATACCTTGAAAAACATTACGGTTCTGGTGACGGCGAAGGCAAACGTATCATGAACCCTACCACTATCGTTGAAATGGATGAAAATTCCTATATGGAAATGGAAACAACTCAAATCCGCGGTATAAATTCCACAAAACGTATTACAAAAGGAACAGTTGGCAAAAATTCTACATTGATTGTAAAAGAAAAATTATTAACTCATGGTCAACAATTTGCTGAAAGTGATTTTGAAGTAAATTTAGATGGTGAAAATTCTCATTCTAACATCATTTCCCGCGCTGTTGCTCAAGATAAATCCAAACAAATATTTATCGCTAAAATTTACGGTAATAATAAATGTCATGGCCATTCTGAATGTGATGCAATCATCATGGATGAAGCAAATATCTCCGCTATTCCAGAAATCAAAGCAAATCATCCAGAATCCAACTTAATCCATGAAGCAGCTATCGGTAAAATTGCTGGAGAACAACTCATCAAATTAATGAGCCTCGGTCTTACAGAAAAAGAAGCTGAAAATCAGATTATCAATGGTTTCTTAAAATAACCTTCTATAAATTTAAGAGTACTTTATCCTAGACTTTTTTGCAGGAATAGACTTTTTTAACTCGAATATTCTTTTATAGAATATAAAATAATAGGAGGTTACTTTATGAAAAAATCTATTTTTATTGTTTCCTTACTGGCTATGATGCTTTTCAGTATTGCTACAGCATTTGCTGCAACGGAAAAGACCACTGTCATTGATGAAAATTACGACTTAAAATCCATTAAAACCTTAGCTATCGCTACTCCATATTACAAGCCTTCAGCTTTAAGCGTTTATCTTAACGAAAACAATCGTCCTAACGCTCCAAAACTTGTCACTACTGATATGATTGTTCAAGCAGCCGTTGATGTAGCTAAAGAAGATGGCACTGGCATTAATGTTTTATCTGACAAACAAATCAACAGTGCTATTTTAAATAGTACGGGTACAGATATCACTACACTTGATAAAGTAAATGCTAAAAAACTATACAAAGATAACATAAAAAATTATGCTGATGCTTACGTAGTATTCACTTTCTCTAATGATAGTTTCGTTTCTATGACTGCTGATATTTATAACGCTAAAGACAACAGCTGGATTTTATCTTATCGCATTGTCAATGGTAAAACCGAAAATGATACTATAGAAAATTACAACATGTTTATGCATAAATTCTATCGCATGCTTACACTCACAAACGAAAAATAAATTATTTAAATAGCAATATGTATATTTTATTCATAGTTATACATATTGCTATTTTTATTTTAAAAAATTAACAAATTACTATTGAAATTTTATTGTTAATGGTTGTATAATTATTAACATCTTATTCATTGGCGTTTTTATTTAATTTAAATTGTAATATTGTGCTATAATATTTGTGCTGTGATTTACAATTTTACACAATTATTTTTATAGGAGGGTATCATGATAAAAGTAAGTATTATCGGTGCTACCGGCTACGCAGGAGCAGAATTGCTACGTCTTTTGTACAATCATCCTCAAGTCGAAGTAGTGCACATTACCTCTGAAAGTCACACTGGTAAGGCTATATCAGAAGTCTATCCTCATCTGCGCGGTTTATACGACCAAAAATTAATCAGCATGAAGGATTTAGACGTAATAGCTAAAGATAGTGACTTCGTTTTCATCGGTCTGCCTCATGGTCATGCAATGGAAGTCGGCAAAGCTTTAGCTGATACTAATGTACGTATTATAGACCTCGGAGCAGATTATCGATTTGATGATACTACCGTTTATGAACAGTGGTATAAAGTACCTCATACACATAAAGATGCTCCACGTGTTTACGGTTTAGCTGAACTGTATCGTGATGAAATAAAATCAGCTAAAATCATCGGTAATGCGGGTTGTTATACTACAGCAAGTATTTTGGCACTTGCTCCACTCGTAAAAAATGAATTCATTGAAACAAATACCATCATTGTTGATGCAAAATCTGGTACTTCTGGTGCTGGTCGTTCTCCAAAACTCATGAACCACTACCCAGAATTCTATGATAACTTTAAAGCTTACGGTGTAGCTACACACCGCCACACTCCAGAAATCGAGCAAGCACTCGGTCATCTTTGTCACCGCAAAGTTATGCTTAACTTCACACCTCATCTCGTGCCTATGAGCCGTGGCATTTTAAGCACTTGCTACGCCAATATTAAACAATGGGTTACTCCAGAAATGATTGACGCCGCTTATAATGAAATGTATGGCAAAGAATATTTCATTCGCCTCTTAGGTCGTGGTGGCTATCCATCTACTAAAGAAGTTCGCGGTTCTAACTTCTGCGATATCGGCTGGCATATCGACCTTCGCACAGGTCGCATAATCGTCCTTTCTGCTATCGATAACCTCGTAAAAGGTGCAGCTGGACAGGCAATTCAAAATATGAATATCGCTTGCGGTTTAGATGAAAAAACTGGTTTAGATATTACTCCAATTTATCCATGATTGATTATAAGGAGGATTTCCATGATAAAAAAAGATACTCAAGGCGTAACTTACGCTAAAGGATTTAAAGCAGCCGGCGTAAAAGCTGGTATAAAGAAAAGCGGTAACCTTGATGTTGCTGTAATCTATACAGAAACTCCAGCAGCAATTGCTGGTACATTCACTCAAAATAAAGTAGCTGCTGCTCCTGTATACGTTTCTAAAGAAACAGTTGCTACTGGCAGTGCTCGTGCTATCGTAGCTAATGCAGGTTGTGCTAATGCTTGCACTGGTAAACAAGGCATGGACGATGCATATAAAACAAGAGAAATCGCTGCTAAAGAACTTGGCATCAATGCAGATGATGTAATCGTTGGTTCCACTGGCGTTATCGGCGTTACTCTTCCTATGGACAAATTAGAAAAAGGCATCAAAGATGCTGTAGCTGATTTATCCGAAACTGGCAGTATCAACGCTGCTAATGCTATCATCACAACTGATACTCATTGCAAAACAATGACAGTTAAATTCGATATCGGCGATGCAGAAGTTCATATGGGTGCTATCGCTAAAGGTTCTGGTATGATTCGCCCTAATATGGCAACTATGCTTTGCTATATCACAACTGACCTTGATATTGAACAATCTCTTTTACAAAAAGCATTATCTACTTGTGTAGAAAAATCCTTCAACATGATTTCCGTTGATGGCGACATGAGCACAAATGATACTGTTGTTGTTCTCGCTAATGGTTTAGCTGGCAACAAAAAAATCACAGAAGAAAATGCTGATTACGATATTTTCTGCTCTAACTTAATGGCTTTATGCGTTGAACTCGCTAAAGAAATCGCAGCAGATGGTGAAGGCGCTAGCAAATTCTTAACAATCAATGTAAAAGGTGCAAAATCTTTCGCTGATGCTAAGACAGTTGGTATGGCTGTTGCTAATTCTCCACTTGTTAAAACTGCATTCTTCGGTGAAGACCCTAACTGGGGTCGTGTAATCTGCGCAGTAGGTTATTCCGGAGCAGATATGGTTCCTGAAAAAACAGTCGTTAAATTCGGTGGCATCACTATTTTTGATTGTGGCGTAGGCGCACAATACGACAGTGAAGCACTCGTTAAAGTTATGAGAGAAAATGATATTGTCATCGATATTGAACTCAATTTAGGCGACAGTGATGCTACTGTATGGACTTGTGACCTTTCTTATGAATACGTGAAAATTAATGGGGAGTATCACACCTGATGAGCAATATTGAAAAAATTACAGCTGAAGATAAGGCTTCTATCCTTGTAGAAGCCCTTCCTTATATCCAAGAATTCTATGGCAAAACCATTGTAATCAAATACGGTGGTAATGCCATGATTAACGAAGAACTCAAACAACAAGTAATGAAGGATATCGTCCTCATGAAATACGTTGGCATTCGCCCTGTAATCATACACGGTGGTGGCCCTGATATCACTTCATTCTTGAAAAAATTCGGCAAAGCAACTGAATTTATCAGCGGATTGCGCGTTACAGATAAAGAAACAGTTCAAATTGCTGAAATGGTTCTCGCTGGCAAAATAAATTCTGAAATCGTAAATCGACTCAACCGCCTCGGCGTCCATGCTGTAGGATTAAGTGGTAAAGATGCTGATTTAATCATCGCTCACAAAAAATTAGCTGAAGTTCATGATGGTTCTGATAAAGTTCAACATGTAGATATCGGCTATGTAGGTGAAGTTGAAAAAATAAACACACCTTTAATCAACGATTTACTCGACAAAGATTATGTACCTGTAATCGCTCCAATCGGTGCAGGCAAAGCAGATGAGTCATTTAATATCAATGCCGATTATGTAGCAGCTGAAATAGCTGGTGCACTGCAAGCAGAAAAATTATTATTACTCACTGATACAAAAGGTATTTATCGCGATTTTGAAGATAAATCTTCATTTATTTCTACACTCACACAAAATGAAGCTAAAAAACTCATAAATAGCGGTAATATTGCTGGCGGAATGATACCAAAAGTTGAAGCTTGCCTTCATGCTCTCGATAGTGGTACAGGTAAAGCCTGCATCATCGATGGACGTGAAAGCCATTCTTTAATCCTTGAATTATTCACATCTCAAGGTATTGGTACAGAAGTTGTTCGTTAATCGGAGGAATTTATATGTTAACTAATGAACAAATTTTCGCCAAAGACAAAGAAGATTACATTCCTGTCTTTGCGCGTTACAATATAGTTTTAGACCATGGCGACGGCCCATATGTTTATGATACACAGGGCAAAAAATATATCGACTTTTTAGCTGGTATCGCTGTAAACGTAGTTGGTCATAATTATAAACCACTCGTTGACGCTGTAAGTCGCCAAGCTGCAAAAATGATACACTGCTCCAACCTTTACTACACTGAAGTTCAAGTTGAAGCAGCTGAAAAACTCAAAAAATTAAGTGGCATGGATAAAGTATTTTTCGGCAATTCCGGCGCTGAAGCAAACGAAGGCGCTATTAAACTTGCTCGTAAATACGCAACTGATATCGACCCTGAAAAAATTCAGATAATATCTGCTATCCATAGTTTCCATGGCCGTACTATTGCAACACTCACAGCTACAGGTCAAGACCACTATCATCATGGCTTTGGTCCACTTCCTGCTGGCTTTGATTACGTTCCATTTAATGATATTGACGCTCTCGAAGCTAAAATGAGCGATAAAACATGTGCTGTTATGCTCGAAGCAATCCAAGGTGAAGGTGGCGTTCATGTACCTGATGAAGATTACCTTCCTAAAGTTCGCGCATTATGCGATAAATACAATGCCGTTTTAATCTTCGATGAAGTTCAATGCGGTATGGGTCGTACTGGCACATTCTTTGGTTGCCAACAGTTCGGCGTAAAACCAGATATCGTAACTCTAGCTAAAGGTCTTGCTGGCGGTGTGCCAATCGGTGCATTCATGGCAACAGATAAAGTAGCTAGTGCATTCCATGCTGGTGACCATGGTTCTACATTCGGTGGCAATCCACTCGCTTGTGCTGCTGCTTGCGTTGTTTTAGATGCTTTAATTAACGATAACTTAATGGATAATGTCAAAGAAGTAGGCTCTTATTTAAAATCTAAATTCGAAGCTTATAAAGAAAAATATCCTACACTCATCAAAGAAGTTCGTGGCCGCGGTCTTATCTTAGGTATGGAATTAACTCGTCCAGGCCGTGAAATCGCTAACGAATGTCTTGACTACGGCGCAATCATAAATTGCACAGCAGGCAATGTACTTCGTTTTGTACCACCACTCAATATCACTAAAGAACATGTTGATGAATTAATCGCTGTTTTAGATAAAGTATTACCAAAATACGCTTAACATAGAAATAATACGTTTATACAATAATTGGAGGTTTTATAATGCTAAAGGGCAAAGACCTTTTATCCATACATGATTTAACAACTGAAGAAGTTTTTGAAATCCTCGATTTAGCTCATGAATTAAAAGCTAAACAAAAAGCCGGCATTGAACATCACCTTTTAAAAGGTAAAACACTCGGTATGATTTTTGAAAAATCCTCTACTCGTACACGTGTTTCCTTCGAAGTTGGTATGTATCAGCTCGGCGGTCAAGCTTTATTCTTATCCAACCGCGACCTTCAAATCGGCCGTGGCGAACCAATTAAAGATACAGCTCGCGTACTTTCCCGCTACTTAGACGGCGTTATGATTCGTACTTTCGGTCATAATATCGTAGAAGAATTCGCTCAATACGCTGATATTCCTGTAATCAATGCTCTTACAGATTTACTTCACCCTTGCCAAGCCTTAACTGACCTCTTAACAACTCAGGAACATAAAGGCAAAGACTTAAAAGGTCTTAAAATGGCATATATCGGTGATGGCAATAACATGACTCATTCCTTAATGTACGCTTGCGCTAAAGTAGGCATGAATTTTGCTAGCGCTAGTCCAAAAGGATATGAACCAAATGCTCAAGTTGTAGCTAATGCAAAACTTGATGCTGCACAATCCGGTTCTACTATTGAAATTTTAAATGACCCATATGAAGCTGCTAAAGATGCAGATATTTTATACACTGACGTTTGGGCAAGCATGGGACAAGAAGCTGAACACGATGCTCGTGTAAAAATCTTCAAAGATTATCAAATTAATCAAGACTTGTTAAATGTAGCTGATAAACGCGCTATCGTTATGCACTGTTTACCAGCTCATCGTGGCGAAGAAATCGCTGAAGATGTTCTCGAAAACAATGCAAATGTTATTTTTGATGAAGCTGAAAACCGCTTGCATACACAAAAAGCAATTATGGCTCTTTTAATGGGCGACTAAATTTGTTAATATATCATTAGTCATATTTATGATTAAATTACTCGAATAGATTTAAGGAGATGTCAAAATGGAAAATATTAAAAAAGTAGTCCTCGCTTATTCTGGCGGACTTGATACATCTGTTATCATTCCATGGCTTAAAGAAAATTACAATGGCTGTGAAGTTATCGCTGTTTGTGCTGATATCGGACAGGGCGATGAATTAAATGTTGTTCATGATAAAGCATTAAAATCTGGTGCTTCTAAAGTTTATATCGAACATTTAACTGAAGACTTCGTAGCAAACTATGTATTCCCTACATTAAAAGCTAGTGCAATTTATGAAGGCAAATACCTCTTAGGTACTTCTTTTGCTCGTCCACTCATCGCTAAACGTCTTGTAGAAATCGCTAAAGCTGAAGGCGCTGACGCTATCGCTCATGGTGCTACTGGTAAAGGTAATGACCAAGTTCGTTTCGAACTTTCCGTTAAAGCTCTTGCTCCAAACATCAAATTAATCGCTCCATGGCGTGAATGGGAACTCCGCTCCCGTGAACAAGAAATCGCTTATGCTGAAAAACACGGTATTCCAATTGCTAAAGAAAATAAAACTTACTCCATGGATAGAAACATCTGGCATTTAAGCCATGAAGGTTCTGACCTTGAAGACCCATGGAATGCACCTAAAAACAGCATGTACTTAATCAGCAAAGCTCCAGAAGATGCTCCAGACAAAGCTGAATATGTAACAATTGACTTTGAAAAAGGTATTCCTGTTGCTGTTAACGGTGAAAAAATGGCACCTGTACAGCTCTTAGAAACATTAAATGACATCGGTGCTAAAAATGGTATCGGTATCACTGATATCGTAGAAAACCGTCTCGTTGGTATGAAATCCCGTGGCGTATATGAAAACCCAGGCGGAGCAATCTTATATGCAGCTCATCAAGAACTCGAATATCTCTGCCTCGACCGTCAGACTCTTCACTACAAAGAAACAGTTGCTATCAAATACGCTGAACTTGTTTATGATGGTATGTGGTTCTCCCAGCTTCGTGAAGCTCTTGCAGCATTCGTTGATGCAACTCAAGAAACAGTTACTGGTACTGTTAAACTCAAACTTTACAAAGGTAACATTTGCCCAGCTGGTGCAAAATCTCCATATTCCCTCTACAGCCAAGAATTCGTTACATTTGAAGAAGACGATGTTTACAATCAGGCTGATGCTACAGGCTTTATCAACCTCTTCGGTCTTCCACTTAAAGTTCGCGCTTTAATGAAAGAAAAAGCAGGTCTTAAATAATGGCTGAACAAATGTGGGGCGGCAGGTTCGCCAAATCTACCGACGAAATGATTAATGAATTTCAGGCTTCTATCAATTTTGATAAACGCATGTATCATGAAGACATTGCTGGCAGTATTGCCCATGCAAAAATGCTCAACAAAGTTGGCATTTTAAATGATGAAGATACTAATGCTATCATCACAGGTCTGAAAAATATCTTAATTAAAATTGAACAAGGTAATTTCGATTTTTCCGTTGACCTTGAAGACATTCATATGAATATCGAAAAACGCCTTACAGAAGCCATTGGCGATGCTGGTGGAAGACTTCACACAGCAAGAAGCCGTAATGACCAAGTAGCACTCGATACACATATGTATGTACGCCGCGAAACAATTGAAGTCGCAAAATTAATCAAAGAACTTCAATTAGCATTCGCAGATACAGCAAAAAAATACAAAGATGTAATCATGCCTGGTTATACTCATCTGCAACGTGCACAGCCGATTTTATTCTCCCACCATATGATGGCATATTTCTCCATGCTCAGCCGTGACTTCTCTCGCTTTAAAGGCGTATACGAACGTTGCGACATCATGCCACTTGGTGCAGGTGCACTCGCTGGTACAACCTTCCCTATCGACCGTCAATTTGTAGCTGAACAACTCAACTTTGACGCTATCTACTCTAACAGCCTCGACGCTGTAAGCGATAGAGATTACATCATGGAATTTTTATCCGCAGCATCTATTCTCATGATTCATTTGAGCCGTATCAGTGAAGAAATCATCTTCTGGTGCTCTCGTGAATTCTCTTTTGTAGAACTTGATGACGCTCATTGCACAGGTTCTAGCATGATGCCACAGAAAAAAAATCCAGACGTATCTGAACTTGTTCGCGGTAAAACTGGTCGTGTAATTGGTCATTTAATGGCTATGCTCACAACTGTAAAAGGTTTGCCACTCGCTTATAACAAAGACTTACAAGAAGATAAAGAAGGCTTATTTGATGCCATCGATACAATTAAATTTAGCCTTGCTGTTTATGCTCAACTCATTCGCGGTATGAAAGTTAAAGCAGATATAATGCTCAAAGCTGTTCGCGAAGACTTCTCTAATGCAACAGACCTTGCAGACTATCTCGTTAAAAAAGGTATGCCATTTAGAAAAGCACATAGCGTATCTGGTCATGCTGTTCATTACTGCATTGAACATAAAAAATGGCTTGAAGATTTGACTATGGATGAATTCAAACAGATGTCCGATTTATTTGAAGACGACATTTATGAAGCTATCAAACCAGAAACTTGCGTTAAAAACCGCAATTCCTATGGTGGAACTTCTTATCAACAAGTAGATATGCAGCTCGAACTTGCAGATAAAATCTTAAATGATGAACAAGCTCAACTTGATATCTATAAAGATAAACAAATAAAACTTTAATATCTTAAGATATAGAAAGCACGCAAATACAAATCGTATTTACGTGCTTTTCTTTTTACTTATTTTGTTTAAAATAATGATTTATTATTTTTTCCTGTAAATATTCCTTTGGTAAATAATCTAATATTGTCGTACCACTTAAAAGATTAACATACTTTATTAATTCTCGATACTGTCCACGAGTTACAACTCTTCCCTTTTCTTCAATAATTCTCATACTATCTAAAAAAACTCTTGCTATTTTAGAGTTATTAGCAAAATTACTTGAAAACAAAGTAAGTACTTTAGTTTGAAAATCTTTTTTTAGATATTCAATTGCATAGTATGGATTTTGTGCATTTTTATCATAAGTTAATCTACCAATCCACCAAAGTCTAGCAATAGGGTGACGTATTAAACTTCGTTTCTTTCCATATGCAAAAAAGAAATTCTTTTTTATTCTATCTTCACTAAATGCACCATTTTTCAAATTAAATCTATACTGCATATATTCAAAAAGACAATCATGTGCTAATCCTACCCATAATCGCTCATCCGTAGCTTGTGCATCTGATATATCCCTTAATTTTTCATATAAAATTTTAACATTATAATAATCTGCATCTGATGGATTTTCTCTTGTCATATCCATTTTAAAATCATTTACTTTAATTTTAAATTCCTGTAATGGATTATCTGGATAAACTGTTTTTATCCAATTCGTATTATCATCTTTATAATAATGTAAGTTATTTTTAACATTTCCTTTAAAATATGCCAAAGCATCTTCTGTCATAAAATATAATTTCACTTTATTCATCCTCTATATTCGTATCTATATTTTTTATAGTTAACAAAGCTTTCGCTATTGGCATATACATTATTTTTTGTGCCAAATCAATTGATATAATACTGTCCATTGTTTCATCATTTAAATATATTGACTCTTTACTTAAAAGTCTTTCTATTGCTCTAAACCAACGATAATCCTTATAATCCTCTAAACCTTCTTTTAATTGTTCAAAAACATATACCAATGTTGGAAATATTATTGCTGTGTTTACTATATCTACCATATTTGACTGTAAAGATACTGCATAATTATAATTCTCATAAACATCTCTATTTAAACCAATTCTTATCTTATCAGAATTTATTTCTACTTTCATATCTATCTTATCATCATCTTCTCGCTTATATATGATAAAAATAGATGGCACATCTGCAAGGTCTTTTGTATCTTTTTCAACAGAAAATTTACGTTGCTCTCCAATAGCTAAGATATTTCCAATATCTAAATTAAAAGTTACACCTTCATAATCTACATTAAATTTAGAGTTATAATAATCTATTATTTTTTCTTTAACGACAATAAACGGACATAACGATACCTCTCCTAATAAATGGCTATCTTCTATATCAAAAGAAAATTCATTTTGCATTGAACATTTTATAAAGCGATATGAAGTTGCTGGTGACTCTACATGCAATAAATATTCTGCTTTTCCATTTTCTATCAAAGTATTAATTTCTTTATTTTTCAACTTAAACTTTGCTTTTACCGTTATAATATTAAAATTCTCTTCTATCTTAATATCACAGTCAAAAGAAGAATTAATATAATCATCATTATTCTTCCATAAAACTGGATAAGGATACAATTTATTTATTATATCCATGAATTGATACCTCCATTGAGCATAATTCATCACTATCAATAGAATATATAATTGTGTACTTTTGATTTGCTATTAAATCTCCAACATATATTTTATCTTCTTTACATAATAGTTTATTTTTTTTACTATCATATGCCATTCTTACTAAGGTTGATAATCTATCTTGTTCACCCATTAAATAAATTTGAATATATGAATGACGAGAACTCATTTTGGGTATAAAACTCAATTTATATTGTTTATTATCCTTATCATAAAGAAATAACCTAAAACTTAATGGCTCTATTTTTATAGGATTTTTTAATAAACTATCACCTTCACTAGATGGTATTCCAAAATATTCACAGACATTAAAATTTTTATTTTTACTAGTCTTATTATGTTTTTTTCTAGCTGGTAAATTGCCATCATCATTTATTTCTCCATTAGTATTGACATTTCCATCATCTAAATTTGATTCATCAATAAATTGCGTTCCTTCCTTACTTGATGAGACCACATTTACTTTTTTCAAACTAGATATACTGCTTGTCTTGTTTAATAAACTTTCTTTTTTATGTTGTTCTTTAGTATTTACATTTACAACATCATCTGGTAAATATTCACTAGCTCCTACTGCATCCATTTCATCCAAAATTGTATTTCTTCCTAAATCTTTTATTTCGTCCTTTATAAACTTATTCAATTCTTTTATTATTTTTTCAGCTTCTTTTTTATTAGAATGTCTATCTGCTTCCCACTTATCATGTTGCGGCGTCTCCATTGAACGAAAATATTCATCAACTTTTTTATCTTTTAAAACACAAATCCCCGCAAATTGCATGGTAGAAGAAATACGATTTTTATCAAATATTTTCATTCCATTTCCTCTAGCCATTAAAACTTTACGTTTATTCAAATCTTTTCCTATCAAAATATCTAAAGTTATATTTCCTAATCCCGCAAATTCTTTTTCTTTATGTACTGTATTTGGTGAACATAAAACTTGATAATATCCTTTAGTTAAATCATCTGCATATTCTTGTACTAAATTTTCTAAGTTCATTTTACTTATTAATACATTTTCTATTTTTATTTCTAAATCGCCATTATAAATACTTAATAAATAACTACTAAGTACAGATTTTATCATCTCATTTTCCCAATCATCGTCTTTTATAAAACCTAGAATATATAAATCTGTACCTATTTCTGTTCTTTTAAAATTATCCAGAGAAAAATCTTCAAAAACAGGTAAATTATTTTCTATAACTCCATAAAAACCCATACCTTGAGTCATTACTTTTTTCTTTTTTTTAGAAAAACTATCCCAAATAGTATCCTTACTTAATTTTTCTTCCTCAAAAGAAGCTAATTTAGCTACTCCTTGATATGCCCGTATATTATCTTTATCGAATGTACTATAATAAACAACTCTTAATTCAGAACTTGCAAATGGTGCATTTTTACCTATACCATAACTGCCACCTGCTGTTCCTGTTTTATTCGATACACCAGAAGATTTTACTAAATCAATCCAATTAGAAGATTTTTCTTCTCTTGCACCAGTTATTCCCGTTGTATTAAAATCACTTATTCGCAATAATCTTATTTTTTTCGATTTAATAATTTTTAAAGCATTTTCATAAAAATTATTAGCTTTTTTATTATTCTCCCAATAATTTTTAGATAAAACAAACACTTCCTGCAATCTTTCAAAATCAGGTATATCTTCTATGTCTATATTACTCAAATAAAATTCTATTCTCACAGGTTTATCATCATCTAAACGAGCATCCAGTGAGTTTTGACATATTTCTTTTGCTAACGATTTAAATACATCGCCTCTAAAAGTTTCAATACCCGCTTCACTAACACCATTAACACATCCATTATCATTACTTGGAAAATTCCAGCCTATTTTTTTCAAATTTATCACTCCCTATTATTTAGATTAATTATAGCATATCATTTAAGCTATATACTCTTACTATAATACATTTACAAATACTTCATTATCTATATTTTTGTATACTTTACATCTATATATTTCTTCTAAAATAAAATTATGATAATATAGAAATAATATAAATTCTATTTAATTTTGATTATTGTGAGCCGCACACTTGTGATTTTAATCATGAGTTAGGCGAACAAAATAGTCAGCGTATATAGAAATATGTACGTAGAGATAGACTAAGATCTATCCAATACTGTTTGAATTGCTGGAAAGCCCTAAAGATATCTGAACTACAACGTAAACATGAAATAAAGTTAAACGTGAATGTGGCGAAAGCAGAAAAAATCAGATATATAGCATAAGGTTAAATCCTAAGTGTTGAAAAATGGACAATCAGCAGCGAAGCTCCGAATAGGAGAACGTTCAACGACTATTCCTCTTGAGGGAAGTACTCAGTAAGCTATTGACTGAGGAAGTGGACAGACTCTAACAGGTAAAGCTGAGGGATAAGATATAGTCTGTGCCGTTACGAAAGTAACGGAAGTTCATAAGAGAACTGTATAGAAAGTAGCGTTTCTATATGAACGAGACCTCATAATACGACTAAAGCAGAACCTACAGTTCTTGTATATGTTATTTAAAATAGGCAGTTAATATATAAACACTTGTTATATTGCTATACATATGTCATGATTATATTAGATGATAGTATGGAAGTAATACGTGGTAAAGGATATATTTATTCATTAATTAGAAGAAAGCGTAAGTGTTTATTATGGAAAAAGCTTATAAATTTAGGATATACCCCAATAAAACACAAGAAAGTTTACTTCAAAAAACTTTTGGCTGTGTACGTTTTATATATAATCACTTTTTAGATAGAAGAATTAAAGCATATGAACAAAATAAGAAAAATATAGGTTATAATGAATGCTCAAAAGAGCTTACTCAATTAAAAAAAGAAAAAAAGTGGCTTAAAGAACCAGATAAATCCTCTTTACAAAATGCTTTAAAGAATTTAGATACAGCTTATAAAAACTTTTTTAATAGACAAAAAGTAGGCTTTCCAAAATTCAAATCTAAAAAGAATCGGTATAAATCGTACAAAACAAATATGACAAATAACAACATTGTATTTTTAGGAAATAAAATAAAATTACCTAAAATAGGTAAGATAAAAATAAGAGATAAATATTGCCAAATAGAAGGTAGGATTTTAAGTGCTACAGTATCACAGACTCCTAGTGGAAAATATTACGTTGCACTATGTTGTACAGACCTGCCTCAACCTGAATTCATAAAAACGAATAAATATGTCGGCTTGGATTTAGGAATAAAGGATTTTGTCATAACCTCAGATGCAGTAAAATATAGCAATCCTAAATACTTGCAGAAATCATTGACTAGATTAGCTAAACTCCAAAGAGAGCTTTCTCGAAAAACAAAAGGAAGTTCAAATTGGGAAAAGGCTAGAGTAAAAGTAGCAAAGTTGCATGATAGAATTGCCAATCAAAGACGCAATTTACTACATCAAGTAACATGTCAACTTATCAGAAACTACGATGTAATCTGTCTTGAAGATTTGCAAGTTGAAAACATGATGAAAAATCATAAATTAGCAAGAAATATAGCTGATGTCAGTTGGTCAGAGTTTATGAGACAACTAACATATAAAGCCAAATGGTTTGGCAGGGTTATTGTCAAAATAGATAAATTTTATCCTTCAAGCCAATTATGTCATATTTGTGGGTATAAAAATACTGAAGTAAAAAACTTAAATGTTAGAAAGTGGAACTGTCCTGAATGTAAAACACATCACGATAGAGATGTAAATGCAGCTATAAATATTAGAAATGAAGGATTAAGAATATTAAACATAGCTTAATCTTGAATAACATATACAAGAACCGTAGGAACTATGGGGATAGCTCGGAGATACTGTATTCGTTAGAATACTTGACCGAGAACCCTGCGACTTTAGTCGTGGGAGGTTCAGAGTATTCTTATGTATATATTATAAAGGTAGGTTGATAACATGATTGCTGACAGCACAAATTTTGAGCTTACAGATGAATTAAAAGAAAAAATCAAAAATATCATTGCAGCTCATGATTATGATTTCACTCAAATTGTTGGTATATTAGTTGAAGTCCAACAGGAAATTCCTCAGCATTATATTCCAAAAATCGTAGCGTATTATATTGCTGAAAATTTACCTGATGTTAAAGTATCCGTTATCTATGATTGCATCACTTTCTATGATGCTCTCTCTGATAAACCACGTGGCCGTTATCCAATCGAAGTTTGCGATAATATCGCTTGCAAAGTAAACAACAATCAGTTTTTAATTGATACTCTACAAAAACTTTTAAATATCGGTTTTGATAGTGTAACATATGATGGAAGATTTACCCTTGAAAAAGTATCATGTTTCGGTGCCTGTGATAAAGCTCCTGCTGTAAGAATTAACGGTCAGGTTTATGGCAATCTCGACAGCGAAGAAAAAATCAGAGCATTACTCGAAAAATTTATCTAATCAAAATCTAGGGAAAGGCAGGGTTTTTATTATATGAGTACAGTACAGTACATAACCGAAAATTTTGGCAAATATGATGTATTTTCTATTGAATCTTATATGAACATTGGCGGTTTTTCTGCTTTAAAAAAAGCTGTAACTATGGACGGCGATGATATTGCTGCTCTTTTGAGTGAAGCAAAAATCAAAGGTCGTGGTGGTGCAGCTTATCCAATGGGACGCAAATGGTCACAGGCTCGCGCTGTTCCGCGCCCACATCACTGCGTTATTTGTAATGCTGATGAAGGCGAAACTTGCACATTTAAAGACCGTGAACTCATCACAAATGACCCATTTAATTTAATCGAAGCTATTATCATTGCTGGCTGGGCAGTAAACGCAGAAGATGGTTATATCTATATGCGCGCTGAATACAGCCATCTTCGTCCACGCCTTTTAAATGCCATAAAACAAGCAGAAGAAAATGGCTTTTTGGGCAAAAATATCTTAGGCACAGGCTGGGATTATAAAATTCATCTCTACACTGGTGCTGGTGCTTATGTATGTGGCGAAGGTACTGCGCTTATCCGTTCTATGGAAGGAAAAGCCGGTCGTCCACGCATGAAACCGCCATTTATGAAACAAAGTGGTTTATTCGCTCGTCCAACTTGCATGAATAACGTTGAAAGTTTATCTATCGTACCACATCTCTTACGCGATAGCGCTAAAACTTATATGAAATACGGTGTAGGCGAGTCACTCGGCACAAAACTCGTCAGCGTTGGTGGCAATGTAAAAAAACCTGGTGTTTATGAAATTCCTTTTGGCACAACTATTCGCGAAATCATTTATGATATGGCTGGCGGTATTCAAGGCGATAGAAATATTCAATTAATCCAGTTCGGTGGAGCTTCTGGTAAAATCGCTGACAGCAGTGTTTTAGATGTACCTTATACTTATGAAGATTTTGATAAACACGATTTAATCATCGGTTCTGGTTCTATACTCGTAATTGATGAACGCACTTCTGTAATTGATTTTCTACGCTATACACAAGATTTCTTCTTACATGAAAGTTGCGGTCAATGCACACCATGCCGTGAAGGTAATCGCCATATTAAGATGTTCTTGGATAAAATCAAAGCTGGCACTCATACACAGGAAGATTTAAAGACAATGGCTACATTTGCTAAAGTCATGCCTATGTCTTCATTATGCGGTCTTGGCGAAACGGCACAAAATGCTTTAAAATCCGCTATGAAAATATTCCCTGATGTATTTAAAGTCAACGAATAGGAGGAGCTATAGTTAATGGAAGAATTAATCCATCTTAAAATAAATAATATGCCTGTAACTGTAAAAAAAGGCACAAAAATCCTTGAAGCGGCTCGCATGCTTCATATCGATATTCCACATTTATGTTACCATCCTGACCAAAAAATTAAAGCTAGATGCCGTATTTGCTCCGTTGAAGTAGTGGGCAAACGCCGTCTATTAGCTGCTTGCTCTACAGAATGTTGGGAAGGCATGGAAGTATATACAGATACTCAAGTAGTTCGCGATACACAGCGTGGCATTTTACAGCTCATAATGGCTGACCATGAAGAAAACTGCCTCACTTGCCCACGTAATGGCAATTGTGTATTGCAAGACCTTTGCAGTCGTTTCAATGTATTAAAACCAAAAATTCCACATGTAAGCAAACCACAGCCAAAATTTGGCAACAATCCAAGTCTTTTACATGACCCAGAAAAATGCGTAAAATGCGGTCGTTGTATCCGTGCTTGTAAAGATATTCAAGGCATTGAAGTCCTCGGCTTTGCTGGTCGTAGCACTGATATCCATATAACAACACCATTTAACGATGAATTCAATAACACACAATGCGTTCTCTGCGGTCAATGCTCTTTAGCTTGCCCTGTTGGCGCGCTCGTTGAAAAAGACGATACTGAACGCGTACTCGATGCAATTTTCGACCCTGATAAAATCGTAATCGTTCAGACTGCTCCAAGCGTGCGCGTTGCTTTAGGTGATGCCTTTGGCTTACCAAAAGGAAGTATCGTAACTAAAAAAATGGTTACAGCTCTTCGCATGATTGGTTTTGATAAAGTATTTGATACAAATTATGGCGCTGACCTCACTATCACAGAAGAAGCTAACGAATTAATCGAACGCATTAAGTCTGGTCAAAAAATGCCAATGGCTACATCTTGCTGTCCTGGCTGGGTAAATTATGTAGAAAAACATTATCCTGATTTACTCGACCATTTATCTACAACAAAATCTCCAATGCAGATTTTCTCTGCTATCACTAAAACGCACTACGCTCAACAAAAACATATTGACCCGAAAAAAATCTTCACAGTTGCCGTTATGCCATGTATTGCTAAAAAATATGAAATCACTCGCCCTGAAATGGGACGTGATGGCTACCAAGATACTGATGCTGTTATCACTACACGTGGCTTAATCAAACTCATAAAATACATCGGTATTGATTTCAACAACTTACCAGAAAGTGAATTCGATAACCCAATGGGTGAAGCAACTGGTGCAGCTGCTATTTTCGGTACTACTGGTGGCGTTATGGAAGCAGCACTTCGCACAACATACGAATGGCTTACTGGCAAAGAAATGCAAAATGTAGAATACACTCCTGTTCGCGGTTTTGACGGCATCAAAGAAGCTGAAATAAATATTGACGGCAAAAAAATCCGTATAGCTGTTGCTCATACGCTCAAAAACGCTAAAGTAATCATGGATAAAATACGTGCTGGCGAATGCGAATATGATTTCTTTGAAGTGATGGCTTGTCCTGGTGGTTGCCTCGGCGGTGGCGGTCAACCTGTAGACACTACTATGGCTGTAAATAAAAAACGTATGGAAGCACTCTACACTATAGATAAAAATACTAAATACCGCAAATCACATGAAAATCCTTATTTGAAGAAACTTTACGCTGAATTCTTAGAAAAACCAGGTAGTAAAATCGCTCATGAACTCTTGCATACACATTACCATGCTAGAAAAAAGATGTACGATTTTGATAAATAATCATGAATAAAACTAAATCCTATAAAATAATTGATGAATTAGTAGTCAACCCCTCTTTTAACGAAGGCGATATTCAATCAATCTTAGAGGATTTACGAAATGAAAATTATACAGGGCCGCTTAGCGAATATTTATTTGCGGCGGCTCGTTTCGTTCGTGAACCTCATTACGGTCATAAAGTATTTTTGCGTGGCTTGATTGAATTTACCAATTACTGCAAAAACGATTGTTATTATTGTGGTATTCGTCGCTCTAACAGTAAAGCCACTCGCTATCGCCTATCATTAGAGGATATTTTACTTTGTTGTAAAATTGGCTACAATAACGGACTTCGCACCTTCGTCTTACAAGGTGGCGAAGATATGTATTTCACCACTTCAAGAGTAGTAGATATCGTTTCTGCTATCAAAAAAAATTATCCTGATTGTGCTATTACACTTTCCATCGGTGAAAAAGATTTAGCTGATTATAAAGCGTATTTTAAAGCCGGAGCCGATAGATTTTTACTGCGCCATGAAACGGCTGACTATAGTCACTACGCAAAACTTCACCCTGCTGAAATGAACTTCGCACATCGCATGCAGTGCTTACAAGAATTAAAAGATATCGGCTTTCAAGTCGGCGCTGGCATGATGATTGGTTCACCGTATCAAACAATGAACAATTTAATCACTGATTTAAAATTTCTAAGCAATTTTAAACCGCATATGATAGGAATGGGGCCTTTTATACCTCATAATCAAACGCCATTTAAAGACCGATTAGCTGGAAGTGTACCACTCACACTCGTGATATTATCTTTGGTGCGCCTCTTACTGCCTAAAGTATTATTACCAGCTACAACAGCACTTGCTACACTGAGTGAAAACGGCACAATAAAAGGATTAGAAGCTGGTGCTAATGTCATAATGCCGAATATTTCTCCTATTGACATTAGAAATCTATATACTCTATATAACAACAAGAAAATAACGGGCGGTGAGTCGCTTGAAGGCATTAACAAATTAAAAGACATGCTAAATGCTCACGGTTATCAAGCAGTCGCAACTCGTGGAGATAGTTTAATATAGATATCAATATTTAAATACAATTATCAATAATATTTTTCAGAAAGAAGTATGATAGCTTTGTACAATCCAAAATCTTCAAAAGCAGAAGAATTCATCAACCATGAAGAAATTCTCGCTACACTTGCTTATGCAGATGAAAACAAACACAATGCAACTTTAATCAAAGAAATTTTAGCTAAAGCTAAATTAGAAAAAGGCTTATCCCATCGTGAAGCTTCTGTACTTTTAGCTTGCGATATTCCTGAACTAAATGAAGAAATCTTCCATCTCGCTAAAAAAATCAAAGACGACTTTTACGGCGATAGAATTGTTTTATTCGCTCCGCTTTATCTTTCTAACTACTGCGTCAATGGCTGTGTTTATTGCCCATACCATGCAAAAAATAAACACATTCCACGCAAAAAATTAACTCAAGAAGATATTAAACGCGAAGTAATCGCACTTCAAGATATGGGACATAAACGCTTAGCTCTAGAAACTGGCGAAGACCCTGTAAACAATCCAATTGAATACGTGCTTGAAAGCATCAAAACAATCTACAGCATAAAACACAAAAACGGAGCAATCCGCCGTGTAAATGTCAACATCGCTGCAACAACTGTTGAAAATTATCGCAAATTAAAAGAAGCAGGCATTGGCACTTATATTCTTTTCCAAGAAACTTACCATAAAGAAAGCTATGAACAACTTCACCCAACAGGACCAAAACACGATTATGCATACCATACAGAAGCTATGGATAGAGCAATGGAAGGCGGTATCGATGATGTTGGCTGTGGCGTATTATTCGGTCTTGAAAAATATCGCTATGAATTTGCAGGATTACTAATGCACGCTGAACATCTTGAAGCTCGCTTCGGCGTTGGTCCTCATACCATCAGCGTTCCACGCATTCGCCGTGCTGATGATATCGACCCATCTACTTTTGATAATGGCATTGATGATGATACTTTTGCTAAAATTGTCGCTTGTATTCGCGTTGCTGTACCATATACAGGAATGATTGTATCAACACGCGAAAGCCAAAAATGCCGTGAACGTGTACTTCAACTCGGTATCTCTCAAATCAGCGGTGGTTCTCGCACTAGCGTTGGCGGTTATGCTGAAAAAGAATTACCAGAAGAAAATTCCAGTCAATTCGATGTAAGCGATAATAGAACGCTTGATGAAGTAGTAAATTGGCTCATGAAGCAAGACTTTGTTCCAAGCTTCTGCACAGCTTGCTATCGTGCCGGTCGTGTCGGCGATAGATTTATGAGCTTGTGCAAGAGCGGTCAAATCTCTAATTGCTGTTTGCCAAATGCTTTAATGACTTTAAAAGAATACCTTTGCGATTATGCTAGTGAAGATACTAAAAATACTGGCAATGCTTTAATCGCAAAACAAATTCCATTGATAAAAAGTGATAAAGTACGCGCTATCGTAGAAAAACAACTTCATTTAATCGAAGACGGACAACGCGATTTCAGATTTTAAGCGAGGTATTTTCTCATGGATTTAAATCAAACACCATCAGCTAACCGCATTCACATTGCATTTTTCGGCATGCGCAATGCTGGCAAATCAAGTCTTATGAATGCCGTTACCGGTCAAAATCTAGCCGTTGTATCTGATGTAAAAGGAACGACAACTGACCCTGTTTTAAAATCAATGGAACTTTTACCACTCGGCCCTGTAACCATCATTGATACGGCTGGGCTTGATGATACAGGAGCTCTCGGCAAATTGCGCACAGAAAAAACCATGCAAATACTGCGCAAAACAGATATTGCCGTGCTCGTAGTTGATAGCACTTGCGGTATTTCATTTTTTGATGAAGAAATTTTAAATTTAATCATAAAGCAAAAAATACCGTATGTAATCGCCTATAACAAAATAGATTTACAAAAATCTTTAAAACAGCAATTACAAACAGATGAACACACTATTTTTGTCAGTGCATCAACTGGTGAAGGCATTCATGAACTAAAAGAAAAATTAGCTCATTTCACAAAGACAAAACAAGAAAAATTCATTTTAAAAGATATTGTAGCGCCAAAAGATGTCGTCGTTCTCGTAATTCCAATCGATAAAGCGGCACCAAAAGGACGACTCATCTTACCGCAACAGCAAGTAATCCGTGAATTACTCGATATCGGTGCAACTGCCGTCATGACGCAAGACGATAATTTACTAAACACACTCAATAATTTAAAAGAAAAACCTCGCCTTGTGATAACCGATAGTCAAGCATTTGCCAAAGTCAATAAGATTGTACCTAAAGACATAGAACTGACTTCTTTTTCTATTTTGTTTTCCCGCTATAAAGGAAATCTACAAAGACAAGTTCAAGCTGTTAAAGTCCTCGATACAATCAAAGACCACGACAAAATCTTAATAGCTGAAGGTTGCACACATCACCGCCAATGCGATGATATCGGCACAGTAAAATTGCCAAACTGGATACGCAATTATACTAAAGCAAATCCAGATTTCACCTTTACTTCTGGCACTGAATTTCCTCAAGATGTATCTTCATACAAATTGATAATTCACTGCGGTGGCTGTATGCTCAATGAACGTGAAATGCAAGCGAGATTAAAAATTGCTCAAAGCCAAAACATTCCTATGAGCAATTACGGAACAATTATCGCTTATGTAAACGGCATCTTACAGCGCACTATTCAACCACTTCATTTCTTTGATAAATAATAAAAGCTCTAGGATAATCCTAGAGCCTTTCTTTTATCTTTAAAATTTTAGTTTTGATTGCAATTATAATTTAATTCTATGTGCTACTGTTTTTATGACTTTAGCACTTTTTTTCTTAATACTGCGAAGTGGTCTAAGCGGTGCAATTCTAATTTTAATACGTGGTTTTACATCTTTAACCGTGCCAAAATCACCACGTTTTAAATAAGTCATTCTGATTTTTTCTGGCTTAACGATTTTTTTCAAAGCCTTCACGGCTTTTTCTGGTTTTCCATCTTCTGCACAAATAAAAATATCGCTTGATACATATTTTAATTCTGGATAAGTACGAATTACTGCATGACCTTCTTGTAATAAAATGAATACCACTACTTCATTTTCATTCAAAATCTGAGCACGAACTTCAATAGGCGTGAAACCAGCCATATTCATGCCAACTTCTAAAGAATCTTTTAAGTCCATATAGTCATTCAAATTTTTATTTTTGCAATCGTACATATCTACTGTTAATTGTCTTGCTAAAATCTTCACGGCATTCGCTCCCCGTCATAAATTCTAACAATATTATATCATAGCGCCTAAAAATTATATACCATGTTATAATAATATAAATATATATTTTATGTAAGGAGTTGATATTACCATGTTTAAAAAATCTCTCTTCTTATTTTGCTTACTTTTTTTTATGCTGTTTAGCACTTGTTTTGCACAAGCACAGCAAACTCAACCTTTAAAAGTGGCAATAATGCCTGTAGTAACCGATGTATCCGGTCAGAAAGATGTGAAAGCTCAACTTTACTCAGCGCTTAAACAACAAATGTACATTCCTTTAAATGGTACACTTCAAGCCGTTAAATACATCGATGCAGAAACAGTATACATTGCAATGCAAAAATCTAACTTTACGAACGAGCAAAATCTTGATACACTAAAACGTACAGCTGATTTATTAAACGCTGATATCATTGTTGGCTACAGTGTTCCAAATATGTTTCAACGCTATTTCCATATGGCTTCACATTTAGAAGGAAGCCCTGTGATAAATAGCTATATCTCCTTAAAACTTTGGGCATATTATAGACCACTAAATAAAACAGTAGAAATGTCTACTACAAGAAGTTACCTAGATACATTATCAACTTTCGGTACACTTTCTTCACTTGCTGATGATGCTTCTTACTATTTAAATAAAAAAGCTGATTTAAAAAGTTTATTAAAACAATCCATACAAATACAGAAAGGTGATGTTCAATGAATATCGTTTACTCACAAGAAAAAAATTTCACAGCTGAAGCTTTACTCGATTTCTTCACAAAATCCGGCAATCCTGATGCTAAATACGGCGAAGCTCTCGTAAAAGCTATGAATAATTCAACTGTTATTCATGCTTGGGATAAAGATGCTGATGAAATCGCTGCATTAATCTCTGTAATCGATGATGGCGCAACAACAGCTTATATCCGTTATTTAATCGTTGCTCCAAATTATCGTGGCAAAGGTATCAATGATGAATTAATCGCTCAAGTAAAAGCAAAATACGCTGATTATCCTTTTGTATACGCTTTTGCTCCAGATGATTTTCATGCTTCTTTCTTCACAAAACTCGGCTTCAATGTGATAGATAATATGAAAGTTTTAGCTCGTTAATCAACCGATAAATAAATAACGCATATTTTTATAAACAAAGCTTAGTAATATATAAATTTACTGGGCTTTTTTTATAAATATACCTTGATTGCTATTATATATATTATTAATGTATAATAATTATTAATTATATAAATAAATTATAAAAGAGGTCTTGTCATGGATTTATCTACTTTTCTTTATTTCTTAATAGCATCTATGTTATTGACCATCGCGCCAGGGCCAGACATAATGTATCTTTTAGCTAAAAGTCTAGCAGATGGGGCAAGAAGTGGTATCAGCTTAGCTTTAGGTTTAACCACAGGACTTATATTTCACACAACTCTTGTAATCATAGGTGTTGCCGCTATTATACAACAATCGCCACTAGCTTTTGCCATATTAAAATACGCTGGTGCAGCTTATTTATTATATCTAGCATGGGGAGCATTTCACGCACAAGGCAATTTAAAATTAAACGCTGTAAATAAAAGCGGTTCGTATTTCAAATTATATCGCCGTGGCGTTATCATGAACGTTTTAAATCCTAAAGTATTATTATTTTTCTTGGCATTTTTGCCACAATTCGTCAATTTAAATTCTAATAGCGTTAGTCTTCAAATTGCCTTTTTAGGATTTATCTTCGGTCTGCAAACACTTGTAATATTCTCCCTCGTTGCCATCTGTGCAGGCAAAGTACGCGATTATATCTTAAATATCAAAAACTTCAATAAAATAATGGGCTATGTACAAGGTATTGTATTACTCCTCATAAGCTTAGCCTTAATCATAAGTTAATAAAAAAAGCTCTTGAACTATCTTGAACTGCACCCCAAAAGTTGGACAAAAAAAACAACTTTTGGAGGTGCAGTTTTTTTATGACTAAATACTCAAATGAATTTAAAGTTAAAGCAATTAAAATGGTTTTAAAAGGAGATTCTATTTATCATGTAGCTAAAATTCTAAACATGCCAAATACAGCTCCTCTTCGCAGATGGATATTTCATTATGAAAATGGTGGCATTTCACAACTTCTTCATAAAAATCGTAAATATACTCCTATCTTTAAACAAAAAGTTATTGAATATAAATGGCTACATCATTTATCATTAAATCAAACAGCAGCCAAATTTTCCATTCCTAATACTGGTACAATTTCTACATGGGAAAAATTGTATAGCTCTTATGGATTTTCTGGCTTAGTTTCTAAGAAACGAGGTAGACCATCTATGAAAAAATCTAAATCTAAAAATAAGGTTAACAAACCTAAAAAAGAACTTTCTTATGTTGAACAATTGGAACAAGAAAATTATCAATTAAGGATGGAAAATGACTTATTAAAAAAGTGGCATGCCTTAATGAAGCAATGGGAAAAGGAAGGAAGACACTAGTTTTAGTAATTGCTAAATTAAGGAAAAAATATACTCTAAAAACCCTATTAAACTATACAAAATTAGCTAAAAGCACATATTATGATGCATTAAAAAAATTATCAAAAGAAGACAAATATAAAGGATTAAAAACATTAATTCATAATATTTGTAATAAAAATCATGGAAGATATGGATATAGAAGAGTAACTTTGCAGCTGCATAAACAAGGAATAAAAGTCAATCATAAAGTAGTTATGAGATTGATGAAAGAAGAAAATTTAACATGCAAGATAAGAGCAAAGAAATATAAATCGTATAGAGGGCAAGAAGGGAAAATAGCTAAAAATATATTAAATAGAAATTTCAAAGCATCAAAACCAAACGAAAAATGGGCAACAGATGTAACAGAATTTGCATTATGTAATGAAAAAATATATTTATCACCAATAATAGATTTATATAACGGAGAAATAATAAGTTATAAAATATCGAAAAGACCAATACTAAAGCAAGTATTAGATATGGTAGAAGATGCAACAAGAAAGATAAAAGAAACAAAAGGAATAATTCTACATTCAGACCAAGGATGGCAGTATCAGAATAGAAGATATCAGGAGTTATTAAAAGAAAAAGGCATTATTCAAAGCATGAGCCGAAAAGGAAATTGCTTAGATAATGCCGTAATAGAAAATTTCTTTGGTTTGCTAAAAAGCGAATTGTTCTATTTAAAAAAATTTAAATCCGTTGAAGATTTTATAAAAGAGTTAAAATCTTATATAAAATATTATAATACAAAACGGATAAAGATAAAACTAAAAGGACTTAGTCCCGTAGAATACAGAACTAAGTCTCAATTAGTAGCTTAATTAATATGTCCAATATTTTGGGTGCATATCATCTTCAGTAATTCAAGAGCTTTTTGTATTCTCTAGGAGTCATTTTCATATATTTTTTAAACAATTTACTATAATAACTACTACTATTAAAACCCACTTTTAAAGCAATTTGCATAATTGAATAATCATCACTTTGCAATAAATATAAACTCTGTTGAATGCGATAATATAAAATATATTCAAATACACTTTCCTTCATAAACTTTTTAAAACTATGACTACAATCACTTATAGATATATGTATATTATTAGCAATAAGCTTTAATGTTATTTTTTCCGCATAATGTATATGAATAAACTCTATTATCTGTTTCACTTTTACTAATTGTTTATAATAATTTTTATCCATACCTATTTCAATTTCGCTTTCAAAAATTTCCCACAATATTTGCCATAACTTTAATAAATGCTCTTTTATCTCCATTTCATAAAATAAACTTTTCTTTTGATAACATTTATCGATATATTTTATTTGCTTTATTATCTTTTTTTCCAATTTATTTTCTGGTAAAAAAATAAAAGATGCCAAATTTTTACTATAAATAATAGGCAGTATATATTTTTTATAAATCAACTCTTCTTCATTTGCCAAAAAATGTGCATTAAATGTCATTGCAAAATATTTACATTCTTCTTTATTTATATGTTCTCCTCTATGAAAGGTATTCGCATTAACAAATAAACATTGCCCTTTTTTTAGTTCATAAATTTTATCATTAACATGATATTTCATTCTACCTTGATATACATATGTAAACTCTATTTCTTTATGCCAATGACAAGCAAATTTTCCATTATAATATTGCCAAATGTCTTCATAACCTATTCTAAAAGGAAATTGTATATTACCATGTTGCTTTAATTCTTGTTTATTTTTATCTATTAATAAATCTCTCACTAAAATCCGCTCACTTCATAAAAAATGCAAGATATTTATATATTTTAATTATATAATAACACAAATGAAACATTCCAATTACTATAATAAAGAAAATTAATAGGAGGATATGTTTCTATGAATGAATTATTAAAATGTTTACACGATCAACAATTTAATTGTACTGATGAAAAATTAGTTTCAATCATCGCTAAAGCTCGCAAACTCACTAAACAATACAATCAAACTAATTTTGAAGATACAATTCAAAAAGAAAATATTTTATCTGAACTATTTGCAAAAATAGGCAATAACGTAAAAATTGATGTGCCCTTTTATTGTGATTATGGTCAACATATTTCTATCGGTAATAATGTAATTATCAATATTAACTGTACTTTTGTAGATTGTAATAAAATAACCATTGGCAATAATGTTTTAATCGCTTCTAATGTTCAAATTTATACAGCTACTCATCCAGTAGATATCAATGAACGTTTACTAAAAAATTGGTCTTATGATAATCCCCATGCTTTTTTTAACACCTATGCTTTGCCAGTAACCATTGAAGACAACGTCTGGATTGGTGGTGGAGTTATAATTTTACCAGGTGTAACTATTGGCAAAAATTCAGTAATCGGTGCAGGAAGTATCGTTAACAAATCCATACCACCTAATTCATTAGCTGTGGGAAATCCCTGCAAAGTCATTCGTGAGATTAATAAAAAAGATTAAAAGACTTCAAACATAAAATAACTTTAGATAAAAAAATACCAGTAGAAATAATATCTACTGGTATTTTTTATATCTTATTATTGATTTTCAATTGGTTTCATTGTTGGGAATAAAAGTACATCACGAATTGATGGGCTGTCTGTTAAGAACATAACAAGACGGTCGATACCAATTCCGAGACCACCCGTTGGTGGAAGACCATATTCAAGAGCTGTGATATAATCATGGTCCATCATGTGAGCTTCATCATCACCGTTTTCACGAGCTTTTTGCTGGTCGATAAAGCGCTGTTCTTGGTCGATTGGGTCATTGAGTTCGGAGAAACCATTTGCAAGTTCACGACCATAAACGAATGCTTCAAAACGGTCAGTGAATGCTGGATTTTCTTTATTGCGTTTAGCAAGTGGAGAAACTTCTGTTGGATACTGAGTTACAAAAGTTGGCTGAATTAAAGTGGATTCAACTTTTTCATCGAATACTTCATACATGATTTCGCCAATAGTGTTTTTGCCTTCTGTTGGTACGCCAACTTCATCAGCCATTGCACGAGCGTCTTCAACAGTCTGTGCTTTGCTGAAGTCTTTACCAGTAACTTCTAATACTGCATCATTCATAGTTACACGGCGGAAAGAAGATAAATCAATTTCAGTACCTTCATAAGTGATAGTAGTTGAACCGCAAGCATCAAGTGCTGCTTGACGAACGATACCTTCTGTTACATCCATTAATTCATTGTAATCAGCATAAGCCTGATAAATTTCAATGGAAGTGAATTCTGGATTATGTCTGATATCGATACCTTCATTACGGAATACACGACCGAGTTCATAAACGCGTTCCAAACCACCAACTACAAGACGTTTTAAGTATAATTCTGTAGCGATACGGAGATACATATCAATATCAAGTGCATTATGATGAGTGATGAATGGACGAGCATTTGCACCACCAGCAATTGGGCTTAATACTGGTGTTTCAACTTCTAAGAAGTTGCGGTCATCTAAGTATTTACGAATGGATTTAATGATTTTTGTACGTGCGATAAAAGTCTGACGAACATCTGGATTTACGATTAAATCTAAGTAACGTTGACGATAACGAGTTTCTACGTCTTTTAATCCATGGAATTTTTCTGGAAGTGGACGAAGAGATTTTGCTAAGATGGAGAAATCTGTTACTTTAACAGTGATTTCACCGCGATGTGTTTTAAATAAAGTACCTTCAACACCTACGATATCACCTATATCTAATAATTTAAATTCGCCATATTTTTCTTCACCGAGATTATCTAAACGGAAATATGCTTGAATTTTGCCACTGAGGTCTTCAACTACTGTAAAGCTTGCTTTACCATGGCCACGTACAGCCATTAAACGACCTGCCATGCGTACAACAGTTTCTTCGCCTAATGTTTCAAACTGGTCTAAAAGTTCTTGTGCATGATGAGTTACATCATATTTACGACCAAATGGTTCAATTCCTTTATCTATAAAAGCCTGCATTTTATTACGACGTACCTGCATGAGTTCATTAACGTCTTGTTGCTTTTCTTCTACATGTTGTTTTGCCAACTTGGTTCCTCCTGTTCTTTTATCTGTTTATCTTCTATTATTTTACGATTTCCATAATTTTATATTCCAAAACACCTGCTGGTACTTTTACCTGAACAACTGTTCCGACTGTTTTACCTAAGATTGCAGCTCCTACAGGAGATTCATTAGAAATTTTACCTTCTGTTGTATCTGCTTCAGTAGAACCTACGATTGTGTAAGTTTCATCTTCATCGTATTCCATATCTTTAATTACTACAGTATTACCGAGATGAACTACATTTTTATTAGCACCAGAAACATCAGCTTTGATGATTTCACTGTTTCTGATTTGTTTTTCTAATGTGAGGATTTCACCTTCAATAAAAGCTTGTTCGTTTTTAGCATCATCATATTCGGAGTTTTCGCTAAGGTCTCCGAGTGCGATTGCTGCTTTTAAACGGTCAGCAACTTCCAAACGACGGACACTTTTTAAATATTCCAGTTTTTCTTCGAGCTTTTTCAAGCCTTCTTCGGTTAAAACTACGCGTTTATCTGCCATTTTTCTGCTTCCTTTCCACTCTAAAAATTCAAGTTTATACTCTGTTTTATCAAATTAAACCTTTTAATAATAATAGAAGAGTGCCAAGCAAATGCCTGACACTACCACTTTACAATCAGCAAATATTATATAGTTTTTAAGACTTTTTGTCAATTTTTGACAGTGTAAATCAAGTTTTTTATACTATACATAGAAATACAAATTCACCTAGATTTTACACGAAAAGAGGTCTTTTTTATGAAAACACGCCTATTTATTTTACTTTCCTGTTTCATTTTTGCTATTTTCTCACTCGGAATGACCTTTGCACCCACATCACAACAATTTTCCTACAATGGTTTAAAATTAGGTGATGATTATAATAAGATGATTGAACGCTTCGGCACACCTCGTTATGACCAATCAGATTATGCTTGGGGCAATAAATTAACTTATTATATCTATAAAAATGAAAATAAAATCGGCATCAATACTGATACTGGAAAAGTAGTCGATATTGTTATCATAGATGATACGTATAATAACGGCGATACTTTAAAAGATGGTACTACTTCATATAAAATAGAAGATATTTTCGGCAAGACGCAACGTCAATTCATAAACGGTCAAGTTTGCTATGCTTATAAAAATGGCGATGAACGCATTTTATTACAGGTAGAACCAACTGACCGCTATTTGGAAAGCTTTCGCATAACATCACTACCGATTGAACTTCCTGAAGATACAACAGCTTATCTGCCAGATGATACTACAGATGAAAGTGAAAATCCATTATTCGGTGATAAAGAAATCGATACTTCCGCTGTAACTGGTGACAAAGTAAAAAGTGGCGGTTTTAAAATAAATTACCGTTATTCTGTAACAAAATAATCTTTAGCCTTTTGTACATCTTTCTTTAATTGATTTAACAGAGCATCAACTGAAGTAAATTTTATTTCACGGCGAATTGCTTCTAAAAAATCCACGCGAATGATTTTACCATAGATATCTTTATTGAAATCAAAGATATTGACTTCCACGCGACGGCTTATATCTCTAAATGTTGGATTAGTACCAATGCTCGCTATTGCATTGTATTTCTTGCCATCAACATAAGCTGCTACGATGTATACACCGTTTGGCAACATTATGCGATTTTCTTTTATTGCCAAATTAGCAGTTGGATAACCAAGCATGCGACCGCGTTTTTTACCGTGAATTACTTCTTCATCAATGCTAAATGGTTTGCCTAACATTTTATTAGCCTTCGCTAAATCGCCATCTAAAATGGCTTTGCGAATAGCTGTACTGCTAACCATGCTATTTTGACAGTATACGAAATGATGCATATACGCTTTAAATCCATATTTTTCGCCTTCTTTTTGTAAAAGCTGTGGCGTACCTGCTCCTTTAGCTCCAAAAGTATAATTTGGTCCCGTTACCACAAATTTTGGAGCTAAATGATTTTCTAACATTTGCATGAATTCTTCTGGTTGCATATTGCTCATCTGCACTGTAAATTCAACATTGAATAAATAATCTACGCCTAATGCTTCTATATCTCTAATTTTAGCTAGAGTATCATTGATTATTGGCATTTTATTGTTGGGAAAAATCACTGAACGCGGGTGATTGCTAAATGTAAAAACAGCACTTTCACCGTGATTTTTCTTAGCTAAATTCACAGCTTCACAGATGACATTTTGATGACCGAGATGCACACCATCAAATGTGCCTAAAGCTACAGCTAAATTTTTATCTTTAAAATCCGATTTTTTTATATCTGAAAGCGAAGAAAAAATTTTCATTTATCTTAACCTCTTTATAATAAAATTTCATTATATATTAAATATATTAAAAGGATATCATATATTTAAATGTTGTGCTATTAATTAATTTTAAACTTATTGCATTTAATTTACAAAGGAGTTGTTTTTTATCCATGGGAAAAATCGTTTTAATCACTGGCGGAGCTCGTAGTGGTAAAAGTAAATTTGCTGAAAATTACGTTGCACACACTGGCAAGGATATAGCTTATATTGCCACTTCTCAAATTTTTGATGATGAAATGGCTTACCGCGTTAAACTACACCGCCAGCGTCGCCCTGCTAATTGGCAAACATTTGAAGCGCCGTTTAATGCGCATGAAGCGATACAAGAAGCATTTAAAGCGCATGATACAATATTGTTTGATTGCTTAACTTTGTATTTGAGTAATTACTTATGCCAAGAAGAAGCTCAAAGCCTTTCTTTAGACGATTTATCTGATAATGTCTCTATGTTAATGAAGGAATTAATCTCCGCGGTGCGCAGTGTTACGAATAAAACTTGTGTCTTTGTAACAAATGAAGTCGGTGCTGGTATCGTGCCAGAAAATGAACTTGCTCGCAAATACAGAGATTTAGCTGGTCTTTGCAATCAACAAATAGCTAAAACAGCTGATGAAGTTTATCTAGTCGTATCTGGTATACCACTTCAAATAAAATAATCAGGAGTATATTTTAATGAATAATTTTTTAGTAGGACTACAATTTTTAACGCGTATCACCGTAAAGAAAAATCTCGATTGGTCAGAAAAAGCCTGTGGTGGCAGCGTAAAATTTTTCCCATTTATCGGGGCTATCTTAAGTATAATCTACGTTATATTTGGTTATGTAATCTATTTTTTATTACCACAATACAACTTTAATCTATCCACTCTTCTAATAGGTTTTATTCTTCTTGCCTTAAATATATTTTTAACAGGTGCACTCCACTGTGATGGCTTTACTGATACTATGGACGGCATTTTATCGGGTAGAAAGCGTGAACGCATCTTAGAAATAATGAAAGATAGCCGAGTTGGAGCTCATGGTGCAACTTCTTTAATCTTATTATTAATCGGCAAATTTGCCATGTTCTCAGACTTAAACTCTACAGTCGCATTGACTGCGTTATTTTTGATGCCAATCATTCCTCGCGCTTGCATGAGTAATGCTGTCGTACATTTTCCTTATGCTCGCAAAGAAGGACTTGGCAAGGCATTTCACCAGTATTCAAGCCAAAAAGATATGTTGATAGCTGGTTTTTTTACTTGCCTTCTTTCCCTTCTTTTAGGTAAAATAGCTATTATTGCTTACGTTTTAACTACGCTGATAATGTATAGCTTTAATCGCTATGTATCTCATCTTTTAGGTGGATTGACTGGCGATGTCTACGGTGCTACAACTGAACTTGGTGAATTTGTAGTGCTTTTTATTTTTGTTATTGCTCAAACTTTTATTTTATAAGAGGAGGCTTTTTTTTGATAAAAGTAATTTTAGTTCGTCATGGCAAAACACTCTGGAATAGTTCTGGTCGCTTCCAAGGTCAAGCTAATACAGAATTATCACCAGAAGGCATTATGCAAGCTCAAAAATTAGCGGAAAATTTTCCCGTTGAACATATTGACGCTGTATACAGCAGTCCTTTAGACCGCGCTTTTATCACAGGGAAAACTATTGCTGATAAATTTCATGTACCAATAAAAGCAGATAAACGCCTTTGTGAAATAAACTTCGGTGCTTGGGAAGGTTTAACTTATGATGAAATCCACGCTAAATGGCCAAATGAAATAGAAATGCTTTTTTCTCGTCCTGATGAAGTCGTAATTCCTAAAGGAGAACAATTTATTCAAGTGCAAGAACGTGCAAAATCTGCACTTAAAGATATTCTTGCTGAAAACACGGTAGAAAATCAAGATAGAGTCGTTGTCATAACAGCTCATGGCGGTATTCTTCGCGCTTTACTGAGCTATATCTTGCATATGCCACTTCGCTATATTTGGGCACTCCGTCAAGATAATACAGCTGTAAACATCATCTCTTTCTTTGGCGAAAAATACAATATTGAGCTCATAAATAGCACAGCTCATCTCGGTCTTGTCAAACAATCCAAACCTGGACGTTTTTAATTTAGAGGCTGATTATGAATAAGAAATTTTATATTTTACCGCAAAATGGCGGTGAAAAATTCCGCCAAATTTTAAAAGCTATCCCAGCAACTCCACAAGAAAAACAGATATTACAGGAAGCTTCCATAAAACACGTAGAAATCGATTTAAACAACAATTCTTGGGAAATCCTCATGCAAACGTACAACGGTATTCCTGATGAATTGCTAACAAAAGCAGCAAGTTATATTTCACATCGCTGCAATATCCCTAATGTAATTTTTTATCAAGATATAATCGATTTACCACAAGAAGTTACACGCCATTGGCAAACGATAATTCAAAATGCCGCTGGCACTAATCCAACGCTTTACAGCATTTTGACACAAGCTACTCATAGCGTTGATGGCAATCGCATCATGATTGATTTTAAAGGTTCTCATATTGAGGATATCTTGCGCTCTCATAATGTTGAAGAAACAATCACTCATGCTGTTCAAGCAATGGTACATTGCCCTTGCAAAGTCATTTGCCGTATCGATAATGAAAATAATATCCCTATCAATACCATGGTAAATCCACTCGATAGCGATATCGAAAAGGAAAATTACCTGCGCCAATTGCAACAACAATCTCAAAGCAATGTTCATCATACAACTAAAACTCAAACAACTTCAAACACCAATGAAAACGGCTTTAATAATAATCAACCAAAATTCCGCCGTTCTAAAACAGAACGCAAATTGATTATTGATACTATTTCTGATGAACCAATTGAAATCACCAGCATTGATGGTGAAATGAAAAATATCACATTGCGCGGTCGTATCTTCAATATAAATACACGCGAATTCAACACAGGAACAATTCTTTTGACATTCGACCTCGCTGATGAATCAGACGGTATTTCCTGTAAAGTATTCTTAAAGACAAAAGATGAATTTACAGAAGTTAATTCCGCACTACAAAAAGCTGATATCGTAAAAATCAAAGGCGCAATCCGTTTTGACTCCTATTTAAATGACTATGTGATGATGCCAAATAATATCGCTATGTCAGAACTGCCAAAACGTGAAGATAGGGCTATTGAAAAACGCGTTGAATTGCATGCCCATACTCATATGAGTAATATGGATGCTGTCGTGTCCGCCACTGATTTAATCAATACTGCTGTTCGTTGGGGCTGGCCAGCCATTGCCATCACTGACCACGGTGTTGTTCAAGCTTTCCCAGAAGCCATGAAAGCAGCTAAAGGCAAAGACATCAAGATAATTTACGGTATTGAAGGATATTTAACGGGCGACGATTACCAACAGCGCCGTGCAAATCACATCATAATGTTGGCTAAAAATTCCATTGGACTGCACAATATTTATCGCATGGTTTCATTATCCCATTTAAAATATCTGTACAAATCGCGACCACGTTTGCCGAAAAAAATAATTTCAGAATTACGTGAAGGAGTAATCATCGGTTCTGCCTGCGAAGCTGGCGAGTTAATTCGCGCTATCGTTGCTGGTGCGGATGATGATAAATTATTGGAAATCGCTTCATTTTATGATTATCTGGAAATTCAACCTATCGGCAACAATGCCTTTTTACTGCGCGATAATGATAATTTCCCTAATATCCAAACAGAACAGGATTTAATCAACATAAACTTAAAAGTCGCTGAACTCGCTGAAAAACTTGGCAAAATGCTAATTGCCACTTGTGATGTTCATTTTCTAAATGCCAAAGACAGCATTTATCGCGCTATCTTAATGAAAGGCAAAGGCTTTGCCGATGCTGAAAAACAACCACCATTATACTTGCGCACAACTGAAGAAATGCTCAAGGAATTTTCTTATCTCGGCGAAGAAAAAGCATATGAAGCAGTCGTTACCAATCCGCGCAAAATCGCTGATATGGTAGAAGTCTTCAAGCCAATTCCTGATGAATTGTATTCACCGATGATACCTGGCGCAGATGAACAAATTCACGATATGTCTTACGCTAGAGCACGCGAACTTTACGGTGAAAACTTGCCAAAAGTCGTACAAGACCGCCTTGAATTAGAGCTTAACTCCATCATCGGACATGGTTTTGCTGTATTGTATTTAATCGCACACAAACTCGTAAAAAAATCACTTGATGACGGCTATCTCGTAGGCTCTCGTGGTTCTGTTGGCTCTTCATTTGTCGCAACTATGACAAATATAACAGAAGTAAATCCATTGCCACCGCATTGGCGTTGCCCATATTGCAAACACAGCGAATTTGTCGAAGACGGCACTTATGGCTGTGGTTTTGATATGCCAGATAAAATCTGCCCACATTGTGGCACAAAAATGATTAAAGACGGTCATGACATTCCATTTGCCGTATTCATGGGCTTTGATGGCGATAAAGTTCCAGATATCGACCTCAATTTCTCCGGTGATTATCAGCCTGTTGCTCATAAATACACAGAAGAATTATTTGGCAAAGACAATGTATTCCGCGCTGGAACTATTGCCACTGTCGCTGATAAAACAGCTTATGGCTATGTAAAAAAATTCTTCGATGAAAAAGGTATAAAAAAACGCGATGCTTATATAAACAGCCTTGTCAATGGTTGCACCGGTGTAAAACGCACCACAGGTCAACATCCTGGTGGCATCATGGTTATCCCTCGTAATATGGATGTTCATCACTTTACACCAATTCAACATCCAGCTGACGATAATGATACAAATACGATAACGACACACTTTGATTACCATTCCATTAGCAGTCGTCTTGTTAAACTCGATATACTAGGACACGATGACCCAACTGTAATTAAAATGCTCGAAAATGTCACACATCGCGACCCAAGAAGCATACCATTTGATGACCCAGCTACCATGAGTATCTTTTCTTCTACGGAAGCACTCGGCGTCACACCGGAAAAACTCGGCGCTACATCTGGTACTTTCGGTATTCCAGAATTTCGCACGCCTTTTACACGTCAAATGCTTGATGATACTAAACCAAAAAAATTCAGTGATTTAGTGCGTATCAGTGGATTTTCACATGGAACAAACGTTTGGCTCGACAATGCGCAGGATTTAATCACCAATGGAACATGTACCGTATCCGATGCTATTTCTTGTCGTGATGATATAATGATGCACTTAATTCACAGCGGTCTTGACCCTCTCTTTTCCTTTAAAACCATGGAAAAAGTACGTAAAGGTAAAGGATTGAGTGAAGATGATATTAAAGTCATGAAAGACGGTGGCATTCCACAATGGTACATTGATTCTTGCTTAAAAATAAAATATCTCTTCCCACGTGCTCATGCTACAGCTTACGTTATGATGGCATATCGCATTGCCTTTTGCAAAGTTCATTATCCACTCGCTTTTTATGCCGCTTATTTTTCCATTCGTGCCGCTGAATTTGATGCTAATATCATCTCACGCGGTAAACAGGCTGTACGCGATAAATTAGATGAAATCATCGCCATGGAAAAACAAAAGAAATTATCCGTAAAAGATAAAAGCTTCCAAGTAATTTTGGAATTAGCTTGGGAAATGTATTTACGCGGATTTTTTGTAGAAAAAGTTGATTTATATAAATCGAGTGCTAGCAAATTCATCTTGCATGAAAAATCACTGCTTCCACCATTCACAGCTTTAACTGGTATCAGCACTACAGCTGCTAATAATATCGTTCAAGCTCGCAAAGATGGCGAATTTACTTCTATTGATGATTTGAAAAAACGTGCTAGCTTGACTACAACTATTATCGAAAGCTTGCGTGAACACGGTTGTCTCAATGGACTTCAGGAAAATGACCAAATCGCACTCTTTAGCTAAAAATTAAATTAAGGAACTTTATAATGAAACAAACACTATCTTTATCTCAATATATACTTGTCGGCTCTATGCTCTTTGGCATGTTCTTCGGTGCAGGGAATTTAATATTCCCTGTACACTTAGGTCAAGAAGCTGGTAGCAATATCTTAGCTGCCAATATCGGTTTTATGCTGACTGCTATCGGTCTTCCATTTCTTGGCATCATAGCTATGGGCGTTTCTCGCAGCAATGGCTTATTTGATTTAGCTAGTCGTATAAATACAACATACGCTCACTTTATCACAATTGCCCTTTATTTATCCATCGGTCCTGCTTTTGCTCTGCCACGTACTGCTGCCGTTTCCTTTGAAATTGGTTTTGCCAGCCATATAGATAGCTCTATGCAGACAATTTATCTTGCTGTTTTCACCATAATATTTTTCTTATTAGCATTGTTCTTCGCTTTAAAACCAGGCAAAATAATAATTTGGATTGGTAAATTCCTCAATCCATTATTCCTCGTCTTTCTCGCTATTTTAATCGTAACGGCATTTATAAATCCTATGGGTTCACCAGCTGATATGGCTGCACAAGGTGCTTACCAAAATGAAGCTTTAACAAAAGGTATCATTGAAGGTTACAACACCATGGACGCTTTAGCCTCTCTTGCTTTTGGTATCATTGTAATTCATACACTGTATGATTTAGGTTTAAAACATCCTAAAGATATCGCACTCGGCACACTAAAAGCTGGTATCGTAGTATTAATCTTAATGGGCATTATCTACAGTGCTTTATCTTATATCGGTGCTACAAGCTTAGGACAATTACCACTTTCAGCTAATGGCGGTATTGCTCTCGCTGATATTTCCACATATTATTTTGGCTCTTTCGGTCATATTTTACTTGCTAGTACAGTAACTGTAGCTTGCCTTAAAACAGCAATCGGTCTCATAACTGCTTGTTCTACTACATTTAGCGAATTATATCCTAATACTTTATCTTATAAATCATACGTATATCTGATTACACTCGTTTCATTTTTAATCAGTAATGTTGGTTTGACCAGTATTATTTATTTAGCTATTCCGATTTTAATGCTATTATATCCACTTGCTATCACATTGATTTTATTAGCTTTCATTGACGCAATTTGTGGTTATCACCGTTATATCTATGTATGCACAACAATCCTCACTTTAATCGCTGCTATCGGTGATATGCTCAATGCTTTACCATTTGGACTCAATAAAGCTTCTGCTATAAGCAGTATAATTGAAATCTACCACAATACACTTCCATTTTTCGATATCGGCATGGGCTGGATACTTCCTGCCATAATCGGTTTAGTGATTGGTACTGTCATCACAGTTTTAACAAAAAAATAAAATGTAAAAAAGCTGCTGCCTTAAGGCAACAGCTTTTCTTTATTTCTTCTTATAAATGCCAATCGTAAGTTCATTTATAATCGGCCATTTTTCTGCACTGAGTTTTCTAATCACAATAGCAGCTATAAGTGTAAAACCAACGACTGCTACATAAAAAATCATAGAGTGAACAGCCGTCATCACAATATTAAATTTTGCCATGAACAATGCCAAATACGTTATTGCAACAGGATGAGCTAAATAAACAAAATATGAATGTCTGCCCAATATTGAAAAAGCTCCCGTTCCAATTCTCGATAACACACCGTATTGAAATTCTGCAAATAAGAATATAGTCGCACCGAGTGTATATACTAGCCCCGCTGGTGATAATTGATGTGCTGTATTTATAGCAGCTTCTGGTGAACAATCATTTACATAAATGCAATAATAATAATAACCTACCATTCCAATAAGACTGATTAGACCAAATATACGAATTTGATTAAGTTTTTCTTGCATAAATAGCTTAAATCTGTCATAATGAACTGCTATGTAGCCACCCAATACAAAAATAAAAACATAATGCACAACCCAATAGTTCAAGCGATATACAAAAATTGACTTTATAAACTCATTTTGAATTCCATACGGATTCATAATGAAACTAGAATAATAGTCAAATGCCATCTGAGCTACAAACAGTATGACAAACAAACACAAATTCATTCGTTTTACCATGAATATCCAAAGCGGCATCAATGCGTAAAACCAAATCAATAAGACCATGAAATACAGTTGATAACATGCCATACCAAAAAACAAAATTCCGATTAAATTTAACGGATGCAATAAAATAAGCGTATGGTGTGTCAATGTATAATGCGCAATATAAAATATCGACCAAACTAAATACGGTATCAATACCGTTTTAAATCTGCGTTTCATAAAAGCTTTATAGGAAAACTTTTCTTTTAAATCCAGATTGTAAAATAAACCAAATGCTGAAATAAAGAAAAAAATCGGCACAGAAAATCGCGTTACGATTTCATACAAAGCTAATAGCTGTAAATTAGGTGTCGGATTGTTTACAAGATATTGTGAACCAACATGTATACCGACTACACCGAGCATAGATATACCTCGCATGTATTCTATGGCAGGAATTCGTTCTTTTCTTATCCTCACAAAAACCCCTCATTTGTTAAATTCATTTCATTCATAATAGCAAATCCCTACTAAAAAAACAACAACCACTATAAAATGTATGTACAATGCAGGATATTTAACGCTAAATATGGAATATATAGATAGAAAATCACGATTCTGTAAATTTCTAAAAAAAAATTTGTTATTTCTAAAAAAAAAGAAGGATTTTCGTTAACTTAAATAGAATATATGTATGTTATGCCGTAAATTGATTTTTACTTTAGCAGCTTTTTATTGAAAGGTGAGTTATATGAGCACAACCAGTGTGCATGATGATTTTGTTGAGCGAGTACGCTCTTCTTCAGATATTCTGGCTGTCATCTCAAGTTACGTTCATCTGAAGAAAAAAGGAAATCGATATTGGGGCTGCTGTCCATTCCATAATGAAAAAACACCTTCCTTTTCTGTAGTTCCGCAACAAGGATTTTTTTATTGCTTTGGCTGCCATGCAGGTGGTAATGTATTTAAATTTTTATCATTAATTGAAAATGTATCTTATTACGAGGCCATCAAATTGCAGGCACAGAGATTAAACATTCCTATTCCAACGTATCGCAAGAACGCACACGAGTTGGCGGAAGAGCAAGAACGCAATGATTTGCTTAAAATACATGAATTGGCAGGTTCTTTTTTTCATAATTGTTTAACCAAAACAGCACTTGGTGCCCCTGGTCGAGAATACTTTGCTACTCGTCAGATAAATTCCAATATCATAGAACAATTTAAACTAGGTTATGCCCCTAATCTTTGGGACAAATTATACACTTCTTTTATCAAAAGAGGTATTCCTAAAGAACTTTTAGCTAAATCTGGTTTAGTTACCATAAAGGATTCAGGTAAGGCATATGACCGTTTTCGCAATCGAGTAATAATACCTATTGCTGATGAACACGGACATATTACTGGATTTGGTGGACGCATCATCACTAATGCTGATTCACCTAAATATTTAAATTCACCTGAAACTATTATCTTTAATAAACGTTATTTACTTTTTGGTTTAGACCAAGCACAAAAAGCTATAAAAGAACAAAATTTTGCTATTGTTGTTGAAGGATATATGGATGCAATTTCACTTCATAGTTATGGCATTACCAATGCTGTCGCTTCTTTAGGTACTGCCTTCACTGTTCAGCAATGTCGTAAAATTTTACGCTTTAGTCCTAATATTTATTTTTGCTACGATAGTGACAATGCTGGTCAAAATGCTACCATGCGTGCATTAGCCATAGCTTCAAGCAGTGGTGCTAATGTCCGCGTTATATCCATTCCAGACGGCAAAGACCCTGATGAATTTGTCAAAAAACATGGTGCAAAAGCTTTTTATACGTTAATTGATAAGGCTTTACCGCTAATGGAATTTCAGCTGCAATATGTTTTAAAAAATACAAACGGCAACACTTTAGAAGGCAAATTATCTGCCATAAATCAATTAATGCCGCTTTTAGCAAATATATCTAATGCTGTTGAACGCAATGAATATATTATTCGCATATCCAATGTATTGGGCATAGATGAAGGCGTTATCCGCAGTGACTTGCAACGGCAGAGTTCTTTTAAAAATTACACTGAAGTTAATTCTCTTCCGGGTAATAATACTCGCAAAATCATACCAGATAAAAAAGACGCCCTCACTCTGGCCGGGCGTTATTTAATAAAAAAATCTTGGTATGAACAAGGTGTTTTAGATTACGTTTTAAGTGTAATTCCTGCTACGGAATTTCCTAACAAGCTTCATAGTGAAATTCTCTCGTATATGTCAAAAAATAATCAGGATAATCTTGCTTTCACTGATATCGATGCCGCTGAAAAACTCAGTGAAGCGGCCTACAGCGAATTATCACATTGTTTAGTAGAAGAAATATCTACTACTGATGATGTACAATTTACTGAAGACTGTTTAAAACGTTTGAGGCGGTACTATTTAAACAATAATTATGAAAAACACCGTCTTTTAGCCGACCAGTTGCAACGCAACGGTGACAGCAGATTTTTAGATGAATTGAAAATCACTCAACAGTTAAGAACACAAATGGATAATTTATAATCATATAATTATTACTTTGAAGGAGGCATGCAAATAATGGCTCAAACAAAAAAAACCGTCAAAGCCGTTAAAGATACAAATACATCTAATTCAGCTGCTAGCTTAGATGCAGTAAGTAAATTATTGGATAAAGGTAAGAAAACTGGCGTTTTAACTTATAATGAAATCATGGAATCCCTTCAATCGGTAGATATGAGTCCGGATGAAATTGATGAATTATATGATACTTTCACCAAACGTGGCATTGACATTATTGATAATGGCAGTGATATTGGGCCAGAAGACGATACTTCCGATATCAAAGATGAAGATGATATTGATATCGACCTTAGTATCCCTGAGGGTATTAATATCGATGACCCTGTTAGAATGTATCTCAAAGAAATCGGTCGCGTGCCTTTACTATCCGCTGACGAAGAAATCAAATTAGCAAAACGCATGGAAGAAGGCGACACAGAAGCACAAAAAAGACTTGCAGAAGCTAATTTACGTCTTGTTGTCAGCATCGCAAAACGATATGTGGGCCGCGGTATGTTATTCTTAGACTTAATTCAAGAAGGTAACCTTGGCCTTATTAAAGCCGTAGAAAAATTTGATTACAATAAAGGATATAAATTCAGTACGTATGCAACTTGGTGGATTCGTCAAGCAATAACTCGTGCTATTGCTGACCAAGCACGTACAATTCGTATTCCTGTACACATGGTAGAAACCATCAATAAATTAATTCGTGTTTCTCGTCAATTATTACAATCTCTCGGACGTGAACCAACCCCAGAAGAAATTGCTAAAGAAATGAATGTTAGTGTAGACAGAGTTCGTGAAATCATGAAAATTGCTCAAGAACCAGTATCTTTAGAAACACCAATCGGTGAAGAAGAAGATTCTCATCTCGGCGATTTCATTGAAGACCATGATGCACCAGCACCAGCAGAAGCAGCATCTTTCGTTCTTCTCAAAGAACAATTAGAGGATGTTTTGGATACTCTTACAGAACGTGAAGAAAAAGTTTTACGTCTACGTTTTGGACTTGACGATGGTCGTGCTCGCACCTTAGAAGAAGTTGGCCAGAACTTTGGTGTAACACGCGAACGTATTCGTCAGATTGAAGCAAAAGCTCTTCGCAAATTGCGTCATCCAAGTCGCAGCAAGAAATTAAAAGATTTCTTGGAATAAAACCGTCATACGCCGTCTATGTTTATTTATTTCATAGACGGTTTTTCTAATAAATAAACAAAAAATTTTTTCTAAAAAATTTTTAAAAAACTGTTGACAAGAAACTCTATATTGTATTATAATAATTTTCGTTGGCGATGACATTCCTCGATAGCTCAGTTGGTAGAGCAATCGGCTGTTAACCGATCGGTCGTAGGTTCGAGTCCTACTCGAGGAGCCATTTTCTAACATATCAAATTCCTTGATAGCTCAGTTGGTAGAGCAATCGGCTGTTAACCGATCGGTCGTAGGTTCGAGTCCTACTCAAGGAGCCATTTTTATTTTTGGGCCTATAGCTCAGCGGTAGAGCCCCCGGCTCATAACCGGTTGGTCCCTGGTTCGAATCCAGGTGGGCCCACCACTTATAAAGATGATACAAGCTTTCATTATTAATTTAATGAAGGCTTTTTATTTTTTTCAAACAAATTAATCTAAAATATATTAAAGGCGTAATTATAATTTCAAAATTATAGTTACGCCTTTTTATTTCATATGTAAGCTTTTCATTTAAATCTGTACATTAATTTATCTGTTTGTGGCAATAAAACATCATTATAATGTTCAAGATGATAACTATTCTTCTCCACCATAGTATACAAAACTTTTATTTTGTTCAATAAAATATTTTGAACTTCTATTATCATCTGTTTTCTAGCTTCACTGGAGGCTTCGCCTAGTTTTGCCAATTTAATATAATCTAAAATAGCTTCAAGTGAAAAGCCTACACTTTTTAAATCTTGAATAAAACTCACTAAATGAATGAAAAATTCATCATAATCACGAATTCCATTGGCTTTCCTCGGAACTGCTGGTAAAAGCCCTATTCTTTCATAATAACGCAGTGTATCTGTAGAAACACCTGTCTTTTCTGCTACTTCCTTTATTGTCATACGAAAAACCTCCTATCCCTTTTTTAATTTATCAATCATAAAATCTAAATTATCCAATAATTTTTGCCTATCGTGAATTTCTTCCAATAACATGCCTCTATATTTTCTTAAAGTTTTAATAGCTTCTGGTTTTTGCCTTTCCCTATCTAATAGATTGCAGATTTCTTCCCTTGCTATTGAACACAAATTCATTTTTTTCAAAAGTAAGACTAAATCATCTTTTATCTGTTCATCTAGCATGAATAAACCTCCTAAAAAAATATGAGCATAAATGATATCTCATCTACACTCATATTATAAAAAATATTAAATTTCATGTCTAATACTTAAATATCAAGGTTTAACCATGCCCAAAAAGCATTTTATATGTTCAATAAATTTTTCCACTGCCAAACTAAACGGTTGATATCTCTTCCAAGCAATAAAAGTATTCGTTGTTAAATTTGGTGAAAGTGGTCGACAACAAATTTTTGTATTATCTATAAATGGCAAAGAACCTTCGACAACTATAGCACAACCTAAACCATTTTGTACCATTATAGAAGCATTCGTACTCAAATTGCTGATAAAATCAATCTGTAAATCCTTAAAATTATCACCAAAATAATTGGCTATTTCACTGCGCACATCATCACGCCACGGCAAAATCAACGGCACTTTTTTTAAGTCTTCTATTTCTATAGCATTTTTTTGTGCTAATGCATCATCAGCTCGCATGACAACTACCCATCTTTCTTTCACTGGCATGCGAATAAATTCATATTTTGCCTTATTTATCGGCTCTAAAAAAACACCTACATCAACCAGGCCCCTATCTAATCGCTCTTTTATATGTTCACCACTTGCCGTATACAAATTAAATTTCACTAGAGGATATTTATCTTTAAACGCTTTTATTATTTTAGCTAAAACTTCTACAGAATATAATTCACCTTGACCTAAACTGATAGTTCCATCTATTACACTTTCCTGTTCTAATAATTCATGCTCAGTCTTATCAACCATATCTATGATTTCTTCTGCTCTGCGACGAAGTAACATACCTTCATTCGTCAAAGTGATATTTTTCTTTCCTCGAATGAATAATTTAACATTTAAATCATCTTCTAATTGTGCCAACTGTCTGCTGAGTGTTGGTTGTGTAATATGTAAAACATTTGCCGCTTTAGTGATATTTTCTTCTCTAGCTACTGCTAAGAAATATTTTAAAATGCGAAACTCCATATACATTCCTTCTTTACTAAAATGAATATCTTTAAATTTATTATATCATTTATTTTCTGATTGAATTTTACGTAATATTGATTTTATCGTGCCTTTAATTTTGCTATAATTTAACTATCTAAATATATTATTAAAGGTGATTTTATGCAATCTTGTATGATTTTAGTTCCATTTATCGGTTGGCTTGTAGCTGTAAGTATCAAATTCATAACAAACTGTATTTTCAACTCCACTATGGATGTAAAATTAGCACTCAGTAACGGCGGATTTCCCAGCGTACACACTGCTACTATAATTACCACTACGACTTATATCGGTCTTCATGATGGTCTTAATTCCACAGTATTCATATTAGCTGTAACACTTTCTTTTATCGTGATGATTGATGCTACACATTTACGCCGTTCAATCGGCAAACACGCTTCAATTTTAAATAATATGATGGGTAAACGAGAACTTCATGAAAAAGAAGGTCATACGTATTTTCAAGTGATAAGTGGTGCTATAATCGGTATTATCACAGGTTCTATCTTACACTTTATCTAAAATAAATAAATACACAAACCTCTATTTCATTAATTTTAGTAGATGTTTTTTCTTTATTTTTCATTCTTTTCTTGTTCCATCTTATAATACGAACGGTATTGAGTAGGTGATATCTGCATTATTTCCTTAAAAGCTGTAGCAAATTTACTTTGATTTTCATATCCTAAAGCTTCTGCCACTTCTTTAACTGTCATATTTGTTTGGCATAATAAATTTGCTGCTTCATGCATGCGATAATCCTTCATATACTGTGCTATTGGTTTACCATAAACTGCCTTAAATACCTGCTTTAATGTTGAAGTATTAATTAAAAATTCTCTTGATAAAATTTCTATTGTCGGTCTTTGTTCTAAGTTTGCTATCAATTTAGCATGAATGCGTTTTATCGTATCAACTGTACAAGCTGGATATATTTGCTTTTCTGCTATTTTAGATAAATCTAATAGAGCTAAAAACATCATTATTTCTTCAAATTTTAATTTAAAATACATTGCTTTATATTCCTCTGGCACAATATTTAACAATGCAAATAGATTTTTTATATTATTCGTAGCTGGTAAGACAGTCGTTTTATTATTGCGACAATATTTCTGCTTCAACTGCATAAAGTTTAAATTCATCTGCTTTAAAACCACAGATTTCTCCATATCAAGTTCAGTTAAATCAATAAAAATACTTATTCCTTTATAATGTTTAAGTGGCAATGTTATCGATGATAATGCACAATTATTCACCATATGTAGCGATATATCATTTTCCGCCAAATAAATATAATCGCCATTGTGCAGTCGCCAGCCTAATCTTCCTTCTAGGCAATAATTTATCTGCAAGATATTCTCTAACGCTTGATGCTCACATTTTAGTTCATTTCCTTCGTATTCATTTAAAACTAATTCTACACCAGGAAATATCATATACGGCTGCATTGTAGCAGTTATGCCATTTATTTTTTTATTTATCAACTTGCTTAAACCAAGTCTTTTTAAAATACTTTTATTTTCACTGTTTTGTAACATAAATATCCTTCCTAAATAACAATTACATACAATAAAATTATACAAAAATTTATTTAACAAAACTATTATTCCTTCACAAAAAAGATATTTAATCCATTTAGAAATACTTTTAATCCATTCGGAAATGATTACTCTAAAACCATTGAACTTATTTTTATTTTTGTTATACTGTACTCGTAATCATTCAAACATATATTTGAATGATAATTAAAAATATGAATTATAAAAATCTAATATAAAGAAAGGTTGTCTCTACTATGAAAAAAAATATCAAATTAATCGACTTAGATTGCGCAAACTGTGCTGCTAAAATTGAAAACGCTGTTAAAAAAATCGAAGGTGTAACAAATGCTTCTGTAAGCTTCATGGCTCAAAAAATGACACTTGAAGCTCCAGATGAAAAATTTGCTCAAGTCCTCGATGAAGCAAAAAAAATCATTCACAAATTAGAACCAGATATCACTATTAAATAATTGACGAAGAGAGGTATTTATTTTATGCAATTTCAACAAATACGAAATGCTACATCAATTATAACCTTTGCCAATAAACGATTTTTAATTGACCCATTATTTGCTCCAAAAGATTTCTTTGCACCATTCCCAAAAAGCTTAATACCAAATAGACGCTGGCCAATGGTAGAATTGCCTTTTGAAGCTACAAAAATTGTAGAAAATATCGATGCTTTAATCTTAACCCATTCACATGTTGACCATTTCGATGATTTTGCAGCAAATGCTTTACCAAAAGATTTAAAAGCCTTTGTTCAAGATGAATACGATAAAAACTTCTTGCAAAAATACGGTTTTAACAATATCGAAATCTTATCAGAAGATGGAACTGTATTTGATGATATCAAACTTTATAAAACTCCATGCTTACACGGAAATATGGAAACTGCAATGCCATATTATAAAATGTTCGGTTTTAGACCGGATGCTATGGGCGTTATCTTTAAACATGAAAATGAACCTACTGTTTATTTAGCAGGTGATACGATTTGGTGTGATTTTGTTAAAAATTCCATAAATAAATTTGCACCAAATGCAATCATCATAAATGCCGCAGCAGCTCAACTTGAACACAGTGGGCCAATCATCATGGGCACTGAGGATATCGCAAAACTTCGCCAATATGCACCAAATTTGACTGTAATAGCAAGTCATATGGACGCTGTTGGTCATGCAACACTTAACCGCAAAGAATTAAAAGAATTTATCACTGCTAAAAATATTTCTAAAAACTTTTTAATTCCTGATGACGGTGAATTACTCTATATAAATAAAATGGGTGTAGAAAATTTTGATTTAAAATACTAAAACTAAACCATTGCTTTTAAATCAGCAATAGAAAATTTTTATAGGTAGCATATTTGAAGATACTGATTGCTGATTGTATGGCAATCAGTATTTTTAAAGGAGATATTATACCATGACAAAAAAACAAAGAAAATTGTTAAATCGCATCATCGTCGCTGCTATTTTATTTATAGCTGGCATGATAATTCCCCATATATTACCCGAAAATTCTATAACAACTTATGTTGAATTTGCCGTATTTTTGGCAAGTTATGCAATCATTGGTTGGGATATCATTTGGAAAGCAATTTGTAACATCAGACAAGGTCAAGTATTTGATGAAAACTTTTTAATGATGGTTTCAACAGTCGGCGCTTTCATTCTCGGCGAACATTCTGAAGGCGTAGCCGTTATGCTGTTTTACCAAATAGGTGAATGGTTCCAATCCTATGCCGTTTCTAAATCACGTAAATCTATTACAAGCTTAATGGATATTCGCCCAGATTATGCCAATGTAGAACGTGACGGCAAACTCGTTGAAGTTGACCTAGATGAAGTTCAAATCGGTGAAATTATCACTGTAAAACCAGGTGAAAAAATTCCTATTGATGGTATTGTCGTAAGTGGTATTTCCATGCTCGATACTTCCGCATTGACTGGTGAATCTCTACCACGTGAAATCGAAGAAGGCATGGAAGTCATCAGTGGTTGCATAAATCAATCTGGTATCTTAAAAATAAAAACCACTAAAGAATTTGGTGAATCAACTGTTGCCAAAATTCTCGACTTAGTAGAAAATTCCAGTGAAAAGAAAGCTCGCACTGAAAACTTTATAACTCGTTTCGCTAAATATTACACACCGATTGTCGTTTTTGCTGCTTTAGCACTCGCAATCATTCCTCCTCTTGTAACTGGCGATGCTTTTTCTGAATGGGTTTACCGTGCATTGACTTTCCTTGTTATCTCTTGCCCATGTGCACTTGTAATCTCAATTCCACTCAGCTTCTTCGGTGGTCTTGGCGGTGCCTCTAAATGCGGTGTATTAATAAAAGGCAGCAACTATTTAGAAGCTCTCGCTAATACACAAATCATTGTATTTGATAAAACAGGTACATTGACAAAAGGTTCTTTTGCCGTTTCTAAAATTCATGCTAAGGATATAAGCAATGAACAATTGCTTGAAATTGCTGCTTATGCTGAAAGCTATTCAACTCATCCTATTTCTCAATCCATCAAACACGCATATAACAAAGAAATAAATAATTCTCGCATTCAAAACGTACAAGAAATCGCAGGTCATGGTGTATCAGCTGTAATTGATGATAAAACCGTACTTGCTGGCAATGCCAAACTCATGAACCGTGAACACATTCAATATGAACCATGCACAGAAGCTGGCACTGTCATCTATGTAGCAATTGACAATAAATTTGTCGGATACATCTTAATTGAAGATGAAATCAAAGATGATGCTCCATTTGCCATCAAAGAATTAAAAGCTAACGGCATTAAACAGACTGTTATGTTGACAGGCGATAACGATGCTGTAGGTAAAAAAGTTGCTAAAAAATTAGGCCTAGACAAGGTATACACTCAATTATTACCAGCTGACAAAGTAGCTCATGTTGAAGAATTACTCCAAAGCCTTCATCAAACAAATCCAAAAGGTAAACTCGCCTTTGTCGGTGATGGTATAAATGATGCTCCTGTACTCGCTCGTGCTGATGTAGGTATTGCCATGGGCGGTCTCGGCTCTGATGCTGCAATCGAAGCTGCTGATGTCGTTTTAATGACAGATGAACCATCTAAAATCGCTACTGCTAAAAAAATTGCTCGCAAAACGCTTGCAATCGCTTATGAAAATATCGTATTTGCTATCGGCATTAAATTAATCGTCTTAGCACTAGGTGCACTCGGTTTTGCCTCCATGTGGGCAGCAGTTTTTGCTGATGTTGGCGTTTCCATAATCGCAATTTTAAATGCTATTCGCGCTTTGAATGTAAACAAATATAATACTAACTCTATATCAAATACTACAAAGACAAATTTTTCTACTGTAAGCTATAAAACAATTTAACATTTCATAAAAAAAGACGCTTGTAAGCTAAAAACTTCAAGCATCTTTTTTATCGTCATGCGTTGGACAACTCACTTCAAATAAATCATCAATTGCTTTATGTAATAAATTCGTTATCTTCGTATCTGCCAATGTATAATAAATCTCTTTTCCTTCTCGTCTGCTGACTATCAAGCCATGTTTTTTCAACACTTGCAAATGGTGCGATACTGCTGCTGTACTCATATCTATAGCTGCTCCGATATTGGATACACATTCTGTGCTATGACATAAGAGCCATAAAATTCTAAGCCTTGTACCATCTCCTAATTGATTAAAAATGCGCGCTACAATCGCAAAATCATCTACTTCTGGCATTTTTTCTAAAACATGATTAATATTTTGTCCATGATTATGCGGTAAATTATAATGTTTCATTGTTTTTAACTCCCTTATCAACATTATCTTTTATTATATCAATAAATAATAAGTTACCAAAATAAAGATTTTAAACTCATTATATAAAAATTATAAACTATACCCAACAATTTATTTTTAACTTTGGCTTTGTTATAATTATTATAATTAATTTTTTATGAGGAGATGATTTTTTGCTCGGTTCTCGTTTAAAAACTGTAGCTGATTTTGTACCACCTAAAAGCATTATAGCCGATATAGGCACAGACCACGGCTATTTACCTATAGAATTAATAAAATCTGGCAAATGCCCAAAAGCCATTGCTGGAGATGTCAACGAAGGCCCTTATTTAGCTGCTAAACGCTCTGTTCGCGATGCTGGTTTATTATCTAAAATCGATATCAGACTCGGCAGTGGTCTTTCTATTCTGCAAAAAAATGAAGTTGATATCGCCATTTTCTGTGGCATGGGTGGAAACTTAATCCGCCAATTATTGATAGATGAACCTGATATCGTAAATTCTTTAAAAGGACTCATTCTTCAACCGCAACAAGGCTATAGCGCACTTCGCCATTATTTATACGAAATAAATTGGCATATCGCTGATGAAGCTATTGCTAAAGAAGATGGTCGAATTTATCAGATAATCTATGCAGTGCCTGGCAAAGCGGATATGCCAAGTGAAATTGAATTTGAAATCGGTCCTATTTTAAACAGCAAACGCCCGCCTTTATTTGCTGAGATGGTCAATGAATTCATCACTAAAGCCAATCGTTCACTAAAAGGCATGAATAAATCTGAAAAGGCTAGAGCTAGCCAGCATTATGTAGATTTACAAAATTATGTTCAAAAATTGGAGGCTTTATTATGATAAAATGCCAAGTTGTAATGAATGCTATGGATGCTTTTGCTCCGCGATATTTAGCTGAAGATTGGGATAATGTAGGCTTATTAATCGGCAGTCCCGCACAAAATGTTCATAAAATTTTAACGTGCCTTGATGTGACAGAAAGTATCATCGATAAAGCTATTGCCGAAGGCTATGACATGATTGTTTCACATCACCCATTTTTATTTAGAAGCATGAAACGTATAAATACAGATAAACCGCTTGGCAGAATGATACAGAAATTATTGAGCCATAATATAGCCGTTTTTGCCGCTCATACAAATCTTGATACGACATTTGGCGGTGTAAACGATGTATTAGCGCAAAAATTAAATTTAACTGATTTAAAACCACTCACGATAAGCTATCGCGAAGAGATTTTAAAATTAGGCGTAAACGTTCCAAATGATTATGCAGACGCCGTTCGCCAAGCTATTTGCAAAGCAGGTGCTGGATTTATTGACAATTACAGTGATTGTTCATTCCAATTTGTAGGTGAAGGCAGATTTACACCACTTGAAAACGCTACTCCATTTATCGGTACACAAGATAAAAATGAAGTGGTAACTGAAACACGCATTGAAACAATTTTCCCTGCTAAGATAAAAAATCGCGTTATAAAAGCATTGTTAAAAGCTCATCCTTATGAAGTTCCAGCATACGATATAATTCCTACACAAAACGTTTATCATGAAAACGGCTTAGGGCGCATAGGCAAATTACAAATACCAATGCTCCTCACTGAATTTGTCAAAATGGTAAAAGAAAATTTGCCTGGTGATACATTCCGCTTTGTAAAGGGCAATGATAAATTAGTTCAAAAAGTAGCTTTATGCTCTGGTGCTGGCGTGGAATTTCTCGATAAAGCATCTATGCAAGGCGCTGACACGTATGTAACAGGTGACGTCAAATATCATGAAGCACAACACGCCCAAGAACTCGGCATAAATCTCATTGATGCAGGTCACTTTGGCACAGAAATGCCAGTCGTTAAAACACTTGCCACTTATCTGCAAAATGAAAATATCAAAAATAAATGGCAAATTGAAGTTACTGCTGACACATCAGCTCAAGATGTTTTCACTACCATTTAAATTTAATTTCAAATATAAAATAAATCATATAAAAGAGGTATAAGCCATGAGAGCAGGAATGGAACAATTTATCAATAATCCTATTTATACAATAACTGCTGAAGCTATGTCCAACGGTCGCGACAATATAGAAGTCGTTGGTCAAATGCTCAAAGCAGGCATTAAATTCATTCAATACCGCGAAAAGACAAAACCAGCGCTTGACCGCTATAATGAATGTTTAAAATTAAGACAAATGACTCGCGATAATGGCGCAATCTTCATCATTGATGATTTTATCGACTTAGCTATGGCTGTTGATGCTGATGGAGTGCATATCGGTCAGACCGATTTACCAGCTCAAGTAGTGCGCCAATTAATCGGAAACGATAAAATTATTGGTTTATCTACTCATAACGAAGAACAACTTCAAAAAGCTAATATGCTCGGCGATATCATTGATTATATCGGTGTAGGCCCTGTTTACGCTACACAAACTAAAAAAAATGCTGTTCCTGTTGGCTTTTCCTATGTAGAATACGCTACTAAAAATTCTAAACATCCATTTGTTGCCATCGGTGGTATTAAAGAACACAATATCTGTGATGTAGCTGCACACGGTGCTAAAACTTTTGCTATCGTATCTGAAATCGTCGGCGCTGATGATATCGTAGGCAAAATCAATTCGATAAAAAACACTTTGCAAAAAAAATAATAATCTATAGAAAGAGATGATTTTATGCGTTTAGAAGAACAAATGAAAAATGGTCTATTATACCGTGAGTTCGGACACAAAGACCCTGTTGACCAAGAATACGAAAAAGTCATTGAAGCACAACGCGTCCATGCTAAAGAAATGATGTATGACTTTAATAACACGCGTCCAAGTGAAATGGAAAAAAGAACTGCAATTTTAAAAAATCTTTTAGGCGCGGCAGGCGATGGTATTTACCTTGAGCCACCAGCTCATTTTGCTTATGGTTGCAATACTTTTATCGGCAAAAATTTCTACGCTAATTTTAATTTTCAAGTTGTAGATGATGGTGAAGTGCATATCGGTGATGATGTCATGATTGGGCCAAATGTATTAATCTGTGTAACAGGACACCCACTTTATCATGAATATCGCCTTGGCGGTACACAATTCTCCTTGCCTATTCACATTGGAAATCGCGTTTGGATTGGTGCAGGAGCGATGATTATGCCAGGCGTTACCATTGGTGATAACAGTGTAATCGGTGCTGGTTCGCTCGTAACTAAAGATATTCCAGCTAACGTTCTCGCTTATGGTTCACCATGCCGCGTAATTCGTGAAATCGGAGAATACGATAAAAAATTCTATCGCAAAAATATGCCAGTAAACGATTTTAAATAAGACTAAAACAACAAAAGCTGATTTATTGCCAGATATTTAGCAACAAATCAGCTTTTTATTTTTCTAATATATTATTTTAACATTTCATCTTTTTTAGTTAAAATAGCTGCAACAGCTGTACAAGCAGGACAATCACAGAATTTTGCTCCAGCTGCTTTGATACTTTCAGCATGAGCTAATACATCTTTTGCTTTTTCACCAAAAACTTTTGCGCCCATTTCTGATTTAGCAAAATTAATTAAGCCATCAATCGGCATGATATCTGCTTCAAGTTCAGCAATGTATTTTTGTGTCTGTTCTTTTTCCTTATCTGTGCCTACAGCGCTAAGCCAATCTTCAGCAGCTTTTTTAGCTTCAGCGCTGCAAGAAACAGCATTCATTAAATCATGTGTTTTAGTTACGACAAAATCCAATACATTTTTTTCCATAATATAATACACCACTTTTTCTAATTTTTATACTCGCTTTTTACCATAACGAGCTATTAATTACATTATAGCAGGTTTTTTTATATATAATAGTAGACACTATTTTATTACTTAGTCACCTTAAAGTAACCATCAAAAATCTCGAATAAAACCCTTATTAATACCAATTAAATAAAGATTTACCTTCATCAAGTGTTTCAATCCGCTGCATTTCTTCTTGCGAAAGTTTAAAATCAAAAATATCTAGATTTTCCTTTAAACGTTCAATTTTGGATGATTTAGGTATTACTATTATATTTTTTTGCACTAAATATCTCAAAGCAATTTGCGCTGAAGTTTTCTTATGCACTGTACCTATTTCAACAAGTATTTTTTCTGCAAATATATTTCTTCGTCCTTCTGTAAAAGGCGCCCAAGCTTCCATTTTTGTGCCATATTCTTTCATAAGTTTTTGCAGACCAGTCTGAACAAAGTAAACATGCGCTTCTACTTGATTTATCGCTGGCATAATCTCACATGAAGCAACAAAATTTTTATAAAAATTCTCATTAAAATTTGATACACCAATCGCTCTTATTTTTCCTGCTTTATACGCGTCTTCTAACGCTTTATACATTTCTAAAGCTTCTTTATATGGTTCATGAATGAGCATCAAATCTATATATTCTAAACCTAAATTGCGCAAAGAATTATCTATACCTTTTTGAGATAATTTATAACTATGGCTAGGTGAATATAATTTTGTAGTGATAAATAATTCTTCACGTGATATACCACTATTTTTTATAGCATACCCTATTTCTTCTTCATTTTTATACATCTGTGCCGTATCAATTAAACGATAACCTTCATTAATAGCAGCTGTTACAGCTTTAATACATTGCTCACCATGTAAATCCCATGTTCCTAAACCCAAAATAGGCATCTTTATGCCATTATTTAAAGTTAAAAATTCCATATAAGCTCCTCTCATTTATTTTTTCTTATTTCATATACAAGATAATCAAGGCAATCCAATTTATTCTGACTCATATGCAATTTTTCGAGCAAGTCCGCTCTATACGCAAATAAAAGATGTAATTGTTCTTGTTTTTTTCCAGCCTCTTCTAATTCTAAAAATCGCTCAATTAAGTCTTGATTACAACCTGCATCTTTTAAATTACGCAATAATAATTGTTCACTATCCAATTTAGTTGTCATCATATCACGCCCTCATCTAAAATATTAAACCGTATCACATTTTATTTATACTAAAAGTGTATAGCTCTTAATTTTAAATAACAAATACTTTGTTTTTATACGATACTATGCTTGACAGGTATAACTTATAAAATTATGCTAAGATAAAGAATATATTATAAAAGGAGTGCATCTTTATGGAAATTCGTGTACTTCGTTACTTTTTAGCTATCACTCGTGAAGAGTCTATAACAGGAGCTGCTAATTCTCTACATATAACACAACCTACGCTCTCCCGCCAAATCAAAGACTTAGAAGAAGAACTCGGACAAAAACTATTTGTACGAGGCAGCCACCGCATCACTTTAACTGCCGAAGGCATGCTACTGCGCAAACGTGCCGAAGAAATCATAGCCATGGTAGATAAAACTCAACAAGAATTTTACTCTATGAAAGGCAATTTAAGTGGCGATATTTATATCGGTGGTGGCGAAACAGAAGCGATGAATTATATTGCCTCTGTCTGTCATGAAATTCAAATCGATTATCCCGATATTCGCTACCATCTTTACAGTGGCAATGCCGAAGATGTTACAGAACGACTCGATAAAGGACTGCTTGATTTCGGTCTTTTAATCCAGCCTACCGATATCACTAAATACAATTATTTAAACATACCAGCTAAAGATAGATGGGGCGTATTAATGCTAAAAACTTGCCCACTTGCCAAAAAAGAAGCAATCAAAGCCACTGATTTAATCGGCCTTCCTTTGATTTTTTCTCGCCAAGTATTGCAAAGTCGCATGGAAACAAATGACCTTGCAAAATGGTTTGGCAAAGACTGGAAAGATTTAAATATCGTTACTACATTTAATCTTGTCTACAATGCCACTATAATGGCTAAGCAAGGTATAGGATACGTCATAACTTTAGATAACCTAGCCGATACTTCCGATGATAGTCCACTTTGTTTTCGCCCATTATCACCTAAAATCGAATCTGGACTTGATATCGTTTGGAAAAAATATCAAGTTTTTTCTCCTGCAGCAAAATTATTTTTGAATAAATTAAAAGAAAAATTTTCTAACCTTTAAAAACAATATTTTACTTTAAATCTTGATAACAAAAGCCTTAGGATAACCTAAGGCTTTTTTCATAAATTAAATTTCGCCAAAATATTTCCTGCAAAAATCATTCCGTGCATGCTGGAAATATCTGACTCTATTTCATCTTTAGCTACTACAGACAATCTACTTTTTAATGCTAAATAAATAGAATAATGGTACATATAGACATTTTCATTCGTATTTCGTTCAATTATTAATTGTTTATAATGATATCTATATCTTTGCAAATCAGGTTTTATTCTCTTGTACATCTCTAAAATATAATCATTGTGTGCCGCTTTAACTACTAAATCATGAAATCTTTCATCATTTTTGCAAAACAGTTCATCATCAATCGGTTTATCATTACCCTTGCGAAAATTCAATAAGATTTCTTTTAAAACCATGAGTTCTGCTTTAGTTATGCGCTTAGCTGCTAAATATGCAGCTTGTCCTTCTAAAAATTTACGCGCTTCATAGAGATAAAAACATTCTTGCGGACTTATCTTGCGCACTGTTAAAAATCTTTTACTGCGCCTTTCAAGCCAACCATCTTTTAATGCTCTACTAAGTGCTACATTTACAGGTGTTCTACTGACATTTAATTGTTGTGCAATTTTTGATTCGACAATCTTATCACCTGGTAATAATATACCTTGCATAATATCATTTTTTAAATGTCTATAAATAATATCAGTTAAAATTATAAATGGATTATCTTTTTTACAAGCTTCAATATCCAATTTATCCATAAAATTCACCACCACAAGTATAATTTTTTTAATTATACTATATAAATCATCGTTTTATCTCAAGAAATTACTCTTTTTGTCTGCACCTTTAAAACAGGGAACGTACACACAAAAATTATATATAGACAACTACATGTGATATAAAATACCATGGATAAATCCCAACCGTAATAAGAAAGTATAATACTCCAAATAAAATTTAATACAGTATAAACTGTATAACCTAAAGCCCAAAACACACCAAACATAATAGTCAATTTGCGTGGGTTCATATTCGGCAATTCATGTGGAAAATTCAAATACACGGAATACTGCGAAAACATCACAAAACCACCAATTGCAAATAAAAAATATGCCATTTTCGGATTTATATATGCCATGTGTAAACCTAAAGCCATTGATATTATCATTGTAATTCCATGAATTAATAAGAATGGTTTGCGCTCAAAAGGTATTTTTCCAATTAATATACTGAATAAAGTTCCACCTATTCCGCCCATAGTAATCGCTAATATCATAAATTCAGCATTAAAATCATTATCTACTTGAGATACTAATTTCATAGGTATAGATACTAAAGACATCACATACAAAAATAAAAACCCGCCAAACCCCATAGAAAAACAATATACGAATTTATCTGTCAAAGCATCTTTATATTTATATACTTTTTCAGCTTGTGCATCTTCATTACTAGGTGAAAAATCCTTAGCAAAAACAGTCCATAAAACTAAAAGTAATATGCTACATAAACTAAACATATACATTGTATTTTGCCAATCACTAGTAACTACATCTTTATATAAAAAGAAAATAATCGCCACAGCTCCTGCACCAATATTATATGAAGCAGTAACTAATGCATTTGCTATTATCTTTTCATCATTAGCTATAAAACTAGCTACTACAGTATTCATATACACCATCACCATTGAACCACCTAATGCCATAATCATGCGCGCTATAGTGTATAACCAATAGTTTGTAGCAAATACAGCTACAAAGGAAAAACAAAGCAATACTAATGCAACTATACTAGCTTTACGTGGATTTAATTTTAATAAGATATACGCTGCTACTAAATTCGCAAAAATCCTAGCAATTGTTATCGTATAATTTATAACTTCTGAAACCATAGGCGATACCGTTTCACCGTTAAAATAATGATATACAATCTTTTCTGATAGATTTGAACCGGCTACCCAATTCGAGGCAAATACTATATACGATAACAATAATATAATAAACATTATTATTCCATGTGATTTTTTTACATTAATCATGGTATTTTGCATGATATTATTCCTTTCTCATCACAACAATTAAAACACTACCTTCTTTTCAAAAATTAATCTTACAAAAATAGCGAGATTTTCTATCTAAATAAAAATCCCGCTATTAAAATAAATATTTCTAAATTATATAGTTTTATTTAAGCTACAGCTTCTATTTTCTTTTCGATAGCTTCCATAGCCGATTTTACACTTTTTGCCGATGCTATCATTTTTTCTATTTCTTCATCAGTTAATTTTGGTGTAAAGCGCTTAATAATTCCCGTATTGTTAAGCATACATGGCAAACTCAAAGCCACATCATGTATACCATATTCACCAGTTAATATCGATGACATTGGCAAAATAGTATATTCATTATATTTTATAGCTTTAATAAAACGACAAACTACCATAGCAATTCCCGTATTAGTGCAACCTTTTAAATTGATTACATCATATACAACCTGCATAATTTTCTGTTCAATCATACTTTTATTCAATTTATAATTATGATTTAAAAATTCATCCATATTATCTAGACCTAAACTTGCTATATCCACTGTACTCCATGCTACAAAACCTGAATTACCATGTTCACCTAATACATAACCATGAACAAGTTTTGGGTCTAAATGATAATAATCAGCTAAAATTCTGCGCAAACGGAAAGTTTCTAATAAAGTTCCCGTTCCAATTATCTTTTCTCTCGGATAATCAAAATTATCTGATACGTAATACGTAGCTACATCTAAAGGATTAGTTACTACTAAAATAATAGCATCTTTAGTATATTGAACAATTTGCGACATTACGCTGTCCATGATTTTACAATTTGTCTTTGTTAAAATTAATCTGTCCGGTGTTTCTCCTGGTTTTATACTTGGCCCAGCTGTTATAATAATCATACTAGCATCTTTGCAATCTTCATAAGTGCCTTCATGAATGTACATATTATAACTGCCAACACATGCTGTAGCATGACTTGTATCTAAAGATTCGCCCATACATTTTTTCTCATTAATATCAATCAATACAACTTCCGAAGCTAAGCCAAAATCTACAATTTTATTTAATACTGCTGTACCGACATTACTAGCACCAACAATAACAATTTTGCCTTCATCAAACATAATTTTCGCACCTCTTTTATTATTTATAAATTTCTCACTTTTCTAACGCTTTATCTTTGACTATATTGTACCGTTATTGTTTTTTCGTTTCAAAATTCATTCTATTTTTTCGTAAATTTCATGTTAATACTATTTTTAAAATACTATACTAATGATAAATAGCATACTTTGTTTTTTATAAATGCCATAATTTACAAAATCTCATAAAAAAATGCAAAAAACAACTATAAATCTCAAATATTTTTTCATAAAAATTGTCTATATTGCCTCAATCTTGTTTTTGCTAAAGTTTTATGATATACTTTTGTGTAAAATTGTAATATAACTAAGCGATGATAAAGAGAGTAAATTATTTTTTCTTTTACAGAAAATATTGCCTTGGCTGAGAGCAATAACAGAAAAATTAATTGAAGTTCACTTTGGAGCTTCTGTAGTGAAATAAAGTAGTTACAGCGTTGACGGCGTTAACGTATTAGAGTATCAATTAGGGTGGTACCGCGAAACACAGCTTTCGCCCCTTTATGGGGCGGAGGCTTTTATTTTTGTTCAAATTTATTTAGGAGTGAAATTAATGGAACAGGAACTTAAAAGTTTACAGCAAGAAGCACTTTCTGCAATTTCCAGTGCTTCAGACCTCAATGCACTAAATGATGTGCGTGTAAAATATCTTGGTAAAAAAGGCTCTCTTACCAGCATTTTACGTGGCATGGGTAAATTAAACCCAGAAGAACGCCCACGTGTAGGCCAAATGGTAAATACAGCTCGTAAAGAATTAGAAGATGCTATCTCTGCAAAACAAACTGAATTAAAACAAGCTGAACTTGCAAACCGTTTAGCAACTGAAAAAATTGACGTTACACTTCCAGGTCGTCGTCAAGCTTTAGGTCATCTTCATCCACTTACTGTTACTTTAAACAATATTAAAAATATCTTCACTAGCATGGGATATTCCATCGCTGAAGGTCCTCAGATTGAATCCGATTACTTCAACTTTGAAGCATTAAACTTACCAAAAGACCATCCAGCTCGTGATATGCAAGATTCATTTTATATCACAGAAGATATCTTGCTCAGAAGCCAGACTTCCCCTGTACAAGCTCGTACAATGCAATCACATGAACCAAATAGCCCAATTCGCATAATTGCTCCTGGTCATGTATATCGTCGTGATGATTATGATGCTACACATTCTCCAATGTTTACTCAAGTTGAAGGTCTTTGCATCGATAAAAATATCAGCTTTGCTGACCTCAAAGGCACACTTATCACATTCTTACAGCAAATGTTCGGCGAAGATGTAAAAGTTCGCTTCCGTCCAAGCTTCTTCCCATTCACTGAACCAAGTGCTGAAGTAGATATCTCTTGCGTAATGTGTAAAGGTAAAGGTTGCCGTGTATGCAAAGGCACTGGCTGGCTCGAAATCTTAGGCGCAGGCATGGTTCATCCACATGTACTTGAAATGAGTGGCTATGACCCTAAACAAGTCAGCGGCTTTGCTTTTGGTATGGGTGTTGAACGTATTGCTATGCTCGCTTATGGCATTGATGACTTACGTTTATTCTACGACAATGATGTTCGTTTCTTACGTCAATTTTAATTCAAGGAGGCACTTTCTTAATGCAAGTTTCAATTAAATGGCTTAAAGATTATATAGATTTCACAGAAACTCCGGAACAACTTGCCGATAAACTCACTATGGCTGGCATACCGGTAGAAAATATCATCGACCCAGGTGAAGGCTTAGAAAAAGTCGTTACTGGTCGCATTGAAAAATTAGAACCACATCAAAACTCCGACCATTTACAAATATGTACTATGAATGTCGGCTTAAAAGAAAATATCATCATTGTAACTGGTGCTCAGAACGTTGCTGAAGGTCAAATCGTTCCTGTAGCTATGGTTGGCGCTCACTTACCAAACGGCATGAAAATTTCCAAAGGAAAACTTCGTGGCGTTGTATCTAACGGTATGCTTTGCTCTGCACAGGAATTAAAACTCGACCTTGAAAAATTACCACCAGAACAAAAAACTGGTATCTTCATTTTACCTAGCGATACACCTGTTGGCATTCCTGCTAAAGAAGTATTAGGTTTAAATGATGTTGTTTTAGAATTTGAACTCACTGCTAACCGTGCTGATTGCTTCAGCGTTGTTGGACTTGTTCGTGAAATTGCTGCAATAACTGGCAATAAACCACATTTCCCTGAAATAAAAGTTACAGAAGACGATGAAACTAAACTCGGCGATATCTTCTCCGTAGAAATTGCTGACCCAGATTTATGCTCTCGCTTCTCCACACGTATGCTTAAAAATGTAAAAATTGGTCCATCTCCTGAATGGATGCAACAACGTCTCGAAGGTGCTGGCATTCGTTCCATCAATAACGTTGTCGATGTAACTAACTTCGTCATGATTGAACTCGGTCATCCTATGCACGCTTACGATTATGACCATATCGCTGGTAAAAAATTAATCGCTCGCCGTGCTGTTGATGGTGAAGAACTTCATACACTCGATGATACATCTCGCAAAGCTAAAGGCGAAATGCTCGTAATTGCAGATACTGAAAAAGCTGCTGGACTTGCTGGTATCATGGGCGGTTTTGAAACAGAAATCACTGATACAACAACTACTGTCGTATTAGAATCCGCTGATTTTTATGGTCCATGTATCCGCCGTACTGCTCGCGCTTGCGGTTTATCCTCCGAAGCATCTGGCAGATTTGAACGCGGTATCGATAGCGAAACTACTATTAAAGCACTCGATAGAGCAGCTCAATTACTCCAAGAAATGGGAGCTTGCACAGTTTGCCAAGGAATTGTAGACGTATATCCAAATCCAAAACAACCTGCTTACGTTACATTCACAACAGAACAAATCAACAAACATCTCGGCACTGATATTCCTAAACAAACTATGATTGATATCATCACAAGTGTTGGCTTTGAAATCACTAAAGATGAAAATGATGAAATCACAGTTAAAGTTCCATCTTGGAGAAATGATGTAAGTCGCATGGCTGATATCTCCGAAGAAATCGCTCGCTTATACGGCTTTGATAAAATTGCTTCCACTTTACCAAGCGGAGCATCTATGCAAGGCAGTCAATCAGATAAACAAACTTTCATCGATAAAGTAAAAGCTTCTTTATCTGCACAAGGTCTTTGCGAAACTATTTCTTTTGCTTTAACTAATGAAGCAACTTTTGATAAATTAAACGTTCCAAAAGATGATATGCTTCGCCAAGCCATTCCAATCATGAATCCACTTTCCGATGAATATCCTCTCGTTCGCACTACTTTACTCAGCAGTATCTTCGATAATTTATCCCGCAACTTAGCTCGTAAAAATGATAATGTAGCAATTTTTGAAGTTGGTACAGTCTTCTATCCTAAAGCACTCCCTGTTACTGAATTACCAAACGAAGTAGTTAAAATTGCTGGTGCAATTACAGGTCGCCGCCATGCTCATATTTGGAACCAACCCAATGATATGGTTGATTTCTATGACGTAAAAGGCATCATCGAAGAATTATTTGCTGACCTTCGCGTTACTCGCTACACTGTTGAAGCTGGCACACATTACGCTATGCACCCTGGTAAAACTGCATTATTCAAAAAAGGTCGTGATGTACTCGCTACAATAGGTGAAGTTCATCCAGCAGTATTAGCTAACTACGGTATTTCTAAACCAGTTTACATCTTTGAACTCGATGCTAAAACTGTCATGAAATACATGGCTAAAGATTTCAAATACAAATCCTTACCAAAATATCCAGCAATGACTCGTGACCTCGCTATGCTCGTTGCCACTGATATCAACTCCGCTGATATTGAAAAAGCTATGACAAAAGCAGCAGGTCAAAACCTCGTTCAAATAACTTTATTTGACGTTTACACTGGAAAACAAGTTGAAGCTGGCAAGAAGAGCTTGGCATTCTCCTTAACATTCCAATCCAATGATAAAACATTGACAGATGCAGAAGTTAATACAGCTATCGAAAAAATTGTAGCTAAATTACAAAAAGATTTTGACGCTGACCTTCGCGCATAAATATATATTTACGCAAAAAACACCTTGAATTTAAGTTCAAGGTGTTTTTTATATCTTATTTAAATTTCTTTATTGTTTATCTTTGTGATTAACTCTTTCATTTTACATTCTATTTTATTGATGACAGCTAAAAAAGTAGCATCATCTTTGCCCGTAGGGTCATCAAGTCCCCAAACTTCGCGGTATTTACATTTAATCGCAGGACACGCTACATTACAACCCATAGTGATTACAACATCAATTTCTGGCAAATCCTGTAATAATTTTGGTTTTTGTACTCTTGTTATATCACCATAGCCTAAAGAATTCATAATGCGAACTGCATCAGGATTTATTTGATTTTTTAATTGTGTTCCAGCTGAAAAAGCTTCAATAATTCCTTTTCCCATTTTTCTAGCTACGGCTTCTGCCATCTGCGACCTACAAGCATTATGCACACAAATAAATGCTACTTTTAACAAAAAATCATCTCCTAACTTTATTTAAAATACCAAATTAAAGATATATCCTACAAAAATAATCCCTATGCTCACAATACCAATGAATAAAAATAATAATTTTCTCTGCAATACTTGACTGAGCATAATGAGTGATGGAAGTGATAGCGCTGTTATCGCCATCATCAAAGCTAAAATTGTACCAGCTGGTACACCTACTAAGTATAAAGCTTCAGCTATTGGTAAAGTTCCAAATATATCTGCATAAATAGGTACACCAATCACTGTAGCCAAAATAACGGCAAATGGATTGTTATTGCCTAAAATAGTTAAAATAAATTCTTGTGGTATCCAATTATGAATTAATGCACCTATTAAAACGCCAAGCAATACATACGGAAATACTTTTTTGACTATGATTTTAGTATCATTTAACGCATAATTTAATCTCTGTCTTTGATTAAAATATTCTGACTCAGAGTAAAAATCTCTAATTGCTCCATCATATTTTTTCAAATATCGTTCAACTTTCATCATAGCTAAAACTTTACCGCCAACAACAGCTAATATAATTCCTACAACTGTATAAAAAATAGCAAATTCAGGACCAAAAAACGACATCAACATAAGCATAGATGCCACATCTACCATAGGTGAAGATATTAAAAAAGAAAAAGTCATGCCCACAGGTAAACCCGCTCTAGTAAAACCTATAAAAATAGGCACGCTAGAACAAGAGCAAAATGGCGTTACAGTTCCAAGTAATGCTGCAATTATATTTCCTGTAAAACCATCAAAATGTGTCAAAATTCGCTTTGTTTTTTCTGGTGGAAAATACGACTGAATATATGATATCAAATAAATTAAAGTCACTAATAAAATAGTTATCTTTATCGTATCATAAAAGAAAAAATGAGCACTTGACCACCAATTTGAATTTTGGTCTGCGTTAAAATAATTTATTAATACATACCAAACGGCTTCACTCAGCCACTTCATCCCCAATATCTGTTCAATGAAAAAATCAAACATCATATCACCTCATATCAAAAATTTTTGATATATTTATTATATCAAAAAAAATTGATATGACAATACTTATTTTATTTATCAAACAAAGTTTTTATCATATTTTCACTTAAAACATTCTGCAAAGTTTCCATATTAATGCTATAAAAATTCCATTTACCTTTAGATTTTACATTGATTAAACTTGCTTCCAATAATAATTTTAAATGATATGATAATTTGCTTTGTGCTATGGTAAACTTTTCCATTAATTTACATACACAAATTTCTTCATGTATTGCTATTTCCTGTAAAATATTTAAACGCGTTTCATCTGATAAAGCTTTAAAAATTTTTATATAAATTATCTTTTCCATTAACAAAACCCCTCATTTTTTACTATATATCTATTCTATTTTTTTTATACTTTGCTATAATAATTTATATTATAATAATATGTAAATAATTTATAAAGGAGGTTTTAACGATGAAATACGTCATTATGGGTTCAGGCGGAACGGGCGCTAGTATCGGTGGCTTTCTTGCTAATAATAAACATGATGTCACACTTATTGCTCGCGGTAATCATTTAAAAGCTATTCGTCAACATGGTCTTATTCTTCATTCTGATAAAATAGGCGAAACAAAATTAAATGATATAAAAGCCATAACAACTGATGAATATATCACCTCTGGCGAAAAACCAGATGTGATTTTCGTTGCTGTAAAAGGTTATTCTATTGATGAAATCATACCGTTTTTACAAAAAATTTCTGACGCTCATACAATCATCATCCCTATATTAAATATTTACGGTACAGGCCAATATCTGGCTAAAAAACTACCTAAAACAAATGTTCTCGAAGGTTGTATTTACATCGTTGCTTATATTTCTGCTCCTGGAGAAATCACTCAATCCGGTGATATTTTTCGGATTGTATATGGTACACGTGGTCCTTCACCATTAAAACCACAATTAGAAAAAATAAAACAGGACTTAGAAAATAGCAATATTAAGGTTGTAGTGTCTGAACAAATCGCTGATGATACATTTCGCAAATTTACTTTTGTTTCTCCTTTTGCCGCTGCTGGTGCGTACTATAATATCACGGCAGGCACAATGCAACAAAAAGGCAAACAGCAGGATTTATTCATGGCTCTCACTAAAGACTGTATGAACATTGCTAATGCTTACGATATAAAACTGCCTGCTGATATCATGGATATCAATTTAAAAATCTTACAAGCTGTAACACCAGACACGACAGCTTCCATGCAAAAAGATTTAGCTAAAAATCATCAAAGCGAAATTGATGGTTTAATTTTTGAAATAGTTCGCATGGCAAAAGCTAAAAATATAACTGTTCCTGCATATGAAAAAGTAGCTTTACACTTTGGTTTTAAAATTTAATAAATAATAAGTAAAGGATAATTTATCATGATAGAAATATTCGTCTTATTCTTAGTAGGTATTGGTGTTGGTACTTTTGGTACACTCGTTGGTATCGGTGGTGGGCTCATTATGATACCACTATTTACATTCGCTTTAACACCATCTGTTTTCCAAACAGCTCCACAAATTATCGGCACATCTTTATTTGGTGTATTCTTAAATGCCATTTCTGGTACATTCGCTTATGTCAAACAAAAACGTGTTTATTTTAAAGCAGCTATTCCATTTGCTATCGCTACATTGCCAGGTGCTTTTTTAGGCAGTCTTGTCAGCGATTATTTCACAGGTCCATCTTTTAGCTTAGCTTATGGTATTTTTATCTTATTTATAGCTGTCATCATGTATTGGAATTCTTCTAATAAAAAAGTCATTGCTAATGAATTTAATGAAAAATTATTTCAATCTCGAAAAAAACTCGGTATTATTTTAAGTGGTTTTGTTGGTTTCATTTCCAGTATCTTCGGCATTGGCGGTGGCGTTATCCATGTTCCAACAATGATTTATGCTCTGTCTTTTCCACCACATATGGCTACAGCTACTTCACATTTTGTACTTGCTGTATCTTCCTTTTTTGGTGTAATTTCTCATATTATGCTTAATCATGTTGTTTGGGTTCCAGCATTATCTGTTGGTATCGGTGCTGTTATTGGGGCTCAAATCGGTGCTAGATTATCTCGTAAAACTCGCCCTCGCAGTATTATTTTACTTTTATGTTTAGCCCTCTTTCTCTTAGGCATTCGCATGATTGTTGAAAGTAAATTATTATTCTAAAACTCACTAAAAAGATGTTATTTATTGCAATTTTAAATAACATCTTTTTTATTTTCATTTAAAATTATGTATTCTTAAAGCATTTGTGATACAATAACATTTGAAATTTATATATAAAGGAGAATGAATTTTGCGTTTAAGAAGAAAACCTTGGATAGATGAAGCTATCTTTGATTTTAGCGATTTTGTATACACTAAAGGCAATAGCCCCTCTGAAGAAATGAAAGGTCATTGGCAAGAAGTCTTCAATCGCCCTGCACCACTTTATGTTGAACTCGGTACAGGTAAAGGCGATTTTATCAGCCAAACTGCTTTAAAACATCCTGATGTCAATTTTATCGGTATTGAATTACAACAAGATGTTTTATACTATGCTGCTAAAAAAGTAAAAGAACTTGGCCTTTCTAATGTTCGTTTAATGGTATTTAATATCGAACAAATTGAAAATATCTTTGCTGAAGATGAAGTTGACCGTTTTTATATTAATTTTTGTGACCCATGGCCAAAGGCACGCCATGCTAAAAGACGTCTTACTTATATCAGTTTCTTAGAAAAATATCGCCGTCTTTTAAAAAATAATGGAGAATTATTTTTCAAAACAGATAACCGCCCACTATTTGATTTTTCACTAGAACAATTTAATCTTGCTAATTTAAAAGTTAACGCTGTGACTTTTGATTTACACAACAGTGAATATCAAGCTGAAAATATCATGACAGAATATGAACGTAAATTTAGTGGTTTCGGTGAAAAAATTAATCGCTGTGAAGTAACTTTTACCAAATAAACTCAAAGGTTTCTGTTTAAATGAAAAAACAACGTCGATTTTGGATAAATGATATGGAAGCTCTTACATATATCATGTTTATCCTCATCATTATCGGTACTATAAATATATGTAGTGCTAGTCTTATAACAGCTTATACCGATTTTGAAAATCCCTATTATTTTTTAACACGACATCTCATAAGTATTCTCGTTGGTCTTGTTGCTTTTGCCGCTTCTAGTCGATTTAACTACAAGCGATTATCTCATCCTAATTGGCAAATGGGACTTATTGCTATCACAATTCTATCTTTAGCAGCAGTATTACTCTTTGGTATCACAGTAAACGGTTCAAGACGCTGGCTACCACTTGGTTTTATGCAATTCCAACCTTCTGAACTTGCTAAAATCGTAACTATAATTATCAGTTCATCTTATCTTGGCAGATGTCTTGATAAAAAATTACCAATTACGATTGACCCTCGCAAAAATATAGTATTTATAGTTTGTTTAGTTATTGCAGGCTTTGTTGAAGCTCAACCTGATATGGGAACTGCTATGATTATCTTAGGCATTCCAATTGCCTTATATTTCATTGCTGGTTTAGATAAAAAATGGATGGGCATTATTTGTGGTGTAGGTGCTATTTTATTAGCTTTTTTAGCTACATTTCAACCTTATCGACTTGACCGCTTAAAAAGTTATTGGGACCCTTGGTCTCGCGCACAAGATGATGGATATCAGATTGTACAATCGATTTTAGCTATTGGCTCTGGCGAATTTTCTGGCATGGGATTAGGTCATGGATTCAGTAAATATTCCTATTTACCTGAATCACACACTGACTTTGCTTTTGCTGTACTTTGTCAAGAAATGGGCTTTATCGGTGCTTTAGTCATGTTCTTTTTATTAATTGCCATGGCTTTTTATTTTATAAAAATAGCCTTACACACTAAAGATAATTTTGGCAAAATGCTCGTATGTGGCATCATGCTTTTAATTGTTGGTCAAGCTGCCGCTAATATGGCTATGGTAGTTGGTCTTTTACCTGTAATCGGCTTTCCACTTCCATTTATCAGTTATGGCGGGACATCACTCATCTTGAACATGACCAGTATGGGACTAGTTTTAAGTGTAAATCGTCACAATAAAACGACACAAACAAATTCTGGAAATAATACTGTTTATACAAAAAAATAAAAAACAAAAACCTCTATAATACAACGCGTATTGCAGAGGTTCTTTTTTTATAAATTTCAATAATATCATTTTTCTAGAGAAAGTAAAAAGCGATTAACACATCTTCATGTTAATCGCTTTTCAATTAGTATACTGTGTATACAACTAAATCCCTCTTTATTCAATTTTTTGTTGCAATTTCTTCCCTTAAGTTAGAAGTCCTTGCTGTATTTTTCAGTCAGCTAACGTGTGCAATATGCATCTAGTTTCAATATAAGATATCTTAGAATAAATTAAAATCTAAAATTATCTAACCTACCAACCTTAAATACCTAATATACATTCATTCGAACATATATCATACATTTTAAATACCATTTCTTCTAGATACAAAACATATATCTAAATTACTTTTGATATTTTTGCTTTTGCAAAGCTTTTTTTTGTAACGTTACTTTTTAATGCGCATAAGAATGAAAATTTGTTGTTGCTATTAATGTTCACTGCCTCGTTATGCTTCTAACGATGCCTCTCCTAGGCTTGCTTTCTTCAACAGCTTGACATATCCCAAGTACAGTTCACACTAAGGCTTTCTGTAACTTCTTCTATAGTCGGCCACATCCTTTCGAATGCATAAAAAATAATTTTTTTCGGGTTCCTCTGTACAATATATATTGCTCATTCTCCCTAAAAATTACTTTCTTAGCAACCCTTGTGCATTTCCCCTTTGCTGATTAAATTATACCATATATTTAATCAAATTGCAATAATCTAACTATTCATTTTTTAATTTTATTATAATAAAATTAAATATATTTATAACAAAGTGTCTACTAAAACTCTATAGTAGACACTTTCGAACAATATAATTTTTATTAACGTTGAAAAAAGTTATATAATTCTCTAACCATGATAAGTGATGATGTTGCACCTGGGTCTTGATGTCCAATACTGCGAATACCAAGATAACTTGCACGACCCTTACTAGCAGATATAGTGCGTGTATAATCAGCACCTTCTTTAGCCGCACGAGAAGCTTCACCAAGACATTGAAATAATGTCATATCTTTTTCTTTACCTTTTACGAATACTTCATATACAGGTAATAATACATCTAACATAGTTTTTTCGCCTGGTTTAACGCGTCCACGTTTTTTTATAGCTTCAATTGCTTCGCCTAATACCTTAATTACAGAATCAATTGTAAATGAAGTATTTTCATCACATGCTTTAGATGCACGATTAAATGCTGCTGCATAAAGTGGACCAGCAGCTCCGCCTACATTTTCAGAAAAAGCTGTTCCTATAGCTTTTAATACTTTTGATGGATTTCCATCATCATTCATATTTTCGATATCTTCTAATGCTGCTGTAAAGCCAATAGCCATATTATTTCCATGGTCTCCATCACCAATAGCTTTATCCAACATATTTAAATAATCTTTTTGTGAGATTATAGCTTTTGCAATATGTTCTACTGCATCCTTTAATCTTGTCATACGACAATCCTCCTAAATGTTTTCTATAAATTAAAGCTATTTCAACAATAGCTTTAATTAATCTCTATATATAGATTTATTCTATCATATATTATCAATACTGTGTATAGCCTAACTAGAAAATTTAGTAAAACGAAACAATCTTTTCTTATTTTTTTCTTTAAAAATAATCATAAACAAAATAAAGCTCAACAAATTTGTCTTTTTATAATGAAACGCATATAATAAATTTATACTTCTTATCATACATCTTAATGAAAGGATAAAATATTATCATCATGCGTATTGGTCATATAAATTATTTAAATTGTTTACCACTTACCTATACTTTTTCCGAAACTGAACATCAAGATTTTTCTATTATAAAGGATGTTCCTGCTAAATTAAATGCAGCTGTTATTCAAGGAAAATTAAATGTAAGCCCTGTATCTTCCATCGTTTATGCTCAAAATTTTGACAAATTACTCATCTTACCAGATGTAAGTATCATGGCTGATGGCGATGTTCAAAGTATTATACTCGTTAGTAAAAAACCAATTGAACAACTTCATAAAGAAAAAATTTTACTAACAGCTCAGTCAGCTACTTCACATCGTCTGTTAAAAATTATCATGAACAAATCTTATCATGTTCAACCAATATATGAGATTGAAGCACTATCACCAAATAATATTTTTTCTACATCAGATGCTAGTGCAGCTCTTTTTATTGGTGATGATGCCTTATACTTAAAATATCATCAACAAAAAGATTATTATTATTATGATTTAGGTCGTGAATGGAAAAAATTAACTGGTCTTTGCATGGTTTATGCTGTATGGGTAGTTAGTCGTGAATTCGCCAAAAATCACCACGATGACACAATGAAAGTTCAGCAATTTATTACCAATGGTTTTAAAAATGGATTTAAGCATATCGATGATGCTATAACAAAATTAACTTCTGATAAACCATTCACTTATCAACAACTTTATGAATACATGCATGTAATTCAATGGAAATTAAATTCTGAACAAATACAAGCTTTATCTTTATTTTATCAATATGCTTACGAATTAAATCTAATAGACAAAATGCCACAAATAAATATTTTTGCATAAAAAAAGACTGTAACAAGTGAACTGCACCCCAAAAGTTGGACAAAAAAACAACTTTTGGAGGTGCAGTTTTTTTATGACTAAATACTCAAATGAATTTAAAGTTAAAGCAATTAAAATGGTTTTAAAAGGAGATTCTATTTCTCATGTAGCTAAAATTCTAAACATGCCAAACACAGCTTCTCTTCGTAGATGGATATTTCATTATGAAAATGGTGGCATCTCACAACTTCTTCATAAAAATCGTAAATATACTCCTATCTTTAAGCAAAAAGTTATTGAATATAAATGGCTACATCATTTATCATTAAATCAAACAGCAGCCAAATTTTCCATTCCTAATACTGGTACAATTTCTACATGGGAAAAGTTGTATAGTTCTTATGGATTTTCTGGCTTAATTTCTAAGAAACGAGGTAGACCATCTATGAAAAAATCTAAAAACAAACTTAACAAACCTAAAAAAGAACTTTCTTATGTTGAACAATTGGAACAAGAAGTTTATCAATTAAGGATGGAAAATGACTTATTAAAAAAGTGGCATGCCTTAATGAAGCAATGGGAAAAGGAAGGAAGACACTAGTTTTAGTAATTGCTAAATTAAGGAAAAAATATACTCTAAAAGCCCTATTAAACTATACAAAATTAGCTAAAAGCACATATTATGATGCATTAAAAAAATTATCAAAAGAAGACAAATATAAAGGATTAAAAACATTAATTCATAATATTTGTAATAAAAATCATGGAAGATATGGATATAGAAGAGTAACTTTGCAGCTGCATAAACAAGGAATAAAAGTCAATCATAAAGTAGTTATGAGATTAATGAAAGAAGAAAATTTAACATGCAAAGTAAGAGCAAAGAAATATAAATCGTATAGAGGGCAAGAAGGGAAAATAGCTAAAAATATATTAAATAGAAATTTCAAAGCAGAAAAACCAAACGAAAAATGGGCAACAGATGTAACAGAATTTGCATTATGTAATGAAAAAATATATTTATCACCAATAATAGATTTATATAACGGAGAAATAATAAGTTATAAAATATCGAAAAGACCAATACTAAAGCAAGTATTAGATATGGTAAAAGATGCAACAAGAAAGATAAAAGAAACAAAAGGAATAATTCTACATTCAGACCAAGGATGGCAGTATCAGAATAGAAGATATCAGGAGTTATTAAAAGAAAAAGGCATTATCCAAAGCATGAGCCGAAAAGGAAATTGCTTAGATAATGCCGTAATAGAAAATTTCTTTGGTTTGCTAAAAAGCGAATTGTTTTATTTAAAAAAATTTAAATCCGTTGAAGATTTTATAAAAGAGTTAAAATCTTATATAAAATATTATAATACAAAACGGATAAAGATAAAACTAAAAGGACTTAGTCCCGTAGAATACAGAACTAAGTCTCAATTAATAGCTTAATTAATATGTCCAATATTTTGGGTGCATATCACAAGAAAAATTTTTGTTACAGTCTTTTTTTATTTTATTTAGATTTTAGGAGAATTCTATTTTAAAACACCAGCCCAGAAACCTAAGATACCTATTGCAAATAAACCAAAGATAATCCAAATTGCATTAACTTTTTTCTTCATTAGTTTCATACATGCAAAAGTCAATAAAAGTGGTACAAGACCTGGCATTAATTGGTCTAAAATAGATTGAACTGTTGTTGTAACTACAGTGCCATCTTGCATAGTAACTTCTGAAATAACGAGCGGTATATTAACCGTTGTCCATTTATTAACGAGCGCCCCCATAACGAATAACCCTAAAATGGAAGCACCTTCTGTGATTTTTTGAAGTGTATTACCTGCTACGTCTTGAATAATATCAGTACCTTTAGTATATCCATATTTAATACCGTACCAACGAATTAATAAACGTACCACGTTAAATAATACAAAGAATAAAATAGGACCTAATAAACTGCCACCCATAGCTAAAGAAGCGCCAAGTGCTGCACAGATAGGACGAAGTGTACCCCAGAAAATTGGGTCACCAACACCAGCAAGAGGACCCATCATACCAACTTTAATACCATTGATAACACCATCTTGAATATCTTTACCGTTAGCTTTTTGTTCTTCCATAGCTGTTACTACGCCGATGATTGGTGCTGTAACGAATGGTTGTGTATTGTAAAATTCTAGATGTCTTTTAATCGCTTTTTTTCTTTCTTCGCCTTCATACAATTTTTTGATGATTGGAACCATACCGAAACAGAAACCAAGTGCCTGCATACGTTCCATATTCCATGAACCTTGAAGGAAATTCGAACGAATAAAGGTCCAGAATAAATCTTTTGAACTTATTTTTTTCATAATCTTTACCCTCCTCTTAATCTAATTCATCATCAAGGTCATCATCTAAATCACTGTTAGCATTACTAGAACTTGCTGCCGCTGCTGGAGCTGCCACTTGATGATATTTAGGGCTAAGCTGAATATAAACGATCGCGCATACGAGACCAATTACACCAAATGCAACTAAGTTAAAATCAGTGAATGCTGCCGTAACAAAACCGAGGAAGAAAAATGGCATTAAGTATCCAGCATTCATCATATTGATAACCATTGCATAACCAACTACAACGATGAAACCACCAGCAACTTGAAGACCACCTGTGATTACTGGAGGAATTGCATTTAATAAACCTTGAACAGCATCTGTACCAACGTACATAGCAACGAGTAAAGATGGAATAGCTACACGCAAAGCTTGAAGTAATAATGCACCTAAATGGCAAATATCAATACCTCTTAAATTGCCTTCTTCAGCAAAGGCATCTGCTTTATGTTGGAAAAATACTGTTAATGTACGGCAAATAATAGTTAATACTTGACCTGCTGCAGCAAGTGGCATAGCAATTGCAATACCTGCACCAATACTTTGATGACCTGCAATTACCAATATTGTAGAAATAACAGAAGCAAGTGCTGCATCTGGTGCCATGGCAGCACCAACATTCATCCAGCCAAGTGCAATCATTTCTAATGTACCACCAATTATAATACCTGTTGTCATATCACCTAAAATTGCACCAACTAATGTACAAGCAATAAGTGGGCGGTGTGTCTGAAATTCATCTAAAACACTTCCCATACCAGCTATTGCCGAAACAATAAATATAGCTATGAGTTGTACACCACTAAGTTCCATGATAAAAGCCTCCTTTTACACAAAGATAACAGCTATTTATACAAACAGCTGTTAATCCTTTTATTTAATTATTTAAGTAATTCCATTAAATTTACACGTTTATCTGTATCAACTTTTCTAAATTCAATTTCAATACCTTTTTCACTTAATTTTTTAAATGCATCTACATCTTCATCATTAACTGATACTGCATTTGTTATCTGACGTTTTCCTTCTTTAAAACTCATACCGCCAACGTTTACAGATTTAATATCTACGCCACCTTCAACCATGCGCAATACGCTTGTTGGATTAGTAAAGAGCAATAAGCATTTATCTTCTGCGTATTTTGGATTTTTATAAACGCGAATTGCTTTATCAACATTTACTACGCTAGATTTAATACCTGGAGGAGCTACTTGTTTTAAAAGTGTAGCACGAATAGTATCTGCTGCTACTTCATCATCACAAACGATAATTCTTTGGCAGCCTGTAACTTTTGCCCAAACAGTTGCTACCTGTCCATGAATTAAACGGTCATCAATTCTTGCTAATACAATTTTCATTATAAATCGTCTCCTTCTTTATCTTCACTTTCTTCAACTTGACTCTTATGGAATTTTTGTGTGCCACTGCCATTTGCTTCTATAGCTTTTTCCATAGCAGTTTGCACATCAGCTTCATCACCACTATATAATCGATAATTGATTACTTCAATGAGCATCGGTAAACTTACACCAGTAACAACACCACATTTTTCATCATTGATGGCAATACGACAAGCCGCATTATATGGGCTACCTCCAAATAAATCATTTAAAATAATTACACCATTTGTCGTATCCATCTCTTCAATAGCTTTATTGTATTTTACTATCAAATCATCCGGACCTTCCCCTGGTACCAACGTTACTGTTTTTAAATTTTCTGGTTCTCCACAAATCATAGCACAAGTTTTTACGAGCTCTTCTGCTAAATGACCATGTGTTCCTACTATAATACCTAGCATTATAAAACCCTCCTTTTTATTTATCTAACTATAAAATATTATATGCAAATCACGTGCCAACTTTTTGTGTCAAAATAAATCCACATATTTAAAGGCTTCTTTCTCACTAATTTATAAAAATATTAGAAATTTAACACTCTTCATCAAAAAAAATAATCTGTGTCGATTTTAAATAACACAAAATTATTTTGTGTATCAACACAGATTATTTTCTATCTAGAAAAACACACTATTTTATTAAAAATTTACACCATTTTTGTAATATAACATATTTCATCATCTGTAAGTTTTATTTGAAATGTCTTTTCAAATATTTTTGCCGCTTCTTTTATTATATTAAATACACGTGTATCAACTTCACCTGCACTTTCTGTATTATATGCCAATCCATTATGCACTACCATTCGCTCTAAAGCACAGCCAACATGAATTACTAAACGCAATTTATGTGGATTATCCCATTTTGAATCTAAATCTTTCTCTAATTTTTCGATAAACTTAATTAAACTATTGATAATTTTACTAGGATTTAAATACAATAACATTTCTTGTAATCCATCTTCACAAAATCTTTTTAGTACAACATTTGTCTTTTCTTTTTTCACTGATGCTTTTGCACCAACAATTTCACGCAAAATTATATCGCCTTCTCCATTTATCATCTGCTCAATCGGTATAAACGGAGCATCTATATGAGGATTTTTTACACCTACAACAGCTATAATCTGATATTTATGTGCGATCTGTGTCAATCTTTCATGCATATCATATATACCTACGGAAAATACTTTTATATGATTCATTGAAACATCAACTAAAATATCTATTACTAAATTCTGCAATTTTTCCGCTGTACCTTTACCTGTACTACAAATTGTTACCACAGCTTTTTCTTTTGTGTCACTATGATTTATATTTAAATCTACATGTTCATATCCTGTAAAACTTTTAAGCGAATCATATACTGCTGAAAGACTAATTCCCGCAATATCAACTTTGCGTATCGCTTCTAAAACAAAAGGCGTTGTAACCATGCCTAAGGTCTTAACAGGTACATTTAACCGCTCTTCTAAAATTGGACCAAAGCTACATAGCGAACCCATATCTGCTAATAAAAGTACACCTTCTCTACAATCAATATTTTGCAACTGTTCTACAATTTTATTGAGCATATCATCTGGTCTACACTCTAAAGGCATATCAAAAGCTAATAAAGTTACTTTATTAGCGCTATACAATTTACGAGCCACATTTACCATTGAACTTGCCGTATATTCTCCATGCATAGCTACAGCAATTACTATTTTTCGTGAATTATCTTCTTGTTTCAACGATTGCAACAACATAGCAAAATATTCTGTTTCCGATTTTGACACAGTAACATCATATTTTTCTTCAATCATCAATTTTATTTTTGTAGCTAATTTAAATTCAATAGAATTATTATCTACCGTTCCTTCTAGTAAATGATAAATATTTTTTTCACTTTTTATTCTATTAAACATCGAACTTAAATGTAGACCAAACGCATATAAAAAACGTTCTCGTGAAATAAGGTTTATATATCGTTCAACTAAATCTACAATCTGCTGAACAAAATCTACCATATCAGCATCAATTATTTTCAATAAGCGGTCATTTACTGATAATGTTACATTATCCTTTTGATTATAAAGTGATTTCACATACGTATTAACATCAGCTACGATTATCTGTTGAATTAATTCATCAGCAATACCTTCCCGTTTTAACATATTCACTTTATTTTCTACCATTTGATATAGATTAAATGGTTCATCATCTTTTTCTTTTGATATCTTAGCAGGAGAAGTTGGCGTTACATATAAATCTTTTTCAATATAATGACTGATGAAAGATACATCATCTCTTTCCTTTGTTTGACTTATAGATAAAATGCCTGATTTTATATTCGATGGTAACATTTGATACGTTATTTTAATATGACCATCACTGCGTATACTATTTAAAAAAGCCTGTGCACACAAAAGACGAATGTTTGATTTTAATTGACCAACATTTCCACTACCAATACTACCGATAATTGCTTTTACTGCATCAGCTGAAACCAATACAGGTTTTTTTATACTGCGTGATTCTTCCGTAAACAACACTTTCATTATTTCTAGCTTCTCTTTTATTGAACGCTGTGCAAGTGGTGGAATAGAAATTATATTTGGTATACGACGCTTAAAAGTTTTTGTTAATACTGAATCAGGATTTTCCGTCGTAGCCCCAATTATCAAAACATTAGCCGTTCTTTCTCGTTTTGTTTCTCCTAATCTATTAAAAGTACCCGTATCCATAAAATAAAAAATCATTTCTTGTCCTTCTGGAGGCAAACGATGAATTTCATCTAAAAATAAAATACCTTCATCAGCTGCTTCAATAAGACCTGGGGCTGATTTATCTGCTCCTGTAAAAGCACCTTTAATATGTCCAAAAATATGTGATATGAGTAATTGTGGATTATTATAATAATCTGCACAGTTAAAAGTAACAAATGGTGCGTTATTTGCAAATTTTCCAACTTCTTTTCCATATTCAAACATCATATGAGCCAAAAGAGTTTTTCCTACGCCTGTTTGTCCAACAATTAATGTATGAAGCCCATTAGGTGGATAAATAACAGCTGCTTTAGCTTGCTCCACTTGTTTTTTTAAACTATCATTTGCTCCAATCAAATTACTAAAAGCAGATTTTTCTACTGATACTTTCATCTTATCCGATTTTTTTTGTATGTTAGATATTTTAGATATACTATATAATACTGGTCGTCCTGCTATTTTCGTTATTTTTCCCATGCGGTATAATTTATTTAATTCTCTACTGACATTACTACGTAAAAATCCAAGATTATCTGCAATTTCTGTAGCTGTTAATCCTTGTGCCTCTTTATTTTTAGCCGCAAAATCTTGTAAATACTCATAAATCTTTTCAATTCGCTTCATCTCAAATGCCTTTCTGTTCTATGCTCTATATTATTAGAAAAACAGCAGGAAAAATCCTGCTGTTTTCTATTTTACAATATGTTTTCCGCCATAATATCGACTAGCCCAATAAGAATCATTTAAATCATCAACTCTAATACCTCTACTACTAGAAGCATGAATAAATTTATCATTACCTAAATAAATTCCACAATGTGAAGCACCTGGTTCATACGTAGTAAAAAATACTAAATCACCTGCAACAAGTTGAGATTGTCTTACGAGTTTTCCCAATTTGTACTGTTCATCAGCTGTTCGTGGTATCTCTATACCATTTCTAGCAAAAATATATTCCAAAAATCCCGAACAATCAAAGCCTTCCTCTGGCGATGCTCCACCAAAAACATATGGAACTCCCATATAATTTTTAGCAGTACTAATAATTGAAGATACTTCTTTTTTATCTAAAAAAGTTCTACCATATGGTACTGAAGATATATTATCCCAGATAGGCGAATTAGTAGGTTTTGCTGTTTGACTACTAGTAGAACTAGTACTTATTGTTGGTCTACCGCCTTTTATCGCCCACCATGTTTCTCTATTTACAATACCGGTTACACTGAGTCTATTATCTTTTTGAAATGCCTTTACTGCATCTTGTGTTTCTTTATCATAATTGCCACTTACTTTACTTACGCTATATTTTAAACGCATTAAATTTTGCTGTAAAACAATTACATCATGTCCATGTGAATTTAATTTTAAAATTGGCGCTGCAAAACTTATATTATTAAAAAATAAAAATGCTGCTAAAAAAACTATCATTTGACAGAAAAATATATTCTGTTTTTTTATCTGCCCCACTGAGCCTCCACCTTCTCTTATTCTTCGTCCAATTTTATTGAACATTTAAAGTTTCATTCATATTTTTTATATTTTCCTTCATTGGAATTTCTGGATTAAATACTTTTAAAGCTTTTATTTGTTCTTCTAAATTAGTTGAATATAAAATTTCTATATTATTATTTAATAAACGTTTTGCTTGTGCCATTACTAAGGAATTATCTACATTATTAGCCATAATAATATAATTTTTGGCAATATCACTGTGAATTAAGTTTATTAAATCGCCAACAGATGGACCGCTGACTTTATCTTTTGTAATTACAGCTATAGCACCTAACTCTTCTAAAGCTTGTGCACTTGCTTCATCATCTGCTATAGCTAATACTGCTACATCTAACATTGTTTTATCTACTGATTTTAAATTATGTGGCATAGCTAAATTTTGTATTTTTACATCTTCCATTGTGCCCCAATCAACAGCTTGTTCAAGTACATTGCCTGGATAATCTGTATGTAGATATAATAAAACATCGCGACCTTCGCTTTTTATAACAATTACTTTACCCATAGGTTTAAGCATTTTAGCTAAATCATCTTTACTTGCTCTACATTTTTCCAATCTACAAGATACTGCATATGGATAAACCAAATCATAGCGTGGATTTGGCACATCATGTGAAGTTTTAAAACCAGAAGAAAATAATAAAACAGGTGAAACATAATATCCATCAAGACCGTTACGACAACCTTGTAAAAATACCATTAAAGCCTTTGCACCTGCATCTACAAAACCACATTTATGTTCTACTTGGCTAAGTGCAATTCCGCCAGCGTTAATAGCTTCTGTCAAAATTTCTGTAATTGGCAAATTTGCACGAACTGCATTGTATGCACCTTTTGCTACAGCTTTTGCTGTTACAATAATTGGACGTTCTACTTCATCATTCACAGCACGCTGTGCATATAAAATACCATACTGAAATGATTTACCAAAAACAGATGAAGATGCTTCATATTTTCCTGATAAACCCTTAGCAATACCGCGTAAAATCTGTGAAATCAATACGCCTGCATTACCTCTAGCACCTAAAACTGCCGCACTGCCAACACGTTTTGATACACCGCCGATACTTTCTGCTTGTAAATCACGCAAAGACATTGCTGCTGCACCTATTGTGCGTAAAATATGTGTGCCAGCTTTTCTATCCAATAAAGATTCACCATTAAGAGCATTGATATTTTCATATTCCAGCAAAAATGCACTATACGCGCCTGCTATCATTCTTTTATAGTCATTTCCTGTAATTACTTCTTTATTTCCTGTCATAAAAATCACTCCAATATCTAACGAGAACGTTATCTATATTTTATCAAATACTATTCTAAAAAACCATAAAAAAATCCTTTGTGTTATTTGCAAAAAAATAAATGCACCTAAAATAAGTACATCTATTTTTTAACACAGTATTTTATTATACAACTATCATCAATCAAATTCATGTCATATATATCATGCAAAAAGCATTTGATACAATAATAAAATATTCAAACCTATGACAACAGCACTGATAATTCCTAAAATTATCTTTAAACGCAAACTATTTACATATTTTCCCATAACTTTTCGAGAAGATGTAAGATACATTAACAATATAATCGTTATAGGAAGTTGCATACTGAGTAACATTTGCGAATAGATAAGCCCTTGAAACGGGTCAGAGATAAACATGATTATGAGCACTGCAACGCCATACGTCAACAGCACCCCATGCCAAGAGTGATAGTCTTTAATATTGTAATCTTCACCAAAAATCCCTGCAAAAATACTGCCTCCAGCTATTCCGCAAGTTGCTGTCGATGAAATTCCCGCAAATAACAGCGCAACAGCAAAAATAATTGCTGCATTTTCTCCTAATATCGGTCTTAAAAGTTCTGTTGCTTGAGATAAATCATCTATTTGAATGTTATTTGTAAAAAATACCGCTGCCGCAACAATTATCATGGAACTATTAATTGCCCAACCTATTCCCATTGAAAAAATAGTATCGAGAAATTCAAATCGAAGTTGTTTTTTTATGACTGCTTCATCTTGCAAATTCCATTGACGCGATTGAATAACCTCAGAATGTAAAAATAAATTATGTGGCATGACAACTGCACCAAGTACGCTCATGACAATTATAATTGAACCATCAGGAAGAGATGGCGTTACCCAACCACTCATCGCACTATTCCATTCAATCGGCACTAAATTCAACTCAATTAAAAATGAAAATCCGATGATGGATACAAATGCAATGATGATTTTTTCCATCTTAGGATAAGAATTCGTTTTTAATAATACAGCACAAAAAACAGCGGTAATTATGGAACCTAAAACAAGTGGCACACCAAACAACAAATTAAGTGCAATCGCTCCACCTAAAATTTCCGCTAAAGCTGTGGCAATAGAAGCCATCATCGCAGTTGAAAGCACAGGACGTGAAAGCCATTTAGGCAAATATTTTGTTGCCGCTTCTGAAAGACAAAGCCCCGTTACAATTCCTAAATGAGCTGCATTATGCTGAAGCAAAATGAGCATTATCGTCGAAAGAGTTACCATCCACAATAATAAATAGCCAAAATCTGCACCAGCCGCTAAATTTGAAGCCCAATTACCTGGGTCGATAAAGCCAACTGTGATTAAAAGTCCCGGTCCAATATAACGAAGAATTTCTCTAGCTCTTTCACTAGCCAAATGTTTTTTACTATAATCTTTTAACATAAATTTATTCCTTTGCTATTTCGTTTTTGAAAATTATTATCAATTAATTATTAATTAAAATTATAGCAAATATGACGAATAAATTCTATATAAAATTAACGTACAATTAAGACTGGACAATGCGCATATTTTAAAACATATTGGCTAACACTTCCCATAAAAATACTTTTTATTTTCCCTAAACCTCTACTTCCCATAACAATAATATCATAATTTTCATTTTTAGCTTTTTCCACAATGACTTCTGTTGGAAAACCTATTTCAATAGATGTATTAACTTTTATCTCTTGTGGAATTTCTTTTGCTAATTTATTTAATATCTCTATTCCTTTACTTTTTATATTTTCAGGAACATAACCGCTAAGACTAACCCGTTCAAAATCACTCACTTCTTTATTTAAATCTACTACATACAATAAAGTAAGTTCTATTTTATTATGCTTAGCTATATACACAGCATGCGACAAAGCTTTATACGATGCTTTTGAACCATCTATAGGCACTAATACCTTATGCAAAACAATTTCTTGTAATAACATCACGCATTCACTTCTTTCTCTTTCATTTCAGATAACAATAAATTCGCTTTAGCTTTATAAAAACTTATACAAAATATTGTTATTATCACCGCACAATAAATCAAAAATGCGCCAAATATCTGTGCTATATCCGCCAAATTAGCTCCGCGCATTAAAATATCTCGCACAAAATGGAATTCCCAAGTTAAAGGGAAAATATGAGACAAAACATATGCCCACGTTGAAAGAATTTGGGCTGGAGCTGTTGCTCCTCCAAGAATAAAACCACCTGGAATAAATAAAATCATTCTACTAGAAGCCACTCCCGGATTTGCCGCAGTCCAGCCAATTAAAATAGAACATATACCTACTATAAAAATATAAAATACCTGTGTAATAATAAAAGTAACAATATAACCTGAAAAAACCATATCTCCCCAAATACGTAAAATAGCTAAACCAATGAAAATACTTATCAATAAACACATTCCATACGGTAAAATTCGTATCATTAAATCAAAAGGCGTCCCTTGTTTTAAAATGGAATTTAATTTTCCAGTAATTCTTAAACGTGGTATCATTCCAATCGTAGCAAAGGTAAAAAACATGGACGAGAAAAAAAACAAAAAACCCTGTGTTTCACCATTACTTGTAGAAGCTGCTGGATTAAATAAATTTCTAGCATTTAATGTTATTCCGCCTGTTTGTGTATCAGTTTGTGTCACTAAATTATCTTCAACTATAATTTCATTTAACGCTTCTTTAATTTCTGATGTTTGAGCCGTATTTGTATTATCATAAAAAACCCCAATACTGCCAGCTGTATTTGTATAGCGATTTTTCTCTAAATCTTTTGGTAAATAAATAACTACTATATTTTTATCTTGATAAAATAAATTTTTAGGCTCTACAGGTGTATTAATTACAGCCGTAACCTTCATATATTGAGAAGTATCTATTTTGTCAATAAGTTCATGACTATATTTAGAATTATCTAAATCGATAATAGCTACATTAGCATCTTTGATAAAATTATTGCCTAAAATCACTGTAAAAAAAACTGTAATTATAACTGCTACCATAATAGAAACTTTTTCATATGGCATTCCCTGCCCTGAAAACAAATATTTTATTTCATCTCTTAGTGAATTCATCATCGGTTACCTCTATAGTCATACCAGTTTGTAAACCTTCTACATCATCTGTATAAATACGAATTTGAAATGCAGATAAATCAGCCTGCCCTTTTTCTCGTGATTGTTTTAAATCTGCAAACCCTGGTGCTTGAGTAATCAACCGTATTGTTCCTGGAACAGTTAAATCATTTGCAATACTTTTACCATTTATAGTATCACCTTCTGCTAGGTTAGCTACTTGATTTTCACTAATATAAATATCATAATAACGTCTATTGCTTTCTAATAACACTACTGGTGTATTTGCCAAAATCATTTCCCCTTGCTTTGCCAAAATTTTAATAATCTTACCATCTTCTGGAGCATATAAAGTCAAACGAGATTTTGTTACTTCTAATTCTTTTAACTGTACTTCAAGTTGTTTCTTCTGCTCTATTAAAGCTTCCACATCATTTAATTTATTATCAATTTCTTGGCGTTGTTGATTTATTGTAGGTAAATTAATATCCTGTGTATTTGCATTATCATTTGCTCCACCTAACAATTGATTTAAAAGTTCTTGCTGTTGTGCTAAATCAGCCGAAGCCACATCTAAAGCCATTTTCGCATCATCTAAATCAGATTGTGCAATAGCTTCTACTTCTAAAAGTTGTAACTTTCTATTGTAATCTATTTGTTTATTTTTATAAGTAGCTTGAGCTGAAGCAATAGCTGCTTTTTGTTGATCAATTTGATTAAATGTCTGAACTTCTTGTGTATCTGTCATAGCATACTCTACATTAATAGCACCATTTTGCGAATTTATTTGTGCATCTAATTGAGCAATCTGTGCTTTAGTTTTTTCAATAGATAAATCTGTATCTGTACTATCCAACTGCATTATAATATCGCCTTTTTTTACTTCTTGCCCTTCTTTTATAGCCTCTTTAATTAAGCGACCACTAACTGAATCAAACGATAATTTCACTTGTTCAGCCGTTAAAATTCCATCTTTCTTCTCAATCGCCAATGCTATAGCATCATTACCTTTATACATTAAAGTAATTCCACTAATAAGAAATAACAAAACAAAAATCCCACAAAATACAATAGATTTCTTCCTTAAATTCATAAATATCTCTCCTATTTTTGTTAGTCGGCTAACTATTTTTCGACAAAAGCCTCTTTAAGAGGCAATCTTTCGTAATAATTTTATTAATTCTTTTTGTTCTTCGGCATCTAACTTTCCCATTAATTTACTAATACGCAAATAATGTGCAGGCAAAATATCATCCATTAATGTTTTACCTTTTTCTGTAAAACAAATTTTTTTAACTCTTCCATCTTCATTACTAGAAATTAAATTTATTAAACCATCTCGTTGCATTCGTTTTAACATAATACTAATAGTAGCTTTTGTAACGCCTGCTTTTTTAGCTAAAAAAGATGGTGTTATTAAATTTTTTTGTTGATGTAAAATAATCATTACATGCAACTTTCCTTCTGATAACTGATATTTTTCTTGTAAAATATCAAAAATTTCATGTTGAATATCATCTGCTACTTGTTTAACAATTAACATTGCTAAAACTGAAGATGGATTTATCTCTGGAATTTTTTTCGCATGTTGCTCTAATTCTTCCATTGTTGGAATAATCTTTTTTGTCATTTATTATCTCCTAAATATGATTAGCTAGCTAACTATCATTTTAAAACTTTACTTTAAAAAATGCAAAGACTATTTATATATTTTTTGATTTTTTATCAAAGTTTTTTTATTTTCTTCGAAATAAAATGACATTACTAACTACATTTAGCTTCATGATATAATAATTATATTATTACAAAAAGGAGACCAGCTTATGAAACAATGTATGGATACACAAAAACTCCACCGTCGTATAAAAAAAATAATTGGACAATTAAACGCTATTGATAGAATGATTGATGATGAAAATATTCCCTGTGAAGATGTATTAATGCAAGTAAATGCAGCTAAATCCGCCATGCACAGTGTAGGTAAAGTCATTTTAGAAGGTCATTTAAAACACTGTGTCATCGATGGAATTCAACACGGTGATGCTGAAAAAACAGTTGAAGAATTTGCTAAAGCTATTGAACATTTCTCTCGATTATCCTAAAATCATCAAAAAAATGCAGATAAAAGCGTAATGCTTTCATCTGCATTTTTTATTATTAACCTATTATTTGTCTCAATTTTTCCATATCAAGATTTTCTCGAACTGTTTGCGCTAAACGATTATAAGCATGTTGTTTAGCTGCTGCATAATTTACAGATACTGGCAATGGTTCTAAGTTTTTGCGTTTGCGCAATATATTGATTAAACCACGACGATATTTATCATTATCAAAAATTCCATGAATATATGCGCCCATTACATTACCTTCATCATTTATCAATCCTTCAGTGATTTCAACATCTTTGCCAGCTCTCTGTGTTATCAAAAATGGATTTAAACATTCTTTTGTAAAGCAAGTTTCACCCATATGAATTTCATAGCCGAATAAATCATCAACTTCTAAGCTTTCACCCATGAAATGCCATTTAAAGCATTTTGCTTTTACTTGTGAAGTCAATTTCTTTTCAGCGAAAATCGTTTCCATTGGCAAGAAGCCTAAACCTTTTACACTATCATTATCGGATTCCGTATGATATGGGTCACTAATTTTTTCACCGAGCATCTGATAGCCACCGCAAATTCCAATAATTGGCGTACCTTTAGCATGAGCTTTTTTTATAGCTTCTTCCATGCCACTATTACGCAAATACAACATATCTTCTGTCGTATTCTTACTGCCAGGAAGCAAAATCAAATCAACTTCACCGATTTCTTCGCCTTCTTTTACATAATAAAGATTTACATCATCTTCTCTACTTAATGCATCAAAATCTGTGAAATTAGAAATTTTCGGCGTCTGAATTACTGCAATTTTTATCGGTGCATTTGATTTATCCTTCGTTACTACTTTATCATCAAGTGAAACAGAGTCTTCATCATCAATACCTAAATCTGGTAAATACGGAATTACGCCAAGCACTGGTTTACCTGTTTTTTCTTCAAGAAAATCAAGTGCTGGTTGCAAAATCGTAACATCACCGCGAAATTTATTTATCACTAAACCTTTTACTAAATCGCGTTCATCTGGTTCTAAAAGCTCTAAAGTTCCAACAAGTGAAGCGAGTGCACCGCCACGGTCAATATCTGCCACCAAAAGCACTGGCGCATTTAAGTATTTTGCAATGCGCATATTTACGATATCATTTGCTTTTAAATTGACTTCTGCTGGACTGCCTGCTCCTTCAATTACCATCATGTCGAAGCGTTCTTCTAAACGGCGAATGGCTTCTTTTACTGTATCAAATGCTTTTAACGAATATCCTTTATGGTATTCGCGTGCAGACATATTGCCAATAGGTTTTCCCATTAAAATTACCTGTGAACAAGAATTGCCTGTTGGCTTCAACAATACAGGATTCATTTCTACAAATGGTTCAAGTCCTGCCGCTTCAGCTTGTGCCACTTGCGCGCGTCCCATTTCATCGCCATCTTTTGTTACATATGAATTTAAAGCCATATTTTGCGCTTTAAATGGAACAACGCTCAAGCCTTCTTGATAAAAAATACGGCACAATGCAGTTGTAAGTATACTTTTTCCTACATGAGAAGAAGTACCTTGTAACATTATATGTTTCATATCCATTATCCCTTATTACTATTTTATTTAATATCTCTTAACAAAACGATATACATGATTTAACATATATTTATTTTTGCTTAGATAAACTATATGCTCTAGCTTTTTCCACTAAAGATTGCGCTGCTTTCATAGAGCCTAAAAAATGCAAATGCAAATATGAACCTAAAATATTATCTTTAGCATAGCCTGCTTTATATTTAGCATTGTTACGCATCTTTGTGAATTCAAAAGCCCATGGAAATGATTTATCATCATCTTCATTTTGAGTTGAAAAATGAAATTCATGTCCATGATATTCCATATCTTTTTTGCCCAAAATATTATCTTGCAAATTCTGTGCCTTTACATAGCCAACAGTCTGCAATTTTTTATTCATTTTAGCTGTAGCTGGTATAATGCCTACCATTTCATGAAAATTATTTTCGAAATCAAAAATACCTTTCATCAAATACATATAACCACCACATTCAGCATAAATCGGCATTTTATTTTCATTTGCCAATCTAATAGAGTTCAACATGGATTTATTTTGCGCTAATTTATCGGCAAAAACTTCTGGAAATCCTCCGCCAAAAACTAAAGCAGACGCATTTTGCGGAATAGCTTCATCTTCTAGCGGACTAAAAAATTCAATTTTAGCTCCATATTGCTCTAATTGTGCTAAGCTAGCTGGATAATAAAAAGAAAATGCTTTATCATTTGCTACTGCAATCACTACATCTTTAGCGATTTCTTTTTGCTGATGTTCTTGCACTTTTATTGGTGGAGCTGTCTTTGCCAATTTTATTATTTCATCTAAATACACTTCTTTAGCAATTTTTTCAGAAATAATTTCTATGACTTCTTTAGCATTATTCTCCTGTGCTGGTGTAAGTCCTAAATGGCGTTCTGGCATATGAACACTATCATCTCGATAAATTGCACCTAACACTGGAATATTTATTTTTGCCAAAGCTTCTTCTATAAGCGCTTTATGCGTTGGTGAACCCAATCTATTTAAAATTACACCCGCTAAATTGACTTCTTCATCATATAATTTAAAGCCTAAAGCGATTGCAGCTGCTGAGTCGCCCATGGATTGCACATTGATTACTAAAACAACTGGAGCATTTAACTTTTTAGCTAATTGTGCTGTAGAACTTATGCCATTTTTGCCGCCATCATAAAGCCCCATAACGCCTTCGATAATAGCGATATCTGCTCCATCTGTTTCATGCACAAATAAATCATTTATCTTACTTTCATCGACGAGCCAAGTATCGAGATTATGACCTGCTCTACCTGCTGCCATACCATGATATGATGGGTCAATATAATCCGGTCCAACTTTAAACGGTTGAACTACCATCTCTCTATTTTTAAGCGCACGCAAAATACCTGTAACTACAGTAGTTTTCCCCGAACTACTTTGCGTAGCTGCAATTACTACACGTGGAATGTTTACTTCTTTCATGATTATCCACCCATATAAAAATACTCAAAAATACATTAATTAAATGCGTGTATTATCAATGAGGTACATTACAGCATTGATACATGCTACTGCAATCGGGCTACCGCCTTTTGTACCTGTTACAGTGATATATGGAACTTTTGATTCTGCAATCAATAAATCTTTTGATTCTGCTGCGCCAACAAAACCAACTGGTGTACCAACAATAGCAGCAGGGCGAATATTTTCTTCATTCATCAAACGAATTACTTCAAATAAAGCTGTTGGTGCATTGCCGATAGCAACAATAGCGCCATTTAAATCTTTGCCAAAATAACGCATAGCGGCAATAGAGCGAGTTACACCATTTTCTTTTGCATATTTTATAATCTCAGGGTCTGCAATTTTGCATTCTACAGAACCGCCCCAAGTTGCTAATTTGCGTTTATTGATACCTGTGCGAACCATTTCTACATCAGTATAAATTTTGCAACCAGAAAGCAATGCTTTTTTCATCGCTTCTACAGCATCTTCATGAATATGAATGAGTGGTGCATAATCCACGTCACCAGAAGCGTGAATAATGCGTGAATAAATTTTTGTCTGTGCTTCATCTAAATTTAATTTTTCAATATACGGTTTAATTATTTCAAAGCTACGAACCTCAATAGCCATTGGGTCTTTAATAAAGCTCATCATATACCTCCTAAAATACAATAAGATTTAATCAACCTTCATATTTTTTTACAAAATCAACAACACTATCATAATCATGTACCATATTAAGATAATCTATGCGCGGTCTATCGATAAGCACGATTTCTAAATTCATTTTTATAGCTGCTGTTAATTTAGTTTCTGTACCGCCAAGTGTGCCACTGTTTTTCATAACGACTACATCAGCTTTATATTTTTCATATAAATCTATATTGAGTTTTTCTGAAAAAGGCCCTTGTAATGCCACTATATCACGTGGCAAAATACCACATCTTTCACAGATTTCTAAAGAAGCTATGGCAGGCAATACCCTTGCTACAATATGGCGATTGTATTTTTTGCCATCTCCAGCAAATAAATCCAAACGATTGCTACCTGTCGTCAAAAATATATTTTGACCTAATTGCATAGCAAGCTCTGAAGCTTCTTCATATGTCTTCACTATATGCAATTTATCGTAATCAGGTAGTGGCGTAACTTCACGTTCATAGCGAATGTACGGTATATTAAGTTTTTTACAAACTCGCATTGCCGTCTGTGATACGTTAACAGCATATGGATGCGTTGCATCTACGAATACTTTTATATCGTGCTCTTTTAAACATTCTTGCATAGCCACTTCATCAAGCTTATGGTCATTGATTATTAAATTCTCATGTTTTGGCAATAAATTTTTACCATAATTGGTCACAACAGAAGCCATTATTTTGTAATCTTTAGCCAATAAACATTCTACTAAGCCTCTGCCGTCTTGCGTTCCAGAAGCTACAAATATCATACTTCATAACCTCTAGGTGTTACCATAAAACCATCTTTAGCAAATGTTTTGCTATTACCGATTATTACCATAGAGAACATATTGATATCTTCTTTAGTGAAGTTTTCTAAATCAGAAATAACCATTGTTTCATTTTCACGACTCGCATTGTTTACAATGCCAACTGGAGTTTTAGGGTCTTTGTGTTTTAACATGATTTCGCGGATTTCTTCGATATGGTGTACGCGTTTATGGCTTTTCGGATTGTACAAACCGATTACAAAATCGCCTTGAGCTGCAAGGTCTGCACGTTTTTTAATCAATTTCCAAGGAGTCAATAAATCACTCAAACTGATGATAGCAAAATCGTGCATGAGTGGTGCACCTAATACAGCAGCTGCCGCATTTACAGCACTAAGTCCTGCTACAATCTGAACTTGTGGGCGTTCTTCTTTTGGCATTTTTAAAAGCAATTCCAAAATAAGTCCTGCCATTCCATAAACACCAGAGTCACCGCTTGAAACTACGGCTACATTATGACCTTTTACAGCTTCAGCAAGTGCCATTTTACAACGGTCAATTTCTTGCATCATGCCTGTTCCAATGACATTTTTTCCATCTAAAAGATAATTTATCAATTTTATATACGTATTATAACCAGCTACTGTATCAGCTTCTTGAATTGCTTTTAATGCGCGCGGTGTCATATCGTCTTTACCGCCAGGTCCTATACCTATAACTTTAATTATTCCCATGCTAAAGATACCGTCACTTTCTCAAATTTTGTTTTTGGCAAAATTATCTTTGCCTGTTCGTTATACGACAATATTGCCGCTTCACAAACATTGCCTATACCAATTTGCTTTTCCACAAATGCAGATTTTTGCAAATTATATTTTTCAATCATTTTCTGCATGATATCATTGGCAAAAAAATGTGTTTTTACTTCATGTTCATTTGCCCATTGAAGTAATCCTACTTCATGTTCTTTTACAACTGTAGAAGTGAGATTTTTTATCTCTAAAGCTTCACAATTAGCCATTTTTTTTGCCTCAATTATCGCTTTATCTATCAAATTTTTATCGACATTTTTTCTACAGCCAACGCCTGCAATCAAACGAAGTGGCGAAAGCATCAACACATTTGTCATAATATGCCTTTTCGGTGAAATAAACACACAAGGCGTATAGCTCAAGTTCAATTTGCTCATTTTGATTTTTTTTGCCGTAATATTAAATTGTTGCAAAGCTTTTACGTATTCATCAGCTTTTTGCCAATCTTCATCTACATAATACGGCACTTTTATGCCAGCTACCATAGCAGCATTTACATTTTTTATATGGCTAAACGGAATTGTTTTCAATTGTAATTTGCGCGCAATGACATCTGGAGCAATCATTTTATTTACATCTGTTGCAGTTGTAATCACAGGTACTGCTTTTAATATTTTAGCCACTTTATCGGTGAGTTCATTTGCTCCACCTAAATGACCAGAAAGAAGACTTATAGCGAAATTTGCCTGTTCATCTACCACTATAACAGCTGGGTCTTTAGATTTATGAACTATATACGGTGCTATCATTCGCACTGCAATACCAGTTGAAGTGAAAAAAATCAATGCTTGATATTTATAAAAAATCTCTGCTATTAAATCTCGCATTTTAGCAAATAAAATAGCATTTTTCGACAGATTTTGTCGTCCTTCTTTTACATAAATATCGCAGTCTTGTAATTCAAGCTGCAATTTTTCAGCTAAATTTAAGCCATTTTCAGTTACAGCGATTAGTGCATATTTCATTATTTATCTGTACCTTGACGATACATATGGCTAAAATCTGGTGCATAAAGACGAGATTTTGCATATTCTGTGTCTAAGCATTTGCCAACGACAATCATTGCTGTACGAGAAATATTATTTTCTTTAACAATATCAGCTATTGTTTCAAGTGTACCGCGTACTATTTTTTGTTCTGGCCAAGAAGCTTTTTGCACAATAGCAATCGGTGTTGTCTTATCGTAGCCACCTTCAATCAATTGTTCAACAACATCAGAAATCATATGTACACTGAGGAAAATACACATAGTAGCTTGATGTGATGCCAATGATTTTAATTTTTCTTTTTCAGGTACAGGTGTACGACCTTCGTTTCTCGTAATGATTACTGTTTGAGAAATTTCTGGCAAAGTATATTCTTGTTTTAATGCTGCGGCTGTAGCTAAGAAAGAACTTACACCAGGAACTACAGTGTATTCAATATTGCGACGGGAAAGTTCATCCATCTGTTCTTGAATAGCGCCATAAATTGCTGGGTCACCAGTGTGAAGTCTAACTGTCATTTTACCTTCTTGTTCAGCAGCAGTAATCGTTTCAATAACTTCACCTAAAGTCATTGAAGCGCTGTTATAAATTTCACATTCTGGTTTAGCATAATCCAATAAAGCTGGATTTACGAGTGAACCAGCGTAAATTATTACATCTGCTTCTTTTAACAATCTCTGTCCTTTAACTGTGATGAGTTCTGGGTCTCCAGGGCCTGCGCCAACAATATAAACCATAAAAAATATCCTCCCTAATTCACGTTATTTTACTTTTTTACAAGTAACAATATAAACTGGATTTTGTGCATTAAACATATCATAAGAACCAATCTTGCGCAAACGATTAACTTGCACTTGAATTGCTTCATATGTGTAATTTTCTTTTTTTGTCATGTATTCTGTAATCTGTGCTATCGTTTGAATGGTAACGGCATTTACGATAATTCTGCCACCTGTTTTTAATTTAGTATCAATTAAATCCAAAATTTCAAACATATGCTTTCCACTGCCACCGATGAACACAACATCGCAACTAGGTAAATCATCTAAACCTTTTGGTGCTTCTGTAGCAATGACTTCTACATTATTTTCTAATTTAAATTTAGCGATATTTTGATGCAATAAATTAACTGCTAAATCCTTTTTCTCTATAGCGTAAACTTTTCCCTGTGGAGCAAGTAAAGCCGCTTCAATGGATAAAGAGCCTGTGCCAGCGCCAATATCCCAAATGATATCATCTGGTCTAACCTTCGCTTTGCACATCGTCAAAATGCGAATTTCTTCTTTTGTCATCGGCACTTTATCGCGAATAAATTCTTCATCTGCTATTCCTGGTAAATTCAATAATACACCAACTTTCTTTCTATAATTTTTATATCAACCTTCTACTATCATCACGCAATGAGAAGCTATTTCCTTTGTCTGTGCTTCTTCTAAGGATAAACAAGCAATTTTTTCATCGGGATAAGACAATCTTGAACAGATATACGCTCTTGCATTTTTATCCCAACCGCGTTCTATTAAATATTCTGCAATACGCCCTGAATTAAATTTATTATCCGTGAGCATACCGATAATTCGCCCTTTAACGTATACTAAATCTTCATCTTTTGGCACTCTGCCATGAAAACTAAGTAAACTTGCTTCTTGCCATGGAAGTGCTATCTTAGCAAATGCAACTTGCATTGAACTAAGCCCCGGAATGACTTTTATCTGCTCAAGCGAAAAATTCTTTCTCAATGAACTCAGCAAAGAATAATAACCTGGGTCTCCTGACACCATCACAACTACATCATTTTGCTTTAATTCTTCACCGATAAAGTTCATAACTGCTTTGATATCAGCTTTTATAGCAAAAGTCTTTTGACCTTCTCGTGCAAAATCAGCTAAAGCCCTACTGCCACCGACTAATACTTTTGCATTTTCAATAGCTTTTAAAGCTTTTGGCACTACATATTCTCTTGCACCGGGACCAATGCCAGCTACAATTATTTTAAATTCCAACCCAATCTACCACCTATTTGTCTTGCATTATCATCCATACCTAGGATTTCACCTTTTAAAGTCACAATGACAGTGCCAACATTCAGCGCATTAAATACATGTTGTTGACTGCGCAAACTAGCTCTCTGTGCTAATAAATCATAATAACCCTTTTGCTTTAAATTATATTTTTCAATAATTGGCATAGCAGCTTCTGTCGTCTTAACTTTAAAAATTTCTTCTATACCTTCTTTATCCATGCCGAGTAAAGCAGCATATGAAGCTAATATTTCTAATCTCGCATCAGCTATTTTGCTATGTGTATAAAAAATTCCGCCAGAAACTTTTACTAATTTGCCTAAATGACCTAAAAGCAATACGGATTTTATACCTTCATCAGCGGCAAATTCCAACATATGACCGATAAAATTACTCGTTTGAATTAATGCTTTTTGTGGCAATTCTAAACTCTTTGCTATATTTTCGCCTATTTTTCCCGGAACAAATACTATATCATCAAAACCATTTGCCTTTGCTACGGAAATCTGTGGCGTCAAAGAATTTTTAAAGCCTTCTTCGGACATCGGACGCACAATACCTGTCGTTCCAATGATTGAGATGCCACCTTCAATTCCTAATATAGGATTTAAAGTTTTTTTAGCTAATTCCACACCTTTCGGTATTGAAATTGTAATATCACAGCCATAATTTTTTGGCAATAATTCGCGTACAACATTTGTCATCATCTTGCGCGGGCCTGGATTTATTGCAGGCTGTCCCGGTGCTACAGAAAGACCAGGCTGTGTCACCGTGCCAATTCCTAAACCAGCATGAAAATTTATCATTTCACCTTGCGGATTTATTACTACTTCCGTAAACACAGAAGAACCATGTGTAATATCCGGGTCATCGCCACCATCTTTGATGACTTCTGCCTTTGCACCGTGCTCAGTAAATTCTATGTTTTTAATAGGAATATGCAATAGCTCACCACTTAAAGCATATAAATCTACTTCATTTACGATATTGCCTTGTAGCGCTAAGATTGCCGCTTTAGTTCCTGCCGCAGCACATGAACCCGTTGTATAGCCACTTTTCATCTTTTTGTGCATAAAAAAATCTCCCTTAGACAGGAAGATATACTACTCCTACATCAGATTTTACCTCAATGTAAAAATATCTATCCACCTGCCCATCTCTCGTGAGTCTGAAAATCTATAAATAAATTTTCGCGGTGTTTTCCCAACAGGCAAGTCTCCTGACTTAGGTTCTTCGCTGTACTTCGCCTTCCCAAATACAATTCAGTGACATAATTGAAGCAAGCTCCCCTTACAGTGGCGGGACCGTACCGGCTTTCCGGTTTCCTTATTAAGCTAACGCACCTGTCTTTATAAAATTAACATAATAATATTATAGGCATTATCTTTTAATACTGCAACTGATTATTCAATCACCTATTTTTACTGCTATACATATCTAAAATCTCATCAATTTCACTTTTCGGCATATCAGGCAGATAAATAATTTTCCTTGCTGGAATGCAGTGCTTGTTTATCATCTTTTCCATGAAAATCATATCAAGCCATTTTCCAGCTTTATAACCGCATTTTGTAAAATGAGCTATTTTTTTATAACCCATTTTTGTATGAAACATTATGCTTTGCGGATTGGGATACGTTATGCTCGCATATAAATTAGTGATATTTTGTTTTTGCAGTATCGCTTCTAATATTTTATATAATTTTTCACCTAAATGATTGCCTTGAAATTGTTCCATTATATAGATAGAAGTTTCAAGTCCCCAATTATACGCTACTCTCTGTCTAAATGTAGACGCATATACGTAACCTGCAATTTTATCATCGACTATTGCTACGATGTACGGAAATTTACTCAATACATTTTCCATTCTCCGTCTAAATTCATCAATACTTGGTACTTCATACTCATATGTAATATCTGTATTTTTTACATATGGAGCATAAATATTTAACAAATCTTCAGCATCACTTAACTGCGCTAAGCGAAATTTTATATTCATGAATAATTCACCTCAAAAAATTTTTAGCTTTAAATATTCTAAAACGATAAAAGATTTAATTTCAACATCTATTTAAATTTAAAATTATAATTGATATTCATTATTGACATTTAATATACAATAAGATATATTTTAAGTATACCCCTATGGGTATATAAAATTAAAGATAAAATAGGGAAAAGAGGGATTACCATGACTACTTCTGACAGTTGTTCTTTACACGACAAAAATTTAAATACCCATAATCATTCCACACACGAACACCATTGTAATTGTTGTCATCATGAAGATGATAATACACATCACGAAGCAAATTTCCATGAATACCAACAAAAAATTTATAAAATAGATAATATTGATTGTGCTAACTGTGCCGCTAAAATTGAAACTAAACTCAATGAATTACCCGAAATTGAGCATGCTTCATTGACATTTCTGACTAAACAGTTAAAAATCACAGCTAAAAATCCCGATGAATTACTCGATACCATCACTAAAATAGCAAATACTATTGAACCTGGTGTTACTATTACACCATTTCAAAATAATGCTATTCCATCTGGTTATGTAGAAAAAATTTACACGATTGACAATATTGATTGCGCTAATTGTGCCGCTAAAATTGAACACAAATTAAATGAACTGCCAGAAGTTTATAACGCTACATTGACTTTTGCTACAAAGCAATTGAAAATCGTAGCTAAAAATCCCGATGAACTTTTGCCTACTATGCGCAAAATAGCCAATAGTGTAGAACCCGGCACTACTATCACTTTGCGCTCAGAAAATAAAAAATCTATTGATACACAAGATACAAATTTCTTTAATAAAAAAAATATAGCCATTGCTGAAATCATTATCGGCGCAATTTTATTTGTAATCGGTGAATTCACTGATTTAGTTCCCGACAAATTTTCACTTTATCTTTATATCATCGCATATTTAATTCTTGGCTGGAAAATAATAAAAACCGCCATAACTAATCTTTTCCGTGGCAATGTCTTTGATGAAAACTTTTTAATGAGTATCGCTACGCTCGGTGCTTTCGGCATTAAAGAATATCCAGAAGCTGTCGGCGTAATGCTTTTTTATCGCATTGGCGAATATTTTGAAGAACGCGCTACAGAAAAAAGTCGCAGTCAAATTATGGAAGCAGTTGATTTACGACCGGAAACAGTCAATTTAATAAAAGATGATAAAATCATCTCTCTTCCTGCTGAAAAAGTGCAAGTAAATGATATAATTCTCGTTCGCGCTGGTGATAGAATTCCTGTAGATGGAACAGTCATCGAAGGTGAAAGCCGCCTTGATACTTCACCTGTAACGGGCGAGCCAGTCCCTATAAAAATTTCACCAAATAGCCATGTAACTTCTGGCTGTCTAAATATATCTGGCGTCATAAAAATGCGTGTAGATAAAATTCTTTCAGAATCCATGGTTTCTCGCATTTTACAATCGGTTGAAAATGCTGCTGCTAATAAACCTAAAATCGACCGCTTCATAACTCGCTTTGCTCGCATTTACACACCAATCGTCGTCGCTATCGCTGCTATCACTGCCATCATTCCATCACTTATAACGGGCAATTGGGAATACTGGATTTATACAGCATTGACTTTTCTCGTCATCAGTTGTCCATGTGCTCTTGTATTAAGCGTGCCACTCGCATTCTTTTCTGGTATTGGCAGAGGTTCTCGCCAAGGCATATTATTCAAAGGCGGTTTAGCCATTGAAGCGCTCAAAAATATCAAGACAATCGTCATGGATAAAACAGGCACTATCACTGAAGGAAGTTTCAAAGTCAAAGAAATCAATCCTACAGAAAAACATTCCGCTAAAGAATTATTATCCTATTGTGCTAGCGCTGAAAAATTTTCCACACACCCAATCGCCACAAGTATTGTAAATGAAGCTATAAATCAACAAATCACGCTCCAAACAGCACAAGAAAATCAAGAAATCGCTGGTGAAGGTTTAGTCTGCAAAATAAATAATCAAAATATCCTCTGCGGTAATAAGCGCTTGATGAAACGCTTTAATATCGCATTGCCTGATGATATAAAAAATTCTGCTAGCACAGAAATATTCATAGCTATAAATAATGAATATGCTGGCTCTATAATCATTGGAGATACGATAAAAAAAGACGCTAAAACAACTATTCAAAAATTAAAATCTTTAGGCTTAGTAACTGCTATGTTAACGGGAGATAATGAACATACAGCTCATGCCGTAGCTAATGAAGTCGGCATTGATAAAGTTCATGCAAAACTTTTGCCAGATGGTAAATTGGAAAAACTTTCTTCGCTGCGCAGTGAATACGGCAATGTATTTTTTGTCGGTGACGGCATAAATGACGCTCCAATCTTAGCTGGTGCCGATGTTGGCGCAGCTATGGGAAGTGGCGCTGATGCCGCAATCGAAGCCGCTGATGTCGTATTCATGAATTCTAAAGTTCATTCTATCTTACAAGCTATAAATATTTCTCGTGATACGCTCAAAATAGCTTGGCAAAATGTCGTATTTGCCATAGCTGTAAAAGTATTAATCATGGTGCTAGGTCTTGCAGGATATGCTTCCATGTGGGCAGCCGTATTTGCTGATACTGGCGTTGCCATGATATGTATTTTAAACTCAATTAGAATTCTCTATAAAAAATACTAAAAATCCTTAAACTGCTGATTTTCTTATCAGCAGTTTTTTATTTTCATGATATAATTTAATTATGAAAACCATATAAACATAAAGGAGAATTAAAATGTTTGGACTCGGTATTCCTGAACTTATTTTAATTTTAGTGATTGCTCTCGTGATTTTCGGTCCTAAAAAATTGCCAGAAATCAGCAAAGCACTCGGCAAAAGCATTAAAGAATTTAGAAATTCCACTTCAGATATCACAGAAACAGCTAAAACCATAAAAGATGTATCTGATGTTGCAAAAAAATTAAAATAACAATCATTTGAGGTATATATTTTGACAACAAATTTTACTCATTTTAATAATGAAGGAAATGCTATCATGGTAGATGTCAATGACAAAGACATCACAGACCGCATTGCCATTGCTAAAGGCTCTATCAAAGTAAATGAAGATGTCTTTTATGCCATTAAAAATAATACAGCTAAAAAAGGCGATGTCCTAGCTGTCGCTCGCATTGCTGGTATCATGGCGGCAAAAAAAACAAGCGATATAATTCCACTTTGTCATCCGCTTTTTATAACTAAAGCCACTGTCGATTTTGAATTAGATGAAACAAATTTTTTAATAAATGCCATTGTACAAACGAAAGTTAGTGGAAAAACAGGTGTAGAAATGGAAGCACTCCATGCTGTAAGCGTTGCACTTTTAACCATTTATGATATGTGTAAGGCACTTGACCGCTCTATGGAAATATTAAACATCCATTTAGTGCATAAAGAAGGCGGCAAATCTGGAATTTATGATAGAAAGGCGTAATATATGGGAAAAATTTTAGCTGTATGTATCAGTGAAAAAAAAGGAACATTAAAAAAGGCAATACCTGTTGGCGAAATGATAAAAGACTTCGGTTTAAAAAATGATGCTCATGCTGGCAAATGGCATCGCCAAATAAGTTTACTCGCAGTAGAAGCCGTTCGACAATTTTCAAATAAATACGATATGAAAGTACCTGCTGGCGCATTCGGTGAAAATCTCTTAGTTGAAGGCATTGATTTAAAACATTTGCCCGTAGGTACAAAATTAAAATGTAATGATATCTTGCTTGAAATAACACAAATTGGCAAAAAATGTCATTTAGGCTGTAATATTCAAAAACAAACAGGTGAATGTATCATGCCTAATGAAGGTGTTTTTGCTATCGTTTTAAATGGTGGCATTATAAAAGCAAATGATGTGATTACAATAGAAGGTGATTAAATGTTTAAAGCCGCTATTATAACAGCTAGTGATAAAGGTTATAAAGGATTGCGCGAAGATTTAAGTGGCTCTTGCATAAAAAAAATTCTCGAAGAAGCTAATTATGAAGTTGTGTCTATCGATGTTTTGCCCGATGAGAGAAATTTAATTGCCGATAAATTAATAGAACTATCCGATAAAAAAATTCCGCTCATCTTCACTACTGGTGGAACTGGATTTTCTCCACGCGACAATACACCTGAAGCAACCCGCGATATCATTGAAAAAGAAACACCGGGAATTTCTGAAGCAATTCGCGCTTATAGCCTTAAGATAACACCGCGCGCTATGCTCAGTCGCGCTACATCTGGTATCAGAAAACAATCTTTGATAATCAACCTTCCTGGCAGTCCTAAGGCTGTCAAAGAATGTTTAGATTATATACTGCCAACTTTAGACCATGGCTTAAAAATCATGCTTAATCTTGACAGTGAATGTGCTAGAAAGTAATTGGAGGTTTTATCATGCAAGAAGTTTATGAATTTCTAAAATCAGCAAAAACTTATTATTTAGCTACAATAGAAGATGAACAGCCACGCGTACGACCATTTGGCACCATCAACTTATTTGAAGATAAATTGTATATTCAAACTGGCAAGAAAAAAGATGTAGCTAAGCAAATTGCTAAAAATCCTAAAGTAGAACTTTGTGCTATGAAAGACGATACTTGGCTTAGAATTTCTGCTACACTCGTTGAAGATAATCGCCTTAGTGCACAAGAAGATATGTTAAACCATTATCCTACACTAAAAAGCATGTACAAAGCAGGCGATGGTAATACTGTTGTTTATTATTTAAAAGATGCAACTGCTACTTTTGCTTCTTTAACTGGTAAATCAAAAACAGTAACATTCTAATAAAATATAAGTAAAAAGCCTTTCGTCTAAAAAATAATGACAAAAGGCTTTTATTTTTATTGTGCTCGTTTTTGTATGAGCTGTGCTACTATGCTAATTGCTATTTCTGCTGGCGTTTCAGCTTTTATATCAATCCCTATCGGCATCACTATACTTTTTATCTGTGCTTCATCAAAGCCATGTTGTTGTAAATATTTTTCTACATACGCTTTTTTATGTCTACTACCGATTGCACCGATGTAAGCCGGTTTTATTTTCAATAATTGCTCTAATACAATCGTGTCCTTTTCATGTCCACTTGTAATTGCCACTGCAAAATCCGTCTTAGCGATTTTCACCTTAGATGAAAAATCTTCATATTGAGTTATTATAATGTCTCGCGCTTTAGGAAAATATTTTTCATTAGCAAATTCACTGCGCTCTTCTATAACTACATAATCAAATTCTAAATCAGGCAAAAGTTTTGCCACTTCTTGCGCTACATATCCGCCACCAAATAAATACACGGTAGGATTTTGCTTAAATTTTTCTAAATACATCCCACCATCTGCATTTATTTCAAGTGAAGATTTATGTTTTAATTCTTTATCTTCTTTTGCTAAAATGGTGAAATCAAATTCATTCATTTGATTTTTCCAAGCAATTTTCACGATGAATTTTTGTCCGTTTTCTAATAAATTTATCGCTGTTTCAATCTGCGGTAAATCTTTTTTATTTAAATATTGTAACAATACTTTTATCTGTCCACCACAAACCATGCCAATTTGTGCTGCTGTTTTATTATTTAGAGAAAAATCTTCTATTGATGATTTTTTCTGCACTAAATTAACCTTAGCTTTTTCTACTGATAAATGTTCTAAGATGCCCCCGCCAATCGTATCGACAGTCGTTCCATCTTGCAAAATCAACATATGCGCACCTACACCACGCGGTGCAGAGCCTTTTTTCTCCACGATAAGCGCTAACACTACATCTTTTTCTGCTAAAAGTTCTGCTTTTATCTTCTGCCAAAAATTTTTTAATCTAATCATTCTATTTCTCCTGATTTTATTAAACTATACATAACAGCTTCTAAAGCACCACCACCGATGGCTCTTGATTTATCTGAAATAGTGAAGCAATGTGATTTTTCTGCACGTGGGTCAATATCGCCACATTTCATTTTATCTGAAACGACAATACCATCATGAAGCATACCGCGCACAATGCCATCTATTAAAGCATAAATCGGTCTATCTTCTGTATAAGCTACTATATCGCCTTTTTTTACACTATCACCAATTTTAGCCACTGATTTAAATACACCTTCACCATTTGAGCGAATAATTCTCTCTATTGTATAGCCACCAATATTGCCTGGAACACCCGTATTAGCTATCGCTTCACCTTGTTCAATAACTTTGCCCAAGAAATGACCACGTTTCGTTTCTATTACATAATCGCAATCCTTGCCAGCACAAAAACCAGGGCCAACGCCTATTACGACTGGAGCATCATCGATTTTAGTATTGAGGTTTTTCTTTGCCATGATAGCATCAATAATCACATTCGGCTTAAATTCATCTTTAACATCTGCCTGTTCATCAACTATCACAGCAATATCGCCCTTTAACATGACTTCTTGTGCCTGCATGTAATCTTTTACTAAAACACCTTTAATGCCTTCTATTTCTACTTCACCTTCATAAACAGCATTTGAATATGAAACAGTAAGTCTTACTGTAAGCGGTTGAGCGATTTCTGTCATCAACACATTAAAACCTGCTCGTCTAAGGCGCCACGCTATTCCACTTGCTAAATCTCCTGCACCTTTAATTAAAATCTTCTGCATATATATCCTTCTTTCTCTTATATTAAAAATATCGTTTTCAATTCATATCATATTTTATTATACTAAATTTTATGTTTAGTTAGTGCTATCTGTATACCATATTTATTTAAAACAGACGATATTTCCATAGCATATTGCAATAACACTTCATTATCCACTTGATTTAAAATTATATAAAAATCTCTTTTTCCTATATCTTTTTTAGCACCTTTTTCACTAAGCAATATTTTTATCATATCTTTTACACTAAGTTTTTCATCTAAAGATTTAACTAAAAAATCAGCTATGATATCTGCGCGTGATAAATTTTTTATCTCTTGCCCAAGTGATGTCATTCCCACTACATAAACGATTTTATTCGTATTTTCTATATATACAGGTTCATAATCGCGTGGCATTTTAAAAGGCTTTCGCTGTGCTCCATCGGCTTCAATTAAAGTTACATCACTGTAATTTATTATCTTCTTTAAAAAGTCCTCATCAAATGCACCCATTTTTTTGCCTAAATCTGTACCAGCAATCACTGATTTATTTTTCTGCAATGCTTTTTCTATGATTTTTTCATCTTGTACTGTAATTGCTTCTTTTTCTAAAAACATCTTCGTCGTCGTTGTAATTAAAACTCTGTAATTCATATCTTTTAATTCATTTGCCAATGCAAAAATAGTTGAAGTCTTTCCACCTGCTCCAGCAAAAGAGATTATATCTTTTTTCCTAACTTGCAAAAAATCACTCAAACTATTTTGCTTTAATTCACCATCAATATACTGATATAATTTATACATAAAATCATCTCTTTCGTGAGGTTTATCATGTCTAAAAAATCTTTATGTGCCATTATTTTAGCAGCTGGCAACAGTTCTCGTTTCGGTCAAAATAAGTTGCTTTTTCCGATAAACAATCGCCCTATGTATTCATACACATTTAAATTAATAAAAAAACTATCACCCGATTTTAATATTGTCGTCACAAAATACCCGCAAATCACAAAAAAAATTGACCAAGATACTTTAATCATCAAAAATACTGAAACATATCTCGGTCAATCTCATTCTATGAAACTAGGTATTAAAGCAGCCTTACAGCAAAACCAAAATTTTTCTGGATATTTATTTATCGTTTGCGACCAGCCCTATTTAAAATTCGATAGCCTTCAAAAGCTTTATGATACTTGGCAACAAAAAAATGGTATATGCGCTTTGTCTTATAAACAAAAACGTGGCAATCCTGTCATTTTTTCTGCAAAATACATTCCCGAACTTTTAAAAGTCAATGGCGATACTGGCGGGCGCGAAGTCATAAAAAAACATCTAAATGAATTAACATTGGTTGAAGTCAATGAAGCTATCGAACTTATCGATATCGATACTATAGATAAAATAATATTATAGTTTTATTATCTTTCTTGCTTCTACTTGTATTTTTATTAAATCAGCCATGGATATGAGCTTTCCAACAGCTAATTTATCTTTAAGCCCATAATATTCTAACGATGTATCATTTACGAGTATTTCTACACCTACATTTTGCAATTTCTTCAAATCTGCCAAAACAGCAGAACCATCTACCGCTAATTTTACACCACTGTTATACATGATTATTTTTGTTGGAAATTCTTCTGAAGATGCCAATGTGTAAATGAAGCTTTTTAATAAATTAGTACCTAATTTATTATCGCCTTTACCCATAAATTCACTATCAATGACTACAATAAATGAACTCTTTAACTTTAAACTTTCATCTTTTTTTACTTCATCATATTGAGGAACAAAAAAAGATTTTTTCACAAATAAAGATACAACATAATCTGTTCCTTGTTGAATTTTTTGTGAAGGCAAATTCATTTGTTCTGCCATTTCTTCTAAATCTTGGGCTGAAACAATATTATCTACTACTACATTTAATTTATCATCAACTGATAAAGTTTTTAAAACGTTTTTTGCCATTGCTAAGGGATTTAAACAACTCTGTCCTCTTGCATCAATTGTCTTTTCCATAAAAATCACCCTTTTAAAAAACCTCCTTTAAAAACTAAAGGAGGTTTATTTTTTATTTCTTTATGTGTATTGTTCTTGCTTCGTTTAGAATTGCATTTAAGATAATAGCTGTTAAACTGCCAATCGTTATACCACTGTGGAAAATGATGCTCCAAATACCAGTGAAATGCTTGAATATTTCTGGAACAGCCATGGACAAAAGACCCATTGCCAAGCTTATGCCAACAATTAAAAGATTAAAGTTATTATCTCCTTCATATTGTACTCTTGACAATACTCTAATACCATTAGCTGCAACCATACCAAACATAGCAATACCAGCACCGCCTAAAACAGGAGCAGGAATACAAGCTATAATAGCTGCCATTTTAGGAAATAAACCTAATAAAATCAAAATAACACCAGAGCCTGCTACTACAAAACGACTTTTTACATTTGTGAGTGTAATAAGACCGATATTTTGCGCAAATGCTGTATATGGGAATGTATTTAAAAAGCCACCTAACATTGTAGAAAATCCATCAGCACGTAAACCACGAGTAATCGTTTTTTCATCAGCAGGACGACCAACGATAGCACCGATTGCAATAATATCACCTGTTGTTTCTGTCATAACAACGAGAATAACTAATATCATAACGATGATTGCTGGAATATCAAATGTTGGTATACCAAAATGAAGTGGTGTAACAAGCCCTATCCAATCAGCTTCGCCAATTGCACTAAAATCAGTAAAACCACAGAATGAAGCTACAACGGTACCGATTAAAAGTGCTAACAATACTGAGATATTCTTCCAAAATCCTTTAAAGAAACGATAAAAAATTATTACCAACAATAAAACAAAAGTAGATAACATCAATGTCGGAAGGCTACCGAAATCTTCTGCTGCTGGATTACCACCACCAGCCCATCTTACAGCAACTGGCAACAAAGATAAACCAATAATAGTAACAACAGAACCTGTTACTACTGGAGGGAAAAATCTAACTAATTTACTAAAAAATGGAGAAGCCACAAACATAAATATACCACTGGCTATAACAGCACCATATATCGCTGTAAGCCCATCGGCTTTACCAATCATAATCATTGGCGAAACAGCTGCAAAAGTAACCCCTTGAATAAGTGGCAATCTACTACCCATTTTGCAAGGCCCCAATGTTTGAATCAATGTGGCAATACCGGCTGTAAATAAGTCTGCATTAATTAAATAAATTAAATCCTCTGTACTAAGACCAATAGCAGAAGCTACAATAAGCGGTACAGCTACAGCACCAGCATACATAGCTAATACATGTTGAAGACCATACAAGAAAGTCTGACCCAACGGTAATCTTTCATCAACCGGATGTACAGAATTATTCATTCCTAAAAAACCTCCTATTGTTTTTTATAAAAAAATAAAATATATAATTAAGTGCTAAGCACTAATTATCCACCTATGAGCGACATCGATTGTGTTTCTTTTTGTGCAAATGATACATCATTTAAATGATGACATTGTGGTTTAGTATATATTGTCTTTTTTATTTTTTGCATAAGCTCTTCATCAGAAGTGCCTTTTTTTAACAAAGATTTTAAATCCAATCCCCTATTATCATGCAAACATGGCTTTAAAAAGCCAACTGATGTCAAACGTATTCTATTGCATTTCGCACAAAATTTATGTGACATAGCTGAAATAAATCCAACGGGTACTTTTAAATCAGCAAAATTATAATAATGAGCCGGTGAATTATTTTCTAAAATCAATTCAGCTTTGCCAAAAAACTGTGTCAATTTATCCAAAATAATAACTTCATCTACACCCTGATAATTTTGTGCCGCATTTATTGGCATGAGTTCAATAAAACGCAATAAAATATTATTTTTTTGTGCAAAATTCACTAAAGGAATTATTTCTGTTTCATTGATATCTTTTAAAATAACACTGTTTATCTTTAATTTTATACCACTAGTACAAGCTTTATCTATTCCTGCTAATACTGAATTGATATTTCCACCACGTGTTATCTTAAAAAACAAATCCTTATCTAAGCAATCTAAGCTTAAATTAATACTATCAAGACCAGCTTGTTTCAGCATTTCTATTTTATTTTCTAATAAAATGCCATTTGTCGTCAATGCAATTTCTTCAATCTGCGTTGAGGTTTTTATTCTTCTTATTAAATCAAGCAATTTTGGATAAAGTAATGGCTCACCGCCTGTCAATCTTATCTTTTTTATACCTGTCTTACAGATTAATTTTATTAAACGCCAAAATTCATCTAACGTCAATGTTTCTTTTGTAACTACACAACCATTTTCAGGCATGCAATACACACAACACAAATTACATTTTGCTGTAAGAGATACTCTTAAATATTCTATATTACGATTAAAACAATCCTGCATTTAAAATCCTCATCGTATCATTTTAAACTTATTTCTTTTTCATCGACGATAAGTTCAGCTGTAAATTCTTGCCCTTTTATTAAACTATGACCTTTTGTCACATACATAAACGCGTTGTATTTGTGCAACAAAGTTGAACGTGTAACACCTTTTGGATTAATATATTGAGCATGGTATTTACCATCTTGTTTAAAAAGATGCACTTGTAAACAAAAATCAGCATTTTTAGGTGCAGTAAAATCAAAATCCACTATAGCAGATATTTTAATCACTGTATCTTCTGCTTGATTATAGTATTCATCTACGATGGATTTTAAATAAAAACGCATGGCAAGTTCTGCACCATTTGGCGGTCCAGCAATTCCCAGCACAGGTTTATTGTTAAACACGGAAAAACTAGAATGTTTACCCGGTCTACAGCCTAACTCATAAACGAGCACTTCGCCTTCAACTTCCAATAAATCTAAAGTAAAATCCTTCGTTCCTTTTGAAGAACCTGCATTGATTAAAATTACATCTGCTTCGCAGCTTGCCTTTGTTAAAGCTTCTTTTATCTTTTGCTTATCATCTGGCACAATCGGATATACCTTCAAATCTGCTTGATACTGTTGAGCAAAACCATATAACATTATACTATTTGACTCTACATTTTTATCTGCTGGATAATCTGTATTTTGCCATGAAACGAGTTCATCACCTGTTGGCAAAAATACGATTTTTGGTCTTGCTACGACTTTTACTTTTTTAACTCCACCAGATGCCAAAAGACCTAAAAGCGGAGGTGTAATTTTTTCATTTTTATATACTAAGACTTCATCTTCACCAATAAGACTGCCTACAGGGTCAATCAATTGACCTTTTTTAGCTGGCATTTGCAATATTTTTAACTTACCATCTTCAAAACGTACATCTTCAATTAAAATAACTGTGTCATATTCAAATGGAACTACACAACCCGTATTGGCAAAAATAAATTCTTTACCTTCTATCCATGAACTTGTATCCGGCATACCATTTGCAAAATCAGCAAATTTCACGCCAATTCCATCCATCTTGCTTACAGGTTGTTTTGGCAACACTGTTTGCGCTTTTATATCTTCAAATGCCACTCTTTCCGCTGCTTGATACAAATCCACTTCTTCATAGCGACGATTAAAATTCATTTTTTGACGCAAAAAGCTCTTCATATCATCGCGTGTAGGCATTGGACCTTTTTCGATATATTCACGATAACCCATAAACTCACCTCATTTACTCTATAATAAAATACTACGGCAGTTTTATTACTAAGTCAAAAAATACTCCTGACTACAATATACTTTTATTAAAACGATGAATTGTCAATCCAAGTGCGACACTTCTTTTAAAAATAAATTAAATGGATTATCCCAATTTAAACATTTTCTTGGTCTACTATTTAATAATATTAATTTTTTTATTAAATCATCATTAGATATTTGTCCTAAATCTGTTTTCTTTGGATAATATTCTCTTAATAACCCATTTGAATTTTCGTTGCTACCTCTTTGCCATGCTGCATAAGCATCTGCAAAATATACTTTTATATTTAATTTTTCTACTTCTTTGTAACATGCAAATTCTTTTCCTCTATCTGTTGTAAATGTTTTTAATGCCTTTTTTGGTAGTACTTTCACTAACTTTTTTATTGCTTTTAGCATTGATGATGCTGTTCTATCTTTTATTTTTATTGCCACATAAAATCTTGTTTTTCTTTCTACAAATGTTGTTAAACAAGCTTTAGCTTTTCCTCTACTAGATACTATGGTATCTAACTCTCAATGTCCAAAAGTTTTTCTACTTTTTACATCTTTTGGTCTAGTTGTGATACTATTTCCTATTAAGAATTTACCACGTGTTTCCTTTTTTCTACGTTTTCCTTTATGTCGTAAATTCTTAAGTGAAATACCTTTTAATTTACCAATATAAATCCAATTATAAATAGTTTTAAAGGAAAGTTTACCATTTAAAAGTGCATTAGAAATCTGTTCTGGAGACCAGTTTTCATGTAATTTTTCAGAAATAAGATTAGAAAGAACATCATTGTATTTACTAGAGCAAGAAGAATTTTTACGACGTTCAAGATATTTATTGTGAGCAAATGAAGAGATATATTCATTTTCAATTTTATTACGAGATAGTTCTCGAGCAATAGTAGAATGATGACGATGTAAAAATTTAGCAATAAAACGAGTAGAATAACCTAAAATAGAAAGAACCTCTATACGAATACGTTCTATACGAATACGTTCAGATATAGTAAGATGATGATAGCTCATTATGAATTTTCCTTTCGTGTGGATTTTGTGTGGTAACTTTATTTTACACGAAAATTCATAATGAGTTTTTTATTTTTTTAGATGTTGCACTTCATTATACAATCCATCAAACAAAAAAGACCTGCTTTAAAGCAGGTCTGTAATGCCAAATAATGTTTGACCTTCTATCTAATAATTTATTCTTATTGGCTATATTATAACCTAAATCAAAACCTCAACACAATATAAAAAACTCTATAAATACAAAATTACATACAAAAAAAGCTTTGCGAAAATCTCGCAAAGCTCTAAATATCTCTGGCAGAGAGGGTGGGATTCGAACCCACGGTACCTTTCGGTACAATTGATTTCGAGTCAATCACCTTCGACCACTCGGACACCTCTCCATTATCAGTAAATCAAGCAAAATTATACCATTGATATAAATAAAAGACAAGTTTTATTTAACTATGCCGCGTACCATCTTTTCAAATTTAGGGCGTGGCATCATTACGAAATGACCGCAACCTGTGCATTTTAAACCAAAATCCATACCAGTGCGAATGATTGTCCAAGTATCGCTACCACATGGATGTTTTTTCTTCATGCGTACAACATCATTAACATTGTATTGCACTTTTTCCAAATATAACACCGTCCCTTTTATTCAATTAATTTGCTTCAACGTAGTTTTTTTTTATAACAACACCATTTTTATCCACTGGTTCAGGGTGAATAGTTACATCGAAATTACCCATTTTCTGTCTTATTTTATGTTCGATATCATCACAGATATCATGTACCTTATAAAGTGGCATATCTTTTTCAAATGTTACATGTACATCTAACAATTTATATGAACCAGATTTACGCGTACGTAAATGATGATAGCCAATTAAATCTTTGTGTTCCATGATGATTTCACCGATGATTTTTTCTTCTTCTGGAGACAAACTGCTATCAGTGAGTTCTCTTGCACTTTCCACTACCATTTTATAACCAGCACGGAAAATTATCAAAGCAACTACAATTGCGATAACTGGGTCAAGCCATAAGAAACCAAATACTTTCATTCCAACTAAGCCAACCATTACCCCAACTGAAGTCCATACATCAGATTGAAGATGTAATCCATCTGCTTCTAAGGCTTGTGAATCTGTTTTTTTCGCTACAGCAATCAAACGGCGTGAAACGAAAAAATTTACTACAATAGATATAATCATGATATATATACCATATTGCAAAAATTCAGGGTCAAGAGGCGTATCAAATTTATGAACTGCTTCATATATAATAAATATTGCAGTACCTACGATTAATAACGCTTCTACAGCTGAAGATAAATTTTCAAATTTGCCATGACCATAATCATGCTCTTTATCTGGTGGTGCAACCGCTTTTCGCACTGCCCAAAAGGCAATAAATGCAGCGATTAAATCTACACCTGAGTGAATTGCTTCAGATATTAAACTTAAAGCACCTACATATAAACCAACTGCCAATTTCAAAATAACTAATACAGTATTAGAAACAATTGACATCCATGCCGTTTGCTTTTTCAAAGCATCCATTTCTGTCATTATATTACCTCCAAAATCAAATAAATGTTATTAATTATCATTTAAAGACCTTTATAATAGAAAAAAATCTGCACCACTAACTTTAGTGTGCAGATTGCTCTTCATATTGTTTTTATCTTAACACATTAAACTAAAAGTGTAAAGATTATCTTAACAATTTCACTACATTTCTTCTATAGACAAAATAAAAAATAATGTTAAGATAAAGCTAGAAACTATATCATTAATATACGAAAGGATTTTACGTTATGCTCTATCCATTAAAACTTCAAGCTGCTTTTAAAGATTATATTTGGGGCGGCACACGTTTACGCGATGAATTTAACAAACAAACTACAATCAATCCAGTAGCTGAAAGTTGGGAACTTTCTTGTCATCACGATGGTAAAAGCACTATAGAAAACGGTTCTTTTGCTGGCAAAACTTTAATTGAATACATCGAAACAGAAGGAAAACAAGTAATCGGCACAAAAGCTCAAGATAAAAAAGATTTTCCTATCTTGATAAAATTTATTGATGCGAAGCAAAATCTTTCTGTACAAGTTCACCCTGATGACAAATATGCACTTTTAAATGAAGGCGAATCTGGTAAAACTGAAATGTGGTACGTAATGGACGCTCAACCAGATTCTAAATTAATTTACGGTTTCAATAAAAAAATCTCTCATCAAGAATTTGAAAAACGCATAACTGATAATACTTTACTCGAAGTTTGCAATCAAGTTCCAATAAAAAAAGGTGATATATTTTTTATTGAAGCAGGCACACTTCACGCTATTGGTGCTGGTGCTTTAATCGCTGAAATTCAGCAAAGCTCAAATTCTACTTATCGAGTTTATGATTACGGTCGTCTCGGCAAAGATGGTAAACCTCGCCAACTCCACATTGAAAAAGCACTCGCTGTGACAAAATTAGAACCACCAACAAGAAAACCTGAACCAGTTGCTAAAGTAAATTATTTCACTGATTATGATTTAACAATTTTAGCGCAATGCGATTTATTTAATGTAAGTCATTTTAATTTACATGGAAATTGCAATTTAGAAGCAAAAAAAGATAGCTTCCATTCTATTTTAATATTAAACGGCGAAATGGCTTTAACGTATAAAGCAAATAGCTTCACTGTAAAAAAAGGTGAAAGCATTTTCATTCCTGCCAATATGGGAGAATACATCTTAAACGGCACAGGAGAATTTATTTTAACTACATTATAAAATAAAAAAGCATTGAGCTTCACGCTAGAAACTCAATGCCTTTTTTTTATAAATTTTTATATTTGTTCGGTAAATTTACAGGTGTTATATAAACAAGAACAACACTTATTATAAGTAAAGCTGTTGTAAGACCAAGTGCCATTGAAAGACCCATCCATTCGGCAATACTACTAGTAAGCATAGTACCGATACCACCTAAACCAAAAGATAAACCAAGCATCATGCCTGATGCCATTCCCGGATTATCTGGCAAGAAATTTTGACCCCAAACAATTGCCCCTGGATTAGCAGCCATTGCTAAAGCACCTGATAAAAATAAAACAACATAAATCAATATTCCCATTTGACTTACAAATAGAAAACACATTGTTGGAAATATAGCTAAAATTAAAGCCCATAAAATAACTTTTTTATAGCCAATTTTATCATTAAGGATACCGCCCACTAGTCCGCCTATAACTGAACCACATAAGTAAACTGTAAGTATCCAACCACTTGATGTATTATCGTAACCTTGATGCATTGCCCAAAGTGGTAAAAATGTCACAAGGGCTGTAAATACCCATGCTCTTATACCCATGGAAATATTTAAAAACATTAAAGGTTTATTTTTAAACAAACGTCTAAAACTAAAATGCATATTTTTAGCTACTTGTTCATTTACAAATCGCTGTCTCGATAATCCAGAACTGTACATGAAAAAGCCTAAAATAAATGCTGGTATTATGAGAATAGGCAAATATTTTAAATCAAATAAATTCATAAAGTATACGAGCAAAATAGGTGAAAATGCAAAACCTAAACTGCCACCTGCTACAAATATAGATATAGATGATGATACTTTTCCTTCTGGCGATACCTTACTTATAAGACCTGCGCCCATAGGATGAAATGTCGATACAGCTAAACCACTTAAGCCTATCAATATTGCTAACATCCAAAATTCACTGACTAAACTCGTCAAACAAATAAATATTGCACCGAATGGAATTATAAATGGCATCAATTTATTAAAATTATACTTATCCATAAAATAACCAAATACTGGCTGCAATACATTTGCAGAAAAAGACATCACCATTACAAGCACGCCGCTCAAAGTAAGCGATAATCCCAATTTAGGAATTAATATCGGCAATAAAACAGGCAAAAAGTTACAATAAAAATCATTAAAAAAATGCCCCATCGACAACAATATTACTTGTAAATAAGATTTTTTTCCTGATTGTCTTCGTAAAGCTAATTCTGTCATTATGTACCTCACTTATAAAATTTTTAATTATAAACACAAAAAAAGGAAGCTTTCGCTTCCTCTAACTTCTATGGTCGGAGCAACAGGATTCGAACCTACGACCTCTTGGTCCCGAACCAAGCGCTCTACCAAACTGAGCTATGCCCCGCCGTGTATGGTATAAATTCAAAAAAAAGGAAGCTTTCGCTTCCTCTAAATTTCTAATGGTCGGAGCAGCAGGATTCGAACCTGCGACCCCCTGGTCCCAAGCCAGGTGCTCTACCAAACTGAGCCATGCCCCGTTTCACGTTTGTTCCTCGTGAGAACATGTATTATTATATTGCTTATTATAAAAAATGTCAACACCTTTTTTTAATTTTTTTATAAAAATTTTTATCAATTTTATGTTTACATTTTTATATTAATTAGAAGGGTATTTTTGCAAATTTATAGAATATATTAACTATCTGGACGCATATAAAAATTTTCAGAAATCGGAGATGATGCACATGCATTTTTATTGTGAAAAATGTAAAAAAGAATATCCATTAAATTCAACTTCTTATCAATGCTCTTGCGGAGGGTTGTTCAGATTATATAAAGATGATAAAGACACTATTCCTCAAGATGTTTCAATTGGTGAGATTGTAACACCTCTTCTTCCTATAAAATTTGGTAAACAAGAAATGTTCTTTAAAATGGAACATTTGAATCCTACTGGCTCATTTAAAGCACGTGGTGCTAAAGCTATGGTTAATATGTTAAAACATTTAGACATAGATAACATAGTTGAAGATTCTTCTGGCAATGGTGCTTCTGCTTTAGCTGCTTATGCTGCTGCTGCAAATATGGACTGTACAGTATACGTTCCAGAAAGCATTGCTGCTGGTAAATTACATCAAATTGAAACATATGGTGCTCATGTTCGTCTTGTAATTGGCAATCGTGAAGCCACTGCAGAAGCTGCAAAAAAAGCTGTAGTTCAAGAAGAAGCTTATTACGCATCCCATGTTTATAATCCATTATTCTTTGAAGGCATTAAATCCATGGCTTATGAAATTTATCATCAGCTTGATGATAATGTTCCTGAATACGTTTTCTTACCTGTAGGTAATGGTACTATGCTCCTTGGTTTGTATTACGGCTTTGAAGAAATCGGTCGTTTACCATCTTTTGTAGCAGTACAAAGTGAAAACTGCTGTCCTCTTTATAATGCGTTCAAAAAGAAACGTAAAGTATCTCCACCATCATTCACAATCGCTGATGCTATTCGTGTAGAAAAACCTATACGTCTTAAAGAAATGCTTATGGCAATAACTCGCAGCAAAGGTGATGTCATCACTGTAAGCGATGAAGAAATCGAAGAAGCACAACATCAAACTGGTCGCAAAGGTATTTATGTAGAAGCAACAGCTGCTGTTCCAATTGCTGGAGCTTTAAAATACTTCCGCAAAGGTAAACCTGATAACTATCGCGTAGTCATTCCAATTACCGGAGCTGGCCTCAATGGACCTGATAAAAAAAGAAATAGATAATTTTTATAAGTCAGTGAGCTAAATAGTTCACTGACTTTTTCATTTACAAATAAAGCAAAATGATTAATAATGTAATTTATATTCCCAAACTTTAGAAAGGAACATATTATGGACGATATTAATCTTTATTTGCTTTTATTCTTAATTGCTACAGGTTTCATTGCCGCTTTTATCGACACAGTAGTTGGAGGTGGTGGTTTAATATCTTTACCAGCACTACTTTTCACGGGCATGCCACCTGTAACCGCTATTGCTACCAATAAAGTCGCAGCTTCAATGGGAGCAACAGTTGGTTTTGCTTCATTTGTTCGGTCAGGTCGAGTTGATTTTTCCACGATAAAATTTTTATTGCCATTATCCTTTATCGGTTCTATCTGTGGAGCTAGTATTTTAAAATTAATACCTTCCGATTTTCTTCGCCCTCTTATTATTATTTTATTAGTAGCTGTTACAATCTACACTCTAACGAAAAAGAATTTTGGTCAAATTGCCACTTTCCATGGCATGAGTAAAAAAATGTGGGTTTTAAGTGCCGTTGCTGCATTTATCTTTGGTTTTTATGATGGTTTCTTCGGTCCTGGTACTGGCACTTTTTTACTTTTTGCATTTCTTTGGATTGGTTTTGACTTCATCGGTGCTGCTGCTAATGCCCGCGGTTTAAATTTTGCTAGTAATATTGCTGGTGCACTGTTTTTCATCTCTTCCGGCATTGTAGACTTCACTTATGCCCTTCCTATGGGATTTGCTATGATGGTAGGAGCATTTTGTGGGGCTCGTATGGCTATTGCTAAAGGTGCTACGTATGTAAAAACATTATTCATCATCATGTCAGTAGTATTAATTGGTAAACAAGTAATAGATTTATTTAAATCATAATTTTGGAGGAATTACTATGTTATATGCTGTTATCGATATCGGTTCAACTACTATGCGCATGGCTATCTATCAAATTTCGCAAAATAAATTAGAACTCGTACATAAAAGAAAATACACTGTTGGACTTGCTTCTTATGTACAAGATGGCATCATGACGCCCGAAGGAATTGATAAAGCTTGTGAAATTTTAAATAAATTCCATGCTTTTTTGACTTCATTCAATATAAAAAATGTATCAGCATTCACTACAGCTGCTTTAAGAAATGCTAAAAACAGTGAAGAAGCTGTCGCTAAAATCATTGAACGCACTGGTATTAATCTGCATATAATCTCTGGAGACCAAGAAGCGACATATGATTTTATCGCTGCTACACATGACCTAGATTATAATGATGGTTTCATCGTCGATATCGGTGGTGCTAGCACAGAATTAATCCGCTTTGCCGATAGTAAAATTCTCCATAAAATCAGCCTTCCTATCGGTTCATTAGCATTACACACTAAATACTGTACAGATTTCTTACCTAATGAAGCTGAAATTGCGCAAATGGTCGCTGAAGCGCGCAAAATCATCAATGATGCTGAAGAATTTAAAAACATCACGCATACAGAAATCTGCGGTATCGGTGGTACTTGCAAAGGTGCTCGCATGCTTTACAATGAAATGTATCACAAACCAGATAGCAATGATGCAATTCCAGTCGATAAAATTCCTGAAATCATCTCTCACTTTACACGTGGTCATGAATTTTCCGACGAAGATATCACTATTTTGTTAAAAACCGTACCCGATAGATTGCACACGATTATTCCAGGTCTAATAATTGCTAACGAACTTGCCAAAATTGTAAACGCTCATAGCATAACTTACAAGGACGCTGGCATGCGTGAAGGCTTTTTATACACACATGTTATCAAGAACTAACTTAAATTTACAATTTACGCCGCCTGATGGTATTCTCAGGCGGCTTTTATTCGCTGTTAAGCCTTATTTCGTGGACTTTTAGCGCTAAAAATGATAAAATATATTAGTTAAGAAGATTTAATTTTGATTAGTATTTCGGTCATATTTTGACCGTAGATTAAAAATTGAGGTGAGAATGTGACACAAGAGATATCTGCAGGAAAAGTTCTTCCTGTAAATCTTGAAGATGAAATGAAAAATTCGTATATCGACTACGCTATGAGTGTAATCGTTATGCGTGCACTTCCTGATGTTAGAGATGGTCTTAAACCAGTTCATCGCCGCATTTTATACGCTATGCAAGAAGCTGGTATGGGCTCTAATAAACCATATAAAAAATCCGCTCGTATTGTCGGGGAAGTATTAGGTAAATACCATCCACATGGAGATAGTTCCGTATACGATGCTATCGTGCGTATGGCACAGGATTTCTCCTGCCGTTACGTTTTAGCAGACGGTCATGGTAACTTTGGTTCTATCGATGGCGACTCCGCTGCTGCTATGCGTTATACTGAAGTTCGCATGTCCAAAATCGCTGAACTCATGCTCCAGGATATTGATAAACAAACTGTAGATTTTGCACCAAACTATGATGAATCATTAAAAGAACCAACTGTATTACCATCTAAAATACCAAATCTTTTAGTAAACGGTTCTTCTGGTATAGCCGTTGGTATGGCAACAAATATTCCACCGCATAATTTAACAGAAGTAATTGATGGCGTATTACAGATGATTGATAACCCTGATATTACTATTGAAGAATTAATGAAAACTATAAAAGGCCCAGATTTTCCGACTGGCGCTATGATTATGGGTCGCGATGGCATTATTTCCGCTTATAAAACTGGTCGCGGTGCTATAAAAATGCGCGCTTGCACAGAAATCAGCACTTTGCCAAACGGAAAACCACGCATCACAGTAACACAATTACCATATCAAGTAAATAAAGCTCGTTTAGTAGAACGCATTGCTGAACTTGTACGCAATAAAATAATTGAAGGTATTACAGATTTAAACGATGAATCAGACCGTAACGGTATGAGCATTGTAATTGACTTGCGCCGTGATGCTAATGCTGAAGTTATTTTAAATCAACTCTATCAGCATACACAATTGCAAGAAACATTTGGCGTAATCATGTTGGCACTCGTCAACGGTCACCCACGTATTTTAAATCTCAAACAAGTTCTTCATTACTACATCAAACATCAAGAAGATGTAATTCGTCGTCGTACACAGTACGAACTTACAAAAGCTCAGGCTCGTGCTCATATTTTAGAAGGTTTGACTATCGCTCTTGACCAATTAGACCCAATCATTGAAACAATTCGCAAATCACCAAATGGCGAAACAGCGAAAGAAATCTTAATGAGCGATTACACACTCACTGAAAAACAAGCACAAGCAATTTTGGATTTACGTTTACAGCGCTTAACTGGCTTAGAACGTGAAAAAATCGAAACAGAATACCTTGAAGTTTTGAGCTATATTGATAACTTAAATGCAATCTTAGCTGATGAACACAAGATTTTAAATATCATCAAAGAAGAATTATCTGCTGTCAAAGCAAAATTTGGCGATGCTCGTCGCACTCAAATTACAGATGATACTTCTGATGTAGACCTTGCTGACCTCATTGCTGAAGAAAACGTAGTTATCACATTGACTCATAATAACTACATCAAACGCATACCATTAACTACGTATCGCAATCAAAAACGCGGTGGACGTGGCGTTACTGGCATGGGTACAAAAGAAGAAGATTATGTAGAAAATATGATTATCACTTCTACACATAACACTATCTTATTCTTCACAAATAAAGGACTCGTTTACCAGTTAAAAGGTTATGAAATTCCAGAATCCGGTAGAACAGCTAAAGGCACTGCTATTGTAAATCTTTTACCGCTTGCAAAAGATGAAAGCATCACTGCTATAATTCCAATTGAAAAATTTGCTGATGATAAATATTTATTCATGGCTACTCGCAATGGTGTTGTTAAAAAGACAGTACTCAGCGCTTACGATACAAACCGCAAGAAAACTGGCTTAATTGCAATCTCCTTAAAAGATGATGATGAATTAATCAGCGTAAAACTCACAGATGGCAATCGCTATATAATTATCGGTACTCGCGATGGTATGTCCATCAGTTTCAATGAACAAGATGTTCGTCCAATGGGCAGAAACGCACGTGGTGTCATCGGCATAAAATTAAAAGGCGATGACAAAGTCATTGACATGGATAATTTACGCAAAAACTGCGAAGTCTTGACTGTAACTGAAAACGGCTATGGCAAACGCACTCCAACTGAAGAATATCGCGCTCAAAGTCGCGGTGGTATCGGTCTTATCAACATCAAAGTCACTGAAAAAACTGGCTTTGTTGTAGGCGTTAAAGTCGTAAATGAAAATCAAGAATTCATGCTAATCTCCACTGAAGGCATTGTAATTCGTTCTAACATCAATGAAGTTTCCGTCATCAATCGCAATACTCAAGGCGTAAAAGTCATGAACATGGACGATAATGATAAAGTAGCTGCTGTTGCTGCTTTTGAAGATGATGAAAACAGTCACGAATAATAAAATAAGGAAATATCATGTCTAATATGGGAAAAATCATGATATATGCAGGAATTATTTTAATCATTGCAGGACTCTTTTTCCATTTTGGTTCAAAGATTTTGCCACTTGGAAAATTGCCATTTGATTTTAAATGGGAAAGTTCCAATTCTAGCGTATATTTTCCACTTGGTTCTTGTGTTTTAATCAGTATCATTTTAACCATAATCTTAAATTTATTATTTCGTTAAAAACAAAAAGATTGTAGTAAATATTTACTACAATCTTTTTGTTTTTTTAATTTTTACCTTCACTATGATTATTCATATCTGGAGTTTCTGTATTCTTAGCTGGTGTATCGGACTGGGTTTGTCTATCTGTTGATTTTGGAGCTGTTGTCTGTGTACTTTCACTATTTTCTGTTTCTCTAAGTTCCTGAGTACGGCGATTATAACCTTCTTCATAATCTTCTGTTGCTTGTCTTGCTCTATATCTTTGCGCGTCTTCTCTTTCTTGACTCATATTTTGACGGCGTTCATTTCGTTCGCGTTCTATCTCATTTTTAATATGCTGTGACTCAGGAATTTCTACTGCATTTTTAGGCATAGATTCTCTATATTCTTGTTCATCATCTTCAATAGAATTAGTTAAAGCATTGTTCATTTTTATTCCTAATGTATTAGCAAGTATCTGTCTTATCTTACTGATATCTGGTATCCAATAGCTGATTTCATCGATATAAACAGGCTTACCTGGAAGCATTTCTGATTTTAATCCATTATTTTTAGCTTCTTGCAATGTACCTAAGAAAGATAATAATTCACTGATAGACATATCTGTTTCTACCGCATCATACATAGCTGATACTATAGATGGAAGACGTGGAATTATTGTTGGTGAAACAAGTTTATCCATTACTGCTTTCATAAATTTTTGTTGACGACGAATACGTCCAATATCTCCTTCTTCATCGCGATATCGCACATATGTAACAGCAGTCTTTCCGTCCATATGCTGCATACCTGGCTGTAAATCAATGTATAAACCTCCATCATCATCCCATGGATCTTCATAATACATGCGTTTTTCTACATCAATATCTATACCGCCTAAAGCATCAATAATTTTTGTAAAACCATGTACATCAATTACAATATAATGGTCAATCTTTATACCTAATAAAGACTCAACTGTCTGTTGAGACAATTTTCTATCGCCATAAGCATAGGCAGCATTAATTTTATCATAACCATGACCTTTTATTTTTACACGAGTATCACGTGGTATAGAAAGCAATGCCGCTTGATTTTTATCTGGGTCTAAGGTCGCCACCATCAAGGTATCACTTCGCCCTACATCATCATTGCGCTTATCTACGCCCATAATCATTACTGTAGCTTTATCTTTCGCTACTAAAAGACCATCTTTTTCAGCGTCGCTGTACATTGGCTTATTATCAACTAATGCATTTGCAAAATAAGCTCCGCCTATTCCAGACAAAACAAATACTAAAATCAATATTAAAAGATATTTCCAATAACTTGTTTTTTTCTTTTTCTTTACATCTTCTCTACGATACACTCTTTACCCCTCACAATATTTTGCTTACAATATATTATTCTAATTACAACTATCTTAATATTATAAGATTTTACGCCTTATTCTGCAATTATTATTTGCTTTACTAGTAAACGTATACTAAATTTTTATTTTTTTCATAAAAATAAAAATACTATTTATTTATTTAAATACATACTATATAATATGTCTATTAATACCTGTTAAAATCATCAATAATCTTTATATAAGGAAGTGCTTCCATGGATAAAAACCGCCAAAAATATAAATATCTTTATCTTTTATCCGAGAAATATCCTAACCGCCAATCAGTTGTAACAGAACTAATCCGACTTAAAGCTATTTTAAATCTCGCCCGCCCAACAGAACATTTCATGAGTGATTTACATGGTGAATACGAATCGTTTTTTCATATTCTCAATAATTGTTCTGGTGTTATAAAAGAAAAAGTCGATTATCTATTTGAAAAAGATTTAACCCCTGCTCAAAGAGCTGAATTTTGTACACTAATTTATTATCCACGCGAAAAAATCATGGATTTAAAAGAAAAAAAAGCTCTCTCTCCCAGCTGGTATTCAAAAAACTTACGTCTCTTACTCAAATTATCTCGCCTAATGTCATATAAATACCCTCAATCGGAATTAAAAAATTTAATGCCTAAAGGTTACGAAACGATTATTTTAGAACTTTTAACGGCTCGCCCAAATGACGATGCCTTCCAAGAAGTTTATTTTAACACCATTTTAAATACCTTAATAAATATTAACAGTGGCAATGAATACATCATTGCTTTTACCATATTTATAAAAAAATTAGCTGTAGCTCATTTGCACATCGTAGGAGATATATTCGACCGCGGTCAACGACCAGACTCCATCATAGATATGTTACGCCAACACCATTCTGTCGATATACAATGGGGCAATCATGATATTTTATGGATGGGAGCTATGTGCGGCAATGAAGCTTGTATCGCTACAGTCATTCGCAATAGCGTTTCTTATAACAATACAGCAGTTTTAGAAAAAGGCTATGCTATAAGCCTCCGTCCACTTTCTTCACTCGCTAGTAAACTATATCCTGATAAAAATTTAAACATAGCCATGAAACGTACCATTTCTATAATTTTATTTAAAGTAGAAGGTCAACTCATAAAACGCAACCCCGATTTTAATATGGAAAGTCGTTTACTTTTAGATAAAATTGATTATATTTCTAAATATATTAAAATCAATGGTAAATCATATCCTGTAAAAAGCCCATCTTTCCCAACAATAAATCCTGATAATCCTTATGAACTAACTGAAGAAGAACAATCTGTTTTAGAAGAAATAAAATCATCTTTCCATGACAGCACTAGACTGCGAAAACACATTGATTTTCTCTATCAAAAAGGCAGTGTTTATAAAGCTTATAACAATAATTTACTTTATCACGGTTGCATTCCACTCAATGAAGATGGTACTTTTAAACGCATAAAAATCAATAATCAAACGTATTATGGCAAAAATTATCTTGATTTTTGTGACAAAACCATTCGTCAAGCTTATTTAGGTTTATACGACCAAAAAGTCATCGATTTGATGTATTATTTTTGGTGCGGTCGCCTCTCACCATTTTCTGGTCGTGAATTCAAGACATTTGAACGCATGTACATTGAAGATAAATCCACTTGGATTGAACCTTCTGATGCTTATTACCATTATTGTGATGATGAAAATGTATGCAATATGATATTAGAAGAATTTTCCTTAAAGACAAAACGTGGTCATATCATTAATGGTCATGTTCCTGTAAAGGTAAAAGAAGGTGAAAGCCCAGTAAAAGCTAATGGCAAAACCATAATCATTGATGGCGGTTTTTGTAAAGCTTATCATAATAAAACAGGAATTGCTGGCTATACATTGATATCTAATTCACGCGGTTTGAGATTATTAGAACACCAAACTTGTTCCAACATCAAAGAAGCCTTAAAAGCAAATCAAGATATTGAATCTGTATCTTGTACTTTAGAACTTCAAAATTACCATTCATCTACAGCAGATACAGACCTTGGCGAAGAAATCCAAGAACAAATCAATGATATTTACCATTTGATGCTCGCTTATCAAAATGGCTTAATTCCAGAAAAAGCTTAAAACCCGCTCTCACTTTAAAATCTTAAGGTGAGAGCTTTTTTAATCAAACTTTAATTGTTATTGCTGTTTTTATCCTTTATACTTATTCTTATGATGAATTGTCAATCCAAGTGCGACACTTCTTTTAAAAATAAATTAAATGGATTATCCCAATTTAAACATTTTCTTGGTCTACTATTTAATAATATTAATTTTTTTATTAAATCATCATTAGATATTTGTCCTAAATCTGTTTTCTTTGGATAATATTCTCTTAATAACCCATTTGAATTTTCGTTGCTACCTCTTTGCCATGCTGCATAAGCATCTGCAAAATATACTTTTATATTTAATTTTTCTACTTCTTTGTAACATGCAAATTCTTTTCCTCTATCTGTTGTAAATGTTTTTAATGCCTTTTTTGGTAGTACTTTCACTAACTTTTTTATTGCTTTTAGCATTGATGATGCTGTTCTATCTTTTATTTTTATTGCCACATAAAATCTTGTTTTTCTTTCTACAAATGTTGCTAAACAAGCTTTAGCTTTTCCTCTACTAGATACTATGGTATCTAACTCTCAATGTCCAAAAGTTTTTCTACTTTTTACATCTTTTGGTCTAGTTGTGATACTATTTCCTATTAAGAATTTACCACGTGTTTCCTTTTTTCTACGTTTTCCTTTATGTCGTAAATTCTTAAGTGAAATACCTTTTAATTTACCAATATAAATCCAATTATAAATAGTTTTAAAGGAAAGTTTACCATTTAAAAGTGCATTAGAAATCTGTTCTGGAGACCAGTTTTCATGTAATTTTTCAGAAATAAGATTAGAAAGAACATCATTGTATTTACTAGAGCAAGAAGAATTTTTACGACGTTCAAGATATTTATTGTGAGCAAATGAAGAGATATATTCATTTTCAATTTTATTACGAGATAGTTCTCGAGCAATAGTAGAATGATGACGATGTAAAAATTTAGCAATAAAACGAGTAGAATAACCTAAAATAGAAAGAACCTCTATACGAATACGTTCAGATATGGTAAAATGATGATAGCTCATTATGAATTTTCCTTTCGTGTGGATTTTGTGTGGTAACTTTATTTTACACGAAAATTCATAATGAGTTTTTTATTTTTTTAGATGTTGCACTTCATTATACAATCCATCTTATAGAAAAAATATATGAAAAGGATTATTTATTATGATGAACTCCATAATTTTACTCGGTGCTATAGTATTAATCGCCTGTGTAATTGGCAGTAAAATTTCTACTAAGCTCGGAATTCCCACATTATTATTTTTTATTGGCTTAGGTATGTTATTTGGTTCAGAAGGTCTCTTCAAAATTGATTTTGAAAACTATTCCTTTGCTGAAAAAATCTGTTCTGCCGCTCTTATTTTTATTATGTTTTATGGTGGTTTTGGTACAAAATGGAGCACTGCTCGCCCCGTAGCCTTAAAAGCCACTTTACTCAGTACATTAGGTACTCTTATCACAGCTATATTAACAGGATTATTCTGCCATGTCGTCTTTAAATTACCTTTACTTGAAGGCATGTTAATCGGCTCTGTTTTAAGCTCCACTGATGCAGCTTCAGTATTTTCTATTTTGCGTTCACAACGATTAAATTTAAAATATGGCACTGCACCACTACTTGAAATAGAAAGTGGTAGTAATGACCCTTGTGCTTATATGATGACAATTCTTTTACTTTCTGCTATGGGCGGAGATATTTTATTATCTGATATAAGCTATTCTATTTTTGCTCAACTTGCTTACGGTCTTATCATCGGTGTAGCTCTTGCATTTATCGGTAGCTATGTACTACGTCATATTCGCTTTGGTGAAGATGGTTTTGACTCTATTTTTCTCGTTGCCATCGCACTTGCTGCATATGCACTGCCTTCTTTAATCGGTGGTAACGGCTATTTAAGCGCATATATTGCTGGTATCATTCTCGGTAATCAACGCATTCCACAAAAGAAAAACCTTGTAAACTTTTTTGATGCCTTCAATGGCATAATGCAAATGGTCATCTTCTTTTTGCTTGGACTTTTGGTTTTTCCATCAAACCTTATTTTATATTTTGTACCAGCATTGCTGATTGCTTTATTTTTGACATTTATCGCTCGCCCTGTAGCTGTTGCTATTCTTTTAACGCCATTTAAAGCCCCTCTTAATCAACAGCATATAGTTTCTTGGGCAGGTTTACGCGGTGCAGCATCCATCGTATTTGCCATAATTGCTGTTGTTTCGCCTAATTATCATAATGATTCTATCTTCTCCGTTGTTTTCTGTGTCGTTTTACTTTCATTATTATTCCAAGGAGCACTTTTACCTAGAGCTTCGAAAAAATTAAATATGATTGATGATAATGAAAACGTTCTCAAAACATTTAACGATTATTCCGATGAAAACGATATAAACTTCATTCGCCTTGACCTAAAAAATGACCATCCTTGGGTAGGCAAACAAATTCGTGAAATTGGTTCAATCCCTGGTGCTTTAATTGCTGCTATCTTACGCCAAGGAGCAACCATCACACCAAAAGGCAACACCATTTTAAAAAATGAAGACTCTTTAATCATCTGTGCTAAAAGTTACCAAGATAAAGATGGTATAAAACTCAATGAAATCATCATAAATGCTGACAGTTTATTGATTGGCAAAAAATTAAAAGAAGCTGATATCGGTAAAGATTCACTCGTTGTTTTAATTCAAAGAAATGGTACAGATATTATTCCAGATGGCAATAGTGAAATAAATGCTGGCGATGTACTCGTTGTATATTCACAAAAAAATTTATTTCATTTAGCCTAAGAAAAAAGCTATCGCACAAAATAATTATCGTGCGATAGCTTTTTTATTTCTTTAAATTAAAAATTCTACTTAACTTAAACGTTTAAAAATATACTTAGACAATAAAGCTTCTATTATAAATAACATACATAATAAATAAAATACAAATTTTATACCTATGCCATGAGCAATAAAACCTAAAAGTGCAGGGCCTAATATTACACCTGTATAACCCATGCAAGTTATAGCTGTAACAGCTGCATTTATCGGCATATCATTTTGATTTTTAAGTAATGAATAAAGTACAGGCACGATATTAGCAGCTCCTAAACCAATGCAGATAAAGCCAATTGGCATTAAATAAAAATTATCAATAAGCACCACTAATAAAAATCCAAAACCCGCTACAAGTGCACCAAATACACAAATTCTCTCTTCCCCAATATATTGAACTGCTCTATCACCGATAAAGCGAATTACAAGCATCGCTACAGAAAAAATCGCATATCCAATGCCCGCCAAAGACAATTCTAAGCCTTTAGCCTCCGTCAAAAATATACCGCTCCAATCCATTATGGCGCCTTCTGCTAAAAAACTTATACAAGCTAAAATACCAAATAAAACAACAATTCCATGAGGAATGGCTATCGGCTTTTCATTGCTTGCACCTTTATACGCTAAAAAATAAGGACTAGAGATTAAACAAAGTACAAATATTATAATACCATGAATAATTGCTACTGTTGTAATATTTAACCCTTGCTTTGCTAATACGCTAAATAGACCAGCACTACAAAAACAACCGACACTCCAAAAAGCGTGCATACTAGACATAATGCGCTTTTTCGATAATTTTTCTACTATAACTGAATTCATATTCATCGTGACATCTATCGTTCCCATAACAGCACCAAATAACAATAAAAATACGACAAATGACCATACATTATCAAGCGAAGAGATTATTATTAAAATTAAAGCAAACAAAACAATGTTTATTTGCAACATCTTTTTACAGCCCAATTTCTGATTTAAAATTCCAGCAAGAGGCATGAACACAAATGCACTGATACCTATGCACAATAACAACAAACCTAAAACATCATCGCCTATTTGCAAGCGTTCTTTAATGACTGGTATCATCGGTGCCCATGTAGTAACAGTAAATCCTGCTAAAAAAAATGCACATCGTGCCGCATACTGTTCTTTTTTCCCAGCTTTAAATTGATTTAAATACTTATCTTCTACACCCATAAAAAATTCCTTTCTATTATTTTTTAGATGACATAAAATCTATCTCAAGTTATCATGATAGTATATTTTATCCGTAAATTCTATCACTATTTATCTTTATAAGGAGGTATTGTCATGTTCAATAAAATAAAATCACTAACCCTTGCTTTTTTTGTCCTTATTTTTATTTTATCGCCAAACAATGCTTTTGCCGCTAAATATCCCATCATTCTTCTTTATACGAATGATGTTCACTGCGGTATTGAAGACAATTTAGGCTACGCTAAAATCAGCCAATACAAACAGGATTTACGCCACCAAACACCATATATCGCTTTAATTGACGCAGGCGATGCCATACAAGGAACGCCTATCGGAAAATTATCTAATGGCAATAGTATTATCAATATCATGAATGCTATAGGCTACGATTTTGCTATTCCTGGCAACCATGAATTTGACTATGGCATGCAACAATTTTTAAAACTCAATGACAAATTAAACTGCAATTATTATTCTGCAAACATAATCGATTTAAAAAACAATATAAATTTATTGCCAGCTTATAAAATTTTGCAATTCGATGATGTAAAAATAGCTTTAATCGGTGTAACTACGCCAGAAACTTTAACATCTTCCACTCCTGCATTTTTTCAAAATGAAACTGGCGAATTTATCTATTCGTTTGATGAAGATGCTACAGGCGAAAAACTCTACAGGAAAATACAGCAAACAGTCGATAATGTAAAAAAACTCGGCGCAGATTATGTAATATTAGTAGCCCATCTCGGTGAACATGCAAATGTCCCGCGTTGGAGCAGTATTGCAGTCGCCAATCACACTACAGGTATCAATGCTATCATCGATGGTCATTCACATGAAACAATTTCTGAAGATATCGTACAAAATGCTAAACAACAAAATGTTATCATCACACAGACAGGCACTAAATTAAAAAATCTCGGTCAATTAACTATCGATACAAATGGACAGATTTCAACTAAATTAATAGATAATTTGACAACTCAAGATACAAAAATCACAGCATTAATCGCAACTGAAAAACAAAAATTCGCACCGATTTTAAATCAAACAATCGGAAAATCTGATGTTTTTTTGACCACTGTCGACCCTAAAAACAATAAACGATTAATTCGCAGTGGTGAAACTAATTTAGGGGATTTTGTAACAGATGCTTATAAAACAGTATTGAATACAGATATAGCAATTTGTAATGGCGGTGGCATACGCAATGAAATTCCTATAGGAAGCTTCACTTATAACGATATTTTAAACACTTTTCCTTTTGGCAATATGTGCGTAATAATAGAAGCAACTGGTCAACAAATTTTAGATGCCTTAGAGATGAGTGCTAGTAATTATCCCGAAGAAAATGGCGGATTTTTACAAGTATCCGGTTTATCCTATACCATTGATAGCACAATCCCTTCTCATATTATAACTGATGATAAAGGCAATTTTATTAAAGTAAATGGTGCATATCGCGTGCAAAATGTCATGATAGACAATAAGCCACTAAATTTAAACAAAAAATACACTGTTGGTGGCACTTCTTATATTTTAAAACTCGGTGGCAATGGTATGAGTATGTTTAAAAATGCTCATTCAATTCAAGATGAAATGATGTCTGAAACAGATGTCATAATCGAATACATTCAAAATCATTTAAATGCTACTATTGATAATACGTATGAAAATCCATATGGACAAGGGCGAATTATCATCAAATAAAACTAAAAGGACATTTGACGTAAAATCAAATGTCCTTTCTTTAATTAATTTAAAACTTTAAATACATATCGAGCAATAAATGATTGTATGATAAATAAACCTGCTAAAATACAAAATACAGCTGTAATACCTATGCCATGTGCAATGAAACCTAAAAGCGCTGGCCCAAACATTACACCTAAATAACCAACACTTGTAACAGCAGTAACAGCGGAATTTATTGGCATTACTGATTGCTTGCCAAGCAAAGTATACACTACAGGCACGATATTAGCAGCACCTAATCCCAATAAAATAAAGCCTATTTGCAAGATAAAGAAATTATCAATTGCTATAGCTAAAATATAACCGAAGCTTGCTACTAAACCGCCAAAAATAACGACTTTTTGTTCACCTAAAAATTGTACTACTTTATCGCCAATCAATCTGCCAACGAGCATTGCCGCTGAAAAAACAGCATATCCAACACCAGCTAAAGATAAATCCACACCTTTAGCTTCATTTAAGAAAATACCACTCCAGTCCATCATACCACCTTCACCGAGGAATGATATGACTGCAAGTATGCCGAATAAACCTACAATACCTTTTGGTATTGCAATTGCTTTTTCATTGCCACTGCCTTTATACGGTAAAAAGAACTGACTAAAATAAATCACAACTGCAAAAATTATAATACAGTGAACAATAGCTATCTGTGTCGCAGATAATCCCAATTTAGCTAATAAACTAAACAAACCAGCGCCCAAAAAGCAACCAACACTCCAAAGAGCGTGCATACTGGACATCATGCGCTTTTTCGATAATTTTTCAACTATAACAGCATGGATGTTCATGTTTACGTTTAAAGTGCCGCCAATAGCTCCCAAAATAAACAAAAATACGCCATAAAGCCATACATTAGGTAACATCGATAAACATACTATCTCTACGCCCATGAGTAAACCCATCACTCTAAGCACTTTTTTACAACCAAATTTCTGTGCAAAAAGACCGGCAATAGGCATCATTAAAAATGAGCTGACACCCATGCAAAGTATCAATAATCCTAAAACATCGGCGCCGATATTTAATCTATCTTTTACAAGCGGTATCATCGGTGCCCATGTGGCTATGCCAAAACCAGCAACAAAAAATATTATTCTCGCTGCATATTGTTCTTTTATCCCTACCTTAAAATCTTTCAAATGTCTTTCTCCGCTCAATTTAAAAATCACCTACTCTTATAAAATCATAGATAACTATTATAACTAAAACTACTAACAATATCCAGCGATTATAAAAAACTTCATATATATTTAACTAAATAATTACTTTACTTATAAACAATCGTTTATTGTACTTTTTCTAATTTATTTTTGCCATCCATATTGTATATTATTACAGATAAAATAAGACCTACAAATAAAATTATACTTTCAAATACAACAATACCCATCCAGCCATAATCGCTTAAAAAGACACCGCCTAATGTACCGAATACACTTGCTCCAATGTAATAAAACAGCATGTACATCGCAGAAACCTGTGCTTTATCATTATTACAGCTTTGAGGTGCCCACGCGCATGCATTGGAATGTACACCAAAAAATCCATAGGTAAATACAGCAAGACCGATAATTTTTACAATAAGTGGACTAAATGCAGTTATGATAATACCTGCAATTTGAATTACCATAGAAATTATAATTATAATCCCATGTCCATAATGGTCTGATAAAGTTCCCATTACAGCTGAACTTATTGAACCTACAAGATATAAAATAAATATAAAACCAATTACTGTTTGACTTAAATTATATGGTTCATTCATTAACACATATGAAATAAAATTATATGTGCAGACAAAACAACCCATTACACAAAAAGCTATGCAATAAATCATTATTATCTTTTTATTTTTTAATAAACCAAGAAATTCTCGCCAAGCAATATGTACTTTGCCATGTTCGATTTTTTTATTTAAAGATGGTGGCAAGAAAAACCACATCATAATAGCGCAAATTAAATACAATATCCCAGCAATCATTAAACCGATACGCCATGAAGCAAAATCTGTAAAAGTACTTATCATAATACGGCCAATCAAACCACCTAAAGGTGTTGCTGCTACATATACACCGATTGCTGCCCCGATGATATTAGGATTAAATTCCTCATTAATATAAGCAACAGCTAAAGAAGGAAATCCTGCTAATAAAATTCCTTGAGCAAAACGCAATAACAAAATTAATGTAAATTCCTCTGTAACTGACATGAGTAAAATAATAAGCGCAGATATACCTAAAGCTAATACCATAACTTTTTTGCGTTCCAAATATTTAGACACACTAGCTATTAAAATCATGGATATTGCCATACCTATTGTACCAAAAGACATTGCTAAACTTGCTTTAGTAAGTGATAAATTAAAATCCTGTGCCAAGATTGGAATAACAGGTTGCAAGCAATATTCTGCCCCAAACGCCGCCAAACTTCCAAAGAACATCATACATAACGCACGATAATAGTCCTTTGTTCCCTTGTCAATTAACCTAGCCATAAAAAATACCTTCTTTAATCATATAAATTCATTTCGATAAAATATTATATTATCAAAATAAAAAAATAAAATCAATTACCTTATAAAAATAAATGACTCCTGTTAATTAACAGAAGTCATTTATCTTACAAGAAACTATTCTATTCAACTATTAGTTATTACTTAAATCTTCACCATTAGTAGCAATTACTTTTTTATACCAGTAAAAAGATTTTTTCGGCTTGCGGTTTAATGTACCGTTGCCCTGATTATCTTTATCTACATAGATGAAGCCGTACCGTTTTTCCATTTCACCCGTTCCGGCAGAAACAAGGTCGATACAGCCCCACGGCATATAGCCCCACAAATCGACGCCGTCTTCTTCCACAGCTTTTTTCATCTGTTCGATATGCGCCTGAAAATATGCGATACGTCCATCATCATGTATCATGCCGTCTGATTGTTCGTCAGCTTCCGTTTCATGCAGCCCGATACCGTTTTCCACAATCATCAATGGAACCTCATACCGTTCAGACAAAACCATCAGTGCATATCTGAGCCCTACCGGGTCAATCTGCCAGCCCCAGTCATTGCGTTTCAAATATGGATTATCGACTTTTTCGTCAGCTTCTTTTACATCTGTTTTTATCTTGCTTTCGTCTGTCGTTACAACCGCCGTCTGATAATAGCTAAAACCGATATAATCGACTGTGCCTTCTTTAAGTGCCACCAAATCCTCTTTCGTTATATCGAGCTGAATGTTTTTATTTTTCCACTGCGCCAGTGCATACGCCGGATAATGACCGCGAACATGCACATCACCGTAAAAATTACGTTTGTGCATTTCCTGTACGGAAAGTATTATATCATCTGGATTACAAGTTAATGGATATACCGGCTGATAAGCCAACATACAGCCGACTTTCATATCAGGACTGATTTCATGCGCGATTTTTACTGCTTTGGCACTAGCTACCAGTTCATAATGAGACACTTGATACAATACCTGCAAAGGATTTTCCTCTTTACGCAATACCACGCCCGAATTGGTGAACCCGCAAAAATCATTTTCTATATTCGCCTGATTGTTTATTTCATTGAAAGTCATCCAGTATTTTACTTTATGCTGATACCGTTTAAAGCATACTTTAGCAAAACGGACAAAGAAATCTATCAATTTACGGTTTTTCCAGCCGCCATATTTAACGACAAGATTATACGGCATTTCAAAATGCGACAGCGTGATGACCGGCTCAATATTGTATTTCAGCATTTCGTCAAACAAATCGTCATAGAATTTAAGCCCTGCTTCGTTCGGCTGTGTTTCATCGCCATTCGGAAAAATTCTCGTCCATGCGATACTTGTGCGGAACGCCTTAAAACCCATATCGGCGAACATTTTCACATCTTTTTTATATCTATGATAAAAATCTATTGCTTCATGGTTCGGATAATTTTCACCGGCAACAACGCCTCTCGTGATGCGGCGCGGTTTACCGTAGCCGCCGACAGTCATCACGTCTGCAACACTTACGCCCTTGCCGTCCTCATTCCAACCGCCTTCGAGCTGGTGAGCAGCTACTGCACCGCCCCATAAAAAATCTTTGCTAAATGGCATTTTTACACCTCAATCTTCATCATTACTCAAATCTTCCCCATTGGAAGCGATAACTTTTTTATACCAATAGAAAGATTTTTTCGGTTTTCTGTTCAGAGTTCCTTTACCTTGATTATCTTTATCGACATAGATAAAACCATACCGTTTTTCCATTTCTCCTGTTCCGGCGGAAACAAGGTCAATACAGCCCCACGGCATATATCCCCATAAATCGACGCCGTCTTCTTCGACTGCTTTTTTCATTTGTTCAATATGTGCCTGAAAATATGCTATGCGTTTATCATCGTGTATCATGCCGTCAGATTGTTCATTTTCTCTCGTTTCATGCAGACCGATACCATTTTCCACAATCATCAACGGCAGTTCATATCTTTCCGACAGAATATCGAGTGTATATCGTATGCCTTTCGGGTCAATCGCCCAGCCCCAGTCTGTCTTTTTCAAATACGGATTATCTACACCGGTGGAAAATTCATCTTTATTATCTTTATCTATTTTACTTTTATCCGTAGTAACAATATTCGTCTTATAATAGCTGAATGCCAGATAATCTACTGTGCCTTCCTGCAATATTTTCAAATCGTCTTCCGTGATATCCAAATCCAGATTTCTGCGTTCCCATTCAGTTGTAGCATATGACGGATAATGGCCGCGACAGTGCACATCACTAAAAAAATGGCGTTTGTGCATGTCTTTCATTGCTAGCACCATATCTTCCGGACGACAAGTCAGAGGATATGTCGGTTCATAACCTATCATACATCCGATTTTAAAATCCGGGTTGACTGCGTGTCCGATTTTCACAGCTTTCGCGCTGGCGACAAGTTCATAATGCGCCGCCTGAAACAGCGACTGCCACGGGTTCGGTTCATCCTTAAAGATAATGCCCGAATTTACAAAACCCATAAACGGACTGTCTATACTTGCCTGATTGTTGATTTCATTGAATGTCATCCAGTATTTTACTTTATCTTTATACCGCTTGAAGCAGACTTCCGCATATCTTACGAAAAAGTCTATCAGCTTGCGGTTACGCCATGCGCCGTATTTCGTAACGAGATTGTACGGCATTTCAAAATGCGACAGTGTAATGACGGGCTCGATATTATACTTTAACAATTCATCAAACAAATCGTCATAGAATTTCAGCCCTTCTTCATTCGGCTCCGTTTCATCGCCGTTCGGGAAAATTCTCGTCCATGCGATACTCGTGCGGAACGCCTTAAAGCCCATATCGGCAAATAATTTCACATCATCTTTATATCTATGATAAAAATCAATCGCTTCATGATTAGGATAATTTTCGCCGGCGACAACTCCGTCCGTTATACGGCGCGGCTTACCGTAGCCGCCAACCGTCATCACGTCGGCGATGCTTACGCCCTTGCCGCCTTCATTCCAACCGCCTTCCAGCTGGTGCGCCGCCACTGCGCCGCCCCATAAAAAGCCTTCACAAAATGGCATTATAACACCTCTTTTTTATTTATTCTCAAGTTTTTCCAATCTTTTATAGACATCAATCATTTCCAAAGCTACCGTTTTAAATCCTTCCGCACTCATAAGCTGGTCTTCTGCATGCAGTAAGAGCAGATTTACTCCTTCCGATTTGCCTTCCGCTTCCTTCATCAAAAGACCCATATGGGCATCATGACCTTCATTGAATGCTTCGTCGCCGGCTTTAAAAAGTTCGTCTATTTCTTCCCATTTACCTTCTTTAGCCTTCTGAATGGCTTCAATATAACAGCTTCTTGCCGTTCCAACTGTGGAATTGACACTCCCCATGTCTAAAGACAGGGGATTCTTAAGAAGCTCAACTAAAATGTCAGATAAATCCGTCCCTAAGTGCCGCGACTTCCTTAATCTCTGCAAATCTGCCCATTAATTCTATAAACTTATCAAATATTGCCTGCTTAGACATAATAAACTCCTCTCCAGAAAATCCCTCTCCTAAACTTCTCTAAAAATTTATTTTCTGAGTTTATCTGTGCACATCTTCATCTCATCAACTGCGTTTAATATACCACAGCCTTTTTACCAGCTCAATACTTTCGCCATTTTCTGGAATAATGTTTCATTATTTTTTACGATTTTCACACAATTCATATCATTAACGCAAACCGCATAAATTGCGCAAAACATAAAAAACACAGCCAGAAAGTTATATCTAACTCTAACTGTGTTTTTATTTCTCTGAAACAATGTTCCAATAGCTGTTTTACCTCAAAATCACCATAAACGATTGGGGTCATGTACACTTTTTCCATTGACGGTTTCAAATTCACCTACAAATTTTTCCACACTCTTATAATTTTTGCTGAACAGTATACCGAACAATACGTCAAGAATATACCGGCAGCCGACACTGAAAATAACGCCTCCCATACTCAGATAATCTATAACATTGGCGATATAGATAAATTCATCACAGAGTTTGTCCAGTGATGTATCCTTGCTTGCCGAAAGCAGAATAATTTTTGCCCCCTTTCGTTTCAATACCTGCGATATCCGTATTAAATTTTTATTTTCTCCTGTTCGACTAATTAAAATAGCTATATCTTCCTTTTTGAACATGACCGCCTTTGCTACCTGATTATTTACTGTTTCATATACGACTGCCGGCTTTCCCGTCCGCACCAGATGATAAACGGTGGACTGCGATATATAATAATTTAGGTCAAATCCAAAAAACACTATCTGACCAGCCGCATTCATCATATCGGCTACTCTTTCAAGCTGTTTATAATTTATTTCATTCTTTGTTTCCTCTATTGCTTCAATCTGCAAAAAAGCCATTCTCCGCACCACTGATTTTACATCGTCCTTGCCGTTAATCGGTCTGTGTAAATCCCTAATCGGCTTTTCCAGTTCATCATTTTCAAAATCGGAAGTTCTGTTCACCTCACTGATGAATTTTATCTTAAATTCCGTATATCCTTTCAACCCGCATTTTTGGCAAAGACGAAAAATCGCCGCTGACGATGTAAATGTCTTATTGGCAAGCTCTCGTATCGACATATTAACAATTTCTTTGGGATTATCCAAAATATATTTTATGATATTTTGCTCTACTGCCGAAAATTTTTCTCTTTCCGACAAAGTTTTCAGCAATCTCATTTCATCACCGCCAATTTAAAATTATTATTTCTTATTATATCATAAACATTATTCTTGAAATAAATATTAATAACTCCTATAATATAGTTTGAAATCAAACTATATTACAATAAAAGGAGATTTTATATGCTAAATAATGAATTACATTTTCTTTTACTTAAAGCATTCAACCATAGCAATAATCTCATCATCCAACAAGTATACGATTTAGATTTACTACCTGGTCAACCTAAAATTTTAGAATATCTATTAGAACATGATGGAACTATTGCCAAAAATATAAGCCGTGACCATGTACTAGATAAATCCACTATTACCAGTTTACTAACTCGCATGGAAAAACAAAATTTAATTGTACGTAAAAATCAAATCAATGATAAACGTGCTTATTCCATATATTTAACTGAAAAGGGAAAAGAAAGCGCTCAAAAAGTCAAACAAATTTGTGGTCATGTCGATGATATAGCTTTTAAAAATATATCATCAGAAGATAAACAACAATTTTTACAAACTTTAAATATCATTATAAAAAACTTAAGAGAGGAAAATTTTCAATGAAAATTATAGGTTTACGCTATTTTTTCTTTGCCTTAGGAATTTTTATAAATTCCTTTGGTGTAGCATTTGTTACAAAAAGTGATTTAGGTACATCGCAAATATCATCTGTTCCTTACGTTTTATCGCTAGCTTTTCCCGATTATACTTTTGGTATGACTACATTTATTTTTAACGTTTTATTTATCATTATTCAAATAATTATTTTACGACGTGATTTTCATCCAATCCAATTTTTACAAGTTTTTGCCAATATTTTATTCAGCTTTTTCATTGATGTAAGCATGAATTGGCTTGCTTTTTTTCAACCTGAAACCTTTATCGCAAAATTCATATCACTCATCATTGGTTGTATGATTTTAGCTATTGGTATTTGTATAGAAGTTGCACCAAATGTAATAGTTGTTCCAGGTGAAGGCGTTGTCCGTGCTCTTGCTTTAGCTATTGCTATTAAAAAGCCAAAAGTAAAATTCGGCACTATAAAAATTTATTTTGATGTAACACTCATCATTATTGCTTGTATCTTATCTTTTATTTTCTTTGGCGAATTAAACGGCATTGGACTAGGCACTATCGTTTCTGCATTGATAGTAGGAAGATTTATAAATTTAGTAAACCATCATTTCAAATTTCTTAGACATATCCGTGCCTTAGCTCGTTTAAAATAATCTTTAAGAAACTAATTTCAATCCTACTACTGAAAATAAAATTAAAAAAATACAAAATAAACGGCGCCAATTAGCACTTTCTCCGTATTTGATAATACTCACAGCCACGCCTCCCACAGAACCGATACCGGACCATACGGCATATGTAATGCTCATCGGCAAAGTATCTAATGCCAAATTTAGCAAAACAAGACTGCCGCCGAACGCCAGACACATCTTCACGATAAGCACTGACGATTTTTTCAAACCGAATTTTTTAATAAGCTGCCACTTATTCATATAATTAATACTTAAAACTTCCAGTAATCCGGCAACAATAACAAAAATCCAATCCATAACTTAAAACCTCATCTTTCTACTTGTTCATTCAACAATTTTAAACCGATTACACCAACAATCAAAGTAACCATAAATACAAGCTGCCAAAAACTCGGCAATATGCCAAATCCCAAAAATTCCACCAAAATCGTACCGATAGAGCTAAGCCCTACAAATACGGAATACGCCGTTCCTACCGGCAATGTATTTCCCGCCGTAATCAGACAGTAACTTGAACCCATGATAGAAAGACACGTCACCGCCCATTCCCATGGAAGTTCAGCGTATTTAAGCCCCGTAATCCACATCAATTCAAAAAAAGTAGCACCTAAAATTTTTACCCAGCCGATATTCATCACAAAAACCTCCTGAAAATTAATTTTATAAAACAAAAAAGGCTATAGACTGCTGTTTGATTCAGAAACAGCAAAATCTATAGCCTTTTTTCAGACGCTTTCATTTACTTATGGTAGTTTAACAAAATTATTTTTATTTGTCAAATGCCGTTTAATCTAAACTAATTTTTTCACGTCTTTTGGAAAGCTCCTTCAATATATTAAAATAAAAACTTCCGTTTAACTTGTAAAATTTAAGATATAGACACAAAATTACCATAATCAGTAAAGCCGACATTATAAACATCATCACTCTCAAGCCCAAAACCGTTTCTGGCGTCTGAACCGCATTCGGCACATAACCCACCAAGGATAAAACCATCGCCCCGATAAAACCAGCAATAGCCGAACCAAATTTCACGGTAAATGTCTGTACAGAAAACACGACAGCCTCGCTTCTGATACCCGATTTATATTCTCCATATTCAACTGTATCCGCCAGCATTACAGTCGTCGTAACACCGGCTAAAGCATTGCCCAGACAAAAGAAACCTGCCATGGAAAAAAACAGCCAGATATTCGCATTTTCATCGCTGCCGGTAAAAAACATGCCCAACAAACCTAATACTAAAAAAACAGATGATAAAATATATACCACCTTTCGGGAAAATTTATTCGCTAAAGATGGAAAAGCTATCAAACCTATAGAGCCAACAATAAAATTAACTATGCCAAAAATAGAAAACCATTCTTCATGACAAACTACATATTTGAAAAAATAAATATTCATTCCAGTCCATAAAAATACTGCAATTTGCTGTAATATCGTCATAAAAATAATAATTAATAATTGATCATTTTCCTTCAAGAAATTCAATACTTCGCTAAGTTTAATATCTCTTTTATTTTTTATAACTACATGTTCACTGACATTTCTTACACATATTATTTCACAAATATTGAATACAACAGCTACAATCACGGCAAATCTCAAATAGCCATCACTTTCACTAGCTCCCATATTCACGCCTAAACAAGCGATTACTAATAAACCAATTGTAGACATCATTTGACCACCAAAAGTCGCAAATAATCTAGATAACATAGAAATTTCATTTCTAACCTTAGCATCATTTGAAAATGCCGGTATCATTGCCCAAAAAGGCACGTCCATCAAGGTATATGTAAGACTCCATAATAGATATGTAACAATACACCAGACATTTATCAAAATTCCCTGTAAAAAAGTTGCCGGATTTAAATATAATAAAATTAAAACAAAAGAATTTATTATTGTTCCTATTAAAATCCAAGGGCGAAATTTTCCCCATTTAGTTTTTGTATTATCAACAAACCAGCCCATAAAAGGATTAGTTATAGCATCTACAATGCGAACCACTAAAAATAAAGTACTCACAAAAATTAACGATACACCAACTACATCGGTATAAAAAATCATCAGAAAAGCAGCTATCATATTATAAATAAAATCTTTTCCATAAGCTCCTATTCCATAAGATAATTTCTCTTTCCATAAAAGTTTTTCCATAAATAAATTTGCTCCTCCATTTTTTTAATTTTTATAAAATAAAAAGACTATAACTCCTCTGTTTTGTTCAGAAACAGAAAAAGTTATAGTCTAAAATGACGAATTCAATATTTTTCTATGGAAATATTATGCAAAATTTTTAATGAGTTGTCAATAATTATTCATAAAATATAAAGAAAAAAGCACTGAATAATCAGTGCTTTCTCTTAACCGGCAACTTCCTATCCTCCCAGCACGTTTCCATGCAAGTACTTTCGGCCTCTAAATGCTTAACTACTGTGTTCGGTATGGATACAGGTGGTTCCATTTAGGCATCATCACCGGATATTCTTTTTTCTGAGGTCTTTTGTTCCCTCAAAACTTCACAGAAGAATTTCTTGCTCTACCAAGCTTTTAAGTTAAGTTCTCGACTTATTAGTACCAGTCCGCTACATTCATTACTGAACTTCTACTCCTGGCCTATCAACCTCATCTTCTTTAAGGTGTCTTTCAAGCTTACGCTTCGGGAGACCTCATCTCAAGGCTGGTTTCACGCTTAGATGCTTTCAGCGTTTATCCTTTCCGGACGTAGCTACCCAACTGTACCCCTGGCGGGATAATTGGTACACCATTGGTCCGTCCACTCCGGTCCTCTCGTACTAGGAGCAGCCCCCTTCAAGTCTCTTACGCCCGCGATGGATATGGACCGAACTGTCTCACGACGTTCTGAACCCAGCTCACGTACCACTTTAATGGGCGAACAGCCCAACCCTTGGGACCTGCTCCAGCCCCAGGATGTGATGAGCCGACATCGAGGTGCCAAACCTCCCCGTCGATATGGACTCTTGGGAGAGATTAGCCTGTTATCCCCAGGGTAGCTTTTATCCGTTGAGCGATGGCCCTTCCACTCGGAACCACCGGATCACTAAGCCCTACTTTCGTACCTGCTCGTCGTGTCTGACTCGCAGTCAAGCTCCCTTCTGCCTTTGCACTCTTTGCGCGGTTTCCGTTCGCGCTGAGGGAACCTTTGGGCGCCTCCGTTACATTTTGGGAGGCGACCGCCCCAGTCAAACTGCCCGCCTGACACTGTCCTGAGTTTCGTTACTCCTACAGTTAGAGGTTCAATAAATAAAGGGTGGTATCCCAACGTCGACTCCATCTAGGCTAACGCCCAGACTTCCCAGTCTCCCACCTATCCTGTACGTTATTTACTAAACATCAATGTCAGGTTGCAGTAAAGCTCCATGGGGTCTTTCTGTCCAGTCGCGGGTAACCTGCATCTTCACAGGTACTTCAATTTCACCGGGTCCCTCGTTGAGACAGTGCCCAAGTCGTTACACCTTTCGTGCGGGTCGGAACTTACCCGACAAGGAATTTCGCTACCTTAGGACCGTTATAGTTACGGCCGCCGTTTACTGGGGCTTCAATTCAAGCCTTCGAGTTGCCTCTAAGCCCTCCTCTTAACCTTCCAGCACCGGGCAGGTGTCAGCACCTATACTTCAGATTTCTCTTTCGCAGGCACCTGTGTTTGTGCTAAACAGTCGCTTGGGCCTCTCTTGTGCCACCGGCTGACGCTCCAGAAGTTAATCCCTTCACATCCTCCGGCTATCCTTATCCCTAAGTTACGGATACAATTTGCCGAGTTCCTTAACGAGGGTTGTCCCGCGCACCTTAGGATTCTCTCCCCGCCTACCTGTGTCGGTTTCGGTACGGGCGCTCCATCTCTCACTAGAAGCTTTTCTCGACAGCATGGCTCACTTGAATTTGACTCTACCGAAGTATCGTCTATCTATCAGCTCTCGGTCTTATGATACGGATTTTCCTATATCACAACCTACCACCTTCGACACGCTCTTCCAGTCGCGTGCTCAAGCTACCTTCTGTGTCACTCCATTGCTCAAACGATTTGAAGCGGTACAGGAATATTAACCTGTTGTCCATCGCCTATGCTTTTTGCCTCGGCTTAGGTCCCGACTTACCCTGAGTCGACGAGCGTTGCTCAGGAAACCTTAGGCTTTCGGTGGAACAGATTCTCACTGTTCTTTTCGCTACTCATACCGGCATTCTCTCTTGTGTATCCTCCAGCGCTCCTTACGGTACACCTTCAGTCGAATACACAACGCTCCCCTACCCAGAATTATTAAATCCTGCCACGACTTCGGTTCTGTACTTGAGCCCCGGACATCTTCGGCGCAAGGCCTCTCGACCAGTGAGCTATTACGCACTCTTTTAATGGTGGCTGCTTCTAAGCCAACATCCTGGTTGTTTATGAAGTCTTACATCCTTCTCCACTTAGTACAGCATTGGGGACCTTAGTCGGTGGTCTGGGCTGTTTCCCTCTTGACTACGGGTCTTATCACTCGCAGTCTGACTCCCAGGGTCTTAATTATAGCCATTCGAAGTTTGTCTAGGGTCGGTAGGCTTTACGCCCCCTTACCAGAACAGTGCTCTACCGTCTATAATCTTCCCTGAGGCTAGCCCTAAAGCTATTTCGGGGAGTACCAGCTATCTCCGCGTTCGATTGGCATTTCACCCCTATCCACGGTTCATCCCAAAGTTTTTCAACACTCACGGGTTCGGTCCTCCACGCATTTTTACCTGCGCTTCAACCTGACCATGGATAGATCACTGCGGTTTCGGGTCTACACCATGTTACTAGCCGCCCTATTAAGACTCGCTTTCGCTTCGGCTCCGTGTCTCCCACTTAACCTCGCAACATAATGTAACTCGCCGGTTCATTCTTCAATAGGCACGCCGTCGCACTCTTAAGGTGCTTCGACTGCTTGTAGACATACGGTTTCAGGTTCTATTTCACTCCCCTCCCGGGGTTCTTTTCACCTTTCCCTCACGGTACTATTCTCTATCGGTCGCCAATTAGTATTTTGCCTTGGAGGGTGGTCCCCCCTGCTTCCTACAAGGTTTCACGTGTCTCGTAGTACTCTGGATACCAGCCAGATTGACTCCTTTTCGCCTACAGGTGTTTCACCTTCTACGCATGGCCTTTCCAGACCATTCGGCTAAGAAGTTTCCTCTTTATGCCGGTCCTCAACCCCAGACAACCGAAGTTATCTGGTTTGGGCTCTTCCCCTTTCGCTCGCCGCTACTTAGGGAATCTCATTTGATTACTTTTCCTCCGGGTACTTAGATGTTTCAGTTCCCCGGGTCTGCCTCTTTCGTATCATCACATTACTGATGATGGGTTGCCCCATTCGGAAATGTATGGGTCACTGGATGCTTGCTCCTTACCATACCTTTTCGCAGCTTACCGCGTCCTTCATCGGCTCTTGGCGCCAAGGCATCCGCCGTATGCCCTTGTTCACTTAACTTACTTAAGGTCATTTGCTTTTGTCTTCGCTAATGTTTTTTAAATCCTAAAATGCTTGGTTCAATCCACTAAACTCTAAGAGAAGCATTTGCTTTTCTTTTTGGTGAATTAGTTTTTTGCATTTATATTCTTCTGTGCAGTTTTCAAAGAACAATTGAGAGATATTCTCTCAAAACCAAACAATGCTTACGAATGTGCTCGACTCATACCTTACCTTCCGGTAACGCATGCTCCTTAGAAAGGAGGTGATCCAGCCGCACCTTCCGATACGGCTACCTTGTTACGACTTCACCCCAATCATCGCCCCCACCTTCGACGGTCGGTTCCTTTCGGCCCTTAGCCGGCTTCGGGTGTGAATGACTTTCGTGGTGTGACGGGCGGTGTGTACAAGGCCCGGGAACGTATTCACCGCAGTATGCTGACCTGCGATTACTAGCGATTCCGACTTCATGCAGGCGAGTTTCAGCCTGCAATCCGAACTGAGAGATGCTTTTAGGGTTCCGCTCTGCCTCGCGACTTCGCTTCCCTCTGTTCATCCCATTGTAGTACGTGTGTAGCCCAAGACGTAAGGGGCATGATGACTTGACGTCATCCCCGCCTTCCTCCGCGTTGTCCGCGGCAGTCTACTATGAGTTCCCACCTTTACGTGCTGGCAACATAGTATAGGGGTTGCGCTCGTTGCGGGACTTAACCCAACATCTCACGACACGAGCTGACGACAGCCATGCACCACCTGTCTTCCTGTTTACCGAAGTAAAAATACTTATCTCTAAGTACGTCAGTCGATGTCAAGTCTTGGTAAGGTTCTTCGCGTTGCGTCGAATTAAACCACATACTCCACCGCTTGTGCGGGCCCCCGTCAATTCCTTTGAGTTTCAACCTTGCGGCCGTACTCCCCAGGCGGGATACTTATTGCGTTAACTCCGGCACGGAAGGGGTCGATACCTCCCACACCTAGTATCCATCGTTTACGGCTAGGACTACCGGGGTATCTAATCCCGTTCGCTACCCTAGCTTTCGAGCCTCAGCGTCAGTTACAGTCCAGAAAGCCGCCTTCGCCACTGGTGTTCTTCCTAATATCTACGCATTTCACCGCTACACTAGGAATTCCGCTTCCCTCTCCTGCACTCAAGAAAGTCAGTTCGGACCCCCTCACGGGGTTGAGCCCCGCACTTTTAAAGTCCGCTTAACTTCCCGCCTGCGCTCCCTTTACGCCCAATAATTCCGGACAACGCTTGCCGCCTACGTATTACCGCGGCTGCTGGCACGTAGTTAGCCGTGGCTTCCTCGTTAAGTACCGTCAAATAGCACCCTTATTCAAAATGCTACCCTTCGCCCCTAACAACAGAACTTTACGATCCTAAGACCTTCTTCGTTCACGCGGCGTTGCTCCGTCAGGCTTTCGCCCATTGCGGAAGATTCCCCACTGCTGCCTCCCGTAGGAGTCTGGGCCGTGTCTCAGTCCCAATGTGGCCGTTCATCCTCTCAGACCGGCTACTGATCGTCGCCTTGGTGGGCCTTTACCCTCACCAACTAGCTAATCAGACGCAAGCTCATCTTCAAGCGGAAGCATTTTCAGAGGCCTCCTTTAGAGAAATATCCATGCGGTCATCTCTCATTCATTCGGTATTAGCACCCCTTTCGAAGTGTTGTCCCCATCTTGAAGGTAGATTGCTTACGCGTTACTCACCCGTTCGCCACTTGGTGTTTACCGAAATAAACACCCCGTTCGACTTGCATGTGTTAAGCACGCCGCCAGCGTTCGTCCTGAGCCAGGATCAAACTCTCCAAAAAAAATTATTTTTCGAAGAACCGATTGGCTCTTAATTATCTGTTTAAAAGAAATTTAAAGGTAAATTCATTTTCATGAATTACCGCACATTCGTCTGTTAGAAAACATTGTGCATTGTTTAGTTTTCAAAGAACATCTTTGTTTTTGCTGACCTTTCAAAAGTCAGCTTGTTTATTTTATCTTACTTATAAGAGTTTGTCAAGCACTTTTTTAAATTTATTTTTTAGTGCTTTATTTTCTCTTTTAAGTTTTGCCCTCTCATCGAGTGCTTAGCCATTATATCTTATTCAGAATATCTTGTCAAGCTTTTTTTATTTTTTCTTAACAATTTTTTCTGAAGTTTTGTCCGCCTCATCAGCGACGAAAAATATTATATCTAAAACAGATATCCTTGTCAACACTTTTTTTCAATTTTTTATGAAAAAATAAGACACTTGAAAAAACATCTCTAAGTGTCTTATTTTCCATCATTATTTACGACTTAAATCCGCAGACAATACTTGTTTCCATTCTTGCAAAATTTCCACTGGTATATCATATGATATCATTTCAACTTTAATATCATCATTAAATTTGCGTTTTTCTATTTTATCTTTTTTCTCATTTCTTACAAACATATTTTCCATAGCTTCTGGTAGTATAAGTTTAGCTTCTTTTATATTCTGTAATTGATGTATTTCTTTTTTAGTTAAAGAAAAACTTATCCAATACAAATTATCAAACTTCATATCAGAAAATTTTAAAATAGATTTTTTGCCTTCATTATCCACAATTTCTAAATAAGGTGGACAATCTCCATCTAATATGTAGTTTCTATCCATATTATGCGATGTAATTGAAAAAGTTATATTTTCACGATATTTATTTTTGCTATTATAAAATCTATCACGTGTTAAATACACACGAAATAAATCTTTCGGTTCAACTACATCTTCATCCTTACTATTATCTTTATCTGCTTTTTGCTTAGCCTTTTGAGCTTCGTATAAAGCTAACTCTTTTGGGTCTTGATAATCAAAGTCTGAACGAATGCTCACTACATTTCCTACTTGTGCTTCTTTTATCTGCGCTAATGCTGTACTCGATAGACATACAATTAAACTTAATAAAACAATAAATGTCTTAAACATTATAAAACGCTCCCATACACCATTTTTTACTATAATTTTAACACAAAATTTTCTTTAAAAAAAACTATAATTTTGCTATTCTATAATTAACTTAATATATTTAAGAAACGAGGATTATCTATGAAAGCATTTATTTTTGATATGGATGGCGTCATTATTGATAGCGAACCTCTCCATAATAAAATAGTTAGAAGTATTCTAGCTGAAAACAATATAATCGTTACTAATGAAGAATTCAATAAATTCACTGGTATGGCTTCTACTGCTGTATTTGATATTTTCATAAAACAAAATAACCTACCATATACACCAGAACAATTATCTAAAAGACAAATGGATAAATTAAAAAATTATATAGTAGAACACCACGTTAAACCTATTGAAGGAATTATCCCTTTAATTCAAAAATTACATGATAAAAACATTCCACTTGCCATTGCATCTTCTTCACCTTTAGATATGATTGAGTTTACCACTAAAAAATTTGGTATAAATGAATACTTTACTACATTAATATCTGGTGAAGATTTACCTCATAGTAAACCAGCTCCTGATATTTATTTAAAAACAGCAAAAATGCTAGATATCGCACCAAGTGATTGTGTTGCTTTAGAAGATTCTAAGAATGGCAGTATTGCTGCTAAATCCGCTGGAATGTATTGTATCGGTTTTGCCAATCCAAATTCTGGCAACCAAGATTTATCTGCCGCAAATATTATTGTAAACAAAATAACGGATATAGATATCGATAAATTATAAATAAAAAAGGATTGTATTTAACTCAAATAAATTTTCAAGTTATTACAATCCTTTTCTTTTACATATCATCGATTTTATAATCTGTATACAATGCAGCTTGAACTACTGTCATCTCATTTGTGTCAGTACCAGCATTAAAGCCATTTATTAAATTGCCATTTTTATCATATACATATTTCATTTCATCAATATAATATCTTTTATTAGAAGTGTTTTCTCGTTGCTTTGTTGCTCCAAATTTGTAAATCACTACATTTTTAACATTTAAATTTTTAGCTTTAACAAAGGCTTGTTCTTGATTTCCTTCTATAAATAAATAACTTTTTCCATTATTTTTTAATTTATCCATCAATACCAATCGTATATACTTTTCTTCATTATATATTTCTTCTGGAAAATCAATATCAATACTTATTACATAATCTACTTCATTTAATAAACTTGTATTTTCCCTACTATATAATTGTGTTACATCATAATAATCACGCATAGCTTTGTCAAAATAAAGTAACATATTATGAGCAAATTTATCTTTTTCTATCAATGGCAATTCCCATTGTATATTAGTGTCAAATTGTACAAACTTACTATTAGCTATTTGAGTTAAATTTTTAACGGGGTCGCCTTTCATGGTAATCCTCGTCAAATCCAATTTAGTAGCGTATTTATCGACAAAATACTGATTTCCCACAGCAGGCGCACCAAAAGTAATCACTTTTAATTGATTTTTATCAATTCCCATATCACTGAGTCGTGCAGCTAATAATTCAGCTACCGCCCCACCTAAACTATGACCTGTGATATACAATTTGCGCGACTTATCGGCTTTTAATTTCTCTACTAAATCTTCGCCTAAAGTTTTATCTTCATTTATTTTTTCTGTAAAGAAACCATCTTGTACATATTGCATAAAGCCCTTATGTACTAAAGACTTATCATCAAATTCACTAAAAGCTACACTTTCAACAGCTAAATCGGTCTGTATATCCTTCCAACTAACTGTACCACTGATAGATAAAAAATATATTTCTTCATTATCTAATTGCTTTTCTGCCAACAATAATTTTATATCCGATTTTTCTATTTCTTTATTGATAATATCTATTTGCCAGCCATTTTCCTGTAAAATATTACGAGCTAATAAAGATAACTTATCGTTATATACAGCAAGTGCTGTCCATGCAGCTAAATATCGCATGGAAACATCTTCCACTTTTATTTCATGTTGTACATTTTCTATCTTATTAGCACCAAATACATAATTAGTAAAAAAAATACACATAATAACAACCAATACACAAGATTTAAATATTCGCTGCATACAAACTCCTTTTGCTTATATAACAAAAAACAGGATTTTGTACAATCAAAATCCTGCTACTTATCATCTTTATGGCGGAGAGTGAGGGATTTGAACCCTCGATACGGGAACCCGTATACACGCTTTCCAGGCGTGCTCCTTCAACCACTCGGACAACTCTCCATGTGCTCTCTAAACAATATTTTATTGTTACTGACAGAAATATATAATACCAGAACAATTATCATATGTCAACACTTTATTTTAAAAAATTTATATTAAATGCGCTATATTTTTTATTTTATTATATTATTGAAGATTTTATTTCTAAATCTATTAGTTTATAACTATTAAATGACAAAAAATAGACTGTTTTTATTTTATCATAAAAACAGCCTACTAATAAAAAATAATATGCATTTTATGCTTCTCCGCGTAAATGAGCAAGCTCAGCCTGTTTTTCGGAATAATACCATCTTACAGACTTACCTATAGCACATCTTACAGCATCTAATTTTCCTTGAACAGCCAATTTTTTTAATCTAACGGCATCTAGTCCACTAACGGATAAATAACTTGCGGAGATGAAGCCTCCTCTCTTTAAATAGTTGCGGTATAATTGACAATCTCGACGGTCTACTTCAACTCTTTTTATAGCCATTTACTATCACCTCATATATTTTTTGTGATAAGAAAGCTGTTCTTACAGAACACTATTGTATTTCTGTACTGCATATCTGTGCTAAAATAAATGCTACAATATAACTTAATTTCACTATTATTATATAACATAAATGTAAAATTGTATAGTTTATACATGAAAATTGCGTAAAAATCCCTTGAAATTTCTGTATAAAACACAAAAAGCAGACTATCTATATTATATAATAGTCTGCTTTTTTATCATCATTTACCAAAAGTATAAGTTGTAACTGTATGTCTTTCTTGTCCTGCTTTAAGTACAGGGGAATCGAATTTATCACAATTTACAGCATTTGGTACATATTGAGTTTCTAAACAGAATGCACCACGTCTTACATAAATATGACCTTTTTTACCAGGTTTGCCTTCAAGGAAATTAGCAGAATAAAGCTGAGCACCAGGAAGTGTAGTTGCTGCTTTTAATGTAATACCTGTTTTTTCAGATTTTGCTTCAGCAAATGTATAAAGACCTTCATGTTCAGGTAAAAGTACAGTATGGTCATAACCTGCTGCAATTTCAAGCTGTTTATCTGCTTTATCTATATCCTGACCGATTTTTTTGCCTTCACTAAAATCAAAAGCTTCACCTTTTTGAATTGTATGAATTTCTCCTGTAGGAATTAAATTTTCATTAATTGGAACCATTGCTGGACAATTAAGTTTTAAAATTTGGTCATAAACCGTGCCTTCACCTTCACCATCTAAGTTAAAATAGCTGTGATTTGTAAGATTTACTACTGTATCAGCATCTGTTTTTGCTTTATAGTCAATTCTAAGGCAAGCATCATCATCAAAACTATAAGTAACTTCAACATCTAAGTTGCCTGGATAATTAGCTTCACCATCTGGAGAAGTACGTCTTAAAGATACACTATTTTCGCCAACAGTGAAATCGCTATAAACTTTTGTATTAAAACCAGCAGAACCACCATGTAAATGGTTTGGTGCATTATTTATTTCCAATTGATATTCCTTACCATTTAAAGTGAATTTACCATCAGCTATACGATTGCCACAACGTCCGATAAATGCACCATAGAAAAATGTTCCATTTTCATAACCTGCTACATCATCATAACCCAAAACAACATCATGAAGTTTTCCATCTTTTCCTTCCACAACGATTGCTTGAATTACACAACCATAATTGATGATATTTACATATTCACCTTTAGCATTTTCAATTTTAAAACTATAAACTTTTTCGCCCTTTGATGTTACACCAAAATCGCTTTTTGTTACTGCCATATTTCTTACTTCCTTTTTACTTATTATTTTTTTAAATCTCTACAAGGGGCTGTTGTATCACGTAAGACTAATGTATTTTGTAACACAACTTGACGACTCGTTTTATTATCATTAGCAATTTTTTCCATCAACAAACTAGCTGCAGTCCAACCTAAAGTCATCATATTTTGATCCATTGTTGTAAGTTTCGGTTCTATAAAATGGCTAAGAAACACATTATCAAAACCCATTATAGATACATCTTTCGGTACATTTACACCTAATCTATGGCAACCATTTACTGCACCAATTCCCATTAAATCATTACAACTAAAAATAGCTGTAATTTCTTTATGTTCTTTTAATGTCTCCATAATTTTGTTCGCAGCCAATTCTACAGTTTCAATACTGTTTCCTGCTCCAATATTTAAAACATATTCTTCTTTGAAATTATTTAATTTCTTCATTACTTCTTCATATATATCCTGTTTAAATTCATAGGAATCACTACGGTCACCTCGAATAAAACATATATTTCTATGTCCTAAAGAAATCAAATATTCCAATGCTATTTTAGTTCCAATGCGTTCATCATTATTTACATAAGAAATTGCTGGTCTTTTAATATATGAATTGATGAATACCATTGGTATGCGCTCTGCAATCTGGTCAAAAAAATCACTTGCCACTTTTTCCGTATTTGGGCTAATATTTATTATTCCTGATACATTGCGCATCAACAATTCATTCATACACTTTTTTTCACTGATAGGATTATCCTTTGTATACGTAAGTAATAAAGAATAACCACTCGTTGCAGTAAAACTTTCTATCCCATTTATTACCTCTGCAAAAAATGTATTGAATAAACTTGGCAAAATTATGCCTATTATTGAAGAATGTTGTGTATTCAATTCTCGAGCTTGTATATTTGGTATATACTTTAATTCCTTAATAGCATCAAGAACCTTACGACGTGTAGAATCTTTAACAGGATAATTTCCATTTACTACACGCGAAACTGTAGCCACCGAAACTTGTGCCTTTTTAGCTACATCAATAATAGTAATTGATTTCATCTTTCTCAAATCCTTGTATTTAATAAAATTTATTTACATTATATACTATTTCATCTAAATCATAACTTGCGATGTACTAATAAATACACTGACTCCTTATTTTTTACGTTTAAAATTTTAGTCAATATAGCTACAGTTATATTATTTCAATATTTTCAGTATATTTTCAAGCAAAATGTACGCCATCTATATAAACATAGATGGCATATATTATTTTTACTTTATTATAAAGTCTTTACAAATTTGTTGAATGCTTCAATGCCTTGGATATTGCGTTTAAATACGCCTGCATGCAACAATACTTCCATAAAGATTTTACCAACTTCAAATTTAAGCATATCTTCAACTTCATCATTTTTGATGTCTTTGTATTTGCTTAAAAGTTGTTTGTACCAATCAGCATGTTTCGCTACTTGTTCATCATCACTGATATCTTCTTTTCTAGCGATGAAGTAGTCTTTTACTTTTGCTAATTCATCTTTTAAACGAGCTGGAAGTACAGCAAGACCCATAACTTCAATTAAGCCGATATTTTCTTTTTTGATATGATGTACTTCATCATGTGGATGGAAAATACCGAGTGGATACTGTTCTGTAGTACGATTATTACGTAAAACTAAATCCAATTCATATTTACCGTCGCGAATACGAGCAATCGGTGTAATTGTATTATGTGGCTGTCCATCGCTTTCTGCTAAAACATCTACAGAAGCATCGGAATAACCTCTCCATGCGTCTAATACATGTACTGCAAATTCAATTAAGTCTTGTTTATTAGAGCTTGCTGCACGAATTACAGACATAGGCCATTTTACTCTGCCTACAGAAACATTTTCAAAACCATCAATAGTATATGTTTCTTCTACTGGAGCTTTTTCCATAGCAAAAGTATAGTGACCGCCCTGATAATGGTCATGTGATAAAATTGAACCACCAACGATTGGTAAGTCTGCATTAGAACCTAAGAAATAATGTGGAAGATAATCCACAAAGTTTAAGAGGTTTTCAAATGTAGCACGGCAAATTTTCATTGGAACGTGCTGACTATTTAATAAAATGCAATGTTCATTGTAGTAAGTATATGGTGAATACTGCATGAACCATTTATGACCTTCGAAATTCATAGGAATTAAGCGAATTGTTTGACGTGCTGGATGGTTTGCATTACCTGCATAGCCTTCATTTTCACGGCAAAGTAAGCATTTTGGATAAGAAGAAGATTTAACCAATTTTGCTTTAGCTATATCTCTTGGGTCTTTTTCTGGTTTAGACAAGTTGATAGTAACATCTAAATCGCCATATTCAGTTGATGTCTTCCAAATAACATTCTTATCAATGCGGTCTTTACGAATATAATTGGAAGCAATATTAGTTTTATAAAAATAATCTGTTGCTTGTACAGGAGATTTTTCATATAAAGCTTTAAATTTCTTTATTACTTCAGATGGACGTGGCATTACACAATTCATAATGCGTGTATCGAATAAATCACGCTGTGCCACAGTATCTTCGCATAAACCTTTTTCTACTGCATAATCAAGCATATTTTCTAAGATTTCATGTGCAATAGGTAATGTTTCATTTACTTCAACTAATTCAAATTCATCAACTTGGAGTAAATCAAGCAATAAATTTGCACAATAATTCTTATCTTCTTCAGCAATAAGTCCTTGTTGCAGGGAAAAATTCAAAAGACGATTTATTTCTAAATTCATATCCATTTCTCAAATAACCCCTTTATTAAATCATCATACCATTACAATTAGTCTTCATATCCGTTTGGATGAGTTTGATGCCATTTCCATGCTGTTTTAATGATATCTTCCATGCTAGTGTATTTAGGATGCCAATCAAGGATTTTTTGAGCTTTTTCACTGGAAGCAATAAGACGAGCTGGGTCCCCTGCACGGCGCTGACCGTATTCAACTTTGATTTTTAAGCCAGTAGCTTTTTCAGCTGCATCAATCATTTCTTTTACAGAAAAGCCTTCACCTGTACCGAGGTTGAAGATGCTGCTTTCATTGCCTTGACGTAAGTAGTTGAGAGCTTTCATATGTGCATCTGCTAAATCCATTACATGAACATAGTCACGAATGCAAGTTCCATCTGGAGTTGGATAATCTGTACCAAATACAGTAATATGGTCACGTTTTCCGAGAGGTACTTGTAAAATAATAGGAATGAGGTGAGTTTCTGTTGTATGAGCTTCACCGATATGACCATCTTCAATAGCACCTGCTACGTTGAAATAACGTAAAGATACATATTTAACGCCGTTAGCCATGTCTACCCATTTCATCATTTTTTCCATCATACGTTTGGATTCACCGTATGGATTAGTAGGATTTGTTTCGTCCGTTTCCAAGATAGGTACGCGTTTTGGTTCGCCATAAGTTGCAGCTGTAGAAGAAAATACGATTTTCTTAACATCATATTTAACCATAGCTTCAAGTAATGTTTCCATACCGCAAGTATTATTGTTGAAATATTTTAAAGGAACTTGCATGCTTTCGCCAACGAGAGAATTTGCAGCAAAATGAATTACAGCTTCAATATCATTTTCTGTAAAAACTTTATCAAGGTCAGCTGTATTACGAATATCGCCTTCGTAAAATTTAGCTTTTTCATGAACGGAAGCACGATGACCTGTCTGCAGATTATCGATTACTACTACATCTTCACCATTATTAATCAATGTGTAAACCATATGAGAGCCGATATAACCTGCTCCGCCACATACCAAAATTGCCATTTTAAATCCTCCTTAAAATATGAATAAATATATATAAAATGAAAAATTAGTAAACGTTTTCTAATCTCATTATACATCAAACCCTAAAATAAAGCAATACTTTTTAAAATTATTTTATTTACAATATTATATACAATTTACATTTTTTCAACATCTATATTTTTATCTTAACAATTTATTTTTTAATGATATAAAAAAAGGATATAGTAAATATATCCTTTTAATTAAATCAAATTATTGTACTTCATCAACTTAAACAACTGACTTTGTTCATCTTGCATTAAGCTTTTTATTTTTCCTTGTTCAATTATATGTTGCTCTTCCATGATTATAATATTATCGAAATAATCTACTATACTTAAATCATGTGAAGCTACTAATATTGCACTTTCTTTATCTATTGTAATCAATCGATTTAAAAATTTATGTGCTGACACGATGTCTAGTCCCGCTGTTGGTTCATCAAGTAAAATTATATCTTTTTTCCGTGCTAAACACATTGCGAGCTGTAAACGATGTTTTTGTCCACCAGATAAATTTGTGCCATCGCTTTCCAACACATAATCTAAACCATACTGTTGTACAAAAGCTGTAAATTGCACTTTATCCAAAGCCTGCCATATTTCTTCATCACTGATATCGGGATAAAATATCTTAAAATTATCTCGGATAGATATATTAAAGATATGATGTTCTTGAAAAGATGGTGCAAAATGGTTTCGCCAATCTTCTTTATCCCATTGCGTATAACTTTTTCCCTGCAAATACATATCACCTGAAAAAACATCTAACAATCTAGTAAGCACATAAAACAATGTAGATTTACCACAACCACTACTGCCAACAAGCAACGTTTTTTGTCCTTTATATAAATAAAAACTCATATCTTTACACAATATTTCATTGTAACCAAAATTTATATTAACAACATTTAATATAGCATCATCATCTTTTAAATAAATGTTACTATTTATTTTCGATTGTATTTTCGGTTTATTTATAAAGGATTTTAAACTCAACCAGCTTCGTTTAGCTTCATCTAAATGTTCCATCAATGATGGTATTGCCGCCAAAATTTCCAAAACAGACTGTATTGTCAATAAAAAAGTAATTGCCATAACAGCAGTGATTTGCCCATCATTTATAAAAGAAATCAACAAACTTAAAACTAAAACAATAAATAAACCTAATAAGATTTCACAAGATAATTCCACCTTGCTTTTTAAGATGAAATGTTCCTTGCGATAATCTTGATAATCGTTTATCGCCTGTTGTGTATTTTTCAATTTACCTTCTATATAATTATAAGCATATAATTCTTTACTGCCATCATAAAATTCTAAAACACTTTCTGCTAATATTAAATCATTATCAGATTTTTTTTGATAGAGTCGCCAAACAATCATCGGCATTATTACTACAAAAACAAGCCACGCTACAAACAGTATGCAAAGCAGTAAAACGCTATAAAAACCGCTCCATATCATGACTATAAAACAGCCCAGTGTAGCCGTTATAGGTGGCAAGAAAAATCGTAAAAAACTATCCCTTATTTTATCTATCGCTTCTACAATGATAGTGAAAACATCACCATTGGAACTTTGTCGCTTAAATGGCAATGCGGCTATTATTTTAGCTAGCATGAATACGCGAAATCGCATGAATAAAACAAAACCTGCTTTATGTGACAAATACCTTTCTAAATAGCGAAATACAGCTCGCATTATACCGCAAAAACGTACACCCACAATGGCTAATGATAAGACATATAACGGTGGTTGCAAAGCAGCTGAAGCGATAAGCCATGCCGATAAACCCATTAAACTAATGGAACTTAATCCTGCTAAAGTCCCTACTAAAACAGCTACACTCAAAATGAAAATAACTGGTCTTGATATAGTTTTAATTTCATTTATCATATAATAAATTTCCTTCCAAGCGATTGAGCAACTGATGATAATATGAATTAGTTTTTTTCAATTCTTCCGCACTGCCATATTCTTTAATTGTGCCTTTATCTAAAATTATTATTTTATCAGCAGCTTCAATTGTCTGTCTTCGATGTGCAATTATTATCACTGTAACTTTTCCCTTTAATTTTTCTAAGACAGATTTTATCAACTCTTCATTCTTACTATCGAGATTTTCCATCGGTTCATCTAAGAGTAAAACTTTAGGATTGCACAATAAAGCTCTAGCTAATCCCAATCTTCTTTTTTGTCCTGAACTTAAATTTATAGCTCCACCTACAATACTATCATAACCATGCTCTTGCTTCTTTATAAATTCCGTCAAATTTACTAATTGTGTAACTCGCTCTAACTGCGTTTTACTACAAGCTCTGCCCAGCGTTATATTTTCACGCAAACTAGATTTAAAAACATACGGTTCCTGTGCTACCCAGCCAATATTATTTAACCACGATTGTTCATCTATATCATATAAATTTTTGCCATCAATTAAAATTTTGCCAGATTTAACGTCTAATAACTTCAACAACAATTTAAATATCGTTGATTTACCCGCTCCATTTGCACCAGTCAATACCACTTGTGAACCTGCTTTTATCGTGAAATTCAAATTTTTAAGCACATTTTCATCATTTTTATATGAAAAATCCACATTTTCAAAGATAATTTGCGGTGCTTTTTCCATTTCTAAAACAATATTCTTTTGTTTATTATTAGGCGCAGCCTGTATCAATTTATAAATTTCACTACTAGCTACAATACCATTCATAGCCTCATGAAAAGCTGAACCAAATTGGCGAAACGGTTGATAAAATTGCGGTGCTACGAGCAAACAAAAAAAGGCTGGTAAAAACGAAACTTGTCCATATAATAGACGAAGCCCAATATTTACAGCAATTATAGCTATGCTGATTGTTGCGATAAATTCCAACATAAACGCAGAAATAAACGCTATCTTCAGTACTTTTAGAGTTGCTTCACTAAATTTTTCACCATTTTTTTCCACTTGCTTTAATTGTCTTTGCGTCTGATTATACGCTTTCACAACTAATAAACCTGGCAATAAATCTGCCATATACACAGCTAATTTTTGAAAGACTTGCCATTGCTTTTTATTTTCCTTATCGGCAATCTTGCCAATTAATATCATGAAAAAAGGAATTAATGGTGCTGTGAATAAGAAAATTAATCCGGATATCCAATCATTTATAAATGTAAATATCACCAAAACTAACGGGATAGTGATTAATAATCCAAACTGAGGTATAAACGAAGTCAAATACACATCTAATTTATCCACGCCTTTTGTGATGATTGCCAACCATTGCCCTTTGGGTTTTCTTTGAATAGATTTAAAATCTAAAGCCAAAGCCTGCAATAATTTATAGCGCAATTTGCTTTGTAAATTTAAAGATATTTCTTCCAATTTCAATCTATTGATATAATTTAAAACAGCTTTTACGACAAAAAAGAAAAACAGCAACGCCAAAAATGGAGTTGCTGCACTATGATTTAATTCATCAAAAAGCAATTTATCGGCTAAATACGCTATGATATACGAAATAGAAACAATCATAGTTGCCTGTATTATATTTGAAAGAATGATAAAAATTAAAGATTTCTTATATGGAAAAATATCTTTTAAAATATTTTTATCCAACATAATTAATATTCCAAATCCTTACGAGTAATGCGTTTTCTAAATACCCAATATGTCCAGCCCTGATAAATTAAAACTATTGGCACGAAACAAACAGCTGCAATCGTCATTATAGTCAATGTATATTCAGTGGAGGATGCATTGTATATTGTAAGACTCCAATCTGGATTTATTGTTGAAATCAAAATGCGTGGGAATAAACCTGTGAATACAGATATAGTCGTAAATACTATAGCAAGTGATGAACAGATAAATCCTTTTGCATATTGAGCGGATTTGTATACTAATGCAATAGAAGCTAAAAATGCTACCGCTGCTAAAATCATGAAGATAGCAGATACTATACTATTCCACATATCTGTTTCTATAACAGTGAAAATCATGCAGAGTACATAGAAAATTGCTGCTGTACCGCCAAGGCATACAGATAATTTGCGCAAGCGTTCAATCATCTTTGTATCAGCAAGGCGAAGTGTTAAAAATACTGTTCCATGATAAGCAAATACCAATAAGAAAGTGATACCACCTATGATTGTGTACAAAGAGAGCAAATCCCAAAATGTGCCTTTATAAATCATTTCGCCATTGATGGCAAAGCCTTTCATCATGTTTGTAACAGCAACGCCCCATAAAAATGCTGGAAGTGCACTGCCAATAAAAATCATCCAGTCCCATAAAGCTCGCCATGTACCACATTCATGTTTGCTTCTAAATTCAAAAGCTACACCGCGAACAATTAAGCCTAAAAGCATTAAAAACAATGCCATATAAAGCATACTGAACATAGTAGCGTACACATGAGGAAAAGCTGCAAACATCGCGCCGCCTGCTGTAATCATCCATACTTCATTGCCGTCCCAAACAGGGCCAATAGTATTTATCAGCATACGACGTTCTACATCATTTTTACCAAAGAATGGCAAAATTGTACCAACACCATAATCAAAACCTTCTAAGAAGAAGAACCCTACAAATAAAACAGTTACTAAAATAAACCATACAATTTGTAAATCCATCATGCTTCGCCTCCTTCGTCCAGTTTATGAGCATCTTTGCGTACAAATTTAACTGCGATAAATAATGCTGCAATTGCAAGCAATGCATAAATAAGCGTAAAACCTATTAAAGTTGTCAAAACTTCTCCAACAGTAATATTCTGTGATACTGCATCTGATACTTTTTGTAATCCTACTACCATCCAAGGCTGACGACCTGCTTCAGTTATAATCCAACCAAAAGTATTAGCGATAAATGGAAGTGGCAACATCAATACTAAGCAATTTAAAAACCAACGGCAATTTTCCAATCGTTTTGTGTAGAGCAAAAAGCCCGCAAAGAACATTGCAGCAATCATAGCTACACCGCAAATAATCATTATTCTAAAGCTCCAGAATAATAAAACTACATTTGGAATGTAATCATCGTAGCCATATTGAGCGATAAATGTTTCTTGCATTTCATTGATGCCTTTTACTTCACCAGCTGGTGCATTGTAAATCATACCCGAAAGCAAATACGGTATTTCGATTGCATCATGATTTACTTTATTTTCTGTATCGATATTAGCTATTACAGTAAATGGTGCTGGGTCTTGAGTTTCCCATAAAGCTTCCATAGCAGCCATTTTCATTGGTACATTTTTACCAATAAATTGCGCTTGCATATGACCACTGCCCATTACGAGGAATAAACCAACTAAACTATAGATGATACCTGCTTTAATGCCAGTTTTAAAGGTTTCGATATTTTCACCACGTAAAATTTTATAAGCACCAACAGCTACGACTATTACACCAGCCGTTGTAATACCAGATAAAACAGTATGTGCATATTGACCTACTACATACGGATTAGTTACCAAAGCCAAAAAGTCTGTCATTTCCGCTCTGCCATTTTGCAATGCATAGCCTACTGGATTTTGCATAAAGGAATTTGCTACTAAAATCCAAAATGCAGATAAATTACTACCAAAGGCTACTAGCCAAATAGACAAACAATGTAATTTTTTCGACAAACGACCTTCACCGAATATCCACACACCTAAAAATACGGATTCTAAGAAAAATGCAGTCAATGCTTCTAATGCTAATGGTGCACCGAAAATATCCCCCATAAAACGTGAATATTCAGACCAGTTCATGCCAAAATGGAATTCTTGTACAATACCAGTTACGACACCCATAGCAAAAGAAATGATGAATAATTTTCCGATAAATTTTGCCAAACGTTTATACACAATATTGTCTGTTTTCAGATACATTGTTTGCATTATAGCAATAAAGATTGACAAACCTAAAGAAATCGGAACAAATAAAAAGTGATAGATTGTAGTGATTGCGAATTGCAACCTTGATAAAGTTATAACGTCCATGTATAAACCTCCCTTATTATAAAATATTTACTTTAAGTATAATTTAAAAATAATTAAAATGCAACAAAGGATATTAATAGATAATAATTATCATAGATATATAATCATATTTTAACTTTATTATTATAAAAAAATAATATATACTCATTGATGTACTTAAACTTATAGGTGGTAATTTTATGAAAAATCTTCTTTCTAAAATCCTCATTTTTATTGTAGGTATTTTGATTGGCAGTATCATTACATTTAATACCTTAGGATTAATTTTAGGCAATATTCTTTATCAAGAACTCAGTGACCCTAAATTAAATATTAACTTAACAGGTATAATCAACCATTCACAAGATTTAACTAATATAAATACATTAGAACAGACTTTACCTAATGCACAAAAAATAGTATTGCCTACAACATATAATGATAAACAAAATTTAACAGGAACATTCATCAACAATAATTCGACAAAAACCGTCATTTTAATTCACGGTCTATACCAAAATCGTTCAATGAGTATAAATTATATCGATACATATGCTCGTTTAGGTTTTAACGTCTTATTGATTGATTTACGTGGTCACGGTGAAAGCGGTGGCACTATAACTTGGGGACAAACCGAAATCAAAGATATTGATACATGGTGCAATTATCTGCGCAGTACAATGCATCAAAACACAATAGGCATTCACGGCGTTTCGCTTGGCGGAGCTTTTGCACTGCTTCACAGCGGTCTTTCAACACAAAGTGCTGATTTTTACGTTGAAGATAGCTCTTATAGCGATTTAAAAAGTCTATACTACAGTCATTTGCACAATATGATACAACTTCCTACAAATTCTAAAATACTTGATATTTTATGGATGTATTCTCAAGTCTGCATGTATTGGCATACTGGAGCTACACTCGATATGCTTTCTCCACGCATGGCGGTACAAAAAGCTACAGTGCCAATTTTATTTTTACATGGCGATGCTGATACATTAATTCCACCTGCTACTTTATCTGATTTGTACAATAATTGTAATTCTCCAAAAGAAATACACATGTTTAAAAACTCCATTCATGCGCAAGGCATCACTGATTATCCCGAAGAATATAATCAAGTAATTCATGATTTCCTATTAAAAAATAATTTACTTCAATAATTGTGCAGGAGGTTTTCAATTTGAAATTATATAATATAATCTTTCCCATATGGCTATTATGGATATTTCCTACAACTTGGCTATTTATAATGCCAGCTAATCTTTTATTCGATGCTCTTATCATAGTGTTAACTTTGAAAGTGTTAAAAATATCCAATATCAAAACTATATTAAAAACCGTAATTTGGCGCACTTGGATTTGTGGTTTTTTAGCTGACTTCGTTGGCTGTTTAATTTTATTTTCTGTAAACATAATAAAATTTTCACCTGAAAATCCTCTTCATTGGTGGTGGAATGATAATATGATGGCTATTAATTACAATGCATTTACTAATGTTTATGTATTCATTTTAATGACTTTTGCAGTCTTTATTTCCGCCTATTTAATCTATTGGTTCAATAGTAGATTTTGTTTGCGTGAAGCACTGATTTCTCCGCAAGAACGTCAAAAATTATCCATTTCTTTAGCAATCTTCACTGCTCCATATGTATTTTATTTGCCAACCTCTTTATTATTTTGATTTCAATATAAAAAGGCACTATTTCATCTAAATAGTGCCTTTTTTTAACTTTATTGCATGATAACATCTACTAATCCTACAGCATACGGAGTTATTTCATATCTTTGAAACAATACATGCAAATTCCCATCATCATCTATATAAAATTCTTTCGGAAATGCTGTAATATTGAGTGGTATAAAATTACTATCATAAATTTTATCGCCAAATTGAGCTAAAACTTCTTTTGTTAAATTATTTACCGTATATAAATTTTTACCAGACATTTTATCTTCTTGTATAATCTGACTAAAATTAATTACATTACCTTTATTATCAAAAGTCAAGCCATACGTATACGTATTTGGATGTGCTGCACCTTTTAACATAGAAGAACAATCAATCGTCAAACTAAAAAAGTTTTGATTATTAGCTCTAATATCGTAACTTACAAAACCTGTAACTTCATAACCATCTGTATTTTGTTGATTAGTGTAATCAATATATTTATTGACTATCTTTTCAATTTGAGAATTTATTTTGGACTTAATCAAAATATTATCCACGTCCACCGTAGGATATTTACCTTCTACATATTCTGAATTAATTTGATTTTCTTTTATCTGATAACCCTGCGACACCTCCTGTGCACCAGCTACGCCTACAAGTAATAAAAGCATCATCATTGCACTTACAAAAATACGCCACATAATTTTTCCCTCCTAAATAATATTCTTATTATATAGGTTATATTACCACAATAAAATTAAAATCATCTTAAAGAAATAAATTATTTTCCAATAAATTGAGGAACACGTTTTTCTTTAAATGCTTGTATACCTTCTTTACAATCATGTGTACTCAAACAAAAAGCTTGTACTAAAACTTCTTCATCAAGAAATTCTTCTAAATTATGATATGATTTATTAAGCATTTTTTTCATGTAACGAATAGCAAGAGGTGCACCATTCGCTATTTTATTCGCTAATTTTTCCGTTTCAATAACTAAATCTTCTTGCGTGTACACATGCATTACCATTTGCAATTTTTCTGCTTCTTGTGCACTTATAACATCAGCTGTAAACATCAATTCCTTTGCCTTTTGAAGTCCCACTGTTTTTTTAAGCAAATACATACCACCACAATCCGGTATAAGTCCTACATTCACAAAGCTTTGAATAAATTTAGCATTTTCACTACTGCAAACAATATCACACGCTAACATTAAATTCACGCCAGCTCCAGCTGTTACACCATTAACCATAGCAATCACGGGTTTTGCACAATTTTTTAAATGTGAAGTCATCTGTCCAACGCGTCTAATGAAATTTTGTCTTGCTAAATCATCAGTCAACCCCTCTAAATAATTTAAATCTCCACCAGCACAAAATGCCCTACCTGCACCTGTTAATATAATAACACGCACCGTTTCATCTTGTTCTAATTGTGTCAATGCTGCATGAAAATCTTCTACTAATCCATCATTCATAGCATTTAAACATTTAGGACGATTTAACGTCATGATAGCTACCTTGTCTTTTTTATCAACTAATACATTTTCCATAAAAATCCTCCTATACTTTTAATCTTAATAATTTATTTGTAAAATACTTTTTTGCATTATATTATATTCCAGTTATATAATTAAAGAAATTTTAAATTTAGGAGTGTTTTAAATGAGTGTAAAAATAACTGGTTATTATAAATTGCCAAATGAATTTGAACCACAATTAATAGATTTTGACAAAGTATTCGATATTTCCTTTATGCGCAAGTATACAAAATATAAAACTTTTGCTAAATTTCTCTCGGGCGGTAAATTCAACATCACTTGTCAAAAAGATTTTGAAGACTTACCAGAAGAATTAATGGATAAACATGTTGCTAAAAATACTCAATTTAAAACTTGGCAAGAAATGCTTGATTTTGCAACAGATAAATATATAGCTCGCATAAAAAAATGAAAGCACAGTATAAACACTGTGCTTTCATTTTTTTATCTAAGATAGGGATAGCAATATAATTATTTAAAAATCTTAAGCTTTTAATGCTTTATATGCATCAATTACTTTTTGATAAAGTGCATGTTCAGCTGTAAGTGAAGAATATTTTTCTACTGCTTTTTCAATACCATTTTCAGCAATATAATTTTGAATTTCTACAGCCTGTTCATCATCTTTACAATCAAAAGCATAACCTGCAGCAATAGCTTTTGCTAAATGGCTATTATCAAGTCCATACTGTTCAGCTAAGAGTGCTGGACCTACAAGACGGTCTTTAGCATTGAGTTTTCTAATTGGAGAACGACCTACACGTACAACTTCATCATGTAATTCTTCTAAAGATATACGTTTAATGATTTTTTCAATATATGCTTCTAATTCTTCAAATGTAAATGGATATTTTTTAGTCATAGCCATTGCTGATTCTTTCATAACAGCAATTACATCAGCTTTGATTTCTGGCACTTCAAGTGCATCAAAAATTGTTGCACGATTATTGTAATAGCCAAAATATGCAGTTGCGGCATGACCACAGTTAAATACATATAATTTGCGTTCCAAATACATGCCAAGATTTTCTACATATTCAGCACCTTTAATAGGTTGAGCTGTTGGGTCTACCATTTTATCTTTTTCGATAACAAGTTCAAATGTAGATTGAATTTGTGGTATTTTAACACCATCTACCACTTTGCAAAGTGCAATTCTATCTACAGCTACGTTTGGAAATGCACCGATTTCATCAAGTTCTGCTTCTGTAATAGGAGCTTTTTTATTTTCAACTAATGCTTTCTTTAACATATCAGTTGCATAAAAAGCATTTTCACAAGCCATTACATTTACTTTGCTACCGCCACGATTTAAACGTTCTTTTAAACCTTTAGCAAGTGTTGGTGCAATTTTATCTAAGTTGTCTACACAAACAGAAGTTGTAATAATATCTGCTTCACAAATAGCTTCTACAGCTGCTGGTTCATCAGTGATAGAGGAAACAGCTTTTACATTTTTTATAACCTTTTTTTCATAATTATTATCAATAACATACATTTCATAGCTATGGCTTGCATTTATATAATCAATAATTGGTTGAACAACATCAATAAAAGTTGTTTCAAATCCAGATTCAAATAATAATTCACCAATAAAGCCTCTGCCGATATTGCCGGCACCAAAATGTACTGCTTTCATTAAAAATACCCCCATTATTATTAAATAACTACGTTCTGTTATTATATAACATCTGATTGATAATAAACCATCATTAAATGAACAATTTATTATCAACCAGAGTTATTTTTATCGATTACCAATTATTCATTCGTCTTTGTGAACAATTCGTATAAAGCTTCTTTATCTGTAGTTTTAAAGAATTCTTCCATTTGTTTATCACTGTATTCATCAAGTGCTATAGCGATATTAGCTAAAATTGCTAAATGTTCATCACCTTTACCAGCAATACCAATTACAAGATGTGCTGTGCCTGTACCAAAGTCTACACCTTGAGGGAATTGCAATACAACGATACCAGATTTTTTAACACTATCTTTTACAGCATTTTCGCCATGTGGGATTGCAATCCCACGGCCCATAAATGTGCTTACATCTCTTTCACGAGCAAGCATACCATCGATATATGCTTTACCAACATAACCACTTTCATATAAAAGTTCGCCTGCCATTTTGATAGCTTCTTCTTTAGATACACTATCTAAACCGAGTCTAATGTTTGCACGTTTTAAAACTGTTTCATCTTCTATAGATTTTTCTGGTGCATCTGTTTCTACAGGCTGTTCTTCTTTTTTAGCTGCTCCATCTTGGTCTTGCAACTTAGCTAAAATGATATCAAATACGTTGTTTTTGATAAAATCTTTTACAAAAATATGTTCTGCTTGTGGTGAATCTTCAATTGCGCGTTCAGCTAATTTTTCATGGGATACAACAAGCTGTGTATCTTTTGGAATGTTACCTATTGCACAGTTTTTAACAGAAATATAACCGTAACCTGCTTTTTTAAGTTTATTTCTAAGTGCACTTGCGCCCATTGCTGAAGAACCCATACCAGCATCACAAGCATACATGATACGTTTAAGTTCACTACCACTTACTACAACATCATCTTTTGGAAGATTTGTATTTACTGTTTCGCCTTTGCTACGAGCTTTCATATCTTTCATATTTTGCTGTGCAGTTTCTAATGAATCACCATCATCTTTAGAAGCTTTTAAAATAGCGGAAGAAATTACGAAGGATACTGCTGTTGCAATTACTACAGCTACAATATTAGCGAAATATGCACCTTTTGGTGTCATTGCTAAGATAGCTAAGAAACTACCTGGAGATGCTGGTGCTATAAGACCACCATTTAAGAAAGTAAGTGTGAATACGCCAGCCATACCTGCTGGAATTAAAGCTAATAATAAGATAGGTTTCATGAGAACATATGGGAAGTAAATTTCATGAATACCACCTAAGAAGTGAATGATAGCCGCACCTGGTGCAGAACTTTTTGCCATACCTTTACCGAATAAGCAGAAAGCAAGAAGCATACCGAAACCAGGGCCAGGGTTAGATTCAATCATGAAGAAGATAGATTTACCAACTTCTTGAGATTCTTGAATACCTATTGGACTAAATACACCATGGTTGATAGCGTTATTGAGGAATAATACTTTTGCTGGTTCAACGAGAATTGATACTAATGGAATAAGACCAATAGCTACAATGCCTTCAACGCCTTCACGTAAAAGTTCACTAACTGTAGTTACAACAGGACCTACAACTGCATAAGCAACAATCGCTAGAAAGCCACCTAAAATACCAGCTGAGAAGTTGTTGACGAGCATTTCAAAACCTGTTGGAATTTTATCTTGGAACATGTCGTCAAATTTTTTAATAATCCAACCACCAAATGGGCCTGCAATCATAGCACCTAAGAACATTGGAATTTCTGAACCTGCAATAATACCTGCTGTTGTAATAGCACCAACAACACCACCACGATGCTGATAAATTGCACTACCACCACTATAACCGATGAGCAGTGGAATTAACCATTTAGACATCGGTGCTCCCGCTGCCGCTAAATATTCATTTGGCATCCAACCTGTTGGAATAAACAATGCAGTAAGTAAACCCCAAGCAATAAATGCACCGATATTAGGCATTACCATGCCGCTTAGAAATCTACCGAACTTTTGCATTTTTTCCTGAGCAGCACCTGTTTTACTTGTTTCTGTCATAATTAACCCTCCATTACCTTTTTTAATTTTTCTTTGAAATAAATAGCATATATTTTTTCCAGTTCATTATAAATTTCATCAAATGAACCTTCATACAAAATATCTAATAAATTCAAACTCTCTAATAAACTCTCTGATATATGACCTATAGTCTCTAATGCTATTGGTTCCACATCTTCTGGTGCTAATAAAACTAACACCGTAGAAATATTCATTTTATCCTTTACATATTCTCTTTGTAATTTTATAACGCCAACTTGCAAAGATTTTATAGACTTAGATTTTGCATGTAAAATCATTAAGTGATTTAAAACCGTACTGCCTTTATCTTCTCTCTTTTGCAAATCACGAACTAAAATTTCTCTCTCTAACTCATTTGACAAGATTTGACTTACATTAATACAAAGTTCATCCACATCTTTTATTTCCAGATATTCACGATAAAAAAATCCCTGTAATATTTCATTTATATATTTAATATAAGTATGAATTCTGTCTAATCTATCCACTAATCTATAATTAATTTTTTTATGCTCAATATGCTTCTTTAATGCTATCGATATATTCATTTGATGAATAATATTTGCTTTATCATTCTCATTGAGCATAAAGTCAACCACAATTACTGGGAGTTTTGCATTTTCTATCGGTACTGTAGAAATGATAAACTCTACATTTTCCCTTTTATATAAGTCATAATCAACATTTACAGCTGATACAACTGCTACAATTTCTAGATTAGAAAACTCTCTTTTTAATTGAGTTGCTAATAGTTTAGAAGTTCCTATTCCTGTAGGACAAGCTACTAATACTTTAAACACTCTTTGATTGAGATTATCTTCTTCTAATGCTGCACCTAAGTGCATTGCTAAATAAGCTATTTCTGCTTCTGGTAATGATGTTTTTAATTCATCTTCTAATGGCTTCGCTGCTTTTTTTGCTAAAATCATCCATTTAGGATATTTTTCTTTCATTTCTTGCAAAAGCGGATTTCTAATTTCCATCTTCCATTTTATACGCATGACTACTGGCCTTAAATGTTTAACTAAGCCAATCAGTAATTTACTTTTCTTTGATAATGAAATACCGCTCTCTCTTTGCGCAATTTTCACCATTTCTTTTGCTATTTTTATTAAATGAAAACTACTGTACTGTACATCTAAATCTTGCTCATAATTATTCCTTGCTCCTAAAAGATGCATTGTAATATAAGCAGTTTCTTCTTCTGGAATTTGTACTTGAAAAACTTTTTCGATATTTCTGCCAATATCTTTTGCTATATTGAACTCTCGCTTTTGCTTTATTTTCTCTAAAAAAGCATTATCAATTTTAATCGTTTCACCCTTTAAAAGCCTTTGTACTGCTAACGTTAAATGTACTACTAATCCTGAAAATGCATTAATGGATAAATTTTTATCTTGTTTTTGCAGTGTTATCTTTATAGCTTCTTCTACTTTTTGAATAATATTTTTATCTACTAAATCTAATAAAAACTTATCTGCATCGCTTATTAATTTTTTATTATTCGTCTTCTTACTATAAAGTAAATTAACAATATCTTGTTCATGGATATTTTCATAAATATGACTGATAATCGCTTTTCGTATATCCTTCTCTAAACCCTCTAAATAAACACCCAAACCTGGTTTTCTTATCAATCTCATATTCATTTTTTGTATCCATGGCTCAATTTTATCCAAATCATTACTAATCGTTGCATCTGTAACATTTAATAACTGTGATAACACCACAAGTTTTATAGGTTCTTGCGATTTTAACAACTGACTTAAAATAATATTACATCGTTCTGCTGGTAAATATTCATGTTGCATATTTTGGTTTTCCGCAATTAAATTAAATAAATTCTCTTTATCCTCTTGCGTTCCAATAATACGCATTCCTTTGCTCGTTTTTCGTTCTAATAATAAATTATTTTGTGTTAAAATCTTTTCTACATTTCCTAATTGTCTAACTATTGTTTTGTTACTTACCTGCAATGCTTCAGCAATTTCATTAGCGGTAATATAACCATCTGCCTTTATTAGCTTATTAATTATAAATTTTGAACGTTCATTTATTTTCATACAATTTGTCCTTATATGATTATTAGGTAACCGGTTTCAAATTACATTTTTATTATACCGTTTATCACTAATACATTTCAATCTTAAGATATATTATTAAGTCTTTAATGCTTTTGGACAATATTAAATAATCTAATTTTATTTAATAAATGACATAAAAAAATACACTTCAAAAGCTTTATCCTTTGAAGTGTATTCTTACTATGCATATGATTCTTGTTTATTCTTGCTTTGTAAATATCTAACTACACAAGATAATGTATAGTTTATTATGAAATATATAAGCGCTGCACAGCCAAACAATACGAATACATCAGATACATTTATCGTATTTGTTCCGTTGTACAAACTAGCGTTACTCAATATTTTCTTTACGCAAGACATTAATTCAATCGTCGCTACATTAGCTAAGAACGAAGAGTCTTTTATAGTAGTTATTACTTGACTTAATAATGTTGGTACTACATTTCTATATGCCTGTGGCAAAATTATATATACCATTGTTTGGAAAGTATTAAAACCTTGTGAATAACTGGCTTCAAATTGTCCTTTTGGTACAGCATTAAGTCCGCCACGAATTATTTCAGCAATTACAGCTGATGTGAACAATGTCAAAGCCAATGTAGCTTTAAACAATAATTTAGTCTCTACAGAAGACAAACCTAACATGCTATGCGCAAAAAGACGTGGAACTGGAATAATAATTATTCCAATGAAAATCCAAAACAATAACGGCGTATTTCTAAAAACTTCAATGTATATGGTAGCCAACCATTTAAAAATAACATTTTTCTTTGATGTACAGTAATTTCGCACTAAAGCCAATACAGAACCAAATATGATACTTAAAAGTACTGCTATTACTGAAATTATTAAAGTAAATACAACACCTTTTAATATAAATACTAAAATTGCTGGCTTTTCTAATATAGATAAACTCGCTAAAAATTCATTCATAATTAAAACATCCTTTTATCATGCCATTACATCTTTTTTCTTTAATCTACTTTCCCATACAGTAGCCAAGGTTGATAATGGAAAACAAATTATAAAGAACAAAATGCCACATACAATATAAGCCGGTGCATACGCTCCGCCAGTAGTTGAACCTGTAACAAAATTATACGTTAAGGAAATCAAATCGGAGCCACCTATGATATATAAACAAGATGTGTTCTTTATTAAGTTCACAACCTGATTTACCATTGGCGGTAATATAATTTTTATGCTTTGTGGCAAAATTATATAATACATTCTCTGAACGTAATTAAATCCTTGTGATGTTGCAGCTTCAAACTGACCTTTCGGTATAGAACTTATGCCTGCACGAAAAACTTCTGCCATATAAGCTCCATGATAAACACCTAAAGATATTATACCTGCAAATAAAATGCTTACTTTGTATCCCGAAAAAGCTAATACATAATAAAAAACACATAATTGTAATAATAACGGAGTATTTTGAATTACTTCGACATAGATGCGATTTATTGTACGAAAAACTTTATTAGAACTTGTACCCATTAAACCGATTATAATACCTATAACCAATGACAAAATAATACCGATGATTGCTGTTTCTAAGGTATTTAAAAAACCTAAAATAAACGTATCTTTATAATTCCATATCATTAACCAATCATTTTTAGAAAAAATTTCTTCCATAAACATCACCACTAAAATCAATCATAAATTCATAGTTTACACAAATACCATAGAATAATAATAATAATAAATCTAAAGCCATATAAAGCTTTAGATTTATTATATTATCCCTTATAATTTACATTTTATTTTAAATTATTTTCAGTAATCAATGTATCTATTGTGCCATCATTCAAGCTCTTTTGAACGAAGTCTTCTGCAACTTTAGATAAGCCAGAACCTTTTTTAGTTGCTATACCATATTCTTGTGGAGCAAATTCTTCTTCAATATAAGAACGTCCATCTGTATTATAAATAGCTAAGATAGATTTATCTACGCAAAATGCGTCTACATCTCCAGCACTCAAAGCTGTAGAAATAGCAGGATAATCATCATACTGTTTGAATTTTACACCTGTTGTCCAAGTTGCTGGGTCAAATGTTTTAGCATCATAACCATCACCAGAAATAACGCCTGCTTTAATCATTGCTTCTACTAAAGATTTAGCAGATGTAGAACCAGAAGATACGCCAACTGTTTTATCTTTTAAATCAGCTAAGTTTTTAATTCCTGAAGAATTCTCAACTAATACACCTACATGGTCTGTATAGTATGGAGTTGTGAAATCCCAACTATTTTTTCTTTCATCTGTAATTGTGAATGTAGCAATTACGCAGTCGATATCGCCAGAATCAAGTAAAGCAGTTCTAGTTGCTGCTGTTACTGGAGTAAATTCTACATCTACCCCTAAGCTTTCAGCTAATTTTTTAGCTAAAGAAATTTCTAATCCAGAATATTCACCAGTTGCTGGGTCTTCATAACCAAAACCTTTAGTTACGTTTTTTACACCAACTTTTAAAGTACCTCTATCTATAATTTCCTGTACATCACTTGGATTATCAGAGTTTGATGCTGATTTAGTTTCAGTATCACTACCACAGCCTGCTAACATCATAACAGACATACATACTGTTAAAATTCCTACTACCCATTTTTTTAAACTTCTCATAAATAATTCCACTCCTCTGAACTTTGCTGTATTTTATATTTAATGAATAATTTTTCCCAAGAAATTTTTAACTCGTTCATTGGTAGGATTATTAAAGAACGTAGCTGGTGAGCCCTCTTCAATAATCTGTCCATCAGCCATGAAGATTATTCTATCTGCAACTTGTCTAGCAAATCCCATTTCATGTGTTACTACAACCATGGTGATATTGGCTTCTTTTGCTAGTTTTACCATGACGTCTAAAACTTCCTGAATAGTTTCAGGGTCTAAGGCCGATGTTGGTTCATCAAATAAAATAATTTTTGACTGTGTACATAATGCTCTCGCAATAGCTATACGCTGTTGTTGACCACCTGAAAGAGTTAAAGGATAAACATGTGCTTTATCTCTTAACCCTACTACATCTAAATAATGATAAGCTAATTCTTCAGCTTCCTGTTTACTTTTATGGTGTAATTTAACAGGAGCTAATGTTAAATTTTCTAAAACTGTTAAATGTGGGTATAAATTAAACTGCTGAAAAACCATTGAAATATTATCTTTTATAATCTTTGTCTTGTTTTTATGCGTTAACTGTTCACCGTTAATAAAAACTTTTCCTTTAGTTGGTTCTTCTAAAAAATTCATGCATCGCACCGTCGTCGATTTTCCAGAACCAGAAGGCCCTATAATAACTAATTTTTCTCCTTCTTTTACTTCTAAATTGACATCTTTTAGTACATGAATATTACCAAAATATTTTTCTACATGTTCTAGTTTTATCATAAAATCCCACCTACTAAACAAATAAACAAAAAAGGCATTTCATTGTCATAAATCATACAATGAAACGCCTTTGTTTCTAATTTAATATTAAATTTATTATATTCGCTAACTCTTAAAAACAAGCATCTTCGTTTTCTGTCAAAAAAAAGAAATTCTATTCACAATGTAACAGTTTAACGAAAATTTATCCTCTAAGAATAAACTTAGTATAATTAACTTTAATTCGATTGTCAAGTTGTAACTATTTCAAAATGTATTTATAAATTATAAATCCTTTAAGCTGCGAATACCATTTTTAACATAATCTACAGGACGACTCCAATCTACATGTACAGCAGTTGTTTCCCATAAACGAGTCAAAGCCAATTCTAAGCTATCTACATTTTCTAATGGTTTAATCGTAACCGTAGTAAAATCATGTAATGTTTCATGCGGTATCTGTATTGTCAAATCTGTGTGTAAAAAATCATCAACACGTTTTTTAGCTTCTTCATTTGCAAGCACAATGTTAACCATTTTCGTATTTTCATCATATTCTAAATAACCCAAATCACTACGACATGAAATGGCTACACTATATTTATTTTCCATAAAATAATCCCTTCTTTGAAATCAAATAGCATTATACTTATTTTAACTGAGGATATCATTATCTGCAAGTTATTTTAGAGTTACTTTCAAATTCAATATTTGTCAATACCTTGCATAGATTTTATCTTTATGATATTATAATATCAGTTGATAACGGATTATGCCTGCAATGTGCGTAAGTCTTTCATTATTGTCTAACCTTACTCTTTTTTAAAACGGGAATCTGGCAGTGATTTTAGGGATGTTGAATCGTCTTTGAACGAATAGCAAAACTAAAATCCAGGATACCCACCTGCCATCGCAGGTCTAGGCATATTAAAGATAACGGCATTATGGGCATATTAAAGAAGCATTGTTTTACTATATAGTAAGACAATGCTTTTTTAATTTTTAGTAAAAATTGTGTAAAATATTTTACTATCTTATTGTTATAAATATAAAAAACTCTTATACTAATTATACATATTAACAATTATTCTTATTTAGTTGCGTATTTTTAATAATTGCTTTTTATCTAATAAAGATTAACCTTTAATATGTATATAAATTTTATAATATTGATATTATACATAATAACTTACTTTTGTTTGAAAGGATGTGTTTTCAGTGAAAAAAATATACTGCGTTGAAGACGACGAAAGCGTCCGCGAATTAGTTATTTATGCACTTCAATCTTCCGGTTTTGAAGCTCATGGATTTATTAATTCTGAAGATTTTTTTCCTGCTATAAAAGAAAGTTTACCTGATTTAGTATTATTAGATATCATGCTGCCTGGCATAAGTGGTATTGATATTTTAAATGAATTACGTAAAATGCCTCAAACGGAACATCTTCCTGTTATCATGTTAACTGCACGTGGTAGTGAATATGATAAAATCACTGGACTTGATAGCGGTGCTGATGATTACGTAACAAAACCTTTTGGCGTTATGGAATTAATTGCCCGCATAAAAGCTGTTTTACGCCGTAGCAATAAAATCACAACAACATCTGTATCTGATAACAATGATTTAGTCGCTGGTAACGGTCTTTTAAAATTAAATTATGATTTTCATAAAGTATATGTTAATAATGATGAAGTTGTTTTAACCTTAAAAGAATTTGAACTTCTATATTATTTGCTTAAAAATAAGAATATTGTAATCTCCCGCGATAAAATCATGGATGAAGTATGGGATTACAATTATGCTGCTGAAACTAGAACTGTAGATGTGCATATTAAAACACTACGCCATAAATTAGGCCCTGCTAGTAAATTAATCGAAACTATACGTGGCGTTGGTTATAAAATCGTGGACTGATATTATGAATATGAAAAAGAAAATTTTCCATTATATGTGCTTTCTCATCTCTCTTTCTGTAATCTGTACGTTTATACTTACACTTACACTATGTTATCCACTATTTTTCAAACATACAAAACAGGAAGTTAAAGATGAATCAGTATATATAACTTATCTTTTTAATAATAACTTAAGTGACCCTATACAATTTTTAAACGATACTCATACTCAAACACGCATAACATGGATTGATAGTGATGGCAATGTCTTATTTGATAATAGTGCAGAAGCCACCAATATGGAAAATCATTTATTGCGTCAAGAAATTCAATCTGCATTAAGTACTGGTGTCGGCGAAGCTTATCGCATTTCCACAACGCTTGGAAGCAACACTTATTATTATGCCTTAAAATTAAATGATGGAACTATTCTCCGTCTTTCGCGCACTAATGTCAGCGCTTATGATATGCTACAAGGTTCATTGCCAATTTTATTTGCCATGATGCTTATAATCTATGCTATTTCGCTTTTAGCGGCACGACGCATGGCTAGAAATATCATTGCTCCGATAAACTCCATAAATCTTGAGCATCCTATAATGAATGACCTCTATGAAGAACTCAATCCGATGTTAATCCGCTTAGAAAATCAAAATGAACAAATTAGGCAACAGATGAAAACCTTAAAAAATCAACAGCGTGAATTCACTACTATAATCAATAATATTGAAGAAGGTTTAATTCTCGTCAATCATGCTTATAAAATTCTTTCTGTCAACCATAGTGCATTAGAAATTTTAAATGCTGATAAAATCAACTATATCGATAAAAACCTTTTCACTTTAGTAAATAACGATATTTTATATCAGGCTATCCAATCCGTCATGAATGGTGAACGACAAGAATTTTATTTTCCAATGGGTGAAAAAACGTATCAGATTATAGCCAGTCCTGTAACAAAACGCGATAAGATTAAAGGTGCTTTAATTTTATTTGTCGATATCACAGAAAAACGTATGGCTGAAAAAATGCGTCAAGAATTTTCCGCAAATGTTTCTCATGAATTAAAAACACCTCTTACATCTATTTCTGGTTTTGCTGAACTTTTGCAAAACAATATGGTTAGACCAAATGATGTACCACTATTTGCAGGAAAAATTTACAAAGAAGCACAACGCTTAATTAATTTGGTACAAGATATAATAAAGGTTTCTCAATTAGATGAAAAAAATAGTTCCTTTATGAAAGAACCGATAAATTTATCAGCTATTTGTAAACAAACTATTTTATACCTAAGCGATAAAGCATTAAAGAAACAAGTTAAGCTCAATTTTACACCTACATCTGGCTGTGAAATCTCAGCCGTTCGTCAATTAATTGATGAGCTTGTTTATAACTTAATAGAAAATGCTATAAAATACAATAAACCTAAAGGACAAGTCGATATTTTACTGAGTAAAGACTCAAATAGTGTTTCTTTATCTGTAAAAGATACTGGTATCGGCATTTCTAAAGAAGACTTGCCACATGTCTTTGAAAGATTTTATCGTGCAGATAAATCTCGTTCTCAAATCAAAGTTGAAGGAACAGGATTGGGGCTTGCTATTGTAAAACATATAGCCGAATACCACCATGCTAAACTCAGTATTTCTAGCGAATTAGATAAAGGAACGACTATAACAATTCAATTTCCTTTGATTAAAGATTAAAAATTCATTAAGCCTCTTTTTAAGAGGCTTTTTTTATTGTTTATTAAATAGTTTTTGATATAATATATATAATATTATTAAGTACAATTTCGCTCTTACTTAATAATAAAAGATTTTCAGACTAATTTTGTGAATGAGGGTGCTATTTTTATGCGATTATTGAAAAATGTAATCTGTCTTGCTATTTTAATGGTTTTCAGTTTAATTCACGCTTCTGTATCCTTTGCTGCTGACTCAGAATGGTACTGGATTAGTTCAGATGATAAATACAGTAAATTCTTTTCTATGACACGTATTACAACAGTGTCAAGTCAGAATAACATTCCAACTTGCATTGAAGACTGGATAAAAACTGGCTATGCTCCAGGTGGTGCAGCTGAAGCTATCAGTAATATGAAACTCCCTATTGATGACCCAAATAAATTAAGCTACAGTCTTGCTCGTATTCAAATCAATCCGCAAGAACGCACATTGCGCTATATGGAAGAAATTTTTTATGACAAAGACGGCACAGCTTTATACACATTAAAATATTCCAATCCTATTGTTAAAGATATCAACTCCCAATCCTTCGATGAAAAATTCTATGCAATGATTGTTGACCGTGTATTTAACAAAGGTGAAGGTGGTCGCTTAATATCTAAAGACCGTTGGCTCACATTATGGGATAATTCCTCTGGAGATAGTGCTGCTGATACAGCTACTATGCGCCAAGTAGGTAACGATATTTACACATGGATTTGGCAGGAAAACAAAGATAATGCTGGTAATGTTTCTTCTATTCAATTCATGAAAAAACAGTATAACACAAAATCTTTAACAGCTAATACTTTAAAATACCATTTCTGGTCTGCTCAAACTGGTTGGGAAGATAGAACTTCAAGTGTTACAGGTACACATTCTATTATTCCAGAAAGCACTGAAGATGTAGAATTTGGTAAAATTAAATCATACGCTGCAAACAATCCATCTTGGGTTTTCCGTTATCAGTTAAATAATCCAACTACAGTAGTTCAAAACTCAGCAACAACAACAACTACTACTGCTCCAACAACTACTCCAAGTACTACAACTACAACTAACACTACTCCAACTCCAGCAGTAACTTCTCCAGCCGCTACAGATGTAGTTAACCCAATCGGTTCTGTTGGTCCAATCGGTGCTCCTGTCAATAATTAAAGTTGCCACTGATTTATAATTGTGTTAGAATTTAGCTTAGTTACTTTGCGGCTGTAGCTCAGACGGATAGAGCATTTGCCTCCTAAGCAAAGGGTCGCGTGTTCGACTCACGCCAGTCGCACCATAATTATTGCAAATACAAAAGGTCAGCTAAAAAATAGCTGACCTTTTTTGTCTTACGATTAATCTTCATCTGGTTTTTGTCCATCATGTGCTTTCCACTTACATTCAGTTATCTGCATATCAGAAAATACTGCTTTAAAAGATGAATCTTCTGGTGAACAAGCATATATTCCGAATTTTATTTTTCCCGCACCTTTATGCATATGACAAACACGCATTTGATTAAATACTTTGCCATCTGTTGAGCATTCAATACAGTAATCATCTTCTCTGCGGCTGAAACGATACCACATAGATTTTACTGAAGCATCTATAACAGTTGTAGCCCAATCTGAATATCCTTGATTTGTAACGACACTGCCTAGATGTTGATACTCTTCATTTTCATATTCAATTGAACCTTTAAGCCAATTTTCGCTGTCTAAATACATAACTATGCCACATTGGTCAAAGCGATGATGGCTGTCATCAAACTGAGTTTTCACAACAAAACTAAAGTATTTTTCTTCAGTTTCCATTTGAAATACAGGTGCATTATCATTGCGAAAATGATAATACGTTCTTTGCCACAAATCCGTATGCGGTTTTGTAACGATTTCTACTACATCACCATTAATTTTGTAGCTTTCTGGTTCTCTTGTCCATTTAAATTTACTAAAATCCATTTATATCACCATGTTTACAACAATTTTTTTCATTATAGCAAAAATCCATATTCCAAACAAATTTATCCTTCTTAATAAAAAAGGAGATATACTCAAATACAATCGAATATATCTCTTTTTTATTTATACTTTTTCTAAAACATATACGTAGCTTGCAAAATCTTCTAAAATAGGCTTGCTTACAATACCTGCATACATCAATTCATCGCCACCATAACAAATACCATTCGTTTTAGATTTATAAATTCCATTTTCATCTAAGCCCTTTAAACGAACAGGTGTATTGACGCGCAATGGTTCTGCAAGAATTTTAAAATAACAATATATAACAGTCTTTTTATCTTCTGAAACAAAATTCCATGCTACTTCATTTCCATTTTGTGGATTTTTTAAACGATAAAAACTTCCTTTTTGAATTACTTCCCTAATACTTTTATAGAATGCAATCTGCTCTTTTATCGCTTCTTTTTCTTCATCACTTATCTGTGCTAAATCCATTTCATATCCCAAATTTCCAGACATCGCTACAATAAATCTTGTCTGTAGCGGTGTTACGCGACCTACTTGATGATTAGGCACAGCTGATACATGTGCTCCCATGGTTATCGGCGGAAATAACAAGCTCGTTCCATATTGTATTTTCATGCGACAAACAGCATCAGTATTATCACTTGTCCAAGTCTGTGGCATATAATAGAGCATTCCCGCATCAAAACGACCGCCACCACTTGAACAACCTTCAAATAACACATTAGGAAATCTCTTATTTAATTCATCTAAGATATGATAAAGTCCCAGCATATAGCGATGAGACAATTCTCTCTGTCTATCTTTTTCAAGATAATATGAACCTAAATCTGTGATATGCCTATTCATATCCCATTTTACATATGTTACGTTAGTTTTGCTCAATACTTTGCTTAAAGACTCAATAACATAATCGCAAACTTCTGGATTAGATAAATCAAGCACATACTGACATCTACTCAATATCGGTTCATAATTTTGACTTCGTATAATCCAATCCGAATGTTTTCTATACAAATCACTATTTGGCGAAACCATTTCCGGTTCAAACCAAATACCAACTTGCATACCCATTTTATTTATTTCTTTTACTAAATGCTCAATGCCATTAGGAAATTTATTTTCATCTTCTACCCAATCGCCTAAAGCATTTTTATCGCAGACTCTATTTTTAAACCAACCATCATCTAATACGAATAATTCTATGCCTAAATCAGCTGCTTTTTTTGCCAAAGAAAGACATTTTTCTTCATCTACATCAAAACAAAAAGCTTCCCAGCTATTAATCAGGATAGGTCTTATTTTTTCTCTATATACACCTCGACAAAGACGTTTTCTATACATATTATGAAAAGTCTGCGACATTTTATTCATGCCTTCATCAGAATATACCATGACCGTTTCTGGAGATACAAAACTTTCATTTTCTTTTAAACTCCAACCAAAAGTCAAAGGGTTCATTCCCATTTGCACCCTTACACTGTTATATTGTCCTGTTTGCACAACTGCCTGAAAATCTCCGCTATACACAAAATTAAAGCCCCATACTTGACCAAAATTTTCTGTAGCTTCCCTTTCCATGAGAAAAATAGCTGGTGTTTCCTGCGGACTGCTCGCACCTCTATTGCTATCTATCACGATTGTATCTGCTGATATATGTCTTCGATTGATATTTTTTTCATTTATATGTGAACCACTCAATGTTAATACATCATAATCCGTACCAGCAAAATCCATGCTCATAGCCATCAATCGTTCTAAATATAAATTCTGTTTTCCCGAATTTACAATTTCCACATGACGACATATCGCAGCAAAATCTTTAAAAATAGTATAATATAAATTTATTTTTGCCTTTAAATATTCATCTTCCAAAGTTATGCAAAGTGTAGCTGCTTCCTTGTCATTTTCCGTATATATGGCTGGCAATCCCTTTAATGACGGTTTTCCCTTGATTATTTTATATCCTTTATAAAAAAATCGCGTAACTCTCTTTCCATCTTCCGTTTGGATTACATATGCTGGACTTCTAAAATCGCCTTGGTTCATATCCGGATATTCCTGAAAAAGTGTATCCAAAGAAAAATCTCGCTCATCAGGAAAAGGATTTGAACAAAAACCTCTATCAAAAAAATATGGCTGATTTATATTTGTACTGGCATTTATGCGTTTGCCAAAATAGCGATGTCTTAAATATCGCTGTTTTTCAATACTAAAACTGTATGTAATTTCGTTATTACTCAAAATAAAAGTATTATCTTGCTTATAAATTTGCATTTTCACCATCTCCGTTTTTTTATTTATCTTTATTTTATCGCCCTTTATTTAAAGTTTAAACAGTAATAATATGTATATAATGGTAAATTCTTGCTGTGTATTCTAATATATAAATCACTATTAAAAGGAGAAAATTTTATGCCAATATCTCTACCACATCAATCCATTGGTTTTGATTTTGCCTCTGATTTATCCCTGCCAACATTAAAAGGCATTGGACTTCAATATGTTGATACACATAATTACTTTTGGGATAATTGCACCAGAAAAGATAATATCTGTTTAATTCAATACACTTTAAAAGGAGAAGGTACTATAAAAATCGATAATATTTTTTATACTCTCAAACCAAACGATGCTTTTCTTATTGATATTCCTAGCAATAGCCAATATTATTTACCTAAACACTCTTCATTTTGGGAGTTTATTTATCTGGAATTTTCTTATGAATGCCTTCCATTTATGCGAAAAATCTATCAAAACAATGGACCTGTTTTAAAAATAAATATTTCTGAAAATCTAATCAAACAATTTTTTGATATTTATGCTAAGGCTTTGCACAATCAAATAAAAACATTTTTCGAAAATACCCGCATTGCCTACAACTTATGGATAAATCTAACAGAATATGCGCTTAACCTATCTACTGCTAAAATGTCTAAAATAGATTATGTAAAACGATATATTGACCAAAATTACTATAAAAATGAATTAAACTTAGACCTTATAGCCGATGATATCGGCATTTCTAAATATTATATGTGCAAGGAATTTCACAAAAAATACGGTATCTCACCCGGCAAATATCTACGCGAAATACGCATTAGTAATGCTTGTCGCCTTTTGACAACTAACGATAATTACACATTGCAAAAAATCGCTCAATCTGTAGGCTATTCAAACGACAATTACTTCGGCAAAGTATTCAAAACAGAAAAAGGCATCAGTCCCGCTAGATACAAAAAACAATCCACAAAATACGATTTAATTCGCACTGTATATGAAACTGTTAAATAATGTAACTATATCAAATGTTTTTACTATATGCACAATTTTAATTAAAGCTATTGTCTAAAAATTAAATTAGGCGTATAATAATAGCGACATATAGTATTTATAAACCACTAGGGGAACCGCAAGGTTGAGAAGTTAAAACTGACCCTTAGAACCTGATATGGCTAATACCAGCGTAGGGAAGTGGCAAACGGAAATCATAGCCGATTTGCAACTTTGCAAATCGGCTTTTTTACATAATTTTTTAGGAGGATTTAACATATGACAATGACTCAAATGCAAGCTGCTAGAGCTGGCAAAATCACTGATGAAATGAAAATCGTAGCTCAAGAAGAAAAAATGGATATAAATGTTCTCAAAGAACGCGTTGCAAACGGTACAATTGCTATTTGTGCTAATATCAATCATAAAAATCTTCATCCATACGGTGTAGGCGAAGGATTATGTACTAAAGTCAATGCTAATATCGGTACTTCTAGTGCTTTTCCAGACCCAGAACCAGAAATAGAAAAACTCAATATCGCTATTGCTGCTGGTGCTCATTCCGTAATGGATTTAAGCACAGGTAATAATATCGATGCATCTCGCCATGCAATTTTAGAACATTCCACTGTTATGGTTGGCACTGTACCAATTTATCAAGCTACTGTTACAGCTATAAAAGAACGCGGTGCTGTCGTTAAAATGACAGAAGATGATTTACTTCATACTATTGAAAAACAAGCCAAGGATGGCGCAGATTTTATGACAATTCATTGTGGTGTAACTATGGATGTTATAAATCGCATGCGCGCTGAAGGCCGTTATATGGACGTTGTAAGTCGTGGCGGTTCCTTCATAACTGGCTGGATGCTTTACAATGAAAAAAATAATCCACTTTATGAACGCTATGATGATATCTTAGATATCTGTGCAAAATACGATGTAACCATGAGTCTTGGTGATGGTCTTCGCCCTGGTTGCTTAGCAGATGCAACTGACCACGCTCAAATTCAAGAACTCTTAAATTTAGGCGGACTTGTTAAACGCGCTTGGGATAGAGGCGTACAAGTAATGGTTGAAGGTCCAGGTCATGTACCATTTGACCAGATTGCTACTAATATGAAATTACAAAAAAGTCTTTGTCATAATGCTCCATTTTATGTACTTGGCCCACTCGTTACTGATGTTGCTCCAGGTTATGACCATATTACAGCAGCTATCGGCGGAACTATGGCAGCAGTTAACGGTGCAGACTTTTTATGCTATGTAACACCTGCTGAGCATCTCGCTTTACCAAATAACCAAGATGTTAAAGACGGCGTAATCGTAACACGCATTGCAGCTCATGCAGCTGATATCGTAAAAGGCGTACCTGGTGCTAGAGAATGGGATTTAAACATGGCAAAAGCTCGCAAACAACTCGATTGGGAAGCTCAGATGAAGCTTGCCATTGACCCACAGACAGCACGCGAAAAACGCGCTTCTCGCAATCCTGAAGGTACAACAGCTTGCTCCATGTGCGGTGATTATTGCGCTGTAGAAATCGTCAATAAATATCTCGGTGCTACTATTGAACATTGTTAATTAAGTCTTCTATTTTCAAATCACATATCAAAAAAAGGAAGTACAAAATTGTACTTCCTTTTTATTTTATAAATACGCCAAACTCAAAGGCATCTTATAATTCTTTTTCATCTTTTATATCATCAATATCTATCTAAATTTTATCAGCTAATTCTATAGCTTTTTTACAACCATCAGTTTTATTTATATCGCCTATATTTAAAACGCCTGGAATTAAAACTTCTCCTACCATCTTCCATTTTAAAAGAGCAGCTGAACGTTCGATAGGAATTCTAACGCCATCGAGAACAGACATATCTTCTTCTTCGCAACAAGCAATTATAGCACATTCTTTGCCAGCTATATCTTTTCCTGCTACGCAGAATGAAAACATCTTATCAACTACAGCTTTTATTTGAGCTGGAATACTATACCAATATACCGGCATAGAAAAAACTACTGTATCAGCTTCTAAAATATCCGGAGCAATCATATTGAAATCATCATCATAAGAACATGCTTTTCCCGTTTTAAAACAAGTTTCACAAGCATGACAGCCACCCACATTTTTCATAGCAGCATCAAAGCGTGTTACTTCATGTCCCTTTTTTTCTAAAGCTTCAATAAAAGCTTGTGTCATAGCAAAACTATTGCCATTTTTGCGTGGGCTACCTGTAATCACAACAATTTTCTTACTCATAATAATTCCTCCCAACAAATACACACAATATTTTTAAAATTATTTTTAAGAATTGTAGTAAATTGACTTTATTTTTATTTGTTACTACAATTATAGCAATAATATAACCTTTAACAAGTACGCACATTAAAGTATAATACTTACCTAAAGGAGAGTGTAATTATGAATAATCGCTGTATTTCTCAAGAAAATCTCAATGAAACAGGCTTTAGCTATACCTTATCATTAATCAATGGCAAATATAAAATGACAATTTTATACACACTTATGGAATTTGGCGTCGTTCGTTTTAATGAAATGAAAAGATATATAGGCAATATCTCCTACAAAACTTTGAGCGTTTCTCTAAAAGAATTAGAAGCAGATAAATTAATTCACCGCAAAGAATATCCGCAAATTCCGCCAAAAGTTGAATACAGTTTAACAAAACGCGGTAAATCATTAATCCCTATCTTGGATATGATGTGCGAGTGGGGCGACAATAATCGCATATAATTATAAACTCGCTCCTAAGGCATACGCCTTATTAGGAAAATCTGTTTTTTCTATTTGTTCTCTAGTCAAACAACCAGGAGCTAAAACCCTTCCTACATCATCCCATTCCATATACCTAACTAAAGTATTATAATGGTCAGTTATTGCCATCATCGTTAAATCAGTATTACTACCTGCCGTCACTAGTAATACTGATTTTTTATGATGTAATCTACCTGTACGCGAATAAAAACGGTCAACTATCGTCTTTATCTGTGCTGTCATCGCGAAAAAATATACAGGTGTAGCTAAAACAATTAAATCAGCTTGCAATAATTGTGGCATCAATTTTTGCTGAATTGCATCATTTTGTATGCAATCGCCATCCATACCGCACCTATCACAGCCAAGACACGGATGAATATCTTCAAACGCTGCATTAAAACGATAAACTGTGTGTCCTACACTTTGAGCTCCTTCTATAAATCTATCTGCTAAAAGTGCTGATGTACCTTCCTTATGCGGGCTACCTGTTACTACTACTATTTTCATTTTTATTTCTCCTCATATACAAAAAATCATATATTAACGCCCATTTGATAAGCTTGATTAGGAAAATCGCTACGTTCTATAGCTGAACGATATCCGCATCCAATAGCTAAAACTTTTCCTATATCTTGCCACTTCATATACTGTACTAATGATTCATAATGCTTTACAAGTGAACTCATCGTCCAATCCGCACTATTCCATGCAGTAGCCATTAAGATTGATTTTTTATTTTGTAATTTTTCAATACGCGCATAAAAACGGTCAATTACAGTTTTTATCTGCGTTGACATCCCATAGTAATACAATGGTGTAATAAGTACAATGAGGTCAGCTTCTAATAAATGTGGCATTAAATCTTTTTCAATAGTATCACCTTGAATACAAGCTCCATCTCTACCGCAGCGATTACAACCAAGACATGGATGTGTATCTTCAAAAGCCGCATTAAAACGGTAAACCGTATGTCCTACACTTTGCGCCCCTTCTATAAATCTATCTGCTAAAAGTGCTGATGTACCATTTCGATGTGGACTTCCCGTTATTACAACAATTTTCATATTTTCACCTTCAATATTAGTAGCAGCCTTAGCATTATCCGTATTTTCTCCCGGTAACATAGATAAGCCACAACCACTTAAAAATAAAGTAAATATACCAGCTCCACTAAATTTGATAAATTCTCTCCTATTCATCATTATCTTCCTCATTTTATTTCTTCAAGCTTTTCTACAGTGATATTACCAGATAAATTTTTAATCAAATCTTTACCCGATACAGCATATCCCAATTCATATAAATCATTATTAGGATTTGCTTTATCATAAAACATCACTACATTTCCCCATGGTCTGTAATAAGCCAATGTTCCCATATCTACATTTGACGGATGTGGGGTATTTTTTACATCTAAACTACCACTTGGATAAAAAATTTTTTCATTATTACTAAAATTCTCTATCTTAATATTAATAGGAAGTTGATTGTATAAATCTTGTGCCGCTTGACTATCATTTAAAACAAATACAATAGTATCGCCTTGTTCGCTAATCACTTTAAACCGTTTATCTACTTTAACATCATCTTTTTTATTTTCATCTTTTAAATTTGAAACATCTTCCTCTACTTTTATATTATCTTTTGTAGCTATATCCGCCTCATTAACTTGAGCACTACACGCTGTTAAAGAAAAAATCAAGCATGATAAAAATACCAATATTATCCATTTTTTCATCAATCTACACCGCTTTTTATTTTCATTTCTTTACTCATCTTACAAAGATTTATCTTTATAAATAAACGCTTAATGCTATAACCCACCATAGTGCCAAAACTCATTATAGCTATATAATCAATTAAACACCCTGATAAAGATTGATTTATATTAAAAAAGACAAAACCTTGTTGTAAAAATAAATAAGATATTATATTCTGCCTTACAAATGCAAATACACCATAACAAGCCAATAAAATTCCAGCAAAACGAATTATTTCTTTATACATATCATTTAATTTAATTGCATTTACTATAGGAGTTAAATTTGTACCTAAATGTAAAGACAATAATACAAAACACCAATATGCAGTCAATAAATGCAACAATCTAGCCATTTCTATACTATTCGCTGTTTTTATAAAATTTGGCGTATACGTAGCAAAAATCATTCCACTGATTATAAGCCCAATCATCATAACAAATATCAAAAAATTAAGCCCTATAAAAAATATCCTCATCCCAGAATATTTTCCTTTAAATACACTAAAAAACCATTTGCGATTTAAAATAATATGCACTATAAACAATATAAAAAATACTGTTCCTACTATTTCATGATTATCAATGCCGATTAGTAAATATGCCATGGATAAAAGCAAGGTTACTATCAGCATACCATCTACAATGACTTTAAAATTCAAATTACGCATTTTATACTCTTCCTTTCTCCATGACATATCTAGATAAAACTTATTTACAAACAGCACTAATACAGCCAATTGCATTTAAAGTACGTGGAAAACCGATAAATGGCAAACACTGAGTAGCTGCTTCAATGAGCATTTCTTTTGTATTGCCTACACTGATATTTGCACTAGCATGTGCTTTAGCCTGTGGTTCACATCCACCCAAACAAATGATTGCACTAAAAGTGATGAGTTCACGCATTTTTAAATCTAAAGTGCCTCTCGTATAATAATCACCAAAACAATATGCTGATAAATAATCTTGAATATGCTTTAATTCTTCTGGTGCATTTTCTCTCATTGTATTGATATTTTCTTTTCCAAAAATACTTTGTTGTACAGTAAGTCCTTTAATAAAACGAGTTGCTTCATCAACTGTAGCTTGATTTTCAAGTGGAAATTTTATATTTTGCTGCACGAATACTTCATTTACTTCATCTAATGCAGCCTGTACTCTTGAAATTCCTATATACGGCGCACACTGATACAAAGTTTCCGTTATTTCTTCTGGTTTTACCTCTAAATTCAAAGCTGCTTTTGTATATTTAATAAGCGGTTTTAAAGTTTGCACTGTTGTAAGTACTGTTAAAATAATCAATACCTTTTGTTTATCAGTGAGTATATTACGAGATAAATTATCGCCATAAACGAAATTTTTAATTATCTCTTTAAATTCACTATCTTTACCATCATCACAACAATTTTCTTGATTAAACCATTTTTTATTTATCACTTCTGCTTTTTCTTCTCTATTCATGAAACATACCTTCTTTAAAATTTTCTTTTTATTAAATTTACACCATTAAGTTTACTTAAAGTCAATACTTAAAAATTTATTTACCTGTAAGCTTTTCTTGTTCTTCTGGATATCTTGCTCCTACAATTTCAATAGAATTTAATTTTTCTCTAATCTGCATCAATTCTTCTGTAGTAAATTTAACCTTAACACTGCCAAGATTTTCTTGTACTCGCGTTATCTTCTTTGTTCCTGGAATTGGTACAATCCACGGTTTTTGCGCTAAAAGCCATGCTAGAGCAATCTGTGCAGGTGTTACATTTTTATCTTTTGCTAAAATTTGTACATATTCAACAAGTTTCATATTCTGCTGTAAATTTTCCGAATTAAAACGGGGTATTTGACTTCTAAAATCACTCTTATCAAAATGGGTATCTTTATTAAAACGACCTGTAAGTACAGCTTTTCCCAAAGGGCTAAATGGCACAAAACCAATTTTCAGCTCTTCCAATGTAGGCAATAATTCTTTTTCTACATTGCGATACCACATAGAATATTCACTTTGTACAGCTGTGAGTGGATATACAGCATGTGCCTTGCGAACAGTTGCCGCACTCGCTTCTGAAAGTCCCCAATGAAGTACTTTGCCTTCTTTGACTAAATCTTTAATCGTTTCAGCTACTTCTTCAATCGGTGTATCAGGGTCAACACGATGTTGATAATATAAATCAATATGGTCTGTTTTAAGTCGCTTTAATGAGCCTTCAATAGCTCTGCGAATTACCTTTGGATTGCTTGATAATGCAATCGGTCTTCCTGCTTCATCTAATTTATTATTTTCAATATCATAACCAAATTTTGTCGCGATGATAACTTTATCTCGATATGGTGCTAAAGCTTCACCTAAAAGTTCTTCATTCGTATAAGGACCATAAACCTCTGCTGTATCAAAAAAATTTACACCTAATTCCACTGCTTGACGAATTACATTTATCGCTTCTTCTTTAGGTAAATACGGTGGATAACTTTGTGTAAATCCCATACAACCAAGACCAATAGCTGATACTTTAAGACCATTTCTTCCTAAAACTCTCATTTCCATTATAAAATACACTCCTATCAATATTTATTATTGTTCAAAATGAATATTATGCAGACGATATACTTCCTCAAGACTCGTTATATTCAAAATTAAACTTTGCTTTCTATCCATATCTTCAATACATTTCATCTCTTCATTAGATAAAATAAAATCATCTATTTCCCAGTTTTCTTTTAAACGTTCTTCATGTATTGATTTAGGGATTGATATGATATCCTTTTGTCTTAACCAACGCAAAATGACCTGTGCTGATGTTTTACCATATTTTTTACCGATATTTACTAAGAGTTCATTTTTAAATATATTATCTCTGCCTTCAGCAAAAGGTGCCCAAGCCATTGGCTTTATATCATATTTTTTCATTATTTCACACAATTTTTTTTGCTGACAAAATGGATGTAATTCAATCTGATTGATTGCTGGTACAATCTTATGACTCAAAATCAAATCAATTAATCTATCCTCTAAGAAATTACATACACCGATTGCCTTTATTTTCCCAGCTTCATATAATTCTTCCATAGCTTGCCAACTTCCATGATAATCACCATATGGCATATGCACTAAATACAAGTCCAAATAATCCGTTTTTAAATTCTCTAACGTTTTAGCAAAAGATTTTTTCGTTTTTTCATATCCTGCATCTTGTATCCATACTTTAGAAGAAATAAATATATCTCTTCTAGCAATACCACTTTTTTCTATAGCTTTACCTACAGCTTTTTCATTTCCATAACAAGCTGCCGTATCAATCATACGATAGCCAATCTTTAAAGCTTGTGATACAGCCTGTTCACATATATCTTCATTCGTTATCTGAAAAACACCCATTCCTTCTATGGGCATCTTAATTCCATTATTTAACTGTACCATTTTCATTTAAATCACCTTTTACTTTTTATACTCTTATTTATTTCATAACGAAGATAATCCAATCGATCTAATTGTTTTTCACGAAAATGAATTCTATCCAATATAGCATCTCTTTTTTCATTAAGCATATCTAATTGTTTTTTATCTGTGTCTTTATCATTTAATAAAAGGCGCATATAAATTTCTATTTCCTCCGAATTAAAACCCACATCGTGTAATGTCATAATTAAACTGAGTTTTTCTAAATCACTATCATCATATTGCCATTTGCCCATTACCTTTTTTACAGCACTACACAATCCCCAACGCTCATATTCATCCAAAATTCTAATTGGTATATTAAAATGTTTGCTTGCTTCTTGTTTTGTCATAATATGTTCTGTCATATTACCTTCCCCTGTATTAAAAATTAATCAATATTAATTAATTTATATTTATTATTACCCATTTTTAATTCACTCATAGCCGAAAGTTGGCGTAACCCTTTACGCGACTCAATACGTTCTACTAAATCATGACGATATTTCTCTGGTTGTGCATATACTAAATCAACAGAAGCTTGGTCTATTGCCAATAAATCCGTAGAAGCCAATATACCAATATCTGGAATTGTCGGTTCTTCTGCATTTATACCTACACAATCACAATCAACAGACATTCGACGCATAACATTGATATATACAATATGCTTACCAAAATAATCAATTATTCCTTTAGCCGAGTCTGCCATATTTTCCATAAATCGTTCTTCACCAGGCCATTCATCACTTGTTTTTGGTAAAATCTGTCCTATACCATGTACCATACGTTTTCCAACTTGTCCATCAGCACAGCCAATAGCCAAATTTTTCATAGAACCACCAAAACCTCCTCTTGGATGACCTTTAAAATGTGTAAGCACTACCATAGAATCATAATTCAACATATTTTTTCCTACAGATATTTCTTTTAAATGTTTACCACCACGCACAGGAAGCATTGCAGTTCCATTTTCATCCATAATATCTACTGGGCAAAATGTCCAACCATTCACTTTAAGTGTTTCTCGATGTTTTTCTGTAGTATCTCTATCTCCTACATAAAGCGTATTCGTTTCTACTATATTACTATTTGGTATATGTGCTTGAAATGCTTTAACCATATCACGAGGTAAAATATTAGGTCCGTGCTGTTCACCTGTATGAAGTTTTATCGCAACTTTACCATAAATACTTTCATTAATTAAATCATATAAATTTATTAAATGTTCAACATCAATGTATTTTGTAAAATAAACCTTAGCATAAGAACCATTTATATTTTTTAAATTAGTAAAATCTTTACTACCAATTACAGGAGCTTGAGCAAATGCTGGAGTAAAATTTATAAACGGAGATATTGCTAATCCCATAGCAACACCACTTGCCATCTTAAAAAAATTTCGTCTTGTAAAATTTTGCATAAATAAATCAACCCCTTTTTCACTGTTTTTTAACGTAGTAAACACTAATTTCTTAATTAATTTACTACAAACTAAAAAAATAGGTGTTATCTTCTAACACCTATTTTAGTATAAAGATTTTATTATATCTAATACCTATATTCTATTATAAGAAATGCTTAATTTGTATTTTTAACAAAGTTTATAAATCTTTCTGTTGTTCTAGAAAGCATATTATTTCGCTTCCAAACTAAAACTGCTCCTGTTTCTAAAGATGGCTTAAGTGGAATAAGACATAAATCTTCATAAATATTGCCTAAATTAAAACCTAATACGATACCAACTTTATTTTTTACCATATTTGCTGCATTTAAAATCAAATTATACGTAGCAATAAACTCTACTTTTTCATAATAAGAACCAAACCAATTTGCTAATTCATTGCGCACTTCTTCACGCTTGCCAATGATAAGTGGCATATTTATTAAATCTTTTGGTGTAACAAAATCCTTTTGTGCAAGCTCATCATCTTTGCGCACTAATACACCCCATTGTTCTTTTTCTGGCATGCGTACAAAAGCATATTTACCAACATCAACTGGTTCTGTTAAAAGACCCATATCCAAAATTCCCTTTTCTAAATCATCTTTAATATTATCAGCTGTAGCACTATGAATTTCATATTTAACAAGAGGATATATTTCATGAAAAGCTTTTATTTTCTTTGATAGAAATGACATATTTTTGGTTTCGCCACAGCCAATGGATATCTTTCCTGTCAAATCATTTTCTACATGAATAAAATCTTGTTTCGTTTTATCTACTAAAGATAATATTTCTTGAGCTCTGCGTTTTAACATCATTCCATCATCAGTCAAAATTATCTTATGTTTACCACGTTTAAATAATTTAACCCCTAATTCATCTTCTAATTGCATGAGCTGACGCGATAAAGTTGGTTGCGTGATATGAAGCCAATTTGCAGCTTTTGTAATATTCTCCTCTCGAGCTACCACTAAAAAATATTTTAACAATCGAAATTCCATAAAAACCCTCCTCTAAATAAAATTAAATACAAAAAAAGAGCAACCAAATGATTGCTCTTTATCTTACTATATAATTATTTTACAACTGTAACATTTACAGCACGAAGTTTGCTTGCATCGCGACTGTCTGTTTCTGTATCAAATGTTACTTTCTGGCCTTCTTCTAAAGTTTTAAAACCTTCAGAATTGATAGCGGAAAAATGAACGAATAAATCTCCGGAACCATCATCATTAGTGATAAAACCATAGCCTTTACCAGAATTAAACCATTTAACTGTTCCTGTTCCCATTATTGAGAAGCCTCCTTATAAAAATTTAACTCAGTGTGGAGTGTAAAACTAAAAAAACAAATAAAATCTTCCACACATTAAGGGAGGACTTAAACGTTGCTTTAATTGTATTCCAAGACTGAATAGCTAAATAATAGCATGAGTTATATTTTTTTGTCAATTTAAAGACTAATTGCGCTAAAAGCAAAATTTACATATTTACATTTTTTAATTGACGTTAAAATATGATAATGCTATACTAGATGTTCGACAACCAAATTATATTTAATATATCTAATATAAACGGACAAATATATTAAATATTTTATCAAAAATCAAATAAAATAATAGAAAGGAAGATTTCTCATGAACGGTATAATGCTCGTTGGCTCTGCTATCATAATTTTTTTCTTAGCATATCGTTTATACGGTCGCTGGCTTTTAAAAACTTGGGGATTTGACCCTAATGCCAAAACGCCTGCCTATAAATATGAAGATGGGCAAGATTTTACGCCAGCCTCTAAATTCACTGTATTTTCACATCAATTCACTTCTATAACAGGTGCTGGCCCTGTAACTGGTCCAATTATCGCTGCTATGTATGGTTGGTTACCAGCATTTTTATGGATTATTTTCGGTGGAATTTTCTTTGGCGCTGTACAAGATTTTACAGCACTTTATGCTTCTATAAAAAACCAAGGAAAATCCATGGGTATGTTAATTGAACAGTACATAGGTAAAACAGGTCGTAGATTATTCCTTTTATTCTGCTGGCTATTCAGTCTACTTGTTATTGCTGCTTTTGGTGATATCGTTGCTAATACATTTAATGGATTTGCAAGCGACGGAACACTCGTCACACCAAATGCTGCTGCAGCTTCCATTTCTATGCTCTTTATATTCGTAGCCATAGCTTTTGGTATCTTTACAAAAAAAGTAAAACCAAGCGAAAAATTACGTTTCATCATCGGTATCATTCTTTTAATCCTCATGTTAGCTATTGGTATTGCTTATCCAATTTATCTTGACCGCATGAGTTGGCTCTACATCGTATTTGCATATATATTTATAGCTGCTGTAATGCCAATGTGGATTTTAAAACAACCACGCGATTATTTAAGTGCATTTTTACTTTTAGCTATGATTTTAGGCGGTGTAATAGGCGTTCTTGCTGTAAATCCTACTATTAATATGCCTGCTTTTGTCGGCTTCTCTGTTGGCGGTAAAGACTTATTCCCAATCTTATTCATCACCATTGCTTGTGGTGCTGTTTCTGGATTCCATAGCCTTGTATCTTCCGGAACTTCTTCTAAAACTCTTTCCAATGAAAAAGACTCTTTGTTCGTTGGTTATGGCTCAATGCTTGTAGAATCCGTTCTCGGTGTTGTTTCTCTCGTAATCGTATGCTCTGCAGCAACAGGTGGACACCTTCCTGAAGGTACTCCATTCCAGATTTTCTCTACAGCTGTTGCTGGATTTTTCTCCATGTTTGGCCTGCCACACGATATTGCAAATTGCATCATGACAATGTGCGTATCTGCCCTTGCTCTTACTACACTTGATGCTGTAGCTCGTATCGGTCGCATGTCCTTCCAAGAACTCTTCACCATTGATAATCCAGAAGAAATGTCTACCATCCAAAAAATCTGTACTAACAAATATTTTTCCACGATTATAACTCTCGTCTTTGGTTATCTCCTCTGTCTTGGTGGATACATGAATATTTGGCCATTATTCGGCGCTGCTAACCAATTACTTTCTGCACTCGTTTTAATCTCTTTAGCAGTATTCTTAAAAACTACAGGTCGTAAAGGTTTTATGCTTTATATTCCAATGATTGTAATGTTCTGCGTAACTTTAACTGCACTTGTTGAATCAATCTATGGCATCTTCGTAAAATTATCTGCTGGTCAATTCGTTTTTGCAGTTGATGGTCTCCAATTAATCTTAGCTATCGCTTTAATGGTACTTGCTATTTCTGTAGCTGTTCATTGTGGTAAAGAACTTATTGGTGTTAAAGACGCTAGTAAAGCAGAATTAAATAACTAAGAAACTAGATAATTAAATAAAAAATGATAGATATTCTCTATATCTATCATTTTTTTATTTATCTTTTCATTTTTTTTGGTATAATTATTCGGAATAACATAATAAAAATAAATTCACCATTAATAATAACTAATAATGATGTTTATTTTTAACGGGAAATTAAAGAGATATCTTCCCTTGATATGCACCCAAAATATTGGACATATTAATTAAGCTATTAATTGAGACTTAGTTCTGTATTCTACGGGACTAAGTCCTTTTAGTTTTATCTTTATCCGTTTTGTATTATAATATTTTATATAAGATTTTAACTCTTTTATAAAATCTTCAACGGATTTAAATTTTTTTAAATAAAACAATTCGCTTTTTAGCAAACCAAAGAAATTTTCTATTACGGCATTATCTAAGCAATTTCCTTTTCGGCTCATGCTTTGGATAATGCCTTTTTCTTTTAATAACTCCTGATATCTTCTATTCTGATACTGCCATCCTTGGTCTGAATGTAGAATTATTCCTTTTGTTTCTTTTATCTTTCTTGTTGCATCTTTTACCATATCTAATACTTGCTTTAGTATTGGTCTTTTCGATATTTTATAACTTATTATTTCTCCGTTATATAAATCTATTATTGGTGATAAATATATTTTTTCATTACATAATGCAAATTCTGTTACATCTGTTGCCCATTTTTCGTTTGGTTTTTCTGCTTTGAAATTTCTATTTAATATATTTTTAGCTATTTTCCCTTCTTGCCCTCTATACGATTTATATTTCTTTGCTCTTACTTTGCATGTTAAATTTTCTTCTTTCATTAATCTCATAACTACTTTATGATTGACTTTTATTCCTTGTTTATGCAGCTGCAAAGTTACTCTTCTATATCCATATCTTCCATGATTTTTATTACAAATATTATGAATTAATGTTTTTAATCCTTTATATTTGTCTTCTTTTGATAATTTTTTTAATGCATCATAATATGTGCTTTTAGCTAATTTTGTATAGTTTAATAGGGCTTTTAGAGTATATTTTTTCCTTAATTTAGCAATTACTAAAACTAGTGTCTTCCTTCCTTTTCCCATTGCTTCATTAAGGCATGCCACTTTTTTAATAAGTCATTTTCCATCCTTAATTGATAAACTTCTTGTTCCAATTGTTCAACATAAGAAAGTTCTTTTTTAGGTTTGTTAAGTTTGTTTTTAGATTTTTTCATAGATGGTCTACCTCGTTTCTTAGAAATTAAGCCAGAAAATCCATAAGAACTATACAACTTTTCCCATGTAGAAATTGTACCAGTATTAGGAATGGAAAATTTGGCTGCTGTTTGATTTAATGATAAATGATGTAGCCATTTATATTCAATAACTTTTTGCTTAAAGATAGGAGTATATTTACGATTTTTATGAAGAAGTTGTGAGATGCCACCATTTTCATAATGAAATATCCATCTACGAAGAGAAGCTGTGTTTGGCATGTTTAGAATTTTAGATACATGAGAAATAGAATCTCCTTTTAAAACCATTTTAATTGCTTTAACTTTAAATTCATTTGAGTATTTAGTCATAAAAAAACTGCACCTCCAAAAGTTGTTTTTTTTGTCCAACTTTTGGGGTGCAGTTCAAAAAGGTGCTGTGGATACAGCTGTTAATGCTGTAAAGAAATTTACCGAAACAGATTTTCCATTTTCTATTGTTCCTAAATCTATCATTTCCATCAAAACTTTTGCAGTTTCAATCCTTCTTCCTGGATAAGCAAATACTCCGTTAAGTGAAACAAAGGGATAAATTTTCCCGCCTGAACTCGACATAACAACTTTGAAATTGCCTGTATTACCGGTATTGTTAGTAAATTTAAGTCTTACGTCCATTTGTACACCGTAATTTCCTGCTAATCCTTTAATTTTAATTTGTCCGGAAGAATCCGTCATCTGGATTAAATCTTTTCCATCAAATGAATCTCCGTCATTACTTGTATCAGTCGTTTTATCTTTACCAAAAGAAATAACTTTTGCCTTATCCTGTTCAGATGAACTCATTGATAAATTTAATGTGAACGTTTCATAAAAACCAGCTCCTACGCCCCTATGCGGGTCCGCTTTATTTCCAGTAACACTTGCTTGTGCTGGTTCAGTAGCATTTCCAGATTTAGTTTCATCAACATAAGCCAAATCAAAGAAAGTAATTGCTGCAGGATTGCCTTGTTTATATGTAATTGATACTCTGCTTATAACACCGAAATTACAGTATGCCGGTATCTGTCTGCTAAAAATATTAGCATATTCATAAGGAGAAAGTGTAATTTTTACCGGACTGTTAGCGGCTGTAAGATAATCTCTCCAAGCATATACGTCAGAAATCCAATTCGGGTCAATAGTAGTACCTATATTTGTAAAGTTTATTTCAATTTCTTTGTCGGTTGGATTATACATCAAAATAAGTGATGTTATCGTTCCTTCATATTCGTTTCTATGCCAAGTATATATTTGACCATTGCCTTTGACTGTTTCACGGCAAAAAAACTTTCCACTATCAGCAAAATCCTTATAATATACACTTTCCGGATTATTTGAGTAAAATAAAAACTCATTTGTATTTACTGCACAACTAATTTTATTTTTCTTTTCTTCGTCTGTAGGATATATTAATTCTAAACTATATTCATCAAACTTATCTACTATTTTAGCCATATAAATTCACTCCTAAAATTAAATTTTTTCTTAATAACCAAAATAAAAACTTTCCCTATCATCTACATTAGGCTGTCTCCACCATATCTGTTTATATGTTTTTGAACCTAAATGTGCATTTAGTAATTGTACCCAGCCTCTTGTTACTTTATCCGGTAATTCCACATAAAGCCATATATCGGAATTGCATCTAAACTCATTTCCTTCTACAAATGACCATGTACTCATTGGTGTACGTCGGTTGTCATTCGGATATTCTATATACATTTCAAAATCAGCTTCTACATCCTGCTTATTTGTATATCCTTCATATTCGGCACATATTTCTTTACGATGGTACGCACTTCTAGCAAAATATGGTGCAGGCATTTTTATTTCATATGATTCTAATCTAAAGAAAGTACCTTTATACCAAACAGTATATGAGCCATACATATTATAAGATATCAAATACATAATATCCCCTGGTTTTAAAATTTTTTCATTGCCAAACTCATCTGTCAAAGTAATATCCTTTATTATTTTGGTTTTTCCCATACGCGGATAAATATAAGCTTTTGCCCCTATAATTGAAACTTTATCATTTCGCTGCATTGTTCCTACTACAGGGCTATTCGGTGAAGGTTCTTTATGAATAGCTGTTTCCTGTCGTGCCGTTATAGTCGGGTTCTTATCCAACTTCAACATTATCCCTGCATATTTTACATCATCCGTTTCAATTACAAGCGGCGGCAATTCATCATTAGCCTGAGCACTTACCGCACTGAAACTTAACAAAATACCGAAACATAATAGCATAGCTAATTTCCTAAACATACAATCACAGCCTTTCTTTCTAATCATAAATAGAATTCCTATTATCATTATATTCTCTATATATTAGAAAATGATGAAAAACTGTATTCATATTTCAATTTTTTGCACAGATAAAGCGAATTTCTTTTGCATTGTCTTCACTCAATCTATGTTCCAAACAATTTGGGCTATGCTGTACATAATATATCTCGCTGTTTTTTATTTCAGTGATAATTGCCAATTTATACCAAATATCAGCATTATTTCTGAACTGAATTAAATCTCCCATTCGGACTGAATTTTTATCTCGACAAATCCGGGCAACAGGTTTATTATTATCAGAATAATAAGCTGAATATTTTGTCATATATTGCACAAACTTTTTCATATCTGTCCATGACTTTGTATGGTGTTTGCGATTTTGCCAGTGCCAACCGCTGTTTTGTTTAATTCCGCCCGTATACCAGCATTGCGATACAAAATTTGTACCGTCCTGCACGAAAAACCAGAAATCATCTTCTGAACCGATATTGGGTACAAGAGCATAATTCAACGCATATTCCACTACTATTTTTCTATCTAATACATCGGCACTGCACCTCCCAGATTTTCTTTGTAACCGATTACATTTAGTTTCTCTGCATTTGAAAATACATGGTATATTATTAATTATATTGAGCCTGTATCTTCTGACTGGAAATAAAAAACAGTTTTATTTGCCCTATATTTCATTAGATTGGAGGAATTTATCTATGAAAAAATTTCTAATAATTTTTAGTTTATTACTGCTGCCCATAAATATCGCCTTTGCCAATTCTGCTACAGAACACGGCACTGACGATATCTATGAAGATTTACTGCACAACAGATATTATCTTGCCTGGTATATGGATATAGATGATATTCTATCAAAATACGATTTACAGCTTAAAAGTTCCGAAGGCTCTGTTTCCGTATACACCTTATCTTTAGCTCAAGATGAACCGTCGCTGACATTTTATTTTGATGAAGATAAATTGTATACCGTCTCTTTGTATTTCAACAAACAGGTTAATCTGCAAAAACAACAGTACGATAATTTTTCCAAATATTATGTCATAAAAAACGGTCTGAATAAAATACTACCATTATCTACCGTCATAATCAGTCAAGACGGCAATACCCTAACATGGCAAAACCAGAAGCCGCCCCAAACCGTATCTTCTGCTACACTTCCTAAAAGCAATCCGCCATACCATTATATCTACAATGATATTTTGAATAATGCTTTTCCCTTAACATGGGGTGATGACTTGACCAAAATAAATGAAATCTACAATCTGAAATATTCCGGCTATGGCGGTAAATATTACAAATCATACGTATTACCAGTAACAGAAAAATATTCGCCTGATGAACCGTTTATTATTTTATATATCTACAATGATAAATTGTACAAAATCGGTCTGTTTTTTGATAAAAAGACAAATTCCATTAAACAGCAGTATGATAACTTCACCAAATACTATCTTATACAGCGCGGTTTCACCAAAAACTTCGGTGAGCCAACCGCTGTAACAAATGACGGAAAACTAACTGTATGGCAAGACACGGCAGTTGATGAAAGCTCCGTACAGGATATTGTCGACGGAGTGCCTGCATTCTATGAAAAATACTTTAATTATTTATATGAAACTCATCAAATATAATATCGCTTCATCTATTTGCTTTATGTTTTTTCATGCGCTATAATGAATTTATAATAATAAAAACAAAACGGCAAGTATTATATTTTCTTTTTTACGCTTCCGACACGTGCTGATACCTTATCATTCATCTTATAGGTGAATAAAGTCGCTATCGTTCAAAAGTGGCTGACTATACTTATCGACAATTAGTCTTTAAGCATAAAAGCGATAACAGCAAGTACAGCGATAAATGCCAATATTGTTGATATGTTGCTGGTAACAACAATATCAATAATCAGCATAATCATATCATTGTAACTCATGCTATCACCTCCCATCATATAAATGACAGGTTCAGCAAGATAAATATAATATTTGCCTTGTTTTTTATTATACCATTATGAGATACGCTAAAAAAGACCTATAAAGCTGTTCATTCAACTTTGATATGCACCCAAAATATTGGACATATTAATTAAGCTACTAATTGAGACTTAGTTCTGTATTCTACGGGACTAAGTCCTTTTAGTTTTATCTTTATCCGTTTTGTATTATAATATTTTATATAAGATTTTAACTCTTTTATAAAATATTCAACGGATTTAAATTTTTTTAAATAGAATAATTCGCTTTTTAGCAAACCAAAGAAATTTTCTATTACGGCATTATCTAAGCAATTTCCTTTTCGGCTCATGCTTTGGATAATGCCTTTTTCTTTTAATAACTTCTGATATCTTCTATTCTGATACTGCCATCCTTGGTCTGAATGTAGAATTATTCCTTTTGTTTCTTTTATCTTTCTTGTTGCATCTTCTACCATATCTAATACTTGCTTTAGTATTGGTCTTTTCGATATTTTATAACTTATTATTTCTCCGTTATATAAATCTATTATTGGTGATAAATATATTTTTTCATTACATAATGCAAATTCTGTTACATCTGTTGCCCATTTTTCGTTTGGTTTTGATGCTTTGAAATTTCTATTTAATATATTTTTGGCTATTTTCCCTTCTTGCCCTCTATATGATTTATATTTCTTTGCTCTTACTTTACATGTTAAATTTTCTTCTTTCATCAATCTCATAACTACTTTATGATTGACTTTTATTCCTTGTTTATGCAGCTGCAAAGTTACTCTTCTATATCCATATCTTCCATGATTTTTATTACAAATATTATGAATTAATGTTTTTAATCCTTTATATTTGTCTTCTTTTGATAATTTTTTTAATGCATCATAATATGTGCTTTTAGCTAATTTTGTATAGTTTAATAGGGCTTTTAGAGTATATTTTTTCCTTAATTTAGCAATTACTAAAACTAGTGTCTTCCTTCCTTTTCCCATTGCTTCATTAAGGCATGCCACTTTTTTAATAGGTCATTTTCCATCCTTAATTGATAATTTTCTTGTTCCAATTGTTCAACATAAGAAAGTTCTTTTTTAGGTTTGTTAACCTTATTTTTAGATTTAGATTTTTTCATAGATGGTCTACCTCGTTTCTTAGCAAGCAAACCAGAAAATCCATAAGAACGATACAACTTTTCCCATGTAGAAATTGTACCAGTATTAGGAATGGAAAATTTGGCTGCTGTTTGATTTAATGATAAATGATGTAGCCATTTATATTCAATAACTTTTTGCTTAAAGATAGGAGTATATTTACGATTTTTATGAAGAAGTTGTGAAATGCCACCATTTTCATAATGAAATATCCATCTGCGAAGAGAAGCTGTATTTGGCATGTTTAGAATTTTAGCTACATGATAAATAGAATCTCCTTTTAAAACCATTTTAATTGCTTTAACTTTAAATTCATTTGAGTATTTAGTCATAAAAAAACTGCACCTCCAAAAGTTGTTTTTTTGTCCAACTTTTGGGGTGCAGTTCAAAAAGGTGCTGTGAATACAGCTGTTAATGCTGTAAAGAAATTTACCGAAACAGATTTTCCATTTTCTATTGTTCCTAAATCTATCATTTCCATCAAAACTTTTGCAGTTTCAATCCTTCTTCCTGGATAAGCAAATACTCCGTTAAGTGAAACAAAGGGATAAATTTTCCCGCCTGAACTCGACATAACAACTTTGAAATTGCCTGTATTACCGGTATTGTTAGTAAATTTAAGTCTTACGTCCATTTGTACACCGTAATTTCCTGCTAATCCTTTAATTTTAATTTGTCCGGAAGAATCCGTCATCTGGATTAAATCTTTTCCATCAAATGAATCTCCGTCATTACTTGTATCAGTCGTTTTATCTTTACCAAAAGAAATAACCTTTGCCTTATCCTGTTCAGATGAACTCATTGATAAATTTAATGTGAACGTTTCATAAAAACCAGCTCCTACGCCCCTATGCGGGTCCGCTTTATTTCCAGTAACACTTGCTTGTGCTGGTTCAGTAGCATTTCCAGATTTAGTTTCATCAACATAAGCCAAATCAAAGAAAGTAATTGCTGCAGGATTGCCTTGTTTATCTGTAATTGATACTCTGCTTATAACACCGAAATTACAGTATGCCGGTATCTGTCTGCTAAAAATATTAGCATATTCATAAGGAGAAAGTGTAATTTTTACCGGACTGTTAGCGGCTGTAAGATAATCTCTCCAAGCATATACGTCAGAAATCCAATTCGGGTCAATAGTAGTACCTATATTTGTAAAGTTTATTTCAATTTCTTTGTCGGTTGGATTATACATCAAAATAAGTGATGTTATCGTTCCTTCATATTCGTTTCATGCCAAGTATATATCTGTCCATTGCCTGTTATGGTTTCTCGCAAAGCCATTTTCCGTTATCGGCTAAATCTTTGTTATATATTTTTTCTGGATTATTTGAATAAAATAAAAATTCATTTGTATTAATCTTACAAGAAATATTATCTATACCTTGTTCCGGATATTTTAATTTATCTTTATAATTATAAACGTTTGATTCATTAATAATATTAGGCATTTACATTTCCTCCTTTAAATTAATAACATCATTATTAAAACCTTCTGCATCTCCTAAAAATTGTTGTCTCCACCAAATCTGTTCATTAGCTCCTAAATACGCATTAGAAAATTGTACCCATCCTTTTTTCTTATTAGCGTTTTCCAGATAAAGCCATACATCCGCATTTCGACGATAATTATATCCGAAGAATATATTTTTCCAAGCAACTGATTCTCCAATATTATCTCCAGAAATAACATATTCCTGATACGGTTTAAAATCATTAGATGTATCTTTTTCACTTATATAACCTTCATATATAGCAGAAAAATTCTCTACGTCTTTATTTGTTAAATAATTATCGGGCATTTTTATGCTTTTATTAGATATAATAAAAAAATTATTTTCATACCAAATAACAGCTGGTGTTTCTGTGGAATAATATATTAAATAGACTGTATTACCTATTTTAGGTACATTATCAATGTTACCACTCAATATCAAATCTGTATTTATATCGTTCACAATTTTTGTCTTTCCCATACGCGGATAAATATATGCTTTTGTTTTAAGTATTGAAACTCGTTCATTCGCTAAAATTTTTCCTACTGTAGAACTATTTAATGATGGTTCTTTATACAAGATAATATCTTCTCTTGTTCTTATTGAAGGATTTTTAGACCAATCAATATTTATTCCTGTATATTTCACATCATCCGTTTCAATAACCAACGGAGGCAGATTATCACCTTCTTTTGTTTCAGATGGACTGGCATTTGCCACTGCGCTAAACGACATTAAACATACAATCATAAGAATAATTAATCGATTAATCATCCGGTTTCCCACCTTTTATAAAATAGTATATTTAATTCATATTAAAATTATATTATAAAAATATTATATCTGATTTAAAAATAAATTAAATTTTAATTAGTAATCATCATACATACACAATAAATACATATGATAACTGTAATAATTACACAAAAAGGCTTATCATTTATTATGATAAGCCTTTCTATTATAACCCAGCCTCTTTTTTATATCGTACCCATTGCATCATATATTCTTTGCCCATAAATTTATCTATTGCCGGCCAGTTTTCGCTGTTTTTCAGCATACTGACCTTAGAAAAAATCTCTGGTGTGTATTTGTCATTCTAAATTAATAAAATTAGTTTGTAAGTAACTTATGAGTATCTGGTGAAAATCCAGTAAAACAGTCTAATGAAAATCCTGTGTAACATTTCCACCAATCAGGCTGTGCATTTGCTCCCGCATATGCATCTGTTATTTGTACCCAACCGGTTACTTTATCGGGCATTTCCAATTGAAGCCAAATATCTGCATTACGTCTACAAACAGGCGGTGTTATAAGATATCGTTTTCCGTCATCATAATATCCACCGTATCTAACAGGTTCATTTACAATATCATTATTAGTAGAATATCCTTCATAAACAGCATAGGTATAACCTTGGTAATAGTTTTGTTCCGGATTGGAATTTATATATGGTATTTTTATACCACTAGACGGTACTACGATAAAATTTCCCTTATACCATACAACACTTTTAAGTCCGCTTTTTTCACTATAAATTACATAAATATCATCTCCAATATTTACATCAGCTGTATTTGTTAAAGCGGCAGATTGTTTTGCCTTTTCTGGTGAAGCAATAATCTTTGTTTTTCCCATACGAGGATAAATATAAGCTTTAACACCTACGATGGGAAACATCTCCTGCTTAACTATTGTTGATGAAGTATATCCGGGAACAATGCCGACGATAGGACTATTATCAGCCGGTTCTTTATGAAGCGATACACTTTTTTGAGCAACTATTCCAGGAGAACCACTCCAATCGATAAAAGCCCCGGCATAGGTCAGATTATCCGTTTCAATAACCAACGGCGGCAGATTATCACCTTCTTTTGCTTTAGGCGAATCGGCATTTGCCACTGCGCTAAACGACATTAAACATACAGTCATAAGAATAATTAATCGATTAATCATCCGGTTTTCCACCTTTCATAAAATAGTATATTTAATTCATATTAAAATTATATTATAAAAATATTATATCTGATTTAAAAATAAATTAAATTTTAATTAGTAATCATCATACATACACAATAAATACATATGATAACTGTAATAATTACACAAAAAGGCTTATCATTTATTATGATAAGCCTTTCCCTTATAACTCAACTTCTTTTTTATATCTTACCCATTGCATCATATATTCTTTACCCATAAATTTATCTATTGCCGGCCAGTTTTCGTTGTTTTTTAACATACTGACTTTAGAAAAAATCTCCGGCGTATATTTATCGTTGCAGATAAAATTATCCCGCATTCCCTGTGCTGTAGGAAAATATCCTATACTGATTAAATCAAGCAATGCTCTGATATGATTAGCAACATTAAATTTTCCTTTGTTTTCCGGAATAGTTCTGTTTTGTTCTATACCGTAATCGCCCCATATACTATGACTGCTATCCCAAAACTTTAGTTTTTTCCAATCAATCGCTGATGTATGCCAGCGCCGAATGTATCTAAATCACACATCAAATTCAAAGCAAATATACCTGATAAGTATTTCAATATATCACCTGCTTTTATTCTGCTTTACTAATCATTTTATATCCTTTATATACTAAATATAGTTTTTATATCTCACGGCCGAAAGAAAAAATACTATATGTTGTATATAGTCAGCGTCCTATATTGCGATTATTACTTTTATCCTTGTCCGGAAACTTCATCACTATTTTCTGCTTGCGAACTTTTATTTTTTCTATGTTTTCGGCTAAAATTTCTTCTAACTTTTTACAATCTTTAAACGGCTTCATGTACATTTCAATATCATATTTCAGTTCCATACTAAAAGCTCTATCATGGGCAATTTTATTAACAGCTAAATCACGAGCTATATATAATTCGTTTCTTGTATGCTGATTTAAATTGGATTTTTCCCAATTCATTTTAAATCCTGCTTTTAAAGCAAGTTCACGAGTAAATTCTCTAATTGTTCGACTGTTACCATCTCTAAATGGATGTAAATAATCTAATTTAGAATAGATTTCCGTCATTTTTTTTACAAATGTTTTTACTTGCATTTTTTTCATTTTATTAATATCAATATTCTTTTTCAAAAAAGCTTGTGTTTCATTTATAATTATTTTATCCATATTTGAATAAACAATATTAGAAATTTTCGATGTTCCTGGAATAGGACGATGCTTCATCCATGTTTTCCATGGCAATAATTCAGTTATATATTGCCCAGGTTTATAAAATCGCTCGTATTTTCCGCCTAACTTAGGTAAATCTTGAAAAAGATATTGATTGATTTTACATAAATGTTTTAAATCAAAATTTCCTTCTATAGGATGGTTTTTTAATTCAATTAATCTTCTTGGAATATATAAACCTTCCTTTTCTTCCATATCTTTTTCGCTCATATAAACTCCTATTTTTTCGGTAATGTTTTGTCTATTTCATCACCAAGTTCCTTCAAAGATAATTCTCCATTAGCATATCGTTCATAAAGTTTTCGAATTTCGGCAGTAAAAATACAACCTTCCATTTCACAACTTCCCATTGCATAAGCAAGATCTTCATATCTGCGTTTACGTTCTGTTATACTAATCATTTTGTATCCTCCACACACTGATATTTCATGATAAAAAAATTAAAGTTTAGTACCATATTTTTTAGTCAAATCCTGCATGAAAATAGCTCTTCCTTCATCTAAAGATAATTCTCCATTAGCAATTTTATCAAAAACACGTTTTTCCTCTTCTGTATAAACAAAACCTTCTAATTCGAAACTTTTCATAACAGAAATAACATTTTTTCTAAGTTCTCTAAGCTCATTATTGGTCATTTTTATTATTTCCTTTCATTTTGCTATCTGAACGATTTTAGTTGCAACATTTAAAACTCCTATTAAAACAAGAAAAGCCTTATCAATAGATAAGGCTTCTTAGTACATAATTTGATATCCTGGACTTTTATATTCCGCATACCAGGTCGCGGCAAACATGTGAATTACTATAATTAGAATACAACACTTGCAAAGAAAAATAAAGTATTTTTTATAAACTCCATTCATTATACATCTTTTTTTCAGCTAGTTTTGTCTTGTCGGTGGTCTGCTCGTTTTCCTGCCAATTTGCCCTGGATTGTTGCATATTGTCATTAACAAGATTATCGGCAATTTTGGAGATTTTGTCTGCAACGGACTGACTGCGTTTTTTATAAGCCTCCTGCATAACCGGATGAAGGTTTTTCATGCTTACAGTCTGATTTTTTTGCGCATAAAGATAAGCCATCTCATCGCTTTTAGAAACAGATTTTATATTAGCATTTTCAACTTTCAAATAATATACCGGCACTTTGCCCTTAACGATATCATCACCGATTTTAACAGCTTTGATGATATTGTTTTTCTGCTCCGTGAAAAAATATATGTTGTTGTTGTTTACGGCAAACGGTAAATCTTTTATAAAAGTTGTACCGTTTAACTTGTTTTTGTGCCCTAATTGAGACGCGATTTTTTCGCTGAAAAGTATGGTATCCGCTTGTTCTTTAGACAGTTTTTCACGCGTGGATTTATATTTTTGCATTTGAAGTATATCGTATTTATAGCGGGAATACAACGCTTTATTTTTAGTAATAGTTTCTTCATTTTGCTTTTTCAGCTCAGAAAGTATCACATTGTATCTTTCCGGATTATTGGTAAGTGTTGTTTTATAGCTGCCGAGGCGCTTTCCGATTTCATTTCTTTTTTTGGTTAGTTCATTGTTTTTTCGGCTAAGTGCAGCCAGTTTGAACTGCACCCCAAAAGTTGGACAAAAAAAACAACTTTTGGAGGTGCAGTTCAATGTTTAATTGTCCTCTTTTTGGCTTTTTTATTTAGATATTTCTTTCATCAATAGCTGTTTCAAGTGCAATCTTAATCATATCATCAAAAGATTGTTCACGTTCTTTAGCAGTTGTTTCTTCACCAGTAAATAAATGATTGCTTACAGTGAAAATAGCAAGTGCTTTAACATTATGACGAGCTGCGAGCATATAAAGTGCAGCTGACTCCATTTCTACAGCAAGACAACCGTATTGAATGAGTTTTTGTAAATCAACTTCTTCATCATAAAAACGGTCTTGGCAATAAACATTGCCTACTTTTACAGGTATATTCATTTTTTTTGCATTGTGATAAGCTTTGCCTAAAAGTTCAAAATCGGCGATTGGTGCATAATTAAGTCCAGCGCCAAAAGTTCTAACAACAATGCCACTGTCTGTTGTTGTTCCCTGTGCGATTACTACATCACGGATATGCACATCATCTTTTAAACCGCCACAAGTACCAACGCGAATTAATTTTTTAGCACCATAATCACAAATCAATTCATGTGTATAAATGGAAATAGATGGTATGCCCATGCCTGTTCCTTGAATTGATACTTTTTTGCCTTTATATGTGCCTGTATAACCAAACATATTGCGAATGTGATTATAACAAACTGGATTTTCTAAAAATTTTTCAGCGATATATTTTGCTCTCAATGGGTCCCCTGGCAATAATACAACGTCTGCAATATCACCTTTTTTAGCTTCAATATGATTACTCATAATCATCCTTCTTTCTACAAATTTCATCTATTTATATCAATTTTAAATAGAGCCACTTTAAATTTATTCTGCAATTCCACATGAATTCCTGTTTTATGAGCTTCTTTCGGATAGCATATCACTATATCTCCATATTTTGTCAATAAATTGATATTATTAGGTCTTGTTTCTTCAATCATCATTGTATCACCACTTCTATCATAATGATACATCTTCAATCCTTCTATATTTTTAACATCAATTCGTTCTTGTCCATGAATTAAAATATATACATCTATATGATTTTTATGTGCCTGCCAATATCTATCTTGTGCTATTTGCGTTTCATACTCATCAATACGCAAACTTACATATGCTTTATCTGTTTCATAATCTCCAGGGGCAAAATTTGCCATATCATTATTTTTAAAGAAATCTAAACAATATTTTATGTCTTCATTCCATGATAAATCATTTATATCTCTTATATTCATGCTAATCATCATATCACCTCTAAAATAAAAATAGCGGCTGTAGCTAATGCTATCAACCGCTATAATTCATCTATTGACTCGATTAGCCAACATCTGTTTTTGTAGCAACAAGACGAGCTTTGGCACGTGCCATTGCCGCACGAGCACGAATTGTATCAATGTCAATATTTACTTCTGGATTTTGATTAAAAGATTCCAAACGTTTTTTAGCACGTTCATATGCTCTTTTAGCTCTATTTATATCAATTTCGATAGGAAGTTCTGCTGCACTTGCAAGTACAACGATTTTATCTGGCTGTACTTCCATGAAACCACCGCTGACTGCGATGAGATTTTCTGTTCCATCAATTATTGCCTTCATTGCATGTGGTACAAGTCCAGCTAAAAGTGGAGCATGTTTCGGCAATATGCCAAGGTCGCCACTAATTGAGCGAACGATTAACATATCAATATCAGCAGAATACACTACCTTATTAGGAGAAATAATTTCCAGCTTTATTTTAGCCATAAATTATCCCTCCTTCTTCATTTTATTTGCTGCCTCAACAACTTCATCAATGCTGCCAACCATGTAGAAAGCACTTTCTGGCAAGTCATCATATTTGCCTGCTAAAATTTCTTTAAATCCACGGATTGTTTCTTTTAATGGTACATATTTACCTGGTGTACCTGTGAATTGTTCCGCAACAAAGAATGGCTGAGATAAGAATCTCTGAATTTTACGTGCTCTAGATACAGTGAGTTTATCTTCATCGGATAATTCTTCCATACCTAAAATAGCAATGATATCTTGAAGTTCATTGTATTTCTGTAAAATGGCCTGCACACCACGAGCTACTTCATAATGTTCTTGACCGATTACATTAGGGTCTAAGATACGAGAAGTGGAATCAAGTGGGTCAACGGCTGGATAAATACCAAGTTCAGCAATCTGACGAGACAATACTGTTGTTGCATCCAAATGAGCAAATGTTGCTGCTGGAGCAGGGTCTGTCAAGTCATCGGCTGGTACGTATACAGCCTGAACAGATGTGATGGAGCCTTTCTTTGTAGAAGTGATACGTTCTTGAAGTGAACCTACATCAGTAGCAAGTGTTGGCTGATAACCAACGGCTGATGGCATACGACCTAAAAGTGCGGATACTTCTGAACCAGCCTGTATGAAACGGAAAATATTATCGATGAACAAAAGCACGTCCTGATTTTGTACATCACGGAAATATTCTGCCATAGTAAGACCAGTTAAAGCTACACGCATACGAGCTCCTGGTGGTTCGTTCATCTGACCATAAACGAGAGCTGTCTTATCGATAACGCCTGATTCTTTCATTTCGTTCCAAAGGTCATTACCTTCACGAGTACGTTCACCAACGCCTGTGAATACGGAATAACCACCGTGTTGTGTTGCAATGTTATGAATAAGTTCCATGATAAGAACTGTTTTACCTACACCTGCACCACCGAACAAACCGATTTTACCACCGCGAGAATATGGAGCGATAAGGTCAACTACTTTGATACCTGTTTCCAAAATCTGAGTAGATGTTTCTTGTTCATCAAATTTTGGAGCAGGACGATGAATAGGCCAAAATTCTTTATTATTAACTGGAGTATCATCATGGTCTACTGTTTTACCAAGTACATTAAATACACGGCCAAGAGTAGCATCACCTACAGGAACTTTAATAGAAGAACCTGTATCTTCTGCTTCCATGCCACGAGTTAAACCATCTGTAGAACTCATAGCAATACAACGTGTAACATTATCTCCCAAATGCTGCATAACTTCAACGACTAAATCTATGTCAATATCACCGGATTTGCCTTTGATAGTTACCGCATTCAAAATTCCCGGCAAAGCTTCTGCCGGAAACTCTATATCAACAACAGGTCCAATAACCTGTACAATTTTACCTTTTGCCACTTAGGTGAAACCTCCTTACTTCAGAGCTTCCGCGCCACCCACGATTTCAGTAATTTCGCGAGTAATGTTAGCCTGACGTACTTTATTATAATGCAAATTGAGTTTAGAGATGAGTTCTTCAGCATTATCTGTTGCATTGCTCATCGCATTCATACGTGAACTGAGTTCACTTGCCGCTGATTGCAATAATGCAGAATATATCATTGTAACAATATACTGCGGCAATAAATATCCGAGTACTTCTTGCGCAGATGGTTCATAAATATATTCAGCAGCAGGCTCACTATGAGAGGTCTTTGGTGCTGTAAATGGTAATAATTTTATTACCTGTGGCACTGCTGAAATAGCAGAAATAAATTTAGTATACACGAGATATACTTCTTTAAAATCGCCTTTGACAAAACGTTCAATAACATCTATAGCTATTTGTCTAGCATTTTGATATTCTGGACGTTCTGTAAAACCCATATAAGAATGCAATACATCATATTTACGAGGCACAAAATATTCTTTAGCGCGACGTCCTACTGTAATTACAGATGTATTATTTTTATCTTTAATATGAGCTAATGTTTCTTTAAATACATTACTTGCATAAGCACCAGCAAGACCTTTATCAGAAGCTAAAACAACATATAAAGCTTTACCTTCTTCACGTACTTCCAGCAAAGGATGTGAAAAACTTCCTGCATTAGAGGCTACATCGGCAATAACCTCATACATCTTATCTGCATAAGGTTGGTTGGATACGGCCGCTTCTTTAGCACGGCGCAAACGAGCAGTAGCAACCATCTTCATGGCTTTAGTGATTTGCTGTGTACTTTTTACGCTTTTCATTCTGCGGCGTATGTCCTGTAAACTAGCCAATTAAATCACCTCACTGCTTATTTATTATATGAATATGTTGATTTGAATTCTTCAATAGCTTTATTAATGGATTCTTCTAATGCGTCATCCAATTTTTTCTGCTGAGCGATTGTCTGTCCAATTTCTGGATGATTAGAATTCATAAATTTAAGGAAATCATTTTGGAATTTAACAACCTTATCAACAGGTACATCTGTTAAAAAGCCACGTACAGCTGTGTAAATTACAAGTACTTGGTCTTCAACTTTAAGTGGAGAATACTGTGCTTGTTTTAATGTTTCAACCATACGAACACCGCGGTCGAGCTGTTCTTTTGTAGCTTTATCAAGGTCAGAACCAAACTGAGCGAATGCTGCAAGTTCACGATACTGAGCAAGGTCAAGACGCATACGACCAGCAATCTGCTTCATAGCTTTAATCTGTGCACTACCACCTACACGAGATACGGAAAGACCAACATCGATAGCTGGACGGATACCAGAATAGAAAGCTTCTGTCTGAAGCATAATCTGACCATCTGTGATAGAAATAACGTTTGTTGGAATGTAACCGGAAACGTCGCCTGCTAATGTTTCAATGATTGGAAGAGCTGTAATAGAACCGCCACCGAGTTCATCACTCAATTTAGCTGCACGTTCCAAAAGACGAGAATGTAAGTAGAATACGTCCCCTGGATAAGCTTCACGTCCTGGTGGTCTGCGAAGGAGCAAGCTCATTGCACGATAAGCTGTTGCATGTTTAGAAAGGTCATCATATACGCAAAGTACATGTTTGCCCTGATACATGAAATGTTCGCCCATTGCTACACCAGAGTATGGAGCCATGTATTGAAGTGGTGCACTATCAGCAGCTGTAGCAGCTACTACGATTGTATAATCCATAGCACCATGGTCTTCAAATATTTTAACAACACGTGCTACAGTAGAAGCTTTTTGACCAATAGCTACATAAATACAAATACAATTTTGACCTTTTTGGTTAAGAATTGTATCTACAGCAATTGCAGTTTTACCTGTACCACGGTCACCAATGATAAGTTCACGCTGACCACGACCAATTGGAACTAAAGCATCGATAGCTTTAATACCAGTTTGAAGAGGTTCTTTAACTGATTTTCTATCAGCAATACCTGGAGCTGGATATTCAACTGGACGAGTTTGTGTTGTATTGATAGGGCCTTTACCATCAATTGGACGGCCAAGAGCATCTACAACACGACCGATCATAGCTTCACCTACTGGAACCTGCATGATTTTACCAGTACGTTTTACTATGTCGCCTTCTTTGATATTTGTGTCGCCACCTAATAAAACAGCGCCGACATTGTCCTGTTCAAGGTTCAGGACCATACCATATATATCATTGCCAAAGTCGAGCAGTTCTCCTGCCATCGCTTTGTCTAAGCCATGAATATGTGCAATACCATCACCGATTTCAATAACAGTACCTACATCATCAACGTTTAAATCAACATTATAATTTTTAATTTGTTCTTTGATAATGGCTGTTATTTCTTCTGGATTCATTTTCATAACGACTCTGTCACCCCACTTAAATAACTTAGTTTGCCATTAACTGCTTTTCTAAAGATTTAATCTTGCTGGTTACACTACCATCAATCAATTTATCGCCTATTTTTACAACAACACCGCCGATAATAGATTTATCAATATGTGTTCTCAGCTGAATATGTTTGCCGGTAATAGCTTCTAATTTTGCAGTTAAGGCTTTCTGTTGCTTTTCTTTTAATGCAACAGCAGTAGTAACATGTGCTACTGCGATATTTAAAACTTCATTAGACAGAGCTTGATATTCACCGACTATTTCTTCGATTATAGTAATGCGACGTTTATCCACCAGCAATAACATAAAATTATGCACTGATTTTTCAATATCACTGCCGAAAATTTTATTTAGCAGTTCTTTTTTCGCTTTGGGCTGAATTTGTGGATTGCCCATAAAAGCTTTAAGTTCTGGCTTTGCGGCAAAAAGCTGTCTAATTTCTTCTAACTGTTTGCCATATTCCACCAGTTTATTTTCTTCTTGAGCAAGCTCAAACATTGCCACAGCGTATTTTTTTGCTAACTGTAAATTCAGCATGGCAATTCACCTATTTTATCTTTATCTAATTGGTCAATAAAGTCGCTGACCATTTTTTCATTTGCTTTATTATCCATATTAGCAGCAACAATTTTTCCAGCTGCTTGCATGGATAAAGCCACCATTTCCGCACGCAATTGCATTGCTGCGCGGTCGCGTTCTCTAGCGATGTCTTCTTTTGCGGCTTTTCTCATCTGTTCGATTTCACGTTTTGTTTCAGCTACACTAGCATCACGTTCTTCTTGTGCGCGTTTCATAGCTTTATCTACAATTTCCTGTGCCTGAATGCGGGCATCAGCTAATTGTTTATTGTACGCTTCGAGCAATTCTTTAGCCTTTTTTTCATCTGCTTCTGCGGCATCAATGCTCTTAGCAATTTTTTCTTCACGTGCTTTAAGCATTTTCATAATTGGCTTATATGCCACTAATCTTAAAATCACTACTAAAATAAGAAAGTTAAGAACTTGAGCCACAAGAGTCATATTGATATCAATCAATTTATTGCCCCCTTATGCCAAACATCAAATATCCTAAAATTATTGAATAAGTGGATTAGCATAAAGCATAATCAAAGCAATAACTGTTGCGATGATAGGCATAGCTTCGATTAAGCCTACAGAAATAAGAGTGTTCATGAATAAAGTATTTTTAGCTTCTGGTTGACGAGCGATACCTTCGATAAATTTAGAAGTAACAAGACCATCACCAATACCTGCACCGATAGAAGCAAGACCCATTGTAATACCTGCACCAATCAATGCTGCCATAACCATAATTGCGTTTTCCATAGAAATAAATCCTCCTTAGATTTAAAAAAATTTAATTAATGTTTTTCATCGTCTTTCATAGCATTTGCTAAGTAAGACATAGAGAGCATAGTAAATATAAATGCTTGAACTGCACCAATAAATAAACTAAATGCAAGCCAAACAACACTAGGCACCGGCATCCATACTGGCACTAACAAAAGTAAAATTATAATTAAAATTTCGCCTGCTAAAATATTGCCAAATAGACGGAAAGCGAGTGTAATAGGCTTTGCTATTTCTTCAATCAAATTGATAATTACAAATGGTGCTACTGGTTGGAAGAAATGTTTTATGTAGTTAAAGCCTTTATAATAAAGTCCCAATACATGCAACATTACTATTACCAACAAAGCTAAACCTAATGTAGTATTTAAGTCGTTTGTTGGTGATGCCAGTGTTGGTATAAGACCAATCCAGTTTGATACCAATAAGAACAGAAACAGCGTGATTAAAAATGGTGCCACAAGCTGTCCGCGTGAACCGATTGTAGTGCCAATCTGTTCATTTAGCCAAACAATTACCATCTCAATTACATTTTGCCAACCTGAAGGAACCATTTTAAGTCCTCTTGTGGCTAAAAATGCGATGATGATGACAATTGCCATTGCCAGCCATGTCATTTCTAACGTTTCAATGTTAAATTGCATGCCAGCATAAGTGACTACTTCACGCACACCGATTTCATGCATTTTCCCCACTGCCGCTTATACATTACATAAGTAACAGTGTCCTCACCTCTCTTTACTTTATATTTGCACTGGAAATCCAGCTATATACAGACAATATCTAAAATAACAAGATATTATTCCATATTCTTATGATAAACAAAAATCATCAAGTGTATCATGTATATGATAAAAGCTAAGAAAAAACCACCAACTGCGGCAAAAAATAATTCTTCTGAACGCATTATAGCCGTTCTTAGTACTATAAAAATTATCAAAAGACGCATAATCAAACTGAGCCACATTTGGCCTTTAGCTTTTCCCACACTTAGATGAGATGCTCGCCATGTACGATAAACCATGACCCATACGCAAATCACAGCCAACAAATAACCCGTAAATACACCTGTTAATAGTTGTAATTTGCCATACGTTGCTAAAAAACCTGCTATTATAATAGTACAAACTAAAATCTGTAGCAGCAATTTTTTACCACGTACAGATAAAAATTCCTTCATCTCAGCTTTATTTCTCCTAATGAATTATCAATTTGTCTAGTTAAGTATATCTTATCAAATATATACTAAAATAAAAAGGTTTATTATTAATATTGTTCATTTATTTTTTAGAAAAAAAGTCATAAAATTTATTTATCATTGATTGCCATTTATTATAGTTCTAACTGGGAATGGTATTTCAATATTTTCCTTGCGGAATTCCTTCATGATAGCTTTAATAAATTCATGCTTTACTATATATTGATTAGTAAATTCACTGACATGCATTATTACATTAAAATTTATACTAGAATCAGCTAACAAATTATAACGCACAACAGGTGCAACTTTCACAGCTGGGTCTATTTTTGATAATACTGCTTTGCCAACTCTAATACAAACAGTTTCTACCTTTTCCAAATCACTATCATAGCTAACCCCGATTGCTATGCTAACTGTTATATCTTGTTTTGGCATGCTATAATTTGTGATAATCGCTTTAGCAATATTCTGATTAGGTACTACTACTACATTATTGCTAACAGATTGAAGAGTTGTAAAACGCCATGTAATATCTGTTACTTTTCCTTCTTCACCTGTACTCAATCGCACATAATCATTTAAGCGCAATTGTTTAGACAATATCAAGTGCATTCCTGAAAATACATTTGCTAGTGTATCTTGAAGCGCAAGAGCCACTGCCATACCACCAACCCCTAAAGCTGTTAAAATAGGAGCTACAGAAATGCCATAATATTGTAAAACTATTAAAATGCCCATAGCATAAATTACAAAATTAATTACATTGTTGAGCAATGAAGTCTTTGGCATATTTTGGTCGCGAACTGTATAAAAATCAATAATACCCGATAAAGTTCTAGCTACTACGCGTGTTAACGTAAAGACAATCACTGCAAATAATAGATAAGAAAGTAACTTATTTATCGTCGGTGGTATATCAAGTGAATTTATCGTCCAATATAAACCTACGCCTGAGCACCACGAAATCGGTAATCCTCTTAAAGCATTTATAAAAATATATTGCCAAGAACCATGGTCTACACTACTACGCAAATATCTATTAATTATTCTATTAATTAAAAAACCTATAACAAGTGCACCGATTTGTATGCAGATAGGAATTAATAATATATCGAACAGATATTCAAAATGCACTTTTATCCCTCCCGATTTGTTATACTAAAAAAAGTATACTATAATTTTAATAAACTGTCAGTTAAAAATCGATAAACTTAACAAAAAAATCGTTAAAAACATAAAAAACTGTTAACTAGTTAATCATATTAAAAGGTGGTAATATTATGGAAAAAATCATAAAAACTGGTAAAAGATTGAGATTTCGTCAAGCAACTGAAGCTGACATGGACTATATTATGGAAGTAGAATATAAACCTGGCAATGCTAAATACGTCATTCCATACACTCGCGAAGTTCATATGCAAACTCTCGATACACCATCTGCTACACATTTAATCATTGAAACAATCGATGCAAAAGAAAAAGTAGGCTTTTTGATGATTGCTGGACTTGATAATCCTTCTAAGGAAATAGAATGGACTCGTATCATACTGGATACAAAAGGCAAAGGCTATGGTCAAGAAACTCTTGAAATGCTCAAATCTTGGGCTTTTGATGATTTAAAATTTCATAGAGCCTGGCTTGATTGCAAGGATTATAATGCTCGCGCACTACACGTCTATGAAAAAGCTGGTCTTGTCCGCGAAGGACTTATTCGTGAAACGATTTTAACTGATGGCGTCTATGAAAATCTCATAATATTGGGTATCCTCGACCGAGAATATTTCGCCATGAAAAAAGAACAAGAAAAATAAATTTAAACATCTTGCTAAAATATTCATTTTTGTGTATTATATCTTTTGTGTATATATGAATTTATTGGTAATTATATCGGCTAAAAGGGAGTAGCTATTAGAATAAGTCAACATACTGATGCTTTTGCATCTGGCTTATTCGTTGATGTACTTCATCAACAGTGAGACTTTTGGTACGGATTTTATACAAAGTATAAAATCCGTACCAAAAGTCTTTTCTTTTTGCCCATATACTTATAAATTATTTTTATTTAAGGAGAGATTTTTCAGATGGTCATTTTTTCTACAGCTTTTCTTATGGTGGTTTTAGCCGAAATGGGAGATAAAACTCAATTACTCGCCATGGCATTTGCTGCTAAATATCCATGGAAAAAAGTAATGCTTGGTGTTTTATTTGCTACCATAGTAAATCATTTCATCGCCATTGCCGCAGGTATTTATCTCAACACACTTGTACCACAACATATTGTAGAAATCGTTGCTTCTATCGCTTTTATCGTATTCGGTTTATGGATTTTAAAAGATGATAAATTAGAAGACGAAGCAGAAAAAAATCGTTTCAGTGTTTTTTGGACTGTTGCCATTGCTTTCTTTCTTGCAGAAATGGGAGATAAAACTCAGCTTGCAACAGTAGCACTTTCCGCGCAAATTGGTACTGATTTACTCGTTATTTTACTCGGAACAACTATTGGTATGCTTGTTGCTGATGGCATAGGCATTACACTAGGTGCAGCACTCCACAAATACGTTCCTGATAAAATTATTAAAAAAGTTGCTTCTTTTATCTTTATTTTATTCGGCGTTTTAGGTATTCTTAATAGTATGGGTATTTTAAATCTATATTGATAATTTACCCTTACATCATTTTATAACAATGAAAGGATAATCTTAATGGAACAATTTTCAACGATGTTTTTAAGTTTTATTGACACATGGGGCTATGTTGCTGTAGCCGTGCTTATGGGACTTGAAAATGCCTGCATACCAATTCCTAGTGAACTCATCTTAGGCTTTGCAGGATATTTAATTTCTGCAGGAAGAATGGAATTTTTCCATGCCACTGTTGCTGGCATGATTGGTGGTATGGTTGGTTCTATCGTTACTTATTATGTAGGCTCACATGGTGGCAGACCATTTATTGACCGTTATGGAAAATATTTCTTTATGAAAAAATCCCATGTCGATACAGCACAACGCTGGTTCGATAAATACGGTGTAAAAGCTGTATTTTTTAGCCGTATATTACCAGTTGTTCGCACATTTATCTCTTTACCAGCTGGTTTTGCCCGCGTCAACATGAAAAAATTTATTATCTATACCTTCCTCGGTTCTTTGCCTTGGACAATGTTTATTCTTTACATTGGTTGGCTCCTTGGCGATAATTGGAAAAGCATGCTCGCTGTTGGTCATGAAGCAAGCCTCATTGTCGCTACTCTCATCGTACTGATTTGCTTATTTTACTTCATTCGCTATAAACGCAATAAAAAAAGGTTGTAAAAAATGAATAATATTGAATTACTAGATTTACTTCACGCTTATAAACAAGGAAATATCAACGATGCAACAATCATGAAAAAAATCCAAAATGACAGTTTTGATGATATTGGATTTGCTAAAGTTGACCATAGCAGAGCAAATAGACAAGATTTTCCAGAAGTAATCTATTGTGCAGGAAAAACTAATCAACAAATTGCTGAGATTTTCCTCAATCTATTTAATCACAGTCAAAAAAATATCATTGCATCTCGTGCTACAAAAGAAAATTATGAAGCTGTCTTAAAGTTAGTTCCTACAGCATTATATGATGAGGCAGCTCGCATCATTTATGTACAGAGAGATAATACGCCTGTTGATGACAAGCGATTTATTCTCGTATTGACAGCAGGTACTAGTGATATCCCTGTTGCTAAAGAAGCTGGACTTACAGCCCAACTCATGAATAATAAAGTTGAATATTGCTTTGATGTTGGTGTTGCAGGTATTCATCGCTTATTAGCTCGCAAAGATTTAATCGATAAGGCTAATGTCATCATCGTTGCAGCAGGCATGGAAGGCGCTCTCGCTAGCGTTGTCGGTGGTCTTGCTAATAAACCAGTCATCGCCGTGCCTACAAGTGTCGGCTACGGTGCTTCCTTTGGCGGTCTTTCAGCCCTGCTCGCTATGCTCAATAGCTGTGCTGCTGGCGTAGCTGTCATGAATATAGATAACGGCTTTGGTGCTGGTCGTCTTGCTAGCATGATTAATCACATGCGTTAAAAAATCACCAATATAAAATATATAACTAGATAAATATCAAATACATTTGATTTTATCTAGTTTTTTTATCTAAAAAACATTTTATTGAAAATATTGACTTGAAGTGAGCTATAAGTATTATATTAAAATAAAGATAAAAACCGAGGTAAACTTTATGGCAAATTACAATATTGATAAATTAATCACCTTATCTTGTAATATCGATGATTTTAATCCTCAAAACTATGAATATATTACAGAAAAATTATTTCAAAATGGCGCATTAGATGTTTGGCTAACTCCTATTTATATGAAAAAATCTCGCACTGCCAACACTTTATCTGTATTAATCAAACCCGAAGATAAAGAAAAATGTCTTGATATAATTTTTAGCGAAACTTCTACACTGGGTATTCGCGAAGAAGCAATCATACGTTATAGCTTAAATCGAGAATTTAAAATTATCGATACCCCTTATGGAAAAATCTCTTGCAAAATTGCTAAAAAAAATAATGAAATTTTAAATATATCCGCAGAATACGAAGACTGTAAAAAAGCTGCGAAAAAATATAATGTTCCACTAAAAAAAGTACAACAAACAGCATTATTTCTAATAAATGAGGAATTACAAAATGAATAAACAGCAACAATTAATCGAATTAATAAAATCCTATAAATCAGTAGCTATAGCTTTTTCTGGCGGTGTAGACAGTTCAGCCCTTGCCAAAGCTTGCTTTTTAGCACTAGGGGATAAAGCTATTGCCATCACTGCCGTTTCTTCGCTAATGACAGAAACTGAAATCAATGATGCAAAAAATATAGCAAAATTGATTGGCATAAGACATGAAATATTCCATTTTAACGATTTAGCAGATGATAAATTTATTGCAAATGACAAAATGCGCTGCTATCATTGCCATATCAATCGCTTCAAATTCATGGAAGATTTTTGTCAAAAAAATAATTATAACTATCTTTTAGAAGGCTCTAATGAAGATGATAAAAGTGATTATCGCCCTGGCATGATAGCTTTAAAAGAATTTGAAATAGTAAAATCACCATTTTTAGAACTTCATATAACTAAAGATGAAATTCGCCAAATGGCTAAAAATTGGAATTTACCAGTATGGAATAAACCAAGCTCCGCTTGTCTTGCTTCCCGACTAGCTTACGGTATTGAAATAACACCAGAAAAATTAAACCAAATAGCGCAAGCCGAAGCAATTATTCGTCCATTTGTCAATGGTCAAATGCGTGTGCGCCATCATGGCGATTTAGCCAGAATTGAAGTAGAAGATAATCAACTTTCAAAAATCCTTGAACCAAAAACAAAAAATTTAATCAATACTAAATTAAAAGAACTCGGCTTTAAATTTGTAACGATTGACTTAACAGGCTATCAAAAGGGTAGTAATAACACTGTATTACAAAATTAAAATATTGATTTCGCGCCATAGAAAGTTTACATATTGACACTTTATTTTTTGTGTGATATTATTTAGGCAAGACAAAGACGTCGTAATCGATATCTTTGTCTTATTTTTTTATTTAAAATACTTTATTGTATTTTATTTAAATTAAACCCTTTCTTTTACTATAATACAACTCTCTAAAAAATTAAAAAGCACTTGATATTTTTCAAGTGTTTTTTAATTTTACTTTTTTATCAAACTTCATACAGTAATATATTTATCATTAGTCATGATAAAATATAAAATTACATTTTACCTATAGTTTTAGTATGATAAATAATTTATTAAAATATAAATTCTCTATATTTTTAATACATTTAAGTTTATCCTTATGATATAATATCTAAATAAAGTTAAGCAAAAATTTAAAAAGAAATGAGGGATTTTTATGGCTGAAAACAAAAAACAAAATTCTGTAAAAGAAACGGCGCAAAATGCAATGCGCGAAAACAAGCCCAAAGCACAAGGTCGCCAATTTGTTTTATGGTTTGGAGCACTTATTTTAGGTGGCATCTTGGGCTGGATGGGTATACACTGGCTTAACGAACTTTTCAATTTTGTGGCAACAGTATTTACTCGTTTATTCCAATTCATCGCAATTCCTACTATAGCATTAGCTGTTATCACTACTTTAGCAGCACTTGGCAATAATAAGGAAACGGGGCGCATTTTCTGTCATGCAGTATTTTATACATTACTTACTACCATTTGCGCTGCCGCTATCGGTTTATGCCTATATTTATGGATTTCTCCAAGCAACTTACCAATGGACCTTCTCGCTTCTGGTCAATCAGCAGTTCCAATGGATAACTTTAAGTCTTTATCTTATTATGACCATATTTTATCCGTTATCCCGAATAATGTTTTACAACCATTCGTTTCTGGTAACGTATTATCCGTTATGTTGATTGCTGCAGCTGTAGGTTTAGCTTTAGCATTTATGCCACGTACTAAAGCACGTGAACAATTATTAGGTGTTATTCAAGGATTACAAGAATTAGCATTCACACTTATTCGTGCGTTACTCTTCATTTTACCAGTAGGTATTGTTGCTTTCGCAGGCCAATTATCCGCTCAAATTGAAGCTGGCGTTATTGTAGGTGCACTTGGCAAATACACTCTCGTAGTTCTCGGTGGTAATGCTATTCAAATTTTCATCATTTTACCACTCATTCTTTTGCTTCGCGGTCTCAATCCATTCGTTGTATTCCGCAAAATGGCACCAGCTCTTGCTGTTGCATTATTTACCAAAAGCTCCGCTGGTACATTACCTGTAACACTTGCATGCTCTGAAGAAAATCTAAAAGTAAATCCAAAAGTTTCCCGCTTTGTTTTACCAATTTGTACAACTATCAACATGAACGGTTGTGCTGCATTTATCTTAGTAACATCTCTATTTGTTATGCAAAATGCTGGTTTTGAATTATCTTTAGGCACAATGATAACTTGGCTCTTCATCGCCGTTATCGCCGCTGTTGGTAATGCAGGCGTGCCAATGGGTTGCTATTTCTTAACATTATCTTTAATGTCTTCAATCGGCGCTCCAATCGGTTTAATGGGTGTTATCTTACCTATCTACACTATAATTGATATGATTGAAACAGCAGAAAATGTTTGGTCAGACTCCGCTGTTTGTGCCATGACAGACCACGACTTAAAAGGTCAATTAGATGATAGTGATGTACCTTCAACATTATAATTTAATTATATGATTTATAAAAAAAGACGGAACTAAATTGTTCCGTCTTTTTATTTGCCCAAAATCAATGTATAGCATTTTGAACTTGTAATTTTTCTTTACTTGATAAAACTTCATGTGCCTGTTCTATATCCAAATCACCTTCCCATTTTGCAATGACAACTGTTGCCACGCAATTACCGATGATATTAGTTACAGCTCTAGCAATACCTACAAACCAATCAATTGATAAAATCAATACTAAACCAATCATCGGAATTGCTGGTATAGCTGATAATGTTGCTGCTAAAATTACGATTGCAGAACCTGGAACACCATGTGCACCTTTTGAAGCAATCATTGACACTATGATAATCATCAATAAATCAGAAAAAGCTAAATCTACATTTGTCGCATGAGCTATGAAAATCGTAGCCAATGTCAAATAAATTGAAAAACCGTCTAAATTAAATGAATATCCTGTTGGAATAACTAAACCTACTGTTGAAGATTTTATGCCCATATTTTCTAGTTTTTTCATAATCTGTGGCAATACGCTATCTGATGCTGTCGTAGCAAATACAATCATCAATTCTTCTCGTAAATATCTTAAAAATTGGAATAAATTTATGCCACACAATCTTAAAATTCCGCCTAAGACAACAATTACAAATAATATACAAGTTACAAAATATAAACCAACTAATGCACCTAAATGACCTAAAGAGTCTAAACCATATTTACCTACTGTAAAAGCTACTGCTCCAAATACACCAACTGGTGCAAAACGAACAATAATTCCCATAGCTCTAAAAAATACAGTGCTTAATTCAGATACAGCTTTAACTACAATAGAAGCTTTATCTTTTACTAAATTTAAAGAACACGCAAATATAATTGAAAATACTAATACCTGTAAAATATCACCTTTAGCAAAAGCACCTACAACAGTTGTCGGTACCAGATTCATCAAAAATGATACGCCACCGGCTTGGCTTATCGTTTGAGCTCTTTCTGTATACGCACTGATTGCTGAAGCATCTAAGCTAGATGGGTCAATATTCATGCCCATACCAATATTACTATTTAAACCTAATACTAAACCTAAAGCTAAAGCAATTGTCGTTACACATTCAAAATAAAATATTGTCTTTACGCCTACAGTTCCAACTTTTTTAATATTACCTACACCAGAAATTCCATTTACAACTACGCAAAAAACAATCGGAGCAATCAATAATTGTATAAATCGTATGAATAAATCGCCAAGCGGTTTTAAAGCTTGAGCTTGCGTTGGAAATACCACACCAACAATCAGCCCTAATATCAAGGCTAATACAACTTGTAAAAATAATGAACTCTTTATTTTCGCTACCATTATTACCACTCCTTTATTTAAAACAAAAAAGCAACCGACAAAATGCCAGTTGCTTTTAATTCACAATCTACAAATTATCATAAGACTACACTGTCTAGATTTATATTTTTATATTTCTACATCACGATTACAATCTTTAGAGTAAATATAGGCAAATGGTTCTCTACCTACACCGTAACAACCCTGTGCAACATATGGGCCAAACCACATGAAGTCATTCTTTTTAATCGGCATCCAAGAATTTTCCATAAAATACATACCTTCGCCAGATAAAATATATGCTCCATGTTCCTGTACATGTGTTTCAATGAATGAATGACACCCACCAGGATTAAAAGATAAGATATGCATATTCATATCAAAAGCCAAATCTTTTGGTAATAAATCCTTTATGAAAACATTTTCCATACCTTCATATTCTTGATATTCCATATCATTGACATTGCCTACACATACGTATGGTTTTTCTCCACCTGCGAGTGGAATGTATCTTTGTTTATAAAAGAGGAATTTTGCTTTTTCTGCACATTTAAATTTTATGCCAGTATCAGATGGAGCAAAAATATAACCACCTGCTGTTAAATTATAAACATCTAATCCCACTGAACATTCTACACTGCCTTCAATGCAATATAAAAAGCTTTCTACACCTTCTTCAGAAGCTAAATGTTTAGTAGAATATCCGCCAGGCTCTGCTGTTATAATGTATTCTACAAAACTTGCACCCATTTTAGGTGAAGCCACGATGCTTACTCGGCAATTTTTTATAGCTGGAATTACATTATTTACTAATCCATCTTCTGGTAAAACAGCAAAAATACCTGGTTTTACAACAACTCTTGTACTTAAAATATCTTTAGGATAACTCATTTATATTCTCCTCATTGTTTATTTTTTTAATTGTATCTAACATAACATGAACAGCTTTTGCTAGGTTTTCTGGTTTACTATATTCTTCTGGGCAATGGCTTCTACCACCCTTACTAGGCACAAATAACATTGCCGTAGGTAATTTACGTGAAATCGGTAAAGCATCATGACCTGCTCCACTGTTTATATTTATGGAAGAATAACCTAATTTTAAAATGCTCTGTCTTAAATAAGACTTCAATGTATCATCCATATCAGATGGTTCAACTTCTAATTTTGTTTGCATTTCATATGTTAAATTGCGTTCTTGTGCTGTCTTTTCCAAATACGTTAATATATCTTTTTCTAATGCATGTAAATCATCATTATTCATACTGCGTATATCTAAGGAAAATTTCACTTTTTCAGGTACTGTATTTACAGCATTTGGAGAAACTTCACATGCTCCTACAGTTGCAACAGCTCCAGCATATTTTTTAGCTGCTTTTTCTATATATTCAATCACAGTAGCTGTTCCTGTAAGCGCGTCATATCGCATATTCATCGGTGTTGTTCCTGCATGGTCAGCTCTGCCAAATACCTGAATATTGTATCGTTTCATGCCTACAATACCATTTACGATACCAAGTTCTACGGCTTCTTTTTCTAAAACCGGTCCTTGTTCGATATGAATTTCCATAAAACAACGAATTTGTGACAACTTCCAAACACTATTTATCAATTGTTCTGGTACTAAATTCCATGATTTCATAGCTTCATAAACGCTTATTCCTTGTTCATCATATTGATGTTTTAATTTTTCAATATCCCATTCTCCTAAAAAAGCTTTGCTAGAGAAAAATCCAGTACCAAAACGAACGCCTTCTTCATCATTAAAACCGATGACTTCTAGCGTATAAAACAATGTTTCATATTTTAAAAGACGAGCTATCTCAATGCCACAAACTACGCCGGCTATTCCATCATATGCTCCACCAGATTTTACTGAATCATAATGTGAACCAATTATTATTTTTCGTGAAGAAATGCCCGGTCTAATACCATGAACAGCTCCAGAGGCATCAATAAATACTTCAAGTCCTGCTTCTTCCATTTTCTGTTTTAAAAAATTCACAGCTAACTTAGCTTCCTTAGTAAAAGGTAACCTCGTTACGCCATTTGTTGTCTCAGAAAATATCTTCAATGTTTCTAAGGTTTCCTTAATTCTATCGGTAGTATTCACTTTGACACTTCTTTCATTAATAATATATATTTCTATCAATACAACACGTGATATAATTTTAATTAATCTATTTTTCAAGGAGATTTTTCTATGCCTACTTTAAATTGGTTAATTCAAGAAAGCAGTTTAAATAATTTACGCCTCATTACTGGAGAAAATCACATTTTAAAAGAAATTAAAAGCGTTAACGTTTTAGATAATCCAGATGTTTTAAAATGGTTCAAACAAAATGAATTGATTTTAACCACTGGTTATTGCTTTAAAGATGACCCTATGCTACAGCGCCAAATGATAAAGGATATGAGTGATATTGGCTGTACTGCACTGGCAATAAAAACAAAACGCTTTTTTCGTCAAATTCCTGAAGCTATGATTGATGAAGCCAAGAAACTTGACTTTCCAATCATTGAACTACCGTATTTCTATTCATTTTCAGAAATATCACAGCTGATATTTCAACAGATTTATAAAGAAAAAAATACTCAAGCAGAACATGAACAACGTTTTTTATCCAATTTTATGCAGCAAATATTAAATCATGAACCAATATCTACTTCTTTACAACAAATTGCTCGCTTTTTTGTTATACCTGTTTTATTAATAGATATAAATTACACTCCAATAGCCAGCGCTTTTCCTTATAAAAATAATGATATAAATGAAGACGATTTACGTTCCCTAACAGATTTTCTTTCTTTACAAATAATGAAAAACACTGCTGATAGTTTTTGCAAAATAAATGGTCAAAACTACTCACTACAAACTTTTTCACTTTATAATCAAGCGGGTTATTTATGCTTTTTGCATAAACAAAATTCCATTTCATTAATACCTACTTCAAAATTTCTTCAAAATATAATTCAACTTTTAACATTTGCTTGTGTTCAAAATCAAACACTAAGCACCAGTTACAGTAATAATTCAACCTTTTTCTTACATTTTCTCGTTCACCATAAACAAAATAATGTAGAAGAAATAAAAAAACTATGCTCTTTTTACGGTTTTGATTATCGCAAAGAATGGATTTGCCTAACTATATCCTTGCAAAACATTCCTGAAAAAGCAAAATCATCATTCTTGCCAAAACTAAACAAGTTTGTAAAAAATACTTCATTAGAATATTGCAGTATTTTTACATGTTTTAATAACAACTTATTTTGCATTTACTTTTTATTTCCAGCAAATTATCATCGATTGCAAGCATTACATCAAGTGCAAAACTTCGCATTAAATTTACAAACTAATTTTAATGAAATACCAATTTTCATGGGCATCAGTGCCTGCCATAAAAAAATCACTAATATCAGTCGAGCTTTTAAAGAAAGTCTCAAATCACTTCAACATCAACAACAGATAAATGATTTTAAGCCAGGTTCATATTTGCATCAAATACCATTACATTTATTAAATCAATCTTCTTCTAATTTATTAATTCACAACATATTGCAACCACTTTTAGATTTTGACTGCCAAAATGATACGAAACTCGTTCATACTTTAAAAGTTTATTTTTCCTGTAATTACAATGCCAGTCAAGCTGCAAAAATTCTTTATTTACATCGCAATACCATGTTAAATAGATTAGAAAAGATAAAAGAAATTCTTCAAACTGATTTCAATAATTCAAATGAAAACATTCTCATCTATTTAAGTTTAGCTGCGCTTGAAGTATAATTAAACTTCATTTGCCAGTTCAACTAAAACATCAGTCAAAATATTAGCTCCAGCTGCGATATCCGCAAAATCTGTCCATTCATTTGGACTATGACTTATACCATCTTTACTTGGTACAAAAATCATCGCTACAGGAGCAAATTCTCCTACTAACATGGAATCATGAAATGCACCGCTTATTGTTTTAATATACGATGTATTTTCTTTTTCACATGCTGCTTCCAATTTTTTTATGATATTTTCATCACATTTCATCGGATAATCATTATTATATTGAGTGATATTCACTACTACATTTCTTTTCTTAGCAATAGCTTTTATCTCTTCTTTTAATTTTGCAATCAAATCATTTTTATAATCATAATCGCAGTCTCTAATATCGATAGAGGATATAACTTTTCCCGGTATTACATTAACTGCATTTGGTATTACCTGTACTCTGCCAATTGTAGTTGTAGTATATTCACTTTGCGAAGTCTTTCCTAATTTTTCTAAAGCTAAAGCTATTTCTGCTGTTGCCATGAATGCATCTTGTCTATCTTCCATTGTTGTTCCGCCTGCATGTGATTGCTTGCCAACAACTTCTACATCAAAAACGCTCGGTGCACAAATGGTTTTTACTATGCCAATTGGTTTTCCAGCTTTTTCTAAAACACCATTTTGGTCAATATGCAATTCTACAGCTCCATAAACGGAGCCTTTTTTTATTGGTACTTTATCAAAATCTTGCACAGGAAATCCAAGTTTTGTAAGCACTTTATACAAAGTATTGCCATCATCATCAACCAATTCTTTAGCCTGTTTTTCATCAAGCTTGCCCGCCATAGCACGACTGCCTAAACAGCCAAGTTTAAAACGAGTTGGTTCTTCTGATGTGTATACAACAACAATTATATTTCTTTCATGTTTTAAATTATTTGCCTGAATGAGTCTTACAGCTTCAAGACCTGCAACAACGCCACTCATACCATCAAACATACCAGCATTTAATACTGTATCAATATGTGAGCCAGTCCAAATAGGTGGCAATTCTGGTCGTGTTCCTTCAAGTACACCAAAAATATTGCCTATAGCATCTTCATGTACTTTCAGATTTAATTTTCGCATTTCAGATTTTACATATTCTCTTGCTTTTACTTCTACATCAGTAAATAAAACTCGTGTTGTGCCAAATTCTGGTGTGGAATTAAATGTATTAATTGTTTCCAACCATGTTTTTATATTTTCTGCATTTGCTTTAATTTCCATTTCCATCACCTATTACATAATATTTTGTGGTTTTCCCATCAAATATTTATTGATATTCGTAAAAGCAATAACAGCTCTTTTTTCCATAGCTTCTTTTGTCGCAAAACCAATATGTGGTGTCAAAACAACATTTGGTGCACTGAGAAGTGGATTATCCATTGCAATTGGTGGTTCATTATCAAAAACATCAACGCCAGCACCAGCAATAGTATTATTTTTAAGTGCATCAGCTAATGCTTTAGCATTGACTACAGGTCCACGTGCTGTGTTTATAAGCAATGCTGTTGATTTCATTTTTGTGATATTTTCTGCATTAATTAAGTCTTTTGTCTGCTTAGTGAGTGGTACATGTACAGATACTACATCGCAAGTAGATAATAATTCATCTAAGCCTACAAATTTTATGCCATCAATATCTTTAGGTGTACGGCTATAAGCATATACATCACAACCAAATGCTTTTGCTACATTTGCTACTTTTAAGCCAATAGCACCAGCTCCAATGATGCCGAACTTTTTGCCGCAAAGTTCAAATTGGCTGAGTCCTGCTTTTGTTTTACCTGTGCGAACAGCTTCATCTGCTGCAAAAATATTGCGATATAAATCAACAACCATACCAAAAACCAATTCACAAACAGCTTCATTAGCATAACCAGAACAATTGCAAACCATGATATTATTTGCTTTGCAATAATCCATATCTACATGGTCTACACCGGTAAATGCAACAGAAAGCATTTTTAATTTAGTGCATTTTTCCAATACATCTTTTCTCAAAGGCATATTAGCCAACATTACAATATCTGCGTTTTCGGAACGTTTTATTTTTTCTTCATCATCTTGTGGTGCGCTATTGTAATACACAAGTTCAATATCTTCTGGTAAAAAATCTTGTTTTAATTTTTCTACAGCTTTTTCATCAATTCCTAATGGTTCAATAATTGCTATCTTCACAAATATCCACTCCAATTACTTTAACTTTTTTATAAATTGTCCCAAACATTTATCACTAAAAGATTTTTTATTATAAACTACATTGCCACGAACAATAGTCATCACAGGTAAACCCATTCCTGTTAAACCACAAAAAGCAGAAAATTTATTTTTATATTCTAGCTCATCGGCAACTATCTTCCACGGCTTTTTATCATCAACTACTGCAAAATCCGCATCAAAACCTTCTTTTATAGCTCCTTTTCTGCCATAAATACCAAATACTTTAGCAGGATTTTGTGCCATTACTTTTGCAACAAGTACAGGAGAGCATCCTTTTTTATTCACTGCATAATCCCAAAAAGTTTGCAAACTAGTCTGTACGCCACTTAATCCGCCCCATGCACCGAAAACGCCTTTATCATTTGTCGCATCTTTTTCAGAAATTTGACAAGGTGAATGGTCAGAACAAATACAATCTAATGTTCCATCTACAACATAATTCCATAAATCATCGGCTGCTTTTCTAGAACGCAATGGTGGAGAACATTTAAATATAGCTCCTTTATTTATCAAATCATCACCTGTGAATAATAAATAATGTGCACAGGTTTCCGCTGTTATATTAATGCCCTTTTCCTTTGCTTCTTTTATGCACTGAGCAACTTTCGGATGAGATACATGGCAAATATGTGCTTTGCCTTCTGTTTTCTGTAAAATTTCAATGATATCTTTTACAGCTTTTAATTCAGCTTCTACTGGACGAGCTTTTAAATAATCTTCAGCAGACACTGTACCTTTTTCAATAGCATTTGTTTCATTTTCTTTTATGTTTTTGTAATCTTCACAATGAAAACCTGCTAATCCATCAAATTCTTTTAAAAGTTCTATTCTTTGACGAATTTCATCTAAAGACAATTCTGTGTAGTCTTTACCAGGGTCACACATAAAGCATTTAAAAGCTAAAGCTCCAGCTTCATCCATTTTTTTCAATTCATTTTCATTGCCATGTACTAATCCTCCCCAAAAACCATAATCTACGAAGGATTTATCTTTTAACAATTTTTCTTTACCTAAAAATATATCAGCTGTTGTAACTGCTGGTTTATTTTGCATCGGCATATCTATAACGGTTGTAACACCGCCTTTAGCAGCCGCTTTACTTCCATGATAAAAATCTTCTCGCCATGTATATCCAGGGTCATTAAAATGTACGTGTTCATCAATCACACCTGGAAGCAAATACTTATTATCAATATCTATTACTTCTTTAGCTAATACATCTTTAGAAGTGATAACCTCTATTTTTCCGTCTTTAATGCCTACATTTCCTGTTAATATTTCTTTTTCTGTAACAATTTGAGCATTTCTTATCAATAAATCCAGCATAATACTACTCCTTATTTAACAGTGACAAGTGTTTCATCTACAGATTTTAAAATACTTGAATCTGCATATTTCCCAAAATCTGGTTTATTTGAAATATTATTTGTTTCCTTCATAAAGTCTGCGATTTCACCACAAGAATTTACAAATTTATCATCATATACCATTTGATACTGATTTTGACTCATAATTTTCTTTACTTGTGCTGTATCAAGATTTATTTCTTTTGCTATAATTTCTGCAGCTTCATCAGGATTTTCATTTATAAAATCTGTTGCTTTTTTCAAAGCTCTAAGCATTGCTTTTACCTCTTCTGGATGTTCTTTCAAGAATGTATCTGATACTTGCATAGTAGTATAGAAATTCATCCAGTTTACATCACCTTGTTTATCACCTAAATAAGACTTCAAACCACTGAATAATAATTTTCCTCCATTATTCTGTGCATTGCTTATCCATGGTTCCCAGCAAGCCATTGCATCAATATCACCTTTTTCCAAAGCTGCAATCGCATCACTTGGGCCTAAAGTAACAAATTGAATTTTATTTATATCAACATTTAATTCATTGCACATATTGCGAATAGCAATCATAACGCCAGCACCCGCTGGTATACCTACTTTTTTGCCTTCTAAATCTTTACCATTTACGATATTGGCATTTTTTCTAGCAACTACAGCTTGTGTATTACCAATGTTAGCCATTGGAGCTACGATTTTTACACCTACGCCATTAGCTGCTAAAGCAATATCTGTATACGGTGATTCAAATGAAACCTGTGCTGAACCACCAGATATCAAAGAAGACATATCGCCACCTGATTGTATAAATTTGTTAGTAACGTTCAATCCTTCTTCTTTAAAATAGCCTTTTTTATCTGCAATAATCTGTTGCGCTGAAATCTGTGGGTCAATTACACCATAAGCTACAATTTCTGTAGAAGAAGCATCTTTTGATGCTTCTTTGCTTTTATCTTGTCCGCAACCAGCCATTACGCTTGTCAAAGTCATCGCACAAGCGACAACTGCTATCATTTTCTTCCAATTCATCACAATCCATCTCTTTTCTTATAAGCAAAATTATAATTTCACTTCATCAGGAACTACCTTTTTCAACATCGTTGGGTCTAAATATTCATCAGTATTTGGTACTGATTTAATATTGCCCATTTCTAACATGAAGTTTGCCATATTATTAGCGCCATCAACAAATTGTTGGTCATACTGCATAGTGTATTTGTTTTCTTGCATAATACGTAAACATTCTTTTTCATCTATATTAATGCGTTTAGCTATAATCTTAGCTGCATCTTCTGGATGTTCATTAATATAGTTTGTTGCTTTATCCAAAGCACGCAATAATTTTTCTACTGTTTCTGGGTTTTTATCATAAAAATCTTGAGTTACCTGTAATGTCATATAAAAATCAATCCAATGAACATCGCCTTCTGCTCCTGGTAAATTAGATTTAGTACCACTAAAGAGCAATGTTCCACCATGGTCAATAGCTTTACCAACCCAAGGTTCCCAAGCTGCCATAGCATCGATATCGCCTCTATCTAAAGCAGCTAATTGGTCAGAAACACCTAAATTTACAAACTGAATTTTATTTACATCTACACCTGTAGCTTTGCACATATTTCTAATAGCAATGAGTACACCTGCACCATTAGTCATACCAATTTTTTTGCCTTCTAAATCTTTCGGGCTATTTATTTCAAGACCTTTACGTGCTACTACACTCTGCGTTCCAGCTGCATTAACAAGTGGAGATACAACTTTTACTTTTACACCATTTGCTGTAACAGAAATGTTGTTATACATAGAACCAAAACAAACCTTTGCATCACCACTGGCAACTAATGAAGCGTTTTCATCTGGTCCAGTCATCAATTTGTTTTCAATATCTAATCCTTCTTCTTTAAAAAAGCCTTTTTCTTCTGCGATGATTTGCTGACCTGATACCTGTGGGTCTAATTCTCCATATGCAATCAATTTGCCACTAGTAGCATCATTTTGTGCTTTTTCCTGTGTCTTTTCGCTACCGCATCCACTTAATACACCTAAGCAAAATACAGCACATGTAGCTACTGCTAAAAATTTCTTCCAAAAATTTTTCTTATTCATGTACATTCCCCACTTTCTTGTTAATTTTCTACAGCTTTACTCATACCAACTTTTTTCCAACGGAATAATCTTTTTTCTATCAAAGTTAAAATTCCATAGAAGATTGTATATTCTAAACCAATTAAGGTTGCTGCTAAAAACATATCAGCCATTTTAAACCAGTTCTTAGCATTTACAATAATATAGCCTAAACCTTCAGAAGCACCCATCATTTCTGCTACAACTAAAGCGGAAAAAGTAAGTGCTAAGCTTATTTTCATACCAGCAAAAATATGTGGCATAGCTGATTTAAAAATAACTTTTGTAAATACTTGGAATGGCGTTGCACCTAAGCTACGCGCTGAACGAATTAATACTGGGTCAGTATTTTTTATACCATCAATAACGTAAGTGATAAGCGGTACAAATGTAGCATAAGCGATTAAAGCAATTTTTGAAGATTCACCTATACCAAACCAAATCAAAAACATCGGTAAAAATGCAAATACTGGAATAGGTCCAACAAGATTTAAGATAGGAGTGAATATATTATCAAAATCTCTTTTCGTTGCAATCAATATTCCCAACACAACTGCAATCACTACACCGATTACAAAACCTATTATCATTCGATAAAAACTCATGCCTATATGTCCAATCAATGTTCCATCAATAATATAGTCATAAGCCGTTTCAATAACCATTGCAGGAGAAGGTAAAAATACTGGATTAAACCATTCATTTAAGCCATTTAAATAACTGATTAACTGCCATAAGCCGAAGAAGAATAATAAAGAAAAAATCTTATAATACGTATTCATCCTAGCTCGATGAGCTTCCACTATTTTTCGTGGAATAATTTCTTCTTCAAAATCTGGTTCCACTACATACTGTGACTGTACTAAAAAATCATGTACAGATATCTCTTTATTTTCTAATAGCTGACCATTCATAATACTTCCTCCTTTACTCAACAATTACATCCATATTAGAGCCATCTGTTAAACCCTTAGAGAATAAATCAACGTATTCATTAAATTCTTTTGAACGAATATCTCTAGGTCTTACTAAATTAATTGGTGTATCCATAGCAATGTGTCCTTGTTTTAACAAAATAACTCTATCTGCTAAATAAACAGCTTCTGGAACACTATGTGTAATAAAGAAAATTGTCTTCTTACTTATTTGCCAAATACGAATTAATTCTTTACGCATTGTATCCCTTGTCATTGCATCAAGAGCGCCAAGAGGTTCATCCATTAATAACACTTGCGGATTATTAACAAGTGCTCTAGCAATTCCTACACGCTGTGCCATACCACCTGATAATTCTGCTGGATAAGCATTTTCATATCCTTGCAATCCAATCATATCTATATATTGTTTGGCAATTTTTTCTACTTCAGATTTTTTATGTTTCTTTAGTTTTAAACCGAATTCAATATTTTCTTTTACTGTATACCATGGAAATAAAGCATGCTGTTGGAAAACAACTCCACGTTGTGCTGATGGTCCATTTACATCTACACCATCAACAATAATTCTGCCTTTATCTGGTTTTAAATATCCTGCTAATAAATTCAGCATAGTTGATTTACCGCAACCACTTTTTCCCAAAACACAAATAAATTCTCCTGTTTTTATTTTTAAATTTATATCTTCAAGTATATATTTAGGTTTACCATTAACCTCATCAAAAGATTTATGAATATTTATAAATTCTACACTCATATACTTTCCCTTCCCCAAAACAAAAAGGCGCAAAACTCTTTAATAAGTTTTGCGCCTTTGCAAATTTCATATGAAAATGATGTAATTATTATATGATATAACAAATCTTTCTACAATGTGCATGTAGTTGATATATATTATTTTTCAATATGATATTTGCATAATTCATGATAAAAAAAGACTATGACAAGATAAAATCTCATCATAGTCTTATATCTTTTATTAGTTATTATTTAAAGTAAGCTACGCCAGCTTCAAATAATTTCTGGTCTTTTGCACCAGGTACATTCTTGGATACATATTGTCCAATACGTTCAGAATGTCCCATTTTACCAAGGATACGACCATCTGGGCTTGTAATACCTTCAATAGCCCAAACAGAACCGTTTGGATTAACTTCAATATCCATGGAGATATTGCCATTTTCATTTACATATTGAGTTGCAATCTGTCCATTAGCTCTTAATTTAGCTAAAACTTCATCACTTGCGCAGAAACGACCTTCACCATGTGATACAGCAATACGATGAATATCGCCAACTTTTACGTTGTTAAACCATGGAGAAAGATTTGATACTACTTTTGTTTCTACCATGCAAGATACGTGACGACCGATTTCATTATAAGTGAGTGTTGGGTCATCTTCTGTCAGTTCTTTTATATCACCATATGGTACTAAGCCCAATTTAATAAGTGCTTGGAAACCATTGCAGATACCGAGCATTAAACCATCACGGTTTTTAATCAAATCGCGTACAGCTTCTGTGATACGTGGATTTCTAAACATAGCTGCGATGAATTTACCAGAGCCGTCTGGTTCGTCCCCGCCACTAAAGCCACCAGGTATCATGATAATCTGTGCTTTTTTAATACCTTCAACGATAGCATCTACAGACTGTTCAACCATTGCAGAAGACAAGTTTTTAATTACGAAAGTATCTGCTTGTCCACCAGCGCGGTTAAATGCTTTAGCTGTATCGTATTCGCAGTTAGTGCCTGGGAATACTGGAATGAAGATACGTGGTTTAGCAAAGCTTAATGGGCTCTTTGCAATGCTAGATGCATTGTATACTTCAGAAGCTTTTGTTTCACCTGTAGATTTGCGTACATGTGTAGGGAAAATCTGTTCAAGTGGCTGTGTATATGCTTCTTCTGCTTCTGCAAGATTGATTATATCATCGCCACAAACGATAGTTTTTTCAGTAGTTACTGTACCTAATTCATAAGCATCAGTTGTGATTAAATCATCTAATGCGCTTTCATCATTTAATTCTAAAATGATTGTACCGTAATCACAAGCAAATAAGCTTTCACTATCAAATTCACCAGTAAATTCAAAACCAAGGTTTTCACCAAATGTCATTTGAGTGATTGCAGCAGCAATACCACCAACGCCTACGCTCTTAGCAGCAGCTACTTTACCTTCGATTATGAGTTTATGAATTGTATTAAAGTTGGATATTAATTTATCCATTACAGGCATTTCAAATTCATCGCGTTGTGCTGGAACAACTACAACTTTATGACCTGCCATTTTAAATTCTGGAGATACAACTTTATCTGCTTCTACCATATCAAGTGCGAAAGCAATCAAAGATGGTGGAACTGTCATATCCATGAAAGTACCAGACATGGAGTCTTTACCGCCAATAGCAGCTGTACCGAATTTATGCTGTGCCCAAAGTGCACCTAAAAGTGCAGCAAATGGTTTGCCCCATTTTTCATGGTCTTTACCAAGGCTTTCAAAGTATTCCTGCAAAGTCAAGCGAATTTTACTGTAATCGCCACCAATTGCTACCATTTTTGTAATAGCTTCAACTACGGAGTAAACTGCACCATGGAATGGGCTCCAGCTCATGAGATATGGATTGAAGCCAAATGTCATTGCTGTTGCTGTTTTTGTTGTGCCTTCTAAAAGTGGAAGTGTTGCTACCATACCTTCTGCTGGTGTCATTTGACGACTGCCACCAAATGGCATGAGTACAGTATTTGCACCGATTGTAGAGTCGAATTGTTCAGATAAACCTTTTTGACTGCATACATTTAAATCTTTTAATGTATTAAGCCAAGCATCTTTTACATCATCATTAAATTCTTTTGCTGTTTCAAAATAAGTTTTACCTTCTGGCATTTTGATAACAGCTTCTGTATGTTGTTTTACACCGTTTGTCTGAAGGAAAGAACGTTTTATGCTTACGATATCTTTACCGCGCCAATTCATTACAAGACGAGGTTCTTCTGTTACTGTTGCAACAAGTGTTGCTTCTAAGTTTTCTTTTGCTGCTTCGTCAATGAATTTATCTGCATTTTCTGCATCAACAACTACTGCCATGCGTTCTTGTGATTCAGAAATAGCAAGTTCTGTTCCATCAAGACCTTCATATTTTTTCTTAACTTTATCAAGTTCAATTACAAGACCATCTGTAAGTTCACCAATGGCTACGGCTACACCGCCTGCACCAAAGTCATTACAACGTTTAATCAAACGACTAACTTCAGGATTTCTAAATAAACGCTGTAATTTACGTTCTGTAGGAGGATTACCTTTTTGTACTTCTGCACCACAATGTGTCAATGATTCAATAGTATGTTCTTTAGAAGAACCTGTTGCACCACCGATACCATCACGACCAGTACGGCCACCAACTAAAATGACAACATCGCCTGGTTTTGGTTCAAAACGAAGTACATTTTCTTTTGGAGCTGCAGCTACAACTGCACCGATTTCAAGACGTTTTGCAGCATAACCTTCATGATAAATTTCATGTACTTGACCTGTAGCAAGACCAATTTGGTTACCATAAGAGCTATAACCATGAGCTGCTCCACGAGTGATTTTACGCTGTGGTAATTTACCTTTAATTGTTTCTTCTAAGCTACGACGTGGGTCAGCACTACCTGTTACACGCATAGCTTGGTATACGTAAGAACGACCAGAAAGTGGGTCGCGAATAGCACCGCCAAGGCAAGTAGCAGCACCACCGAATGGTTCAATTTCTGTTGGATGGTTATGTGTTTCATTTTTGAACATAACGAGCCAATCTTCTTGTTTGCCATCGATATCTGCTTTAACTACGATGCTACATGCATTGATTTCATCAGATACATCGAGGTCATCAAGTTTGCCTTCTTCACGTAATTTGCGCATGCCAATTACAGCGATATCCATTAATGTAACATCTTTATGTGTTCTGCCTAAGAGTTCACGGTCATTTAAATATAACTGGTATGCAGCATTTAAAGTAGGAGCATATTTACCATCTTCAATAACTACATTATCAATAGCTGTAGTGAATGTTGTATGACGGCAATGGTCAGACCAATACGTATCAATTACGCGAATTTCTGTGATGCTAGGGTCTCTATGTTCTTCTTTACCAAAATATTCTTGGCAGAACTTGAAGTCTTCTTCGCTCATTGCCAAGCCCATTTCAGAACGTAATTTTTCTAACTGTTCATCATTTAAAGAAGTAAAGCCTGTCATAATTTTTACATCAGCAGGTTCTTCCATTGTCATTGCAAGTGTATCTGGTTTTTCGAAAGAAGCTTCACGTGATTCTACCGCATTAATGCAGTAATTTTTAATCTTTGTAAAAGTTTCATCATCAATAGTACCAACTAAAACAATAACTTTAGCACTACGTATAACAGGGCGTTCTTTCTGTGTAACGAGCTGAACGCATTGTGCTGCTGAATCTGCTGTCTGGTCAAATTGTCCAGGTAAAGCTTCTACAGCAAACATACGACAACCTGTCATCTGTGGTAATTCTTCTTCATAAATTGCATCTACTGGTGGTTCATAAAATACAACAGGTTTTGTCTGTTCGTATTCTTCGTCAGTCAATCCTTCGATATCATAACGACGAATAACTCGCACTTTTTCTACTCCATCTAATTTAAAAAGTTCTTTCAAATCAGCATAAAGTTTCTGTGCTTGAACATCAAAACCTTGGCGCTTTTCAACGTATAATCTTTTAACCAATTTTATTCCTCCTGTAAATTAAGAAAAAAACTCACCTATATTTTACCTTAGAATAATTGTAATGTCCATTATTTAATCTATTTCAGGCACTAAATACGCCATATCTTTAAACAAAATTCAAATAGACCATATGTTTATTTATTCAATTACTATTTTACATAGATTTTACTTATATCTAATACGTTCTTCTCAATCGCGTTTTATACTGTTTAACCGTAAACTAAATTATTTATTGGAGGATATATCATGTTTGACATTGGAAACAAACACTACGAATTTTTTGATATGCTTAATGAACAAGCTAAATACTTTCATGAAGGTGCAAAAGTTATGCACGATGTTATGAATGATTACAGCATAGCTCATACTAAAATGGATGAAATCAGAGAAATTGAACATCAAGCAGATAAAGTTACAGCTGATACTGTTCAAAGATTAAATCAAATTTTTATAACTCCAATTGACCGTGAAGATATTTTTGCTCTTTCTTACGGTTTAGATGATGGTGTAGATAATATTCATGGTTGCTTAGAACGCGTAATCATGTATGAAGTTGGTCAACCAAAAACAGATGGCCCTATCAAATTAACAAATCTCTTAATTCAAGCTACAGAAGAACTTGTAAAAGCAACTGGACTCTTAAAAAATATTCGTGCTAACCAAATTGCAATTCTTGAAGCTACTAATCGTATTTTGAGATATGAAATTGAAGGCGATACTGTATATCGCAAAGAAATGACAGCTTTATTCAAAACTGAAAAAGACGCTATCAGCCTTATAAAATGGAAAGACATTCTTCAATGTTTAGAAGATACACTTGACCAAACTAAACATATTTCTGACACATTAAAAGGAGTTGTTATGAAATATGCTTGAGCAAGCATCCGTATTAATATTTATCGTTATTGCCTTAGCTCTTATCTTCGACTTTGTAAACGGTTTCCACGATACAGCTAATGCAATCGCTACATGCGTTTCAACACGCGCCGTGCCGCCTGCCGTCGCTATCATCATGTCAGCCGTCTTGAACTTCGCCGGCGCTATGATTAGTACAGGCGTTGCCAAAACCATCGGCGGCGATATCGTCCAGTCCGCCTCCATGGTAAATGAAGTCATCATCATTGCCGCTCTGTCTGGTGCCATCATCTGGAACCTGATTACCTGGTGGTTCGGTATGCCGAGCAGCTCCTCGCACGCACTCGTCGGCGGTATCATCGGTGCTGTTATCTTTTCCGTCGGCTTCATGGGTCTGAACGGCTACGGTATTTTAAACATTTTCTTATCCCTCGTTCTTTCACCAATCGTCGCTCTTGTTGTCGGCTGGATTACACTGCATGTGATTTTCGCCATCTGCCATTCCTTCAAACCGGCAACGGTCAACGATAACTGCAACAGACTGCAGGTAGTATCGGCTGCACTCATGGCATTTGCTCACGGCTCCAACGATGCGCAGAAATCCATGGGTATCATCACACTGGCACTTTTAAGTGGCGGTTATATCGGTTCGTTCGATGTTCCAACTTATGTAAAACTTCTCTGTGCCTTTGCAATGGCACTCGGTACTTCCGTTGGTGGTTGGAAAATCATCAGAACTGTAGGTGGTAAAATCTTCCGCATGCAACCTGTCCATGGTTTTTCTGCTGACTTAAACTCTGCCATCGTTATTTTCGGTGCTACTCTTTTACACCTTCCAGTTTCCACAACTCATGTAGTTTCTGGTTCCATCATGGGTGTAGGTGCAGCACAACGCGTCAAAGCAGTACACTGGGATGTTGCTCGTCAAATGCTTACAGCATGGATTATGACCATTCCTTGTTCAGCAATTTTAAGCGGTATTGTTTATCTTATCTTGCATCTTTTCATTTAATGATTTATAAAGACAAATATCTCAAAGTATGTCGCAGCCATATATTTTCTGCGACATATTTTATTTTTTCAATAGCTATCATCAAAAGTATCTTGATTTATTACACAATATTGTGATAACATAGTTACAATATATATTGTAATGCAATGAGCGGAAAAGTACGATTTAAATAACTTCCAGAGAGACAGCGGTCGGTGCAAGCTGTTAAGTTTATAAATCAGAAAGCTACCCGTGAGCATCTGGCAAAACCAGACGCTGTGCCAGCGATATCGGCTTAAAGTGAGCTTAATGCTAACTAAGGTGGTACCACGGGAAAGCCCTCGTCCTTTATTGGACGAGGGTTTATTTTTTGCTCACCAATAAAATTAAATTGGAGTGATTTTTAATGCGTGAACTTTTAGAACTCCTCGAGCATGATGCACGTCGCAGCATAAAAGAACTAGCAACCATGCTTGGGCGCAGCGAATATGAAGTAGAAGAACAAATGAAAAAACTGGAAAAAGATAAAATCATTCTTGGCTATAATACCATGATTGATTGGCAAAAATACGGAAATAATACAGTAACTGCTATTATTGAAGTCAATGTTACACCACAGCGTGAATTTGGTTTCGATGCGATTGCTGAACGTATTTACCGCTTTGATGAAGTTAAAACAGTTTATCTTATGTCCGGTGGCTTTGACCTTCTCGTTATAATCGAAGGCAAGACTTTAAATAATATTGCTGATTTCGTAGCACGCCGTTTATCAACTATCGAAGGCGTAACTTCTACACGCAGTCATTTTATGTTAAAGCCTTATAAAAAAGATGGCATAATCATTGGCGATAAAGAAAAAGACCATAGGTTGGTGATTACCCCATGATTTGGCAAGATTATTTATCAAATACAGTACAAGCAACTAAACATTCTGGTATTCGTCGCTTTTTTGACATCGCTTCCACCATGGATGATGTAATCAGTCTTGGTATCGGTGAACCTGACTTTGTGACACCTTGGTCCATTCGTGAAAGTTGTGTTTACGGTCTCGAACGCGGCTATACTTCTTACACTAGCAATAAAGGTATGTTTGAATTACGCCATGCCATAACTCATATGTACGAAAAAAAATTCAATGTAAAATACAATCCTGAAACAGATGCTATTGTAACTGTTGGCGTTAGTGAAGCTGTTGACCTTGCTATGCGTGCCGTAATCAACCCTGGCGATGAAGTTTTAATACCTGAACCATGCTATGTTTCTTATGCAGCTTGCGCTACTCTTGCAGGCGGTAAAGCAGTCGCTGTTCCAACTAGCTTTGCTAATGAATTTAAGGTTACACCAGAAGACTTAGAAAAATACGTAACAAATAAAACAAAAGTTTTATTAATCGGTTATCCAAACAACCCAACAGGAACAGTTTTAGAAAAAAATGAACTATTAGCATTAGCAGATTTTGCTAAAAAACATGATTTAATCGTCATGTCTGATGAAATTTATGGCGATTTAACTTACGGTGATAAAGAACACGTTTGTTTTTCATCTTTGCCAGATATGCAAGAACGCACCATCTTACTTAATGGTTTCTCTAAAGCATATGCTATGACTGGTTGGCGCCTTGGTTATGCCTTAGCTCCTGAACCTGTTATCGATGCCATGAATAAAATTCATCAATACAGTATGATTTGTGCTCCTATCACAGCACAAATAGCAGGACTTGAAGCCATTCGCAACGGCGAAAAACACATGAAAAAAATGGTCGCTGAATATGACCGTCGTCGCCGTTTAATTTATGAAGGCTTTACTAGTATGGGATTAAAATGCTTTGAACCAAAAGGTGCATTTTATATCTTCCCTAATATCTCTTCTACAGGACTTACTTCTGAAGAATTTGCTGAACAATTACTCATGCGCCAACACGTAGCAGTAATTCCAGGAACAGCTTTCGGAAAATGTGGCGAAGGTTTTATCCGTGCTTCTTATGCAACTTCTGTTGATAATATCAGTGCAGCACTCGCTCGCATTAAAAACTTTGTAGAACATCTCTAAAAAAAAGACTATGACAAAATGAAAAACTCTTGCGTTATCATTTAAATGTCATAGTCTTTTTTTTATTATTCAATAACTTTACCAATCGATTCACTAAATGTTGGATGTGGATAAATTACTTTTTTCATATCCGCTAAAGTCATTTTATTGGCAATAGATTGAGTAAACTGGCTAATCATATCAGTTGCTCTAGCACACATCATTTGCGCACCTAAAATTCTATTCGTTTCTGCTTCAACAATCACTTTTACAAAGCTACGTTCCTGTAAAGAAAGCACTGTCTTGCCATTTGCACCCATTGGATATTTTAAAGATATAACTTTTTTGCCAATTTTTTTAGCTTCATCAGCAGTCATACCAACAGATGCAATTTCTGGATTAGTATATACACAGCTAGGAATTAATGATGTTTCATAAATCATATCTTTTCCTAACATATGGCAAACAGCATTTATTGCTTCTGCCGTTGCTGTATGTGCTAATTGAATGCCACCAATCACATCACCAGCTGCATAAATATTTGACACAGAAGTCTGATAAAATTCATTTACTTTAATTTTGCCTCTATCCATTTCTACAGCAAAATTTTCATCAAATAAATTCTTACTGTATGCGCGACGACCTACAGCCATTAAAATGCAATCAGCTTTTGCCATTTGCTGTTTATCTTTTTCTGTATAATAGCAAATAAATTCGCCATCTTGTTTTTCAAGCTTTGTAACCATGGATTTTACATGAATTTGTGTACCTTTTTTTGTAAGTAGCATTTTCAAACTCTGCGCAAATTCTTTATCCATATTTGCCAAAATTCTATCTAAAGCTTCGATTATGATGACTTTTTTGCCTAATGCTGTATATAATGAAGCAAATTCTATCCCAATTACACCGCCACCGATGATAATCAAGTTATCATATGCTTTATCACTATTTAAAAGGTCATCACTTGTCATTGCATACTGTGCGCCTTCAATCGGTGGTATCGCAGGAACTGAACCTGTAGTCAATAAAATTTTATCAGCTTCGATGATTTGTACATCATCATCTTTAGTCACGCTTATCTTATGTTCATCTATGACTTTTCCAACTCCACTTAGCACCGTTACTTTGCGCATCTTCATGAGTTTAGCAATGCCATCACGCAAAGTACTTAAAACTTCTTCTTTACGCTGTTGCATCTTAACCATATCATAATTAAATTCACTGTAGCTTAAACCAATTTTTTCTGCTTGCGCTACTACATCATGATATAAGTCTGCTGTGTGCAAAAGTGTTTTTGTCGGTATACAACCACTGTTTAAACAAGTGCCACCGAGATTATCTTTTTCGATTAATACTGTTTTTAAACCATTTTTTGCTGCAAAATCTGCTGCTTCATATCCCGCAGGACCTGCACCGATAATCGCTAAATCGAATTTTTCCATTGTGCACCTCCCACTTATAGCTCTGTTTGTATCAATTCAATTAAATCGCATTTTTGTTTTTGTGAAATAGCTGTATCTTTTATCTTTGTTATAATCACATCAGCGTCATAACGACAATTTTTTAATACTTCTTTTAAATCCAAGATAAAATCTTGTTCCATCATATCAGAGTAAATTTCTATATCCTTTATAATTCCCGCACAAACGATAATATATATATCTATATTCCCCCAAGCAAATCTACGCTTGATATGATTTGTAAATTGTATCTTTCTTCCAAAAATCCAATTCCAATCGCTAAATTTATTTTCTAATTGCTTTATTTGACTCTCATCTAAATCTGCTTTTGATATATCTTCAATATCGCAATTATAAACAAATTTTAATGCTGATTTTATCTTTTCTGTCATAATCTTTCGACTAATATCTACGCAACAATCTTTTAAATTGATGACTCTAGATTTAACAGAAGACACACCTTTAGATTGCAATTTTTCCATATCTACATTGAGATATTGCATCATTTTTTCCGTATCTACATCTAAAAGCAATGTTCCGTGATGATAACAATATTTGCCAGCTTTATAAAAAGCATTGCCAGAAAATTTCTTTCTAGCAATAGTAATATCATTTCTTCCTGTTTTTTCTGCTTTTATACCTAAAGATTGCACTGCTTTTAAAATCACATTCAGTTGCCGTTCAACATCATAATTTGCTTTTTGAACGCAAAACGTAAAATTCAAATTGCCTAAATCATGATATACAGCACCGCCACCTGAAAGACGCCTTGCAATTTTGCCACCGCTTTTTTCAAATTCTTTAACACGACATTCTTGCCAAGCGTTTTGATTGCGCCCTATCACAATCGTATGCTCATTTTGCCACAAATACATAATCAATTCATTTTCTTGTACATGTGTCGTCAAAAACTCTTCTACAGCTAGATTGTGATAGGGATTTAAGCAATCATCAGTATAAAATTTTATTTTATTTATCTTCACCGAATTTATAACGTAAAACTGGTTTACGTGCTGCTTGTACTTCATCTAAACGACGAACTGGCGTATTCATCGGCATTTCAGACATAGTATCTGGATTAGTTATCGCAGTATTATAAATTTCTTTATAAATAGCAATTGCTTTATCTAATTCTTTTTTGCTTTCTGTTTCTGTAGGTTCTACCATCAATGCTTCATGTACGATAAGTGGGAAATACATTGTAGGTGGATGCATTCCATAATCGAGCATTGCTTTAGCTACATCAAGTGCTGATACATTGTGTTCATGTTTCAATTTTTCTAAAGTCATGACGAATTCATGCATACAGATACCATCGTATGCCATATCAAAAGTATCACTTAATTGTTTTTTCATATAGTTGGCATTGAGTACAGCATTAGCAGCTGCTTCGCGTATACCTTCTTTGCCTAAACTCATGATATAAGTCAAAGCTCTGACTACGATTAAGAAATGACCATAGAAATCTTTGACCATTCCATAAGAATGTTCATATCTTTCAAGTGATAATTTATCACCATTTTCCGTTACTTTATAGCCTGGCAAAAATTCAGCTAAAAATTTTTTACAGCCAATAGGGCCACTACCTGGGCCGCCGCCACCGTGTGGTGTAGCAAAAGTCTTATGCAAATTGAGATGTACTACATCAAAGCCCATATCGCCAGGACGAACCCAGCCCATTACGGCATTTAAATTTGCACCATCATAATAGCAAAGACCGCCTGCTTCATGCACTAAACGAGTGATTTCTAAAATATTTTTATCAAAAATCCCCACTGTATTTGGATTTGTGAGCATGAGCCCTGCTACTTCATCGTTGAGCACAGATTTTAAAGCTTCTAAATCTACACAACCATCACTGGATGATGGAATAGAAACGACTTCATAATCTGCCATAGAAGCACTTGCTGGATTAGTACCATGTGCTGAATCTGGGACGATAATCTTTTTGCGTTTATCATCATGACGGCTTGCATGGTACGCTTTAATCAGTAATAATCCTGAAAATTCACCATGTGCGCCTGCTGCTGGTTGGAAAGTTATCGCATCCATACCAGTGATTTCATTCAAATATTTATTTGCCAGTGATAGTACTTTTAACGCACCTTGTACAGTATCTTGTGGTTGTAATGGATGAATATCCTTAAAACCTGCAAAACTTGCTACTTCTTCATCTATTTTCGGATTGTATTTCATCGTGCATGAACCGAGTGGATAAAAGCCATTATTCACGCCATGCGCATTTTCTGCAAGCTCTGTATAATGGCGACTCAATTCATTTTCTGATAGCTCTGGCAAATTCAATGCGATAGTGCGTTTAGATTTAATTTCTACTTCTGGCACATCGCAAGGTGGTAATATTGTACATCTATGACCTTTAGTGCTTTTTTCAAAAATTAATTCCATTTTCACACCTCTTTCACTAATGCAGCTAATTCATCGATTTCTTCTTTTGTATTCATTTCTGTTGCGCACCATAAAATTTCCTGTTCATTAAGTGCTAAACCACCTAAAATTCCATTTTCAGCTAATTTAGCCAAAATATCTTGTGATTTTTTATCAGAAACAGTTACAAATTCATGGAAATATTCTTGATTATATTTCAAATTTAATCCAGCTTCTTGCAATTTAGCTGCTAAATAATGAGCTTTAGAGAGGCATTGTTTTGCTACTTCCTGTATGCCATCAGGTCCCATTGTTGCCATGTATACAGAAGCAGTCAAAGCACATAATTGCTGATTAGAACATACATTTGAACTAGCTTTTTCACGACGAATATGTTGTTCACGAGCTTGTAAAGTCAATACAAAAGCTCTTTTTCTGTCTACATCAACAGTTTGACCAACTAATCTACCTGGCAATTTACGCATCATTTTTTCTGTAGTTGCCATAAAGCCAAGATATGGGCCACCAAAACCGAGAGGAATGCCGAGTGGTTGTCCTTCACCTACCGCAATATCTGCACCAGCTTCTGCTGGAGTTTGCATTATTGCCACTGCAATAGGATTTACACCCATGATAAATTTAGCTTTCACATTATGAACTACTTCACTTATCGACTTAGCATCTTCTATATTTCCATAAAAGTTAGGTTGTTGCATATAAAAACAACTTGCTTCTTTATCTATCATTTGTTTTAAAGCTTCGATATCAGTCACACCATCTTTAGCTGGTACAATTTTTACTTCGATATCTTTACCAAAACAATATGTTTTGATTACTTCAATAACCTGTGGATTGACAGCCTGTGATACATACACAGTGTTTTGACGTTTTCTTTCATGGCACATTGCCACAGCTTCTGCTGCTGCTGTTGCTCCATCATATACAGAAGCATTTGCTACATCCATACCTGTGAGTTCACAAATCATTGTCTGGAATTCAAATATTGCTTGCAAAATTCCCTGACTGATTTCTGCTTGGTACGGTGTGTACGCTGTAATGAATTCTTCTTTACTTGTAACAGATTTTACTTCCGATGGAATATAGTGATTATATGCACCTGCTCCGCGGAATATATGCTGAAAAACTTTATTTTGCTGAGCAAGCTTTTCCATTTCGCGTTTTACAGCAAGTTCTGCCATTCCACTTGGCAAATTAAGTCCATCTTTTAAAAATGCACTTTTTGGTATATCAACAAACATATCAGCATAATCATTAAAACCACATGTTTTTAATAATTCTTGTTTTTCTTCTTCACTATTTGGTATATATGTTCCCATGCCATCACCTCAAGATTTATAAAGCTTTATCAGTCAAGTGTAGCTACAAAATCTTCATATTCTTTAGCACTTAAAAGATCTTCATGGTCTGTTAAATTACTTACTTTAATGAACCAAGCACCATATGGGTCACTGTTGATTTGAGCTGGGTCATCAACTAATTCTTCATTAACAGCTTCAATTATTGCTGTAACTGGAGAGAATACATCAGAAACAGCTTTTACAGATTCTACATCAGCAAAAGTTTCACCTTTTTCTACACTGTCGCCTTCTTCTGGCATATTGACAAATACTAAATCACCAAGTGCATCTTGTGCATAATCAGTGATACCGATTAAATATGTTCCATCACCATTATTTTTAACCCATTCGTGAGATTTTACATACATTAAGTCTTCTGGAAAATTCATTTTTATATCCTCCTACAGCTTTTAATTTTTATTTTTAATTATCATTTATTTCTTTTATAGAATGGTAATTTTACAACTTCTGCATCTACCATACGGCCACGTACATTTACTTGTACTTTTGTGCCAACATCTTTATAATTTGCATCTACTAATGCTAATGCCACTGCTTGTTTTAAATATGGGCAATGTGTACCAGATGTTGTTACGCCGATTTTTTTATCTCCCATAAATACATCTTGCGCTTCACGGATAATACCTCTACCTGTAACTTTAAGACCAACACGGCGTCTTGTAGGAACACCTTTTTCTTCTAAAGCTTTTTTACCAATGAAATCAGCCTTATCCATTTTTACAAAAATGCCAAGTCCTGCTTCTTTTGGTGAAATTTCATCATTCATTTCATGACCATAAAGTGGCATTGCTGCTTCTAAGCGGAGTGTATCGCGTGCGCCTAAACCGCAAGGAATGAGATTTTCTTCTTTGCCATGTTCAAGCAATAAATTCCAAATAGCAGAAGCATATTTGCTATTTACATAGATTTCAAAACCATCTTCACCAGTGTAGCCAGTACGAGAGATAATACAATCTATATCGTCGATTTTGGCATCAAAAATACATGTGTAGTATTTTTCTGGAATGTCTTTTGTCAATTGGCTCAATACAGCTTCACTATTTGGCCCTTGAAGTGCAATCTGTGCATAATCAGCTGACACATCTTCAAATTTTACTTGACCAAATGCATGAGATTTCATCCAATTAAAATCTTTATCTTTATTAGCTGCATTTACGACGATAAAATACTTGTCTTCACGCTGTTTGTACACAATCAAATCATCAACTACGCCACCGTTTTCATTGCACATTGGACTGTAGCGCGCATGATTAATTTTTAAATCGGTATAATTATTTGTGAGTAGCATATTTATATTTGCTAAAGCGTCTTCGCCTTCACAGATAATTTCGCCCATATGTGAAACATCAAAAATACCACAAGCGGTGCGAACTGCCATATGTTCTTTTATTACGCCTGTTGCATACTGCACTGGTAATTCATAGCCCGCAAACGGTACCATTTTACCACCACATTTAACATGTTCTTCATATAAAGGTGTTCTTAATAAATCCACAACCTTCGCCTCCTAAAATTTAGGCGTCTGAAAAAACAAAAAGAGCGCATGAAATTAATTCATGCGCTCTGTCCTTGTTACCTGAAAGATTTAACTTCTTCGGTGCATTTAATGCTTTCCAGAGTTTCGTCCACATACGGTCCTTTTGCCTGAGAGTTTGTGCCTCTTTCACCTTCGGCGCCGCTTTCGCGGTCTCTCCCGTATCCTTCAACCGATTATTGTTTACGTTTATAGTGTTTATGATATCATCAAATCAAAATTTATGCAACAATAACTCAATGACTTTTTCGTTCTAAATAATTTGGAAGCCATGCTGAAAAAAATGCAACGATTGGCACAGTGAAAATAACGCCAAAACTGCCAGATATACCTTGCATAATCTCAATTCCTATGGAATTTGAATTCATCAATTGAAGGTACGGCAAATCATATACATAATCTAATACCCAAACACCAAGCGAACCGCCAAAAAATGCCAAAATAAGTGTTGTCGACATTGTTCCCATGACATCACGGCCTACATTCATACCACTTTTAAACAATTCTTTAAATGTCAAATTGGGATTTTTTTGATGAAGTTCATTTACTGCTGAAGAAATATCCATAGCAATATCCATTACAGCCCCTAAACTTGCAAATAATACACCAGCAAACAAGAGCTGACCGACATCAATAAGCGTGTTTTGTCCTACAAATAATAACGCTTCAATATTAGATACATTGTAGCCTGACAAAGATGTAAAATAACCAAAAATATCTGCAGCTAGTCCAGCTGTCAAAAGACCTAAAAATGTAGAAATAATCGCGGATAAAGCTTTTATCGTGAAACCATTAATCAAACAAATCGTAGCTGCTATGACAATACTAGAAGTCAAAATCGCTGCTAAAAAAGGAGAATTGCCCTTCATTATCATCGGGAAAAACAAATATATAAAACATACAAAGCTAAAAATCAAAGCGATTGATGATTTTACACCTTTTTTTCCACCTATTAGACATAATAAAATGAGAAATGCCGCTATAAAAATATAAATCGGCATAGACCTATCTACATTGTACACAGTCGTAACATTAAGCTGTCCTACTAAACTTGAAATCGTTATGACATCAATGCCCGGTCTGCAAACAGTACCAAAAAGCAATCCATTTGGGCTATTAGCTTCTACTATCTGACCTGCTTGCGGTCCTGTTTCCATTTTTAACAGTACAACTTGGTCTCCAACACGACTGCCATCTTCTTGTAAATTATCCTTTAATACTTCTACTACTACAGCTTTCTCAAAGCTTCTGCCTTCTGTACTAATCAAACCAGGTTTTTCTATTTGATTATATGATTGTAAAAATAATATGCCTGCTACTAAAATTATGGCAATGATTATTCCTCTAATCCAGATATTTTTCGTTAATTTTACCATTTAATGCCAAACTCCTCTAATTGCACATCTTTTAAAATAAAACTGCGGTAAAGTAATCATACTTCGCCGCAGTTAATTGCTTATATATTATCTGCTAAATTATTATTTTTTTACAATGCTATAAGATTGGTCAATCGGTGTACCAGTTTCTGCATCATATGTGTTGATAGTGAATTTTTCATCAGTGATATTGATTACAGAATAAGTTGGACGCCATGTCTGACTGCGTGCTGCTACATAATCTTGTTTCTGTTCAATTAAGTTATAGAATTTAGAACCAGTTGCAGAGTTAGAAGTCATGTAGAATACACCGTCTGGATTTACAAGTGTGCCCTGTTTCATATCTGCAATTGTGTAGCAACGGTTTTGAGATTCATAATAATCTTTAAATGCTTTATCAGCTTTTAATTTTTCATCTAAAAGATTATGATGTTGACCATGCTGACCTGCTACTTTAAATTCATCGAAGTCATCATATTGACCTGCTTTACTTGTAAGCTGATAAGTACGAGCATAAGTATGGTCATGACCTTGCAATACAACATCAATATCATTAGCATCAAAAATAGGTGTTAACTGATTACGTAAAATAATTCCGTCGGAATCAGAATGGTCTAAACCACTGCCGTAAATATCCTGATGCATTACAACAATACGCCATTTAGCATTTGGATTTGCTTTTACTGCCTTTTCAATTAAAGCTTTATGGTCTGCTGCATTGTAGTTATTAGCATTAATAACGATAAATAATGCACTGCCATAAGTGTAATAATATCCATGACCTGCTGCTGTTGGGTTAGCTTCTTCAGTGAATAAGTTTGGTGCATTGAAATGGTTTTTCCAGCCTGGAGTCAAGCAATCATGGTTACCAATTGCAACAGCTTGTGGTAAATTGCGGAATGCTGTTGCAGAAAGATATCCAGAGTATTCATATTCCTGAGATTGAATTTTTTCAGCGTTGCCGTCACCTGCTGGTTCATTAATCTGGTCACCAGGAGATACGAGGAAGTCAATTTCTGGATGCTGTGCTAAAGCATTGTTCATTGTTTTATTCCAGTTGAAAGCATCATTTCTTGCTGCAGTATCTTCAGTTTGTTTGCTACTGCCATCAGATGGAACTTGTCCTTTAGAAGCACCGATTTGTGGGTCACCTACATACATAAAGCTGAAGTTATGTGGGTCACCTGTTTTATATTCATGTACATCTTGCCATTGACCGTTAATCTGTACTTGATAATAATAAGTAGTATTTGGCTGGAAGCCATCAGCTGTTACTTTATTTGTATAATACTGTACGCCACCGATTACAGTACCAGCTTGGCAAGTGCCTTTAAATTCTTTGGCATTTTTCATTTCTTTATTATTAGCTACTCTTACGATAGCATTATCTACTTTAGTTTTAGAGTACCAACCAAAGTTTAATTTTGAAAAATCAGCACCTGGTGTGAGTGCAACTTGTTCATAGTTAACTTTGATTTTGTCCCAATTAGCTTTCCATTGTGCCCAGTCAGTATTTTGTGAAACAACTGTTTTTGTTGTATAACCTGGTAAAGTGGAAGCATCATTCCAATATTCAGTAGCTGCATAAGCAGTCAATGAACCTACACTCAATGCCGCTGTAAGGCAAAGAGCTACCATTCTTTTTTTCCCTTTTTTTAAACTAAACATAATAAGACCCAGCTCCTTTTATAATTATGAACACTAGGCTTATTTTATTCTATATATGTGATAATCATATAAAAATTATGTTAAATTTTTGTAATACTTAATTTACTTTTAATGTAAATATATTATAATTATTTTATAAATATTTACATATTGAATTGAAAGGATGGTTTCTATGAACAAATTATCTCGTATGCGCTTAACTTTTATAATATTAGCAATTGTTTTCATAATAATTGCCGTAACTGGAGTTTGCATGGATTTTCATCTTGATTTGTTCAACCGTCGAACAATGAAATACTTTCATATCTATTGCGGATATTTCATGATTTTACTTGTTATCATCCATTTACTTGATAATAAATTATGGATTAAAAATATTTTCAATAAAAAATAACCTATTTAAATAAAAGTGAAGTCTTGTTGACTTTGCTTTTATTTTTTGTTATAAACTTATATAGACCGATTGTTATAATTTTTATATTAGAAAAAGAAAGGATGTATTTTATGGTTAACGCTGTAAATAATTCAGCAAAATCCGATAATGAAAACGTTTTTTTAATCACTCTATTAGCTTTAATCTGTTCATTAGGACCACTGGCAACAGATATGTATCTGCCAGCATTTCCTGAAATAACTCAATATTTCTCTACAACACCATCTATGGTTCAATTGACCATCACAACTTGGCTCATTGGCCTTGCTATTGGTCAAATTTTAGCAGGCCCTTTAAGTGATATTTACGGCAGACAAAAACCACTTATTTTAGGCTTAATCGTCTTCACGATTTCTGTCATCGCTTGTATTTTCTCTCCATCTGTAGAGTTATTTATCTTTGCCCGCCTAATCGGTGGCTTTGCCGCTTCTTCTGCCCTTGTAATCAGCCGTGCTATTGCCAGTGATATTTACAGTGGCACTATGCTCACTAAATTTTTATCCACAGTAATGATTATTCAAGGTATTGCACCAATCATCGCTCCTGTTGCTGGCGGACAATTACTCAGATTTTTCCCATGGACTAGTGTATTTATAATATTAATGCTCGCTGGCTTAATAATCATTGCTTTATCTATCTTTAAATATAAAGAAAGTTTACCTGTTGAAAAACGTATTCGTGGCAATCTCTCACAAGTTTTAAAAATATTTTTCAGTTTATGTGCTCGCCCTTATTTTGCTAGTTTATGTGCAATTCAATTCTTTATCTTTTGCTCCTTATTTGCATATATTTCTGGTATGCCATTTATCTTACAGGGAATTTATGGATTTAGTCCACAGGAATTCTCCTTCGTATTCGCTTTTGTAGGTATTGGTATGATGTTTTTTGGTAAATTAACCAATATTTTAACTGGCCGCATTCCAGATAGTAAATTGTTATTTTTTGGATTGTGTCAAGGTTCATTTTTTGGTATCTTATTTTTAATCGGTGTTTTACTCGATTTCAATATTTATATTTTAATAGCTTTATTATTATTATCTGAAACATCTCTTGCAATTACAGCTTCTACTAGTTTTTCACTCGCTATGCAATCACAAAAGAAAGTTGCTGGCAGTGCATCAGCTTTATTAGGATTTTTCTCTAATATCTCTGGTAGCTTAATCGCACCAATCGTAGGTATCGGTGGTGGTACTACTGCTGTACCAACTGCACTAGTAATAGCTTTAGCAGAATTAATTGCACTTGGTATTTTTCTTTTTGTAACTAAAAAGCATATAAAATTAACTCAAAAATAAAGGCAGGCTATTTTCATGAAAAACAACACCAAAGAAATGTTTCTTCACACCGCCTCAACATTATTTGCTATTAAAGGATATCATGCTACTGGTATCAACGAAATTCTAAAAAAAAGTCAAGCACCTAAAGGTTCATTATATTATTATTTTCCTCATGGCAAAGAACAATTAGCCATTGAATCTTTAGAATTAACCGCACAAAAAATATATGCAGAAATAAAAAAAACTCTTGCAAAATACGATGACCCTATACAGGGTTTACAACAGCACTTGCAACAATTAGCACAGAAAATACAACAAGACATCGACAATCCACGCGAAGATAAAGATAATATATCCATTAGTTTAATTGCTTTAGAAACTTTTTTCTCTAATGACCCCATTCGCAACCGCTGCAAAGAAATATTTTCTCAAATGCAATCAATTTACGCTAATAATTTTATCAAATATGGTTATGATGCTGAAACTGCTAATATTTTAGCTATGAATGCTGTTATAATGACTGAAGGTGCCATTATTTTATCTGTAACACAAAAAAACACTTTACCATTACGCCAATTAGCTGATAATTTACCTTTATTATTTAATCTCGACGTGAAATCTAGGTGAATATATGCTAAATAAAAATTACTATGAACTTTTAAGTACACATTTTCCAGCTTGGACTAAACTGACTAAAACACAACAACAAATAATCATCGACAATGCTACATTAATTTCTATTGACAAAAATGCTTTAATTCAAAATACACAAGCTGGCTGTTCTGGTGTTTTAATAATCAAAGAAGGCACCCTGCGCGTTTATACCTTATCTGAACAAGGTAAAGAAATAACACTTTATCGTTTAAATGCAGGTGATATCTGTATTTTATCTGCCTCTTGCGTGATTAAAGACATCACTTTCGATATTTACATCGATACTTTAACTAAATGTGAACTAATTCAGATTTTGCCTTGTGCTTTTTCACGCGTCATGCAAGAAAATATTTACTTAGAAGCTTTAACTTATAAATTAGCAACACAACGTCTTTGTACAGTTACTTGGGCTATGCAACAAATGATTTTCACTAGTTTCGATAGAAGACTCGCTGAATTCTTGCTCAATGAAAGCCATACTATTAATTCAGATACAATTAATATGACACATGAACAGATTGCAAAACTCATGGGCACTGCGCGCGAAGTCGTGACACGTATGTTAAAATACTTTTCTACAGAAGGCTACGTTGAACTCATGCGCGGAAAAGTAAAAATCCTTAATAAAAAGGCATTAGAAAAATTATGATTAAACATCTACTATATATTATGATAAAATAAAAATGTACTATTATATGATGCTTTTCTTTTTATTGAAGAAAAGCATTAATTTTTGTTGGAGGTTTTTATTAATGAAAATAATCGTAGGTCTTGGCAATCCTGGAAATGAATATGCCAAAACCCGCCATAATGTTGGTTTTATGCTCATAGATGCTCTGGCTGAACACTTAAATATTTCACTTTGGAAAGATAAATTCAATGCTCAAATTGCTGAAGGTCGCATCGGCGCTGAAAAAGTTTTACTCGTTAAACCGCAGACTTATATGAATAACAGTGGTGAAGCCGTTGGCCCATTAATGCGTTGGTATAAAGTAAATCCTGAAGATATCATCGTAGCGCATGATGATATGGACATTCCTGCCGGTACTATTCGCATTCGCAAAAAAGGCAGTTCTGGCGGTCACAATGGTATAAAATCATTGATAAGCCATGTTGGCAGTGAAAATTTTGCTCGCGTACGCCTCGGTATCGGTCGACCACTTCCAGGCTGGAGCGTAGTAAATCACGTTCTCGCTCCATTTCCTCAAGAAGACAAAACTGCTGTTGATGAAGCGATTAAATATCTTATCCCTGCCATAGAATGTATCATAACAGATGGCATTGATATCGCTATGAACAAATACAATCCTAAAAAACAAAAGAAACATAAAGCAAAGAAAGAAGAAGGTGAATTAAATGGCTGAAATACGCGCTCTTTATGCTGATGAAAACGGTAATATCTTAGATGCTCCAAAAGGTTTTACAGCACTTGCTAGAACAGGTACAGAAATTGTAGAACTTTCACCTGATGATTTAATTCCATTACCTGAATCAGCTGATTTAATGTTTTTACCGGACAGAATGCCTTTAGCTAAATATGAAGATGAAATTTTGCCAATCATGGGCAACGCTGTAGCTGCTATTTTGCCTGCTGGCTACACACGACTTTATATGCCAGCATTCAAAAAAGAAGATGATGCTGTACTTTTACCACTATACGGTTATACAGCAGTTGTCATCTACAAAGATGAATTATACGTAGCTGCTATGTACACTGATGAAAACGATAAATGGGACCCGGCTCACTACAACACTCGCAATTTACATAAATTAGTAAAACGAGTTCAAAAGGATTTACCTGATAATCGCTTAGTTGAACATCTCGGTAATTGCTCTTTAACTTGGCATTGTTGCACAGCCCAAAATTTATTTTATCGTCGCTGGGAAGCTGGTATCCCAACGTCACCAGTATGTAATGCTAATTGCTTTGGCTGTATATCTCTGCAACCTGCCGAATGTTGCCCTTCTCCTCAAAGCCGTATAAAATTCCGTCCAACGCCGAAAGAAATCGCTCAAATTGGTCTTTATCATTTAGAAACAGCACCGGATGCCATCATCAGCTTTGGTCAAGGCTGTGAAGGTGAACCATCACTTGCTGCAGATAATATCGTGCCTGCTATTGAAAAAATCCGTAAAAAAACAGACAAAGGTCAAATCAATATCAATACAAATGCAGGTTACACTGATGGAATTAAGCGCATAGTCGATGCTGGACTTGATAGCATGCGTGTCAGCATTATAAGTGCTAACCCAGAAAATTATCAAGCATATTACCGCTGTAGTTATTCTCTTGATGATGTAAAAAATTCAATAGCCTATGCTCATGAACACGGAGTGCATATATCATTGAACATGCTGTATTTTCCTGGCTTTAATGATAGCGAAAGCGAAGCCAAGGAATGGGAAAGCTTTTTACAAGAAAATCATGTCGATATGATTCAAATTCGCAATCTCAATGTTGACCCAGATGCATTTGCCGAAATCATGCCACCATTTACTAAAGCAATCGGCACTAAAGAATTTTTCCATAGACTTCATGAAAAATTCCCTAATATAACAATTGGTAGCTTCAGTCATTATCAAAAAGGAGAATAACCATGATTTCCAATCCTAAAATTGAAATGATGCCACTTGAAATGAAAAAAGATATCATTAGTCAACGATTTTTAAAGACCTTTTGTTGGGCATATGAGAAATCCTCTTTTTACCGTGAAAAATACACAAAAGCTCATATAAATCCCAACAAAATAAAAGAACTTGATGATATAAAAAAATTGCCATTAACGACAATTGATGAATTAAAACAAATTGACCCATTAGAACTTTTAACTGTACCAGTCAGCGTTACACTTCGTTTAAATAAAACTATCAGTGGTCTTTATCGTGGCTTTACCTCAAATGATATTGCACGCAATCTTGATATTACAGTTCGTTCGCTCGCTAGTAATGAAATTAACAAGGCTTCTACTGTAATTATTTGTGGCAAATACAGTTCACAATACTTATTGGATTTACATTATGCTGCTGAAGCTTTAGGTGCAACTGTCATTCCTTGTAATGATGTGCAATCTGCTATCGATATTTCTAATATTTTCAATGCTAACACACTTATAACAACTAGCAAAAATTTACAAGAAATATTAAATAAGGCACCTGACACACTTCCGCCAAAAGTGATTGCACTCGTCAATACTTTTGAAAAAGATATATTATTAAAAGAAATCGAAACAAAAATGAATTGTACATTCTCCAAAATTTACATGTCTAGATATTTTGGACTAGCTGGTATTTTTTTCACTTGTGAAGAAAATAAACTTCATATTCAAGACGATTACCTTTATCCAGAAATCGTTGATGACAATTTGGTCATAACACCTTTATCGTTTGAAGCTATGCCAATCATTCGCCTTCAAACGAATATCCCAGCAAAATTAAATAAAGACACATGTAAATGTGGTCGTTCACTTGCTACTATTGAATTAGAATTATAAGAAGGTTTTTTTATGAAAATACTCCATTTGTCCGACCTTCATTTCGGCAAACGATTAAATAATTTTTCATTATTAGAAGACCAAATATATGTAAATCAACAGATATTCCAATTGGCAAAAAATCAAAAAATAGACGCCGTCATCATCGCTGGCGATATTTTTGATAAGTCAATTCCATCTGCTGATGCCGTTCAATTATTCGATGAATTTCTCAACTTTTGGGCAGAACTTAATCTGCCCATTTTTATTATCAATGGAAATCATGATAGTGCTGAACGATTATCTTTTGGTTTAAATATTTTTAGTCATAATAATATTTATATCTCACCTGTATATAATGGTGAAATAAAATCCATTACTTTAAAAGACAACTATGGAAATATAAATTTTTACTTACTGCCCTTTTTAAAGCCTTCCATGGTGCGACCTTTTTTCTCTGATGAAGAGATTAAATCACATACTCAAGCTTTAAAAATCGCTTTGAAAAATCTACCGTTAAATAAAGATGAACGCAATATATTAATCGCTCATCAATTTGTAACGGGTGCAGTCGTGTCAGACTCTGAGGAAATAAATGTCGGTGGTCTTGATAATATCGATGCTCATATATTTGACGATTTCGATTATGTAGCACTCGGTCATATTCATACACCTCAAACTATTTTACGTGATACCATTCGCTACTGTGGCAGTTTACTAAAATACTCTTTTTCTGAAGCCAATCAGCAAAAATCAGCTACCATTATAGATATCACTACAAAAGAGCAAATAAATATAACTACATTTCCGATAAAACCACTCCACGATATGCGCAAAATAAAAGGCAGTTATGCAGAACTTACAAACCGCCAAAATTACATCAACACAAACACTGATGATTATATATTCGCCACTTTAACTGATGAAGAAGACATTCCCGATGCCATAAATCGTCTGCGTTCCATCTATCCCAATATAATGCAACTTGAATACGATAATAAACGCACTCGCACTAATCAAATAATCGATACTAGCGATATAAATTCACTAAAAACACCAATTGAATTTTTCAATGAATTTTATCAACTGCAAAACAATCAAGGTTTAAACGATGCGCAAATGCAAATAATGCAAGACCTTATTGACTCTATTTGGGAGGAACAACCATGAGACCATTAAAATTAACGATTTCCGCCTTTGGTCCATATGCCGATGTATGCACATTAGATTTAGACAAGCTCGGAGAAAAAGGTTTATATCTAATCACCGGCGATACTGGTGCTGGCAAGACAACTATTTTTGACGCCATAACCTTTGCTCTATACGGACAAGCCAGCGGTAATTTTCGCTCAGTTGATATGCTTCGCAGTAAATATGCCAACGCTTCTACACCGACTTATGTAGAAATGGATTTTTCTTATAATCAAAAAAAATACACCATAAAGCGCAACCCCGAATACTTGCGCCCAGCAAAAAAAGGCGATGGTTTTGTCAAAGAAAAGGCCTCAGCCATATTCATTTCACCCGATAAAAAACAGCCAATCATCGGAAGTAAAAATGTAAATAATGCCATAATTGAACTAATTGGACTCGATGCTAACCAATTTACACAAATAGCCATGATTGCTCAAGGTGAATTTTTAAAACTAATCTACGCTACTACGAAAGAACGCAGTGAAATCTTTCGCCGTATCTTCAATACTAAACCCTACCAGATACTACAAGATAAAATCAAAGAACGATTTAACTTATTAAGAAATGATTTTTCATCAATAGATACCAGCATCAAGCAACATATAGAAAACATAATTTTCCCTGAAGATAATTTGCCTCAAAATCTCTTACAAAGCGAATATCCTTCATATCTTGAACAAATAATATCAAATGACAGCAAGACTTTTGCCGAAATGAATAATTCACTGCAAAAATGTGAAACAGAACTTTTTAATATAAGTCAAGCGATTGAAGAAAATAATAACCAAAAAAAATTATTACAAAAACAGCAGGTAATTCAGCAATTTTTAGAGGATAATAAAAATAATTTATCTCTCTTAGAAAAAGATTATCTTCAGCAAAAAAATATTTATGAAGAAAAATCTCCATCTTTAACCATAAAAATAGCCAAGCTTACTGAAGAATTACCAAAATACGCTCAAATAACTAAAAAACAACTATCACTTGAACAACAACATAAAGACTTATCATTGAAAAAACAGCAATTAATCAATGCGCAAAAAGAACTTGCTGATTTAGAAGAACAAAGTTTAAAAAATTCAACTGAGTTAAACACTTTAAATGATATTTCAGCTCAAATTGAAAAGACAAAATCCGATTTAGAAAAATTAGAACAAATACAATCCGAATTGGATAAATTAAAAAATGATGTATATCTTTATCAGCAATACCGCCAAGAATATGCCACTCATTTAAGAGATTATAAAGCAATTCAGCAAGCTCACTTGCAATTAAAACAAGAACACACAGTGCAATATCATGCTTTTTTAGATGAACAAGCTGGCATTCTTGCCGATAATTTAAAACCAGATGAACCTTGCCCTGTATGTGGTTCACTTCATCATCCAAAACCAGCGCAAAAATCGACTAAAGCACCAACACAAGCTCAATTAGAACAATTGCAAAAACAATGTGATGAGCTAGCCAAAAAATTAAATGATTTAAGCAGTAACTTAGGTAAAATCAAAGGTAAGGGGCAAAATATAAATGAAGAAATTCTTCGCCAAGCAAAACAATTATTTAATATTGATGATAAAACTTTATTAAATAGTGCCATAATCGAAAAAGAAAATTCATTGCAGACAAAAAAAGCCAGTCTTATAAATTTAATGCAAAAGCAAAATAAACAATTGCGCCAAAAAGAAAAATTAACAAACCGCTTTGAGCAAATGGCTATTAAAGAAAAAAAATTACAAAATGAGCAATTAAAACTCACACAATTCATCACTAAAACCAATGCCGATAAGGAACACATTCTTCAAGAGATACTAGAACTAAAACAAACATTATTATTTGATGATGAGCAGACAGCTCAAAAACAATTGCAAATTTATAAACATAAACAAAGTATTTTAAAAGAAAATATGCTAAAGGCTCAAAGCAAATGGGAAAATCTGCAAAAAAAAGTTGATGAATACACTACTTCATTAAAAATAATTCAGCAACAAATCATTCCGCAAAAGCAAAATACAGAAGAATTACTATTGCAACAGGAAAAACTAAAACAAGAAAAAACATCATTAAATGAAAAGCTTCAAAACCTGCACACTCGTATCAGCACTAATAGCAAAACGAGGCAAAAGCTCTTAGAGCAATTAGAAAAATTATCCGATTGCGAAAAACTGTATACAAATATGAAAGCTCTTTACGACACAGCCACAGGTTCAATTTCTGGCAAAGAACGCATTTCTTTAGAAACGTACATTCAAATGATTTATTTCGATAGGATTATCATTCGAGCCAATACTCGCTTGATGATGATGAGCCAAGGACAATACGAGTTAAAGCGTTCTCAAAACAGTGAACAACTGCGCTATCAAACGGGATTGGAACTAGATGTCATCGACCACTATAATGGCACGATACGCAGTGTAAAAACGCTTTCTGGTGGTGAAGCTTTTAAAGCATCTTTATCCCTTGCGCTCGGTCTTGCCGATGAAATCCAATCTTCTGCCGGTGGCATTCATCTCGATACGATGTTCATTGATGAAGGTTTCGGCTCACTTGATAGTGAATCATTATCTCAAGCAATTAAAGTTTTAAATCAATTAACGGAGCAAACAAAATTAATCGGTATTATCTCTCATGTAAATGAATTGAAAGAAAAAATCGATAAACAGATACAGATAATGAAAAAAAATGAACGTGGCAGTACGGCAAAAATCCTTATTTAACGGCATTTTTTCAACTCATCAAAGATTTTTATAAAAAAAGCAAATTTTTTCAAAAAAAGTGTTGACATTTCCTCAAATGTTCTATATAATAGTCTACGTTGTCAAGCGACAGCGTAGCAAGTGGTTCACTAGCTCAGTTGGCAGAGCACCTGACTTTTAATCAGGGTGTCCCGAGTTCGAATCTCGGGTGAGCCACCATCTAATATGGCGCGTTGGTCAAGTGGTTAAGACACCGCCCTTTCACGGCGGCTTCATGGGTTCGAATCCCATACGCGTCACCATTTTATAAAATTATAAAATGGGCGGTTAGCTCAGCTGGGAGAGCGCTTGCCTTACAAGCAAGATGTCAGCAGTTCGATCCTGTTACCGCCCACCACTACGGCCCGGTAGTTTAGTTGGTTAGAATGCCGCCCTGTCACGGCGGAGGTCAGGGGTTCAAGTCCCCTTCGGGTCGCCATTTTTATTTGCCTCGGTAGCTCAGTCGGTAGAGCAGGGGACTGAAAATCCCCGTGTCAGTGGTTCGATTCCGCTCTGAGGCACCACTCAGTTTGCCTCCTTGTAATTGTCAAGGAGTTATTATTATATGGGCGGTTAGCTCAGCTGGGAGAGCGCTTGCCTTACAAGCAAGATGTCAGCAGTTCGATCCTGTTACCGCCCACCATATAAAATAAGTACCTACCCTCTCTCTTTTGGGTAGTTTTTTTATGCCTATTATCAGAGGAAAGATATATTCTTTCCTCTTTTTTTATTTTATAAATAAAATATTCACCTTCCACTAAAAAATTTTTTATGATAAACTCATTTTATAATCAAAATTAACTGATAAAGGAGCTTTATTTATGATTAAATGGATTATTTCCGATATGGACGGAACTTTATTAATCGACCATAACAGATTACCAGATGACTTTGATGAAGTCATGGAAATGTTAAAACAAAAAAATATCATGTTTTCACCTGCTAGCGGTCGTCAATATCAAGCTTTAGCTTGTCATTTTCCAAAATATAAAGACGATTTACTCTTTATTTCTGAAAACGGCACCTATGTTTGCCAACATGGCAAAGAATTATTCTCTTATACATTTTCTCCTGATAATATTAAATGTATTTTTGAAAGCCTCACTAAATTACAAGATGTTTTTGTAGTAGTTAGTGGCAAAAAAAATTCTTATGTAATTTCTCAAGACCCTGCTTTTGTCAAAGAATTAAATCTTTATTTTACTCAATACGAAGTTCTCGATGACTTTTCTAAAATAGATGATGATATCATAAAATTTGCCATCTGTGACGCACATCATCACAATGCTAGAAAAAATATCTATGAAAAATTATCCTTTTTAAAAGAAAAAATGCAAGTTGTATTGAGTAGTGAAGTATGGGTTGATATAATACCTACTGGTGCTAATAAAGGTCTTGCAATAAAAAAATTACAAGAAAAATTAAATATAAAACCAGAAGAATGTGTCGCTTTTGGTGATTATCTAAATGACTATGAAATGCTTCAATCTGTATATTACAGTTATGCTATGGAAAACGCTGTACCAGAATTAAAAAAAGTAGCTCGTTTTATAGCTCCACCAAATTATGAAAACGGCGTAATGCGAACAATAAAAAAATTATTAGCAGAACAAAAATAAATATTTCATATTCATTTATAGAAAGAAGATGCCAAAATGAAATTAGATTACCATATGCATTTTGAATATGGTTCATACGATGAACAATGGGTTAAAGGTTTTTTTGATAGTGCCAAAACACATCAACTTGATGAAATTGGCATCTCCGAACACAGTCACACTTTTCCTGAATTCAAAAAACTCTATTATGAAGATTTAATCTTAGATGATTCTTTTGTTGGCAAATTTCAACAGCAATGGTTGAAAAAAAATAAATTTAAATACACATTAGATGATTATTTCAATTTTATGGCTAAACTTCATTCACTCGGTTATAAGGCCAAAATCGGCATTGAAGTTTGCAACTTCCAAGACCAAGACAAAGTTCGTGAAATTTTAGCTCCTTATAAATTTGATTATATTATCGGCTCTATTCATTTCTTACATGGCTGGGCTTATGATTCTTCCCAGATAAAAGACGAATGGAACAATCATTCTTTAAAAGAAATCTATGAATGGTATGCTCAAGAAGTAGAAAAACTCTGTGCATCTCAAATTTATGATGTATTAGGCCATCCTTTCAACATTCGTTTATTTAAAAATTTACCAGATTTTGATGTTACTCCATATTTAATCCGCGTAGCTAAAGCTATACAAAAAGCTAATATGGCAGTAGATGTCAATACTGGCACATATTATCGCTATCCAATTGCAGAAATTTCACCATATCCTGATTTCATGAAAATAGCTCATGATTATAATTTACCTATAATCACTTCATCCGATGCACATCAACCTGAACATTGTGGCAATTACATCGATGAAGCTATCGCTTATGCTAAATCTTTTGGTTATACAACATGTCTGCAATTCAATCAACGCAAAAAAACAACTGTTCCACTTGGCTGATATACAAAAACCCCAAAGAGCATACACTCCTTGGGGTTTTATTCGTTATTAATATATTTTCTTTACTTTAAAACCGTTTTTATTAAGTTCTTGTGTAATTTGATTGATATGGTCAATGCCATTTGTTTCAACTGTTACTTCCAATACAACTTTTTTGAAGCTATCTGTCACTTTTGCTTGGTTATGGTCAAGTTTAATTACGTTAGCATTTAAATCTGCTAAAATTTTGGATATAGCTAAGAGCTGACCTGGTTTATCTGGAAGCTGTACACTGAAGCAGAATACACGGCCACGAGCGATAAGAGCTTTATCTATAAGTGCAGAAATTGTAGAAATATCAATATTACCACCACTTACAATAGCAGCTACTTTTTTACCTTTAAACGGCAATTTACGGCTTGCTGCCAAAGAAAGTACACCTGCACCTTCAGCAATAAGTTTATGTTTTTCAATCAAAGATAATAAAGCTGACATTATTTCAAATTCAGAAACAGTGATGATATCATCTACATATTTTTTGATGAATTCAAATGTAACATCACCTGGTGTTTTTACAGCTGTACCTTCTGCTACTGTATCAACTGTAGGTAAAGTTACGATTTTATCTTCTTGAAGAGATGCTTTTACACAAGCTGCTCCACATGGTTCTACACCGATTACTTTTACATGTGGATTTACCATTTTTGTAGCTACAGCTACACCGCTTACAAATCCGCCACCACCAACTGGTACTAAGATAACATCAACATCTTTCAAATCATCTATGATTTCTAATGCTGTTGTACCTTGTCCTAAGATAACTTCAATATCATTGAACGGATGAATAAAAGTATAGTTGTATTTCTTTTGAAGTTCTACTGCTTTTTCAGCTGCAGCATCAAAATCATCACCAGATAATACAACTTCTGCTCCATAAGCGCGAGTTGCTTCTACTTTTAAAAGTGGAGTTGTAGCAGGCATAGTGATAACTGCTTTTACACCTAATTTTTGTGCTGCAAAAGCTACGCCTTGAGCATGGTTACCAGCAGAAGCTGCAATAACACCATGTGATTTTTGTTCATCAGTCAATTGGCTTATACAGTTATATGCTCCACGCAATTTGAATGAACCTGTTTTCTGTAAGTTTTCCGGTTTTATATAAATATCATTATGCGATAACTTAGAAAAATAATCGCTATAAATAAGTTCTGTTTTTCTTATAACACCATCTAAATTTTTAACAGCGCGATAAACATCAGCTATTGTAGTTTTTTCCACAACATCCCGTGGTGATAATACATTGTCTTTTTTCTCGTTAGCCAATAAAAACATCTCCTTAATAATAAATTTTCAAAAAAAACTAAAATTTCCTTATTAGTCCTGTACAATAAGATATTTATAAATATATAGATATCTTTATATTATATCATAAAAATTAACAACTTTACATTGTTTAACTAAAAAATAATTTTTAGTTATGTATTAATGAAATATCATAATATATTTTAATCAAAAAAATAACAGCTCTATACACTGAATTTTTCATTCATCTGTATAGGGCTGTTATTTGCTTAATTAAATAAATAACCTGATGGGTCCACGGCTTGTCCATTTATGCGTACTTCATAGTGAACATGTGGCCCTGTAGAAAATCCTGTACTACCCATATATGCAATGATTTGACCACGTCTTACTTGCTGTCCTGCTGATACTACTACATAAGAAGCATGTCCATAACGTGTCATCACACCATTGCCATGATTGATATCAACCATATTACCATAACCGCCTGAATTCCAGCCAGCTACGCTGACAACACCATCGGCTGTAGCTCTGATAGGAGTTCCCATATCATTTGCTATATCTATACCAGGATGGAAATCACTGCCACCCCAACGAAGTCCATATGGAGAACTTACGACACCTTGTGCCGGCCAAATAGATGGTGTTACTGAAATCGTCTGATTAGAAATAGCTATTTGTTGACGTTTCATAACAATTGCTTTTTGCAATTCTAATTTTAACTGCTGCATATTATTACGTTGTCCAGACATTTTACTTTCAACATTATTTAAAGTATTACGCACATTTTCAATTGTTAATGGTTGTGGATATGGCCCACCTTGTCCATTTTGTTCTGGATTTATACTTTCATCTGCATTTTCATCTGTAGCAGTATTTTCATCATCAATTTCAACACCCGAAAGTTGCTTTAATTCATTTTCTAAATTAATGAGTTGGTCCATATCTTCTTGTAAACTGTTGGCCTTCTTATCCAACTCTGATAATTGTTGTTGCTGAATAGTATTTGCTTCTTGAAGTTCGCGTATATGTTCTTTATCACTTTGATTATTTATATACGCATATCCAGCAAAACCTAAAGAACCAATGACTAATATAAACATTATTACTACCGAAGCTATCAAATATTTAACCATATTCTTGCTTATCGTAAATAATTTTACATTATCTATCTTATCCGGAATAATTCTGACTGTATAAGAACTATTCTGCACTTTTTCAACTTTTTCTGTCTTTTCAACCACATTTGGTTCAGACTGCTCTGCTGAATTTTGCTTTTCTTCTTCCAGACTCAACACTTCGCCCCCATTAAGTTTTTCAATTCAAATTATTAACTACCATTAATAGCTACTCTCAATCATTTTAATATTATAACATAAAAAAAAACGTTTTGTTCAACTTCAAGTTAGACAAAACACTTTTTTAATTATTTTTTAATCCATCTTTTTTATTTACCATAAATTTTTTACATATCTAATTAAATCTTCCTATTAAATTCATATTAAAATAATATGTTTTATATTAATAAATATAATTTTACATTTATTATACATAGTTAAATAATTATATTTTATTTTTATATGAATATTTTTTATAATTAACAAACGCTTATATATCAACTATTATAGAAAAAGCATACAACATTTATACAATATTTAAACAACATTTATCATAAAAATTTTTGTTGACAATTGCAATAAAACCTTTTATATTAAGGTCTGTTGAAATAAACTACTTTTTATTTCTATTCAACATTTTATATAAAATATTAATTATAAGGATGAGGATATTATGTTGACTAAATTAAATAATTTATTACAACTGCAATTTAAAAAGAATATAGACACTTGCACTAACGAAGAATTATATATAGCTTTGTTAATGTTAGTTAAATCTCTTAGTAATAATCGTACTGTAACAGTAACAAAACGTAAATTATATTATATTTCCGCTGAATTTCTAATTGGTAAATTGCTCTCCAACAATTTAATCAATCTTGGAATTTATGATGAAATCAATGATTTACTAAAAAAACACGGTAAAAACTTAACTGATATTGAAGAAATCGAACTTGAGCCATCTTTAGGTAACGGTGGTTTAGGCAGACTTGCTGCTTGCTTTTTAGATTCCATTGCAACACTTGAGCTTTCTGGTGATGGCGTTGGTTTAAATTACCATTTAGGTTTATTCAAGCAAAAATTTGAAAATCATTTACAAAAAGAAACTAAAAACGAATGGATACAAAATCCTAGTTGGTTAAACGATACAAAAATCGGTTTTGATGTACAATTTAAAGATTTTACATTGCACTCTCACCTTTACGATATCGATGTACTCGGCTACAATCATGGTTTAAATAAACTTCATTTATTTGACCTTGATAGCGTAGATGAAAACATTGTACAAGGCGATGGCATTTCTTTTGATTTAACAGATATAAAAAGAAATTTAACTTTATTCTTATATCCAGATGACAGCACAAGAGAAGGTCAAATTTTACGTATTTATCAGCAATACTTCATGGTTAGCAATGCTGCTCAATTAATTCTCATGGAAGAAAAAGCTAAAGGCCATGATTTAAGAAAATTACACGAATACGTTTGTGTTCAAATCAATGATACACATCCTTCTTTAGTTATTCCTGAACTCATTTGGCGCTTAACAAATGAAGGTATTAATTTTGATGAAGCTGTTCATATCGTAACAAATACTTGTGCTTATACAAATCACACAATTTTAGCTGAAGCTTTAGAAAAATGGCCAATGGATTATTTACAGCAAGTAGTTCCACACTTAATTCCTATCATTCAGAAACTCAATGATATTGTTGCTCAAAAAAGCGATAATGAACAAGTTCAAATAATCGATAAAGAAAACCGTGTTCATATGGCTAATATGGATATTCATTTTGGCTACAGCATTAATGGTGTTGCTTCCTTACACACAGATATCTTAAAGCAAAGTGAACTCCATTCTTTTTATGAATTATACCCTGAAAAATTTAACAATAAAACAAATGGCATAACATTCCGTCGTTGGCTCATTCATTGCAATCATGAACTCAGCCAATATATCACATCTTTAATCGGTGATGATTTTAAACAAGACGCTATGAAATTAGAAAACTTAATGCAATTCATCAATGATGAAAAAGTTTTAAATCATCTTTTACAAATAAAAATGAATAGTAAAAAAGATTTAGCTACTTATTTAAAACACACTATGAATGTTACAATCAATCCTGATAGCATTTTTGATATTCAAATCAAACGCTTACACGAATACAAACGCCAACAGATGAATTTACTCTATATCACTCATTTAATCTTGAGAATTCGTCAAGGCTATAGACCTACTACACCTATTACATTCTTATTCGGTGCTAAAGCTGCTCCAGCTTATGTAATTGCTAAGGATATCATTCATGCAATTTTATGTGTACAAGAAATCATTGCAAATGACCCTGTACTTTCTAAATACATTCAAGTAGTCATGATAGAAAACTACAATGTTACTAATGCAGAAAAATTAATTCCTGCTTGTGACATTTCTGAACAAATTTCACTTGCCAGCAAAGAAGCTAGTGGTACTGGTAATATGAAAATGATGTTAAATGGTGCAGTAACCATCGGTACTGAAGATGGTGCTAATGTAGAAATTCATGAACTTGTTGGTGATGATAACATTTACATCTTTGGTGAAAGTAGTTCTAATGTAATCAATCATTATGCTAATCACGATTATAATGCAAATGCTTATTATACAAATGATAATGAAATTAAAGCAGCTGTTGATTTCATCAACTCTCCTGAAATGGCGGCTATCGGTCAAATCGATAATCTCAATCGCTTACATCATGAACTTTGCACAAAAGACTGGTTTATGACACTTTTAGATTTGAAATCATATATTCAAACAAAAGATAAAGCTTTTGCAGATTATGAAGACCGCCTTAAATGGGCTAAAATGTCCTTAACAAATATTGCTAAAGCTGGTTATTTCTCCAGCGACCGTACAATTTCTGAATACAATCACGACATTTGGAAATTAAATTAATTATGCTCTCTCTCTAAAATTCTATAATAAACACTCTATAAATAAAAACAGCAGGAAACCCTCTCCTGCTGTTTTTATTTTTCACTTATTTTATTTACCCATTTTTATATAATTTAAACGACCGCCAGCCATCAAGATATCAACATCAAGTTGAGATAATGTATGAGCTACTTCAAATGTAGTATTTTTAGTCGTATTCACTACTGTCATATTTTTTCCAGGCTGTAATTCATGCAAATTAGCAATTTTAAGCACATCACCTTCATCAATGCTATCATAATCAGCTTCATTGACAAATGTGAATGGCACGATACCGAAGTTTACTAAGTTTGCTAAATGAATACGCGCAAAGCTCTTAGCGATAACTGCTTTTATGCCTAAATACATTGGAGCAAGTGCTGCATGTTCACGGCTAGAACCTTGACCGTAGTTTTGACCAGCTACAATAAAGCCACCGCCAACTTCTTGGCAATGTTTCTTAAAGCCAGGCTGTACGTCACGGAAAATAAATTCAGATATTTTTTCAATATTAGAACGGAATGGCAATACTTTTGCACCTGCTGGAGCGATATGGTCAGTAGTGATATTATCGCCAACTTTAATGACTACTTGTTTTTCTACTTCATCAGCAAGTGGAGTATTTTCTGGAAGCGGTTTAATATTTGGACCGCGTACTATTTCAACATCTTCTGGATGTTCTTTTTCTGGCGGTATAATCATCGCATCATTTATTTCAAAATGGTCTGGTTCTGCTGGAATATCAAAATCAGCTTCTCTTGGGTCAGCGATACAACCTTTAATAGCGCTATATGCTGCTACTTCTGGAGAAACGAGGCATACATTTGCGCTCAATGTTCCGCTTCTGCCATAGAAGTTACGGTTAAATGTACGAAGTGACCAAGCATTTGTAATTGGAGATTGACCCATACCAATACATGGACCGCAAGTGCATTCAAGCATTCTAGCACCACTGCTGATTAAATCAGTGAGTGCACCATTTTCTGATAACATTGTCAAAACTTGTTTTGAACCTGGTGAAATGCACAATGAAACATTATCTGCTACAACGTGATTTTTCAAAATTGAAGCGACAATCATCATATCGCGATATGATGAGTTAGTGCAACTACCAATTGCAACTTGGTCTATTTTTTTGCCAGCTACTTCGCGCACTGTTTTTACAGCATCAGGGCTATGTGGCATAGCAATCATTGGTTCTAAATCATCGAGATTGATTTCATATGTTTCATCATAAACAGCATCATCATCAGCACAAAGTGGTACGAAACATTCTTCTCTATTTTGTTTTTTCAAGAATTCATGCGTAATTTCATCGCTTGGGAAAATAGATGTTGTTGCACCAAGTTCAGCACCCATATTTGTTATAGTGGCACGCTGTGGAATATTTAAAGTTTTTACACCTTCACCTGTGTATTCAATTACTTTGCCCACGCCACCTTTTACGCTCATAATCTGTAATACTTTTAAAATTATATCTTTAGAGCTTACACCTTTATTGAGTTTACCCGTGAGTTTTATATTTACAACTTTAGGCATTTTTAAATTAAATGGTCTGCCAGCCATAGCACAAGCTACATCTAATCCGCCAGCGCCCATAGCTAATGCACCAATACCACCAGCAGTTGGAGTATGTGAATCACTGCCAAGAAGTGTTTTACCTGGAGCAGCAAAACGTTCCAAATGAACTTGATGGCAAATACCATTTCCTGGACGAGAAAAATAAATACCATGTTTTTTTGCTACTGTCTGCAAATATTTATGGTCATCAGCATTTTCAAAACCACTCTGAAGTGTATTATGGTCAACATAACTTACAGAAAGCTCTGTTTTAACCTGTTTTACACCCATAGCTTCTAATTGCAAATAAGCCATAGTACCAGTTGCATCTTGAGTCAAAGTCTGGTCAATTTTTATCGCAATAGGGCTTCCTTTATCCATAACTCCTTCTTGTAAATGAGCTTTTATAATTTTTTCTGTCAATGTAGGCATTTCTCTAGCTCCCTTTCATTCATTATAAAAATACATTTTTATAAAATAAAGTTTCAATATAAAAACAACATGTTCATTATAACACAAAAATTACATAGATGTTCATTTATACAGTATACATATACAAAAAAATACTTCATTTTGTGTATATTATATTTTATAATAATCTGTATTTGTGTTATAATAGACAATGTTATTCTCATATATAACATTTATTTATATTTTTATATAATTTTTTTGATATTTTGTAATAAAGGAGAAAATGCAAATGGATAATACTTTTCTCGCTCAATTTTATGGGAAGTCTCAAATTTATACAGATATTCCTAATCATTTATACAAAGATTTTAACGTAAAAAAAGGTTTACGCAACGAAGATGGTACAGGTGTACTCGTAGGTCTTACACGTGTTGCTGATGTTGTCGGTTACAAATACGATGATGAAGGCCATAAAATAGATACAGAAGGTACACTTTATTTTCGTGGCATAGATATTAATGAAATCGTAAAAAATCGCAATGGACTTCGTTATATTTATGAAGAAGCTTGTTTTTTACTATTATTCGGTTATCTGCCAAAACAAAGCGAATTAGACAAATTCTGCAAAATACTTAAAGATAACTATGAATTACCAGATGATTTTCTTGAAATGAATTTGCTTCGTATGCCTGGTAAAAACCTCATGAACAAATTACAACATGCAATTTTAACTTTATACAATTATGATGAAGACCCAGACAATACTGATGTATATGAAACACTTTTAAAAGGCGTACAGATTATGGCAAAATTGCCATCTATCGCTTGCTATGCTTATCAATCTAAAATGCACTATTATGAACATAAAAGTCTTGTCATTCATTATCCTCGCAAAGATTATTCCACAGCAGAAAATATCTTATACATGCTTCGCCTAGATGGAAAATTTAGCGAAAAAGAATCAAATCTTTTAGATATCATGTTACTTTTACATGCTGACCACGGCGGCGGTAATAACTCCACTTTCACAAACGTAGTAATTTCTTCTACAGATACAGATATTTATTCTGCAGTTTCTGGTTCCATTGGCTCTCTCAAAGGCCCTCGCCACGGTGGTGCTAATATAAAAGTAGCCTTAATGATGGATGCTGTAATTTCTGAAATTGGTTATACACGCGATGACAACAAAATTAAAGATATTGTAGTAAAATTATTAAACAAACAATTTTACAATAAATCTGGTCTTATTTATGGCTTCGGTCATGCCGTTTATACAATATCTGACCCACGTGCTGAAGTTCTACGCCATTATTGCGGTATCGTTGCGCGTGAAAAAGGACGCGAAGAAGAATTTGAATTTTACTTACGCTTTGAACGCATTGTCAAAGATACTTTACTTGAAATGAAAGGCTTAACAGCTTGCGCTAATGTCGATTATTACAGTGGTTTCGCTTATGATATGCTCGGCATACCTCGCGATATGTTCACTCCATTATTCGTAATCAGTCGCATGGTAGGCTGGCTTGCTCATAATCTCGAAAATAAACTTTACGATGGCAGAATTATGCGTCCTGCAACAAAATACGTAGGCACTATAAATGAATATATACCCATGGAGGAAAGATAAAATGACAAAAACTATTACAGTTTTTAAAGGCGATGGCATTGGTCCTGAAATAACTGATGCTGTACTTAAAATTTTAAACGCTGCTGGTGCAGACCTTGAATATGAAATCTTTAACGTTGGCGCTAAAGAATATGAAAAAAATGGTAAATTAATCCCTGATGAAGCATTTACTTCTTTTGATAAAAATAAAGTATTGTTAAAATCACCAATCACTACACCTGTTGGCAAAGGTTTCCGTTCACTCAATGTAACATTGCGTAAAAAATACGATTTATACGCTAATATTCGCCCTGCAAAATCAAATAAAGCTGTTAAAACACCTTTTGAAAATGTAGATTTAATCGTATTCCGCGAAAATACAGAAGACCTTTATGTAGGCGTAGAAGAACAAATCGATGAAAACACAGTTCATGCTACAAAAATAATCACAAGAGCAGCAAGCCAACGCATTATCAAAGATGCTTTTGAATATGCTGTAGCTCATAACCGCAAAAAAGTAACTTGCGTTCATAAAGCCAATATCTTAAAAATGAGTGATGGTTTATTCCTCAGCATTTTTTATGATATCGCTAAAGATTATCCACAAATTCAAGCTGATGATAAAATCGTTGATAACACATGCATGCAACTTGTCATGAACCCACAACAATTTGATATCATGGTAATGCCTAATCTTTACGGAGACATCGTATCTGACCTCACTAGCGGCTTAATCGGTGGACTTGGGCTTTTACCTTCTAGCAACCTCGGCAAAGATTACGCTATGTTTGAAGCCGTTCACGGCAGCGCACCAGATATCGCAGGCAAACACATCGCAAATCCAACAGCTCTTTTATGGTCTGCTTGCATGATGCTTGAATACCTCGGTCAAAATGATGTAGCAGGCAAAATCAGAAAAGCCGTTGATGAAGTGCTGAACGAAGGAAAACACCTCACACCGGATTTGCACGGCACGGCTACAACGGAAGAATACTGCGAAGCTATTATTGCTAAGCTTTAATAATCACATAAAAAAACTGTTGCTTAAATTAAATGCAACAGTTTTTTTATTACTCGCAGATTTCTATTTACTAAGTTCAATTAAAGAAAGTGCCTGTTCGGCACAATATACGTTAAAAATAGTTATTTATTAATTTATTCTTATATTGCGCCGGGCAATTTTTCTTTGAAGGCAAAGAAAAGTTGCCGAAAATTCACCTTACGGCATAAGATATCTCTAAGTGCTAAAGCACTAAGAGCTATCTTAAAACCTTTTAGTTCGTGCACTGCTAAGAGATTTTTACTTTAAGAAAATGGTTTTTTATCTCTAACGTTTAAAAACTCGCTTCGCTCAAACATTTAAACTAAAAACAGAGCTAAAAAACCATTTTCTTAATAGCTAAAGCTACCGTAAAAATCCCCAACGCAGACAAAATTTTAGCATGAATAGCAACAGCAGTGTTTATAACTCAAATTGAGTTCTTACTGGAACTAAAAGGCACGAGCCAAATTCCAAATGTTTCGAGCTGTTGTACCGACTATGTTTATAGAAAGACTACGAAGGCTTGCCCAGTGCAGCGTAAGCGAAACGTTAAAAAGGTCTTTTCTTTTTGGTTCGTTTTTCTTTTGACCTTTCAAAAGAAAAATGAACAATTAAATTCCATTTTGAATTTCTGTCAAATTTCTTCTGATTTTATCAGCCGGCCAATTCCACCATTTCATCTTTTGCAGTTTTATTATTACTTCATGCGAAAATCTTTTGCGAATTACTTTTGCCGGTATTCCTCCGACAATTTCATAAGGCTTAACATCTTTCGTCACAACGGCTCCTGTCGCCACGATTGCACCGTCACCGATTTTTACACCTGATAAAATAATCGCATTGTAGCCAATCCATACATCATTGCCGATTACAATATCACCTTTATTATCCCAACCTTTAGCCACATCTTTTTTATCCATATTCCATTCATCATACATAAGCGCAAAAGGATATGTAGACAAAGATTTTAGCGTATGGTTAGCACTGTTAAATAGAAATTTCGCCCCGCAGGCTATCGAACAGAATTTGCCGATTATAAGCTTTTCGTGGTTCACTGGATAATGGTATAATACATTATTTTTTTCAAAATCACGCGGGTCATGAACAAAATCGTTATAAATCGTAAAGTCGCCGACAATTATTTCCGGGTCACTGACCACATTTTTTAAATAAACTGTCGTTTTATCATATTTTCGCGGATAAATTTTCTCTGGCTGCATAATAACACTTCCTTTTATTTTCTTTTCTTATATTATTATGCCTGTCAAAGTTTTTCTATCCACAATACAATACAGAATTATTTTTTATAAATTATCTTTTTGACAGCTGATACGGATAAATAATATCTGTCGGCTAAAATATCCAAAGATACGCCGTTTTTATATTCCTGCCGTATTTTTTCATTCCGTCTATCCAGCTCCAAACGGTAACCGGACTGTTCGCCCCAGTTTTTCCGTTCATCCGTTTTAATCGGTACATAGACATATCCACCTTGAACATAATTTTGCAATTCTTTTATTAACGGTTTCGGCAAAATTTCATTTGCATTAATATATTTCATTTTTAAGGCTCCTTCTTGATAAATTCATCAAGTTGCAGAGCCCTAGCTGCGATATATTTACTCCATGCAGTTATCGCAGATTAAGACTCTGCATGGAGTAAAGCTTCATTCTGCTGCATTTTCATTTTCCTTTCTAAAAATCTGATTTTTAAAACCCAGCTTTATTCAGTTCATCCATCATCGCTCTGCGGCGTTTAAATACATCGCGCCAGTTTGCGGCAATCTCTTTTGCTTTCTTCTCGCCGCCCGAATACAGTGTTACTTTCTTTAAATATTTAATCAAATCACTGTACTGCTCACGGTTGGAAACTTTCATTTGATTTTTCCTTATATAATCAACATATAAATCCAGCATCCGCTCCGGAAATATTTTTTTCAATACCTTTTCATATCTGTCAATCTCATACAGTTCAGCACGCTCGAAAATTTCTTGCCATAACTCCTCGTACATGCCCTCTTTTTCCAACAATTCCAATTTTGTTTCCCGCAACATTTCTCCCGCCAGAATTTTTTCTCTGTATGATAGCCACTCCTCCGGCGTACAGTCTTCCCTCAATTCATAAATAAGGGATAAATCGCTTCCGCAACTATCAAATATAAACTCCGTCAATTCTTTTCTATAGGCTTTTTTATTACCTACTTTTTTATACAGCTCAATCAGATTTTTGCGGTACCTTGCCATGAACAGGTAATTATCTTCGTCCAGCTTTTTACTTTCTTCTAAAATTTCAATGGCTTTCTGCCAATCCTCCTGCGCTATATATTCATCAAATACAACTTTTCTGATTTCCGGCAGCTTCCAGTATCTCTCTTTATACAAATTAATCTGTTCAGCCGGATAATTCAGCTTCTGCATGATTTTCAGTTTTTCACCTATATATTTGCTGTAATTATAACTAAATTTGTCCTCTTTTATAAATTCATCAAGCAGTGCCAGTTTTTTCTCCAGATATTTTTCTTCAGCAAAATTTTTCATAATAAATTCATATACAACATCTTCGATAAAATCATCTAATTGATGTTTCAAAAGTTTATTATTGAACCACCGAAACATTTTATCCTTGCTTTTATCATCAGCTTTCTCCATGATTTCCAGCCAGTAATTCTTGCAATCGCCGGCAACGGCAACTATTCCGCCGTCCGAATCATCCATCGGCTGATTTGTTATTTTATCGAGAACGTAATTGGTCAGCTCAAACGCTTCCACAAGAAAGTTCTTGTCAATCATGCTCTCTATGTTGGTTTTCATAAAAGCCTCCACGTCCGATATATAATCGAACGCATCTTCCCATGCAATAAACCCATCATTGCTGTATCGACGGATAATCGCCCGCAAATCCTTCTTCAGATTTTTTATATATTCCGCGTCAATGCTGCTGCCGTAATTTATCCTTATATAATTTTCAATACTCTTGTTATCTTTCGCCAAATTATAAACGTAATCACGAAGCTCCGCTTCCGGAATACTGTCCACGATATCCTGCAAGTTCTCTTTTGCCGTTTGTTTATTTCTTCCGCTTTTACCGTTTAATTCTATCGTGCCGTTTTCCTGTTTTTCTATCGCATACATAACGGCCGCCATATGCTTGCAGTTCTCGCCGCTGTCGGCATAAGGACAATCGCAGGACATGTATTCGACTTTCCCGTTTTCCATTTCAATCTCAACTTCATACCGCACCGTGCCGCTTACATACGCTTCATATCCCTCAGCCGTTTTCCTCAGGTTTTGAACTGCTCCGTTATTATAATAACTGCGTCCTCGGTCCAGTATCCTCTTTTCAAAATAATCTTTCCAGCTTTCCATAAAAACACCGCATTTTCATTTATTTTTATAATTCATTACTTATTGCGCTAGTTGATTTCTCAAAGCAGTATAATAGTTTATATTTAGTGAGGTTAAATATCAAGAATATAAATAATTATACTGCTGGCTTAAAAACTCGATGTCTTACTAGCACAACAATCATTTACTTTTAATCAAATCTCATTTTAACAAAAAATTCAATGATGTATCTTACAATCAGCTAGCTTTTTAAACGGTGCTACGAATAAAGCTTGCGCTTTCATCTGTTATCCTCCTAAAAAATTAAATCATATAATCTTTTCGGGATAAACGATTTTAAATCCTTTATTTTCATGCCGTAAGTTTCAAACCGACAACAGCAAAAATTATCATAGCAATACAGATAAGCCTGCGCCAATCAGCACTTTCTCCGTATTTTATAATGCTTATGCCCACACCGCCGACAGCTCCCATACCTGTCCAAACAGCGTACGTAACACTCATTGGCAGAACACGCATCGCCAAATGCAATAAAAACAGACTCATGCCAAACGCCATACACATTTTCACAATAGCTAGCTTTTTTCGCTTTAACTGCCATACATTCATATAATTTACAAACATCACTTCACAAAAACCGGAGACAATTACATACAGCCATTCCATAATTATATCCTCCCCACTTTTATTCCTTCAGCAATTTAAGCCCGATTACACCGGTCAGCAACAGCACGATAAAAAATATCTGTGTCAAAGCCGGCACAATACCAAAAACAAAAAATTCCACCAAAATAGTTCCCAATGACCCCATTCCGACAAAAACGGCATACGCCGTGCCGACAGGCAAAGTATTTACCGCCGCAATCAGAAAATACGTGCCTAGTCCCAATGCCACCGCTACAAATACCCATTCCCAAGCAGCATTAGCATACTTAAGTCCCGTCACCCAAATAAGTTCACAGATAACGGCTAAAATAACATTCATCCAGCCCATATAAAAACCTCCTAAATTAATAAAAATAAAAAAGCGATAAACTCTGTCGCGTTGTGCAACAAAGTTTATCGCTTAAATCTCAGCATAATTGACCAATGTCTTATTCATATTCATTTTTATTTTCACCTATAGAATAACCGATATCTATCCATTTGTCAAATTTTATATAAAAAAAGAGCACTGAACAACCAGTGCCCTTTTCTAACCGGCAACTTCCTATCCTCCCAGCACGTTTCCATGCAAGTACTTTCGGCCTCTAAATGCTTAACTACTGTGTTCGGTATGGGTACAGGTGGTTCCATTTAGGCATCATCACCGGATATTCATTTTTTCTGAGGTTTTGTTCCCTCAAAACTTCACAGAAGAATTTCTTGCTCTACCAAGCTTTTAAGTTAAGTTCTCGACTTATTAGTACCAGTCCGCTACATTCATTACTGAACTTCTACTCCTGGCCTATCAACCTCATCTTCTTTAAGGTGTCTTTCAAGCTTACGCTTTGGGAGACCTCATCTCAAGGCTGGTTTCACGCTTAGATGCTTTCAGCGTTTATCCTTTCCGGACGTAGCTACCCAACTGTACCCCTGGCGGGATAATTGGTACACCATTGGTCCGTCCACTCCGGTCCTCTCGTACTAGGAGCAGCCCCCTTCAAGTCTCTTACGCCCGCGATGGATATGGACCGAACTGTCTCACGACGTTCTGAACCCAGCTCACGTACCACTTTAATGGGCGAACAGCCCAACCCTTGGGACCTGCTCCAGCCCCAGGATGTGATGAGCCGACATCGAGGTGCCAAACCTCCCCGTCGATATGGACTCTTGGGAGAGATTAGCCTGTTATCCCCAGGGTAGCTTTTATCCGTTGAGCGATGGCCCTTCCACTCGGAACCACCGGATCACTAAGCCCTACTTTCGTACCTGCTCGTCGTGTCTGACTCGCAGTCAAGCTCCCTTCTGCCTTTGCACTCTTTGCGCGGTTTCCGTTCGCGCTGAGGGAACCTTTGGGCGCCTCCGTTACATTTTGGGAGGCGACCGCCCCAGTCAAACTGCCCGCCTGACACTGTCCTGAGTTTCGTTACTCCTACAGTTAGAGGTTCAATAAATAAAGGGTGGTATCCCAACGTCGACTCCATCTAGGCTAACGCCCAGACTTCCCAGTCTCCCACCTATCCTGTACGTTATTTACTAAACATCAATGTCAGGTTGCAGTAAAGCTCCATGGGGTCTTTCTGTCCAGTCGCGGGTAACCTGCATCTTCACAGGTACTTCAATTTCACCAGGTCCCTCGTTGAGACAGTGCCCAAGTCGTTACACCTTTCGTGCGGGTCGGAACTTACCCGACAAGGAATTTCGCTACCTTAGGACCGTTATAGTTACGGCCGCCGTTTACTGGGGCTTCAATTCAAGCCTTCGAGTTGCCTCTAAGCCCTCCTCTTAACCTTCCAGCACCGGGCAGGTGTCAGCACCTATACTTCAGATTTCTCTTTCGCAGGCACCTGTGTTTGTGCTAAACAGTCGCTTGGGCCTCTCTTGTGCCACCGGCTTGCGCTCTGGAAGCAAGTTCCTTCACGCCCTCCGGCTATCCTTATCCCTAAGTTACGGATACAATTTGCCGAGTTCCTTAACGAGGGTTGTCCCGCGCACCTTAGGATTCTCTCCCCGCCTACCTGTGTCGGTTTCGGTACGGGCGCTCCATCTCTCACTAGAAGCTTTTCTCGACAGCATGGCTCACTTGAATTTGACTCTACCGAAGTATCGTCTATCTATCAGCTCTCGGTCTTATGATACGGATTTTCCTATATCACAACCTACCACCTTCGACACGCTCTTCCAGTCGCGTGCTCAAGCTACCTTCTGTGTCACTCCATTGCTCAAACGATTTGAAGCGGTACAGGAATATTAACCTGTTGTCCATCGCCTATGCTTTTTGCCTCGGCTTAGGTCCCGACTTACCCTGAGTCGACGAGCGTTGCTCAGGAAACCTTAGGCTTTCGGTGGAACAGATTCTCACTGTTCTTTTCGCTACTCATACCGGCATTCTCTCTTGTGTATCCTCCAGCGCTCCTTACGGTACACCTTCAGTCGAATACACAACGCTCCCCTACCCAGAATTATTCATCCTGCCACGACTTCGGTTCTGTACTTGAGCCCCGGACATCTTCGGCGCAAGGCCTCTCGACCAGTGAGCTATTACGCACTCTTTTAATGGTGGCTGCTTCTAAGCCAACATCCTGGTTGTTTATGAAGTCTTACATCCTTCTCCACTTAGTACAGCATTGGGGACCTTAGTCGGTGGTCTGGGCTGTTTCCCTCTTGACTACGGGTCTTATCACTCGCAGTCTGACTCCCAGGGTCTTAATTATAGCCATTCGAAGTTTGTCTAGGGTCGGTAGGCTTTACGCCCCCTTACCAGAACAGTGCTCTACCGTCTATAATCTTCCCTGAGGCTAGCCCTAAAGCTATTTCGGGGAGTACCAGCTATCTCCGCGTTCGATTGGCATTTCACCCCTATCCACGGTTCATCCCAAAGTTTTTCAACACTCACGGGTTCGGTCCTCCACGCATTTTTACCTGCGCTTCAACCTGACCATGGATAGATCACTGCGGTTTCGGGTCTACACCATGTTACTAGTCGCCCTATTAAGACTCGCTTTCGCTTCGGCTCCGTGTCTCCCACTTAACCTTGCAACATAATGTAACTCGCCGGTTCATTCTTCAATAGGCACGCCGTCGCACTCTTAAGGTGCTTCGACTGCTTGTAGACATACGGTTTCAGGTTCTATTTCACTCCCCTCCCGGGGTTCTTTTCACCTTTCCCTCACGGTACTATTCTCTATCGGTCGCCAATTAGTATTTTGCCTTGGAGGGTGGTCCCCCCTGCTTCCTACAAGGTTTCACGTGTCTCGTAGTACTCTGGATACCAGCCAGATTGACTCCTTTTCGCCTACAGGTGTTTCACCTTCTACGCATGGCCTTTCCAGACCATTCGGCTAAGAAGTTTCCTCTTTCTGCCGGTCCTCAACCCCAGACAACCGAAGTTATCTGGTTTGGGCTCTTCCCCTTTCGCTCGCCGCTACTTAGGGAATCTCATTTGATTACTTTTCCTCCGGGTACTTAGATGTTTCAGTTCCCCGGGTCTGCCTCTTTCGTATCATCACATTACTGATGATGGGTTGCCCCATTCGGAAATGTATGGGTCACTGGATGCTTGCTCCTTACCATACCTTTTCGCAGCTTACCGCGTCCTTCATCGGCTCTTGGCGCCAAGGCATCCGCCGTATGCCCTTGTTCACTTAACTTACTTAAGGTCATTTGCTTTTGTCTTCGCTAATGTTTTTTAAATCCTAAAATGCTTGGTTCAATCCACTAAACTCTAAGAGAAGCATTTGCTTTTCTTTTTGGTGAATTAGTTTTTTGCATTTATATTCTTCTGTGCAGTTTTCAAAGAACAATTGAGAGATATTCTCTCAAAACCAAACAATGCTTACGAATGTGCTCGACTCATACCTTACCTTCCGGTAACGCATGCTCCTTAGAAAGGAGGTGATCCAGCCGCACCTTCCGATACGGCTACCTTGTTACGACTTCACCCCAATCATCGCCCCCACCTTCGACGGTCGGTTCCTTTCGGCCCTTAGCCGGCTTCGGGTGTGAATGACTTTCGTGGTGTGACGGGCGGTGTGTACAAGGCCCGGGAACGTATTCACCGCAGTATGCTGACCTGCGATTACTAGCGATTCCGACTTCATGCAGGCGAGTTTCAGCCTGCAATCCGAACTGAGAGATGCTTTTAGGGTTCCGCTCTGCCTCGCGACTTCGCTTCCCTCTGTTCATCCCATTGTAGTACGTGTGTAGCCCAAGACGTAAGGGGCATGATGACTTGACGTCATCCCCGCCTTCCTCCGCGTTGTCCGCGGCAGTCTACTATGAGTTCCCACCTTTACGTGCTGGCAACATAGTATAGGGGTTGCGCTCGTTGCGGGACTTAACCCAACATCTCACGACACGAGCTGACGACAGCCATGCACCACCTGTCTTCCTGTTTACCGAAGTAAAAATACTTATCTCTAAGTACGTCAGTCGATGTCAAGTCTTGGTAAGGTTCTTCGCGTTGCGTCGAATTAAACCACATACTCCACCGCTTGTGCGGGCCCCCGTCAATTCCTTTGAGTTTCAACCTTGCGGCCGTACTCCCCAGGCGGGATACTTATTGCGTTAACTCCGGCACGGAAGGGGTCGATACCTCCCACACCTAGTATCCATCGTTTACGGCTAGGACTACCGGGGTATCTAATCCCGTTCGCTACCCTAGCTTTCGAGCCTCAGCGTCAGTTACAGTCCAGAAAGCCGCCTTCGCCACTGGTGTTCTTCCTAATATCTACGCATTTCACCGCTACACTAGGAATTCCGCTTCCCTCTCCTGCACTCAAGAAAGTCAGTTCGGACCCCCTCACGGGGTTGAGCCCCGCACTTTTAAAGTCCGCTTAACTTCCCGCCTGCGCTCCCTTTACGCCCAATAATTCCGGACAACGCTTGCCGCCTACGTATTACCGCGGCTGCTGGCACGTAGTTAGCCGTGGCTTCCTCGTTAAGTACCGTCAAACAACACCCTTATTCAAAATGTTGCCCTTCGCCCCTAACAACAGAACTTTACGATCCTAAGACCTTCTTCGTTCACGCGGCGTTGCTCCGTCAGGCTTTCGCCCATTGCGGAAGATTCCCCACTGCTGCCTCCCGTAGGAGTCTGGGCCGTGTCTCAGTCCCAATGTGGCCGTTCATCCTCTCAGACCGGCTACTGATCGTCGCCTTGGTGGGCCTTTATCCTCACCAACTAGCTAATCAGACGCAAGCTCATCTTCAAGCGGAAGCATTTTCAGAGGCCTCCTTTAGAGAAATATCCATGCGGTCATCTCTCATTCATTCGGTATTAGCACCCCTTTCGAAGTGTTGTCCCCATCTTGAAGGTAGATTGCTTACGCGTTACTCACCCGTTCGCCACTTGATGTTTACCGAAATAAACACCCCGTTCGACTTGCATGTGTTAAGCACGCCGCCAGCGTTCGTCCTGAGCCAGGATCAAACTCTCCAAAAAAATTATTTTTCGAAGAACCGATTGGCTCTTAATTATCTGTTTAAAAGAAATTTAAAGGTAAATTCATTTTCATGAATTACCGCACATTCGTCTGTTAGAAAACATTGTGCATTGTTTAGTTTTCAAAGAACATCTGACCTCTCAAAGTCAGCTTGTTTATTTTATCTCACTTAGAAGATTTTGTCAAGCACTTTTTTCAACTTTTTTTAATTTGTTTTTCAAAGGCTTTGTTTTTTTCTTTTAAGTGATGCCCTCTCATCGAGTGCTTAAGTATTATATCTTACTGAATTTATTCTGTCAAGCATTTTTTTCAAATTCTTAACAAGTTTTTTCAGTTTTTGTGCCGCCTCATTAGCGACGAAAAATATTATATCCAAAACAGAACTTCATGTCAATACTTTTTTTCATCTTTTTTATAAAATTTTTCTCAAACCTTATTTTCATACTTCAATATGCCTTATTAATAACTTTTAGTAATCTATTCTAATATTATATATCATTAGACATGCTATATATAAAGTGCTATTATTTACATTATAGTCAAGCGGCTTTCATAACAATTTATTATAAAACTGCCATATATGAAATTTATTCTACATAAAAACGATATTTTTCCATAATAAAAAGGATAATTTCCATCTACAGCGAATAAAATATCTATTAATCAGAAAAATTATTTTTATCATTAAATTTATACTAAGAGGTGTTTGCTATGTTAGATTTAAACGAAATATTAACGGTTGGACAAAATTTTATGATTAGAAAAGTTGTCCAGCGTTCCGATACGGCAGCGGCTTATTCCAAAGATTTAAATCAGTTTCTTTCTACGCCGACTATTATCGATTTGGCAATTCGCGCTTCTATGGAAACTATCGATAAATATCTGCCGGACGATTACGTAAGCATCGGCTTCAGTATAAAATTCGCCCATACGGCGGCTACAAGTCTGGGAATGACTTTAACGGTAAAAGTCAGTATCGTAAGTATTGAAGACCATGAAGTCGACCTTCGCATTGAAGCATGGGATGAACAGGGCGAAATCGGCTACGGTATGCACAAAAGAAGTATTGTAAGCAAGGAACATTTAATGAAGAATGCTGAACGCAGAACACGTTTTTTAACTAACAAACGTTTGGATAATTTTGGAAGGAGATAATTCATTATGATGATATCTGACGATTTATGGGGAGCTTTTTCCTTGAGTATTATTGACTTTATATTGAGTTTTGTATTTATCGGCGGAGTAGGTGCCGTATTGTACCTATTCCCGTATTTGAACAAATTAGGTGAAGTCAACGAGGAAGACCATTATTAAATTTAGGGAAGTGTGATTTTTATGATAGATTTCGGCGCTCTTTTAGAAGCATTATTATTACAAACAGGTCTAATGTCCATGTCATTCGGCAATATTATAATGATATTAGTCGGCGGTGTTATGCTATATCTCGGTATTATCAAAAAATATGAACCATTTCTGCTCGTAGGCATCGGACTTTCATGTATTGTTGCCAACATTCCGGGTTCCGGCCTTGTCGAAGAAGGCGGTCTATTCCATTACGCTTATCAGGGTGTAGAATCACTCATTTTGCCGCCGCTTATTTTCTTAGGCGTAGGTGCTATGACCGATTTCGGTCCGATGATTGCCAATCCTTCACTCGTCATATTGGGTGCAGCAGCTCATCTCGGTATTTTCGTTGCCCTCATTATGGCAAAACTAATGGGATTTTCACTTGCCGAAGCATGTTCCATCGGTATTATCGGAGGTGCCGACGGTCCTATGGCAATTTATACCACAGTCCAGCTTGCACCGCATCTTCTGCCGCAGATTTCCGTTGCCGCATACTCGTATATGGCATTAATGCCGCTTATTCAGCCGCCAGTAATGCGGCTTTTAACTACTAAATCAGAACGCAAAATCATCATGAAACAGCCGCGTTACGTTTCCCGTTTGGAAAAAATCGTATTTCCTGTCGTTATGATCATCATCGTAAATCTTTTCCTGCCGCCGGTTGCCCCGCTCATCACCATGCTCATGTTCGGCAACCTAATCCGTGAATGTTTGCTGCTTGACCGTATGGCAGAAACAATTTCCACTCCGTTTTTAAACATTATCACATTGGTTTTGACGATTGCTATCGGTTCTACAATGAGTGCAGATACTTTCTTAACGTCTCAGACGCTCTTAATTATTTTCCTCGGCCTCGTATCTTTCGTTTTCGGTACTGCCTCCGGCGTTGTCTGCGCCCGCATTATGAACAAAATCAGCGGCGGCAAAATCAATCCGTTAATCGGTTCCGCCGGTATCGCTTCCGTTCCGATTGCTGCCCGCGTATCGCATAAAGTCGGTCAGGAAGAAAACCGCAATAATTTCTTAATCATGCACGCTATGGGACCAAATCTCGCCGGTGTATTCGGCACTGCTATCTCAGGCGGTATCATGCTCGCACTGCTCGGTCAGTAATATTTTCATAAAAAAAGGAACTCAATTTTTGAGTTCCTTTTTATTTTACCGTTATACAGTTGTAATTCCTTTTTCACTTGCCTGTTCATGCAGTCTTGCAATTCTGTCTTCCGTTAAAGGATGCGTGCTAAACATGTTGGCCAGTCTCTTGCCGGCACCTTCAAACGGATTGATGATAAACATATGTGCCGTAGCCGGTGTGGCATTCGGCATTTCACCATGTTTTGCATAATAGTCGATTTTTTCCAGCGCATTGGCTAAATACAGCGGATTGCCGCAGATATTGCCGCCTTCGGCATCAGCGTCGTATTCGCGCGAACGGGATACCGCCATCTGGATAATACCTGCCGCCAGCGGTGCAATAATAGCCGTTGCCAATAAAGTAGCCATATTGGAGCCGCCTTCTTCATCATCATTGTTGCTACTGCCAAAAATAGCACCAAACTGCGCTACGTTGGCAATCATAGAAATAGCACCCGCCATCGAAGCGGCAATCGTGCTGATTAAAATATCGCGATGCTTTACATGAGCCAATTCATGGCTTAGTACGCCCGCCAGTTCTTCATAATTTAAAACACGCATAATACCTGTTGTCACGGCAACTGCCGCATGTTCCGGATTTCTGCCTGTTGCAAAGGCATTCGGTTCATCCGCTTCAATAATACATACTCTCGGCATCGGCAGTTCCGCTCTTTTTGCAAGTCTTTCCACCAAATCATACAAATTCGGTGCATCTTCCCGTGTTATTTCCTGTGCACCGTATGCTTTCAAGCACATATCCACACTGTTCCAGTACATAAATATATTCATACCAAGTGAAACGACAAACATCACGAGAGCACCCGTACTGCCGCCGACTGCTCCGCCGATAGCTATTAAAATACCCATTAAGGCTGCCATCAGTACAGTCGTCTTTAACATATTCATAAAAATTTTCCTCCTAAATTAAATCAAACAATCATTGACATTTACACATACTGTGATTTTTAAACCAGCCGAAACTTAAAACAGCTACTACTAAAACTACTTTTATAATCAGACTCCAATCTTCAAGATAAACACCGATTACTTTATCCATCGTCATCATTTCCGCTGCCGTATATGCCAAAATTCCGCCGCCCAGATAAATAAGCCACGGCAGCTTCTTCATTATCAGCATGAAAAGCTGTGCGCCGCAAAGTACAATCGGCAGACTAATCATCAAACCGCATATAATAAGGCTCCATTTTGCCTCCGGCACCATATTGGCAACGCCTGCAAGTGCCAGCACATTATCAAGACTCATAATAAAATCGGCTATCATAATTGTCCTCACCGCCGCAAACAGTGTCGTTGCCTGCTTGCCGCCGCCCTCATCTTCATCATTATCCATAAGCAGTTTTACCGCTATATATACAAGCAGTGCTCCGCCGATGAATTGCAGATACGGAAGTCCCAAAAGCTCCGTAGCAAACAGTGTAAGACAAACTCGCACTATCACAGCTCCCGCACCGCCGATTATTACGCCCTTCAAACGTTCACCATCCGGCAGGGACTTGCACGCCATCGCAATAACTATGGCATTATCGCCGCTCAAAATCAAATCCAGCAGTAAGATACTGCCGAGCGCCGCAAACCACGGTGCAGTAAATATACCTTCCACTTTTCCATCGCTTCTTTCTTTATTTCTTCATATAATATAAAAAGACCTTGTTCCATACAGATAAAAATTCGTATGGAACAAGGTCTTGCTTACAAAAATAATTGCCGACTGTACCGGGGCATTTTGCCCGTATTGACGATAGCAATCGTTCAGCTACTCCCCTTGTAGGTATATCATAAATAATAATATATCATATCCATAAGTTCCCTGCAAGAGATTAATTATGCGCCAGTTTTTCAGCTTTGGCTTTCTCCGCCTTCTCCATTTTGCCTGCTAAATAATTAGCTGCGAGCGAACCAGAGATATTGTGCCATACGCTGAACACTGCGCCCGGAATTGCCGCTGCCGCACCGAAGTGCATTAAAGCCAAAGAAGAAGCCAGTCCGGAATTTTGCATTCCGACTTCAATAGATATAGCTTTCGATTTCGCCAAATTCATTCTCAAAGCTTTAGCTACAGCAAAGCCCAAAGCATAACCAAGCAGATTGTGCAGCATTACCACAGCCATAATCAAAAGTCCCGTCTGCATAATCTGCTGCGAACTTACGGAAACTACACCACCGACAATCAGCACGATTGCAATTACGGAAATAAGCGGCAGCAGCTTTATCGCTCTGCGTACAAAATCACCGAATAATTTATTGATGACAATACCTAAAACAATCGGCACCACAACGACCTGCACGATGGAAATCATCATAGCCGCCAGAGAAATCTCAATCCATGCTCCGGCCAGCCACCATGTAAGAAGCGGCGTAACAACCGGTGCCAGAATTGTCGTCGTCATCGTCATGGATACGGACAAAGGCACATCACCGCGTGCCAGATACGTCATTACATTGGAAGACGTACCGCCCGGACACGTACCGACCAGAATTACGCCGACAGCCAGTTCCGGCGGAAGCTGGAAAAGCGTCGCGAGCAGCCAGGCAAGACCCGGCATAATCGTAAACTGAGCCACAGCTCCGACAAGTACGTCTTTCGGACGCTGGAAAACCAGCTTGAAATCTTCAAAACGCAGCGTCATCCCCATGCCGAACATAACGATACCCAATAAATATGTAACATAACCTGCCGCCCATTTAAATGTCCACGGCATAAACAGGGCAACCGCTGCCACGATGATAACAAAAGCCGCCATATACTTAGAAATAAAATTGCTTAAAGCTTCTAATGCTTTCATCCAAAATCCCTCCTGCAAAACTTTTAGTCCACTGTATAAAATATACACTGAAATATATACATAACGTCAAATATATAATTAAAATTAATATTACTGCGTAAATAATAGATTTTATAAGTGATATTATGTTTACATATTTACAGTGTGTATTTCATATATTACTGCAATTTTTTTTCAAAGTCAACAAAAAAAGCTCCCAAATACAAAAAATGTATTCGGAAGCTTTGTCCTAATATTTATTTTATCGTGATAACATAATCATCCTTACGCGGTGCCGCTTTCGGCAAATCTCCATCCGGATAACCAATGACGCAATGACCAACACCGATATAATCGCCTTCAATACCCCATTGTTTTAAAAGTTCTTTGCCTTCTGCTGTTTCAAATTCTTCTTTTGCTCTATTAATCCAGCAAGAACCAAGACCTAAACTATGCGCAGCAAGCATTAAATTTCCCATTACAAGTGAACCATCTTGAACTGCTGTAGGTCTTGTAGCATCTGCCAAAACTAAAATAACTGTAGGTGCACCATAAAATGGGTCAGATTTTACTCCCATGATATCAGCATTCCATTTAGATAATTTAGCGATTACTTCTGGATTTTGAATTACTACCATTTTAGGAGATTGCAAACCTTTTCCTGTAGCAGCATATTTACCGGCTTCAATTATAGTCTGTAAATCTTCATCTTTAATCTGTTCAGGTTTATATTTGCGGCAACTTCTTCTTTCTATCATGGCTTTTACAATTTCATTCATTTATAAAACCTCCTTAAAATCATCTATACTTTATTTCCACAAAATTTTTTTCAATTCCTCTAAAATTTTTCATTCTCTTTTTTCATGTAAATAATCAAAAATTTGTTTTATCATCACGAGCGCAACAATCACTGCGGCAAATCTTACGAATTCTACTATGAGTTCTGGTACTTCTAATACATGAAAAACAGCACCAATCACCAATAATACACACAAAATCAAAACTTTCATCAGTAATGGTTTTTTCATAAAACTACACTTCCTTAATAAATCGTTCAATAAAAGTTTATAATACCATATAACTTTTTCATTCAATAAAAAAAGCTATCTGTTCAGTATAACAGATAGCTTTTTTATGTCAAATTTATTCTGCTTTAGTTCTATACATTTTGATTTTTTCTGGATTGTCAATTAAAGTCCAAATACCGCATGGACAAACACCAGCACAAATACCGCAACCAATGCATTTTTTATCATCAGAAACATATTCAAATGTTCCATCTAAATGCTGAATACGAGAAATTGCTTTTTCTGGACAAGATTCAAGGCAAGTTTCACAATCACGGCAAGTACCACAGCTGATACAACGATTTACATCGTCTGCTGGGTCACCGAGATTGCAATGATGACATTTATCAAAATATGCTTTGTGTAAATTGTCTTTATTAATCTGTTTCTTTTCAGGGAATGGAGCAACTTCTTTATTCATTACATAAGCATCAGCATAATAAGCTGCTTTTTGACCAGAACCAATAGCATCAGTCAAACGGCCAGGTTTGATTACGTCGCCGGCAGCAAATACGCCATCTAAAATGGAAGCGTCGTTATTTGGAACAACCCAATCACGGAATTTTTTAATGCTATCATCTTCAGGTAAATAATCAAGAATAGGTGCTTCACCGATAGATACCATAACCATATCGCCAGGAACAAAGCGACCTTTATCATCATAAATACCTTCATCAGTAATTTTTGTTGTCATGAATGGCCAAATTAATTTACCGCCACGGCTTTCAATGTATTCAATTTCTTCATCAAAAGCTGCTGGTTTCTGAACGTCGATACAAGTAACAGTTTCAGCACCCATATCATAAGCGCCACGAGCTGTATCCATGCCGGCATTACCGCAACCAATTACGATTACATGTTTGCCAACTTTTGGATTATCTCCACGGTTTACAGCTTTTAAGAACTGAAGACCCATAACGAGTTTTTCTTTGCCTTCCCAGTTAAAGAAACGGGATTTATGACCACCAGTAGATACAACTACTGCATCAGAATTGCTTCTGATTTCAGCGAATTTTTCTGCATTAACTTTACATTCTGGTACAAATTTAACGCCCATATCTTCAATGCGTTTAAGTTCGGATTGTAAAAGTTCATGAGATAGACGAGCACGAGGAATAACTTGTTCAAGTTTACCACCCATATGTTTATCATCATCATAAACCGTTACATCATGACCTTTGCGAGCAAGCTGCCATGCAGCGGATAAACCAGCTACGCCACCACCGATAACGGCGATTTTTTTGCCAGTTTTAACTTTTGGTGCATCAACTTTAGTGAATGCGGAAAGATAACCAAGTGGTCCAATCTGTACAGGTTCATCAATATTGCCACGAGTACAACCTTCCATACAAGGGTTTGGACAAACACTACCACAAACAGAACCAGGGAATGGTGTATATTCTAACACAAGTTTAATTGCGTCTTCTAATTTACCTTGACGAATTAAATTGTAACGTTTTTGAGTTGGAATATTTGATGGGCAATGGAATTCGCAAGGAGCTGCAAATTTTGCATTTTCCCATTTTGGAACTCTCTGACGATAAAGACCAGTAACAACTGTAGGATTTACAACAAAATCATCAACAGCAACATCACTGAACATACCGCCTTTTATCCATTCATTTAAACGGAAGGATTTTAAATCTGGTTGTTTATTAGCTGCTGCTTGTTTTTCTTCAAAAGTAAGCGCTTCTAATTTATGCCATTCATCCCATTTAGACAATTCATCACGAAGTTCTGTTCTACCGATGGATTCCAAGAATTCATCCATGTTGTTGTTGAGGAAATCAATATCTTCTTGTGTTAAATCTTTTAAACGAATATCAGCAGGGTAACCATGGATTTTACCACGGAAATATACAGTACCGCCAACCATGCCGACACATGGACGTTCGCCAAGTACACTGTCAAATTCTTCGCTATCTACGCCACAAACGACAGCTTTACCGCCACCCATGAATTCGAATGAGAAAGAACCTACATTTTTAAGTACCCATAATTGTGGTTCTTCATAAAGAGGGTCGTGTTTCATGAGGGAACCAGAACGAGTACCTGCACGACCACCGATGTAAATTTTACCACCTGCGGAGCAATGACCAGCTGTATCACCAGCATCACCGCGTACAGTGATTTTACCGCCAGCATTAAGCCAACCAACATCGGCAGATGAAGATTCATCTACAACAATTTCTGTATTATCAAGACACATGCAACCAACACGCTGACCAGCGTTTGTTACATGGAAAAATAATTTCTTTCCTTCTGGATGCCATAATGGACCGCCAATATCATGCTGACCAGAAGCATGTATTTCAAATTCAGTTTCTCCTTTGGCTACAGCCTCGCCAATAGCAAGGAGCAAATCTTGTGTGGACATACGTTCATGTCCAACTAAAGTATCTATAGTAAACATCTTGCTTTTTCCTCCTCACCTATTAGCATACATACTGAATTCCAAGTTTATCTGCAACAGCTTTATCAGTAGAAACAAGAGCATCACTTCTGCCTACTGGAAGTGAAGAGTTACCAATAGGAGCCATGAGTTTTCTAAGTTCTGCATCAAAAGCTAAAACATAATCGACAATTTTCTGTGCGCCTTTATCGATATCAAGACGTTTAACAAGACGAGCATCTTGTGTACAAATACCAGTTGGGCATTTGCCTGTGTTACAAGCATTGCAACGGCCATGTTCATTACCGATACAACCGAGAAGTTGAATTAAGATTTTACCGCAGAATACGCCGTTTGCACCAAGGCAAATCATTTTGAATGCATCAGCTGCTGCATTACCAGTCAAGCCAATACCGCCACCACCATAAAGTGGAATTTGTCCTTGTAAACCTTGTTTTACTGCTGCTAAATAGCAATCGCGGATTTTAGAAACAACAGGATGACCAGTATGGTCAAGAGAAATTTCATTAGCCGCACCAGTACCACCTTGGATACCATCGATGAAGAAACCACCACAAATTTTATAAGGGTCACGAAGTAAATTATTATATACGGATACGGAAGTAGCTGAAGCTGCGCATTTTATTGCAACAGGTACTCTAAAGCCAAATGCCGCATTCATGGATAAGTGCATTTTCTGTACTGATTCTTCAATGGAATAAAGACCTTGATGGTTTGGTGGAGAAGAAAGTGTAGCTTTTGGTACACCACGAATTGCTTGAACGTGTTCTGCAACTTTAGCAGCCTGTAAAAGTCCGCCGTCACCAGGTTTTGCACCTTGACCAATTTTGATGAGGACGCCAGCTGGGTCAACTTTCATTTTTGGCAAAGCTTTTACGATACGGTTCCAACCAAAATGACCAGAAGCAATCTGGATAATCATATATTTTAAGTAATCAGATTCCAAAAGTTTGCTAGGCATACCGCCTTCACCGGAGCTCATGCGAATTGGAATGTTGCATTTTTCATTCAAGTAAGCACATGCGAGTGCTACTGCTTCCCATGCTCTTGTAGAGAGCGCACCGATAGACATATCAGAGAAAATAAGTGGATAAATCCATCTTACTGGAGGTGCTTTATGGTCCATAACAAGTTTGCCGTTTTCCATTTTAAATGGCAATTGTTTTGCTGGAAGTACACGACCAAATGGAGAACGAATATCAAAAGTATGACGCTGAGAGTCAAGTGAAGGGTCAGTCATCTGAGAAATACGACCAACTACGATACTATCGAGTGTTCTTTGTGCATTTAAGTTAGTACGACCACCACGTTTAATAGGACCATTATCGCGGGAGAGAAGTGTTTTTCTTGTATCTACATTTCTTACTGGGCGAATAGCGCCATTTGGACAAACTTTTTCGCACATACCGCAACCAACACAAGCATTTGCAAGTGTTTTTATCTGTTTTATTACAGGAACAGCTTTATGTGTGTGTTTTGGTTCTGGAAAAGCACTGTCAGAAGTAGTTTTATCAATGCGTAACACATCAGCTTCAATAGCATGAAAAGTACAAGTAGCAAGACAGCTACCGCACATTGTGCAACGGTTCATATCATATTCTATTTTCCAGTTTAAGTCATTTACGCTTATATCTTGTGTTCTTACTGCTTCCATCTTTGAACCTCCAGGTCATTAGTTATTACAACAACTTCGCGTTCATTAGGATAAATATCTTTACTCATATCTCTATTTGGCAAAATTTCGTTAATACCGCATACTTCTGAGGATATTGCTACCATATTTTCATCGCCGCCAACGACTACAGGACGCAATTTTTTAGAATCGCAGCAAGTCATCATACGACCATCTGGCAAGTTAGCAATAATAGTATTTGGGCCATTTATTTCCAGATTAGCAAGAGATTGACGAATAGCTGTCAAAACTTCTTTATCTGGGCGTTTATCAATTTCTTCAAAAGGGAGCGGTGTTATAACGTGTTTATAATATTCAATCGGCCATTTGAGTTCATGTAATACATAGTGGAGTGTATATAAGAAGTTTTGAGAATCTGATTCAAAACCGATATAACCACGATGTAAAGATTTTTGAAACTCTTTATTTTTAGTGAAAAATGTATTTTCACCGTTTGCACAAAGTGTATAACCTTGTAAGAAGAATGGATGAGCTGCATAACGAACGATATCATAGTTCGTATTTTGACGACACTGTGCCACAATATTTTTAGCAAGTAAACAGCCATTTTCGTTCCATAAATGGAAATATGTAGCAATATCAGCAGGATCACCAATTTCTTTTAATGTAAGTACATCTGGCCAGAAAGAATATACAAAACCATTACCAGATTCTTCTAATATTTTACGAAGAGCAAGTCTTGTATCAAGTAAGAGTTCGCCTTTTTCATCTTCAGATTTATCACGATAATATTCTGGATAATCGTAATTACGGAAAATATAATAAGGCATAGCTTGAATATCAAGTCCTGGTTGTTTATCTGGAACTGGAATCCATTCTGACAACTGTACAAAGTTATGGCTATCCATGTATTCTTCAACCATTTCAGCACCACGCTGTGTGCAAGCAAGTGAAAGCAGAGGCTTATCCTTATAATCGGAAAAAATACCGTACAAATCTTTCATTACCATGGCAAAACCAGAGTTATCATGACCCTCTTGTTGAGGAATCATTAATTTCAAAGCCTTTGCTGGGCTAACAGGTACTTTACTTTTTATTGAACCTATTCTACACAAAATAATCGCCTCCAAAACAATACATTTATACACAATAGTAAGTTACTATTTATATTTACAACTGCTTTTCCAAATAAAAGACAAATGTGTTTTAAATACGACTTTTATTTAAAAAGTGCACTTTACATTATATAAACTTGTCACTATCATGTCAATATATTTATGCATATTTCAAAAATGTATACTTTAAACAAAAGCTTATACATCAAAGGATTTATATTAAAGTTAAAAATTTTTTTATTATATTTATACATTAATAAATATAAAAACAAACATCAACGTTTTTTATGATTTCTATTAATATCAATTATTTATAGTTATTAACTAATTTAATATCTATCTATTTTCTTTTCATTGTACTGCATAGTTTTTCTGTATACAAAAAAAGACAGAGAAAACTCTGTCTTAAAATTATTTTTGTAAAAAATCATCTGCCATCTCTTTTATTTGAAATTTTACTGTATCAATGACATCTCTATGTTCATCTAATTCCTTTTGAGCTGTTACTTTCAAATCATCCACTTGATTTTTTACATCTTTTAATTTATCCATTTGTAAATTCATATCATCTAAATTTTGTTCTAATTTAGTTATTTTATTTTGTAAATCATCTGCTGTAGCTCTATCTTCAGCATCTTTACCTGTAAATTTATCTATCAACTCAACTAAAAAAGATTTATCCTTTGATACCTCTTCATGCTTTTTAGACAACTCATCTTTTTCCTGTTTTAATTGAGCTATTTGCATTTCCAAATCTTTTTCTTGTTCATCTAGCTTCTGCTGTCTAAGTTCTAATTGTTTTACATCATATTCCTTAGCATTTTGTTCACTTTGATTATGCAAACTCCATGAAAAAGATAAATAAAAACCAGCTATTCCCGCTGCAACAAACACCACTGTCAAAAGCAATCTCTTAATATATTTTTTTATTTTTTCTTTTATTGGCTTTTTACTTTTTACAGAAAAATTTTTTTCTTGCTTTGGCAAATCTTCTATTTTTATATTAGAGGCCTTTTTTTCTGCTTTGTCAGAATTTGCATTTTCAAATATACCTTGTTCCAACTGTTCCATTTCTTCTTTTGTTAAAAATCTAGTCGGTTCATCATTTTTAGGTATATCATTTCTATGCCAAGAATTTTTATCGTCCAACAAAATTCACCTTTCTTTTAATTTTTCTCTTTACTCATAGAAAGATGTTCTTTTTCCATGGTTTCACAAACACGACGCAATTTCCAAAAACGATTAAAAGATGTAACTATAGCTTTGCAAATAGGTACTTTTATTTCTTCTTCACGCATTTTTTTCAATACACTATCTAAACGAGCTCTAGAAAAATTATGAAACATCATCAATTCATATTTGAAATCAAAAACAGTTCCATCGTCTTCAGTTTCACTAAAGCCCTTTAAACCAAATAAATAACCGACTTTTTGCTGATATGCTTTTTCATCAGCAACTATAAATTTTATCTTTAATTTTTCAAGCAATGCTTTTAATTTTTCTAATTCAGTTTTATCTTTAAAATTATAAAGTAATATTATTTCTTCTTTTTTTATCATCGAAATTTCACCTCGCCCCATATTATAAAATATATAAAAACATTCGACAAGAACATGATTAATAAAAAAAGGCAGCTTTTTGATATGCACTTTCTAAATAGTTTTCTACTTACTATTTCATGCAACTCATTTATTACTGCCTTCTTATTTTTAACTCAATTGTCCTTGAATTCTATTTGTTAATAACTCAGCTTCATGTTCCATAGTTTTTGCTTTTTTCATATTGTCTGTAGCTTCTCGCAATGTTTTTATATCCTTATTTTCTAACCATTTTGCATAATTTTCATAGTATGCAATTTTACTTTCACACGCTTTTAAACGTAAATTATGCAAAGTTTCTGCTGCTTTCGGAACATTAACTTCTTGTAAATTTGCTTGTACTTCTTTTAATTGTGGCAAAATAGTACTTTCTATCGTTGATTTTAATTCCATACGAGATTTTTCATCACCAAGTACACCCATTTTTAACGAAGCATTCAATTTAGCTTCATTTTCTGTCAATGTTTTTTCTTTATCATTCAAAACAGTTGCTGTTTTATTTAAATATTCTTCAATATATGCTTTTCTTCCATCTTGTAATAACTTTATAAAATCTGCAAAATTATCTACACTAACAACTTTCCAATAACCATCTGGCTGTTCTTCTAAAGTCACTTGAAAAACAAATGGTTGATTAATTTCATTTTGTTGTGTTCTTATACCTGCCTGAGCTGTGCCATTTTCTTCATCAATATTGATATAGTCAGTTCCTAAATAAGTTAAATCCATCAGTCCAGTTTGGTCTAAAATCATTTTTGAATTAATCATAGCACCTTGACTGTCTTTTACATCTTCTGTAGCTTCCCAACTACCTGTTTTTACAAAAGTATTAAGACCATCATTTAAACTTGCGACAAGTGGTGCTTTAAACATTGTTGCCAAACTATTCATAGCCACTTTAGCTTCTTCTGGTAAATTATTCTGTGAAGCTATGATTGCATCTAACATATTATTCGTAACTCCAGCTACAACAGTATCTACATTTACGTATTTATTAAATTCGTCTATATCATGAGTTTCTACGGCTTCTTGAACTGCTTTTAAAGTATATTCTGGAGTTTTAACATAAAAATTAAAATATGCTATACAACCTCCTATTCCTATTATTACCACTACTAATGCTACGATAAAAATTTTTAATTTAGTTTGCGCCGATAATACCATAAACATTTCCTCCGAAAAACAAAATCAAAAACCATATATATTCCAATTATGCCACCGCCGCTGTAGTTATGCAACATATTTAATAAATATTTGATATCATTTTTTTCCTATAATAAAATAAATATTAATAAAATTTTACTAGATTGACACTTAAAAGCAAATAACATATCATTATTATGGAATATTTAGTTTTATCCACATAATAAATTATAAAGGTGTGCTTGAATTGATTGGACTTGTAATCGTTTCTCATAGTTTCTTAATTGCTGAAGGAACTAAAGAGCTTGCTCTCCAAATGGCAGACCCTGCACTAAAAATCATCGCTGCAGGTGGCACATCAGACGGCAAATTAGGCACAGACATGAAAAAAATAAAATCTGCCATAGAAAAAGTAAATGGTCCGGAAGGCGTATTAATTCTCACTGATTTAGGTAGCTCTGTTTTGACAACAGAAATGGTTATAGACATGTTAGATGAGGACAACAAAGATATCAGTAAAATTAAAATTGCCAACGCTCCACTTGTTGAAGGTTCTGTTGTCGCCGCTGTTGAAGCTTCTTTTGGCAAGGATATTTTTAGTATAAAAAAAACCGTCGAAAATATTGTCATAAAGAAGGTTCCCATTTAAAAAAGCTGTACAGAAAAATCTGTACAGCTTTTATTTTTATAGTTCACCTTTATTTCGTATTACTGCCGTTTTATGTGCTTTTACTTGCTTTAATTTAAAGATAATCATCGGTACAACCATCATCGGTACACCAACATAAAGTGTAGAACGAAGTTCATCTGTAAAAGCAATTACAACTAAACAAAATACCTGTACCCAAATACCAATTAAAGTAACATATGGGAAAAACGGCGTTTTATATTTTAATTCAGATTCTCTATTAGCTGCAATCATCTTTTTACGGAAATTATATTGACTCCAGCAAATAGAAATCCATGCCATCGCACCTGTAAAACCAGAAACAGCTAATAAATAAGTATATGCTGTTTCACTTGTATCTATAGTATATAACAAAATTACAAGCCAACAAGCACAGATTGAAACAATAATGGAATTCTGTGGCATACCATTATGATTTAATTTACCTAAGAATTTAGGTGCCATGCCGTGTTTAGAAAGACCATGTAATGCTCTTCCTGCACCATATAATCCTGAATTAGAACAAGAAATAGCTGCTGTTAAGATTACAAAAGCAAACATATAACCAAAATAATCAAAACCATAACGATGCATTGCTGCGGCAAACACACTTTCAGTTAAACTAGCTTCATCCCACGGTAAAATTGAAATAAGAAGCGTAATCGGAATTATATATAAAGCAATAATTCTCCATGTAACATTGCGAACTGCTATTGGAATACTTTTTGCTGGGTCTTTACATTCTCCAGCAGCTAAGCCAATTATTTCTGAACCTTGGAAATTAACAAGTATAATAACCATGGTCATGATAATTGCCCAATATCCATGTGGGGCAAATCCGCCACTGCCTAATAAAACTTTTGTACCAATAGGTTCACCAGTTCCACCAGCCCAACCCATACAAATTGCAAAAGCAATGATACTGAAAATAATTAATGCTGTTATTTTAATAATTGATAACCAAAATTCACTTTCACCGAACTTACCTACACTGAATAGGTTTATAAACGTTACTACTAAACCGAACGATACAGCCCACCACAGCTGGCTGACCTCTGGAACAAACTGGTTCATTATTATTCCCGCGGCAATCATCTCTGCCGGTACATAAACTACCCAATTAAGCCAATATGCCCAACCAACACCACAAGCCCAAGTTGGTGATATATGGTCATTTGCATACGTAACAAAAGAACTTGATACAGGCTGAGCAACTGCAAGTTCAGCCAAACATAGCATTACACATAATACTACCATTCCGCCTAATAAATAAGCTAGTATAGAAGCAGGTCCTGCTTGTTCAAGTACATAGCCAGTACCTAAAAAGTAACAGCTACCAATAATTCCTCCCAGAGAAATAAGCTGTATATGTCTGTTTTTCAGACCCCTATTCATTATAGGTTTGTTGTTCATCTCCTTAATAACACAACCTTTCTTTTAATAATATAATTTAATGTTTTATTATGAAAATAATACTATAAAACTATTAATTTTACCATACAAAAAGCAAAATTTTGTAAAAAAATTTTTTCAATTCAATTTATATCTCAATTTTTATATAATATAATCATGAAAATTTTTCGAGGTGAAACAATGTTAGAATATAAAACTATACAAGGATATGCAACTACAGAATGGGAAATTCAAAAATCCCGATTTATTTCCTACATAAACCACGTTGAAACAGAAGAACAAGCACAAGATTTTGTAAATCAAATCAAGAAAAAACACTTTGATGCTCGCCATAATTGTTATGCTTATATTATAGGTGAACACAGCGATATTCAAAAATCCAGTGACGATGGTGAACCGAGTGGAACGGCTGGCGTCCCTATTTTAGAAGTTCTTAAAAAAAATGAATTAAGTGATGTTGTAATTGTCGTAACTCGCTATTTTGGCGGAATAAAACTGGGTGCTGGCGGTCTAATTCGTGCATATGGCAAATCTGCCACTTTAGGCATTGATGCTTCTACCGTAGTAAAAAAATCCATTTTTAATTGTTATAATTTATCTTTAGATTATAATTTACTAGGTACATTAGAAAACTATCTTCATCAAAATGAAATACGCATTAAAGATAAAAACTACACTGATAAAGTAGATATCAGTATTTTATTGCCACAAAACGATAGTGACAATACTTTAAACGATATAACAAATCTCTCAGCAGCTCGCTGTAAAATCACAAAACTAGATACTATTTATCTCGATATTCCAATAAAAAAATAAACCATAAAAAAAAGATGATTTACCATTTAGCAGTAAACCATCTTTTTTTACATCATTATTTATTTTCTTTACGAAATTTTTCCATGAAGTCTACAAGTGCTTGGCAGCCTTCCATTGGCATTGCATTATAAATAGATGTACGCATACCGCCAACAGAGCGATGACCTTTTACGCCACCTAAACCATGTTCTAAAGCTTCAGCTGCAAATTTATTTTCAAGTTCTACACTTGGCAATCTAAATGTTACATTCATGAAAGAACGACTGTCTTTATCTGCATGGCCTGTATAGAAACCATCACTATTATCAATAACATCATAAACAAGTTTAGCTTTAGCTGCATTTCTTTTAGCCATAGCTTCCAAGCCACCCATTTCTTTAATCCATGCAACAACTTTTCCAACCATATAAATGCAGAAAGCAGGTGGTGTATTATATAAAGAATTCTTTTTCAAATAAGTATTATAACGAAGCATTGTTGGAACAGATTCTGGTGAATTTTCAATAAAGGATTTACGAGCAACTACAACTACTACGCCAGCAGGGCCAAGATTTTTCTGTGCACCAGCATAGATAAGGCTGAATTTAGAAAAATCAAGTGGACGAGATAACATATCAGAAGACATATCAGCGATAAGTGGTACATCGCCTGTTTCTGGAATGTAATGATATTCTGTACCGTAAATTGTATTATTATAGCAAAGATGTAAATATGCTGCATTATCACTGAGTTTTATTTCATCTTGTGTAGGAATATGTTTAAAATTAACATCTTTGCTAGAAGCTGCAACATGACCTACACCTAATAATTTAGCTTCATCATATGCTTTAGAAGCAAAACTACCAGAAAGAACGTAATTTCCTACTTTGCCATCTACTGCAAAGTTTTGTGGAAGCATAGTAAATTGCATGCTTGCTCCACCTTGGCAGAATAATACTTCATAATCATCACCAAGACCCATAAGTTCTTTTATATCAGCTTTAGCTTGATTATGTACTTGTTCATACTGTTTTGAACGATGACTGATTTCTATAATAGACATTCCGCTACCAGCGAAATTTAAAAATTCTTTTTGTGCTTCTTGTAAAACTTCTAATGGTTGCATAGCAGGACCAGGATTAAAATTATAAATACGATTTTCCATGTAAAATCCTCCAAAATCTGTACAGTTTTGCTATTTCGCTCAGTACATTTATTGTGAAATATTTATCATACTATTGTCCAAAGGCCTTTAAATACACATTTGATTAAAATACAAGCTTTTTTAATGGCAATAAATATAATATGTTAATTTTACTGCTACAAAAGTATTTTAGTCAAGTAAAAAATTAACATAATAAGTGATAATTTGTAAATATAAAAACACAGTTAACACCAATAAAAGACAAAAACAAAATTAGTAACATCATTTCTTTTATGTTATAATATTTATACCAATAATACTACAAAGGAAGGATATAATGCGCACTAAAGAAGAAGTACAAGATATCACATTACTCGGTCAAAAAAATGTAAAATACGATTTTGATTACCGCCCTGATGTTTTAGAAACTTTCGATAATAAACATCCTGACCATGATTATTGGGTAAAATTCAATTGCCCTGAATTTACCACATTATGCCCTATCACTGGTCAACCAGATTTCGGCACTATATATATTTCTTACGTACCAGACATAAAAATGGTAGAAAGTAAATCCTTAAAATTATATTTATTCAGCTTTAGAAATCACGGTGATTTTCATGAAGATGTCGTAAATATCATCATGAAAGATTTAATAAAACTCATGAACCCTAAATACATCGAAGTTTGGGGAAAATTTTTACCACGCGGTGGCATTTCTATTGACCCATATACAAATTATGGCCGACCAAATACTAAATACGAAAGTTTAGCTCAAAAACGTTTTGAAACACATGATTTATATAGCTTAGAAAAAATAGATAACCGTTAAACAGAAAGCGAAGTGATATTATGCTTCAAGTTTATACTGGTAATGGCAAAGGCAAGACTACAGCAGCAATTGGTCTTGCCATTCGCTGTTTAGGAGCCGGTAAAAAAGTTTATTTTTCACAATTTATGAAAACTCTATCATATAGTGAACAGATTATTTTGCAACAGTTTTCACCAAATCTCACTTTAAAAACAAGTGGCAAACCATATTTTATTGCTAAAGAAGGCATGCTCTCAAAAGAAGAAATAGCTAAATGGGGCGATATGATAAAAGTTTATCCCGCTGATAATCCGCCAGAAGATTATGTAAAATTAGTCAATGATAATTTAAAGGAAACACTTCAAGCAGTCAATGACAACCATTATGATTTAATTATTTTAGATGAAATTAATGTCACTATGTTCTATGATTTAATTACTCGTCAAACCTTAGAAAATTTTTTGGATAAGTTACCTAAAAATGTAGAAGTTGTCTGTACCGGTCGTTACGCCCCCGATTGGTTAATAAAACGTGCCGACCTTGTTACAGAAATGAAAGAAATAAAACACTATTATCAAAAAGGTATACAAGGCCGTAAAGGCATAGAAGATTAAAATCTCCTATAAAAAAAGGAATTATTATGAAAATATGTATTGAAAATAAAGACCGCCATGGATTAGTTTATGATATATCCAAAATATTGTTAAAATACAATATAAACATCCTTTCTATGGAAGTTATCAAAAACACTACATATTTAGAAACAGAAGCCTTATCCTATAAAATTGAACAACGCATTCTCGCAGAACTTAACGCATTAAATGGCATTATCAATATAAAACCAATCATGTTAATGCCACATGACGAAAAATATCAACAAATGGACATTATTTTTAACACCATTAATGAAGGTATTGTCATCGCTAATAATAAAAGTGAAATCATATACATCAATAAAGCAGCCATTTCTATTTTAAAAGTAGATGATAAATCCATTATCGGTGAAACAATTTCTAAAGTATTACCATTTTGTAAGCTTCTTTCCAAAACACTTGCTACTGGTAAAAAATATCTTCACCATGAAGTTTACTCTGAAGAATACAACAACCACTATATGGTTAGCAGTCAGCCTATACTAGATGAAAATGGCAATTTATTCGGTGGTGTAGCTGTTATCCGTGATATGAAAACAGTACGTCAAATTTATCAAAAAATTACAGGACAACCTTCTACCAGCTTCAACGATATTATTCATCAAAGTCAAATCATGGAAGAATTGATATTATCAGCACAACATTATGCTAGTAGCAATTCTACCATTTTAATACGTGGAGAAACAGGCTCGGGCAAAGAATTATTTGCTCGTGCTATCCATAACGCTTCATCTCGTCGCAATAATATTTTTCTAGCAATAAATTGCACAGCAATTCCCGATACTCTTTTAGAAAGTGAATTATTTGGTTATGAAGAAGGCACTTTTACAGGAGCTAATAAAGGCGGAAAACTTGGTTTATTTGAACTTGCCTGTGATGGTACATTATTTCTCGATGAAATAGGTGACATTTCTTCTACTCTACAGGCTAAATTATTACGTGTTTTGCAAGAGCACACAGTCCGTCGCATCGGTGGAAATCGTGAAATTCCCATCAATGTTCGCATTATATCTGCCACCAATCGCAATTTAGAAGAAATGGTACAAAATGGAATGTTCCGTCAAGATTTATATTATAGATTGAACGTAATTCCACTTTGCTTACCTCCACTACGTGAACGCAGAGAAGATATTGCATTGCTTGCTAACTATCTATTTAATTCTACTGTTTCTGACATCAACCCTAGTGTAAAAACCCTTTCACCTGAAGCTATAAAAAAATTAGAAAGTTATGACTACCCAGGTAATGTCCGCGAATTGAGCAATATAATTGAACGTGCTATCAATATGGCTAGAAAACCTGTAATCACACCTGATGATATTGTCTTCTCTACCCAAAATCAATCAGTAAATACCAATAATTATGATAATAAAATCATTGATTTTAATTTAAATGCAGCTGTAAAAAATACTGAAAAGAGAATTATTCGTGAAGCCTTAAAAGAATTTAATTCGTCTCGTAAACTTGGTGCAGCTTTAGGTATTTCCCATACTAGCATCATTCGCAAAATGAAAGAATATAATTTACATTTCAAAGAATAAATCAAAACCACCAGTTAAACTGGTGGTTTGCTCAACCCTATAAGGGTTTTTCTCTTGTGGTTGCATCTTAAAAGATGCGCTGAATAATCTGACAACCACATTTTTTTCACTGGCAAAGCCCCTCTTTGGGGCTTTTATTTTTGCCTTATTGTCCCTTGCTACCTGTAAACGGGTCTATATATTCTTTTAAACTTATTTGATCTATCATTATGTCTTCTTCTAATTGGTTTTTTATATATTCTTTTATCGCATTTTCATATTTTCCTACTGTATCTACATAATATCCTCTGCACCAAAAATGTCTATTTCCATACTTATATTTTAAATTTGCATGTCTATCAAATATCATCAAACTACTCTTACTTTTCAAATACCCCATAAATCCTGCTACACTCAAATGCGGTGGTATTGCCACTAACATATGGATATGATTTGGGCAACATTCTGCTTCTATTATTTCTACTTTTTTTCTTTTGCATAACTGTCTTAATATCTTTCCTATATCTACTCTTATTTTTTTATAAATAACTTGTCTACGGTATTTTGGTGCAAAAACAATATGATATTTACATCTCCACTTACTATGTGATAAACTTTTTATATCATTCATTGACACGAACCTCCTATACTTTATATGGTTGCCAGACCACTTATATTGTAGTACGGAGGTTCTTTCCTTTTCTTTAAGAATTCTTAACAACCCCCAGTTAAACTGTGGGTTTTATCATACCTATTCGGCGACAACAAAAACTGGAATTACGTATAATTTGTAATTCCAGTTTTTATTTATTTATTATTTTTCATTTGACTGAATTTTAGAGTGTTTATAACTATAACCAAAATATATAATTAAACCAATAACACACCATATTACAAAACGAATCCAAGTGTGAATTGGTAAGTTATACATCAAATAGCCACATGAAAGCATTGCCATTGGACTTACAAAATAAATCGCAGGGCATCTAAAGCCACGTTTTATTTCTGGACGAGTTATTCTTAAATATAAAACACCAAAACCTGCTAAGAAAAAGGCAGATAATGTACCGATATTAGCCATTTCAGCAATTAAATGAATAGGTGCAAAACCTGCTATTGCTGCAACTAATATACAACCACCGATAGTTACTAAATAAGGAGTACGATATAATTTATGAATTTTACAGATACCAGCTGGAATCATACCATCACGAGATAACGCAAAGAAGATACGAGCTTGTCCATATAAAAGAACTAACAATACCGTTGTTATACCGCAAATTGCACCAACCGCTACAATGGCAGAACCAATTGGATAACCGATTGCACGAAGTGCATATGCTACTGGTTCAGGTGTATTTAAGTCTGTATATGGAACAATACCTGTTAAAACTAACGCTACAAAGAAATATAAAATTGCACAGACAAATAATGAACCTAAAATACCAATAGGTAAATCGCGTGACGGATTTTTCGCTTCTTCTGCTGATGTAGCCACGGCATCAAATCCAATATAAGCAAAAAATACAATAGCTGCACCAGAGGCAATACCTTGATAACCAAATGGAAGGAATGGGTCCCAGTTAGTAGGGTCAACATGAGGAACTGCAATTACAAAGAAAATAGCAATAACCGCTAATTTTACAAATACTAAAATACGATTAATCATTACTGTTTCTTTTGTACCACGCACTAATAAAATGCACAAAAACATTGTAATTGCAATCGCTGGAATATTAATAATACCGCCTTCTTCAGGTACTTTTGTAAAAGCAATTGGTAAATCTATACCACCTGAAGCAAGTAAACCAACTACATATCCCGACCAACCTGAAGCTACTGTACTACATGTAACTGTATATTCCAAAACTAAGTTCCAACCTACGATGAAAGCTACAAATTCACCTAATGATGCATACGTATACGTATAGGCACTACCAGCAACTGGTACCATTGAAGCATATTCTGCATATGCAAGACCTGCAAATGCACATGCTACAGAAGCAAGCACGAAGGATAACGATATACCAGGACCTGCATAAAGTGCTGCACCAACACCTGTTAATACAAATATACCTGTGCCAATTACACTACCAATTCCTAAGAAAACCAAATCAAATGCACTTAAATTCCTAGTAAGTCCTGATTTTTGCGCCATTGAACGCAATGCGCCAATATCCTTCTTTCGGAATAAATCCATAAAAAACCCTCCTTTTTAAAACATGAATATATCCCTTACTTTCTAAAAATATTTTTCACAAAAATAAAAGGCCTGGTAAACCCAGGCCTTAGCTTTTTATTTTAAAATTTCATGAATGTCATGATATGGTAAATTCAAACCATCTGCTACGCCTTTAAATGTTACTTTACCGTCTATTGTATTAATACCTTGCATTAAACCAGGATCATCAAGACAAGCTTGTTTATATCCTTTATTAGCAATTGCTAAAGCATAAGGCAAAGTAGCGTTCGTTAATGCTAAAGTAGAAGTTCTAGATACCGCACCCGGAATATTTGCTACAGAATAATGAATTACGCCATGTTTTACAAATGTTGGGTCATCATGAGTTGTACAATGGTCACAAGTTTCAACAGCGCCACCTTGGTCAATAGCTACATCGACAACAACTGAACCAGGTTTCATTGTCTTAATCATTTCTTCAGTAACCAAAATAGGAGTTTTAGCACCTGGAATGAGTACAGAACTTATAAGTAAATCTGCTCTAGCTACCCATTTAGCAATATTATAGCTATTAGACATTTCAGTAACTACACGACCATGGAAAATATCATCAAGATAACGAAGTCTATCTATAGAAAGGTCAATAATTGTTACACGAGCACCAAGACCTGCTGCCATTTTAGCCGCATTAGTACCAACAATACCACCGCCGACAATAACAACTTGACCTGGGCAAACACCACTAACGCCACCAAGTAAAACGCCACGTCCACCATATTGACTTTCAAGGAATTGAGCACCTAATTGGATTGACATACGACCTGCGATTTCACTCATTGGGGAAAGAAGTGGTAAAGAACGACCATCTCTACCTCTAACTGTTTCGTAAGCAATACCAACAACTTTATGACGTAAAAGTGCATCAGTAAGTTCAGGTTCTGGAGCTAAATGTAAATAAGTATAAAGAATTTGACCTTCATGGAACAAATCATATTCGGATGGTAAAGGTTCTTTTACTTTAATAATCATATCAGCTCTATCAAAGAGTTCTTTTTTATCTTCAACAATTTGTGCGCCAGTAGCAATATAAGCTTCGTCCGTAAAACCACTGCCTACACCTGCTGATTTTTCCACCAATACAGTATGACCAGAACGAATTAAAGCTTCACTACCTGCAGGTGTTAAACCAACACGATTTTCATTGTTTTTAATTTCTTTGATAACACTAATAATCATTATAAAACCCTCCTTTAGGTTAAGAAATATATATTGATTTATTTTTTACGAATTTCTCTTACACCTATAATATAATGCAAGTAGTGTGCCAACTTTTTTAATAAACCAAAAATATTATAAAATAAGTATTTTTTATAATTATCATTATTTTTGTAACATTTATATTACAGTAGATGTAACAATATAATTACAACTGTAATATTTTATTACATTATAACCTAATTTAAGATTTTATAATTTGAAAGTAAGGTATATACAATCATGTTAAAATAAAATAGAAAAAAGGCACTGAATAATCAGTGCCTTTTCCTTAACCGGCAACTTCCTATCCTCCCAGCACGTTTCCATGCAAGTACTTTCGGCCTCTAAATGCTTAACTACTGTGTTCGGTATGGGTACAGGTGGTTCCATTTAGGCATCATCACCGGATATTCATTTTTTGAGGTTTGTTCCCTCAAAACTTCACAGAAGAATTTCTTTGCCCTACCAAGCTTTTAAGTTAAGTTCTCGACTTATTAGTACCAGTCCGCTACATTCATTACTGAACTTCTACTCCTGGCCTATCAACCTCATCTTCTTTAAGGTGTCTTTCAAGCTTACGCTTCGGGAGACCTCATCTCAAGGCTGGTTTCACGCTTAGATGCTTTCAGCGTTTATCCTTTCCGGACGTAGCTACCCAACTGTACCCCTGGCGGGATAATTGGTACACCATTGGTCCGTCCACTCCGGTCCTCTCGTACTAGGAGCAGCCCCCTTCAAGTCTCTTACGCCCGCGATGGATATGGACCGAACTGTCTCACGACGTTCTGAACCCAGCTCACGTACCACTTTAATGGGCGAACAGCCCAACCCTTGGGACCTGCTCCAGCCCCAGGATGTGATGAGCCGACATCGAGGTGCCAAACCTCCCCGTCGATATGGACTCTTGGGAGAGATTAGCCTGTTATCCCCAGGGTAGCTTTTATCCGTTGAGCGATGGCCCTTCCACTCGGAACCACCGGATCACTAAGCCCTACTTTCGTACCTGCTCGTCGTGTCTGACTCGCAGTCAAGCTCCCTTCTGCCTTTGCACTCTTTGCGCGGTTTCCGTTCGCGCTGAGGGAACCTTTGGGCGCCTCCGTTACATTTTGGGAGGCGACCGCCCCAGTCAAACTGCCCGCCTGACACTGTCCTGAGTTTCGTTACTCCTACAGTTAGAGGTTCAATAAATAAAGGGTGGTATCCCAACGTCGACTCCATCTAGGCTAACGCCCAGACTTCCCAGTCTCCCACCTATCCTGTACGTTATTTACTAAACATCAATGTCAGGTTGCAGTAAAGCTCCATGGGGTCTTTCTGTCCAGTCGCGGGTAACCTGCATCTTCACAGGTACTTCAATTTCACCAGGTCCCTCGTTGAGACAGTGCCCAAGTCGTTACACCTTTCGTGCGGGTCGGAACTTACCCGACAAGGAATTTCGCTACCTTAGGACCGTTATAGTTACGGCCGCCGTTTACTGGGGCTTCAATTCAAGCCTTCGAGTTGCCTCTAAGCCCTCCTCTTAACCTTCCAGCACCGGGCAGGTGTCAGCACCTATACTTCAGATTTCTCTTTCGCAGGCACCTGTGTTTGTGCTAAACAGTCGCTTGGGCCTCTCTTGTGCCACCGGCTGACGCTCCAGAAGTTAATCCCTTCACATCCTCCGGCTATCCTTATCCCTAAGTTACGGATACAATTTGCCGAGTTCCTTAACGAGGGTTGTCCCGCGCACCTTAGGATTCTCTCCCCGCCTACCTGTGTCGGTTTCGGTACGGGCGCTCCATCTCTCACTAGAAGCTTTTCTCGACAGCATGGCTCACTTGAATTTGACTCTACCGAAGTATCGTCTATCTATCAGCTCTCGGTCTTATGATACGGATTTTCCTATATCACAACCTACCACCTTCGACACGCTCTTCCAATCGCGTGCTCAAGCTACCTTCTGTGTCACTCCATTGCTCAAACGATTTGAAGCGGTACAGGAATATTAACCTGTTGTCCATCGCCTATGCTTTTTGCCTCGGCTTAGGTCCCGACTTACCCTGAGTCGACGAGCGTTGCTCAGGAAACCTTAGGCTTTCGGTGGAACAGATTCTCACTGTTCTTTTCGCTACTCATACCGGCATTCTCTCTTGTGTATCCTCCAGCGCTCCTTACGGTACACCTTCAGTCGAATACACAACGCTCCCCTACCCAGAATTATTCATCCTGCCACGACTTCGGTTCTGTACTTGAGCCCCGGACATCTTCGGCGCAAGGCCTCTCGACCAGTGAGCTATTACGCACTCTTTTAATGGTGGCTGCTTCTAAGCCAACATCCTGGTTGTTTATGAAGTCTTACATCCTTCTCCACTTAGTACAGCATTGGGGACCTTAGTCGGTGGTCTGGGCTGTTTCCCTCTTGACTACGGGTCTTATCACTCGCAGTCTGACTCCCAGGGTCTTAATTATAGCCATTCGAAGTTTGTCTAGGGTCGGTAGGCTTTACGCCCCCTTACCAGAACAGTGCTCTACCGTCTATAATCTTCCCTGAGGCTAGCCCTAAAGCTATTTCGGGGAGTACCAGCTATCTCCGCGTTCGATTGGCATTTCACCCCTATCCACGGTTCATCCCAAAGTTTTTCAACACTCACGGGTTCGGTCCTCCACGCATTTTTACCTGCGCTTCAACCTGACCATGGATAGATCACTGCGGTTTCGGGTCTACACCATGTTACTAGTCGCCCTATTAAGACTCGCTTTCGCTTCGGCTCCGTGTCTCCCACTTAACCTCGCAACATAATGTAACTCGCCGGTTCATTCTTCAATAGGCACGCCGTCGCACTCTTAAGGTGCTTCGACTGCTTGTAGACATACGGTTTCAGGTTCTATTTCACTCCCCTCCCGGGGTTCTTTTCACCTTTCCCTCACGGTACTATTCTCTATCGGTCGCCAATTAGTATTTTGCCTTGGAGGGTGGTCCCCCCTGCTTCCTACAAGGTTTCACGTGTCTCGTAGTACTCTGGATACCAGCCAGATTGACTCCTTTTCGCCTACAGGTGTTTCACCTTCTACGCATGGCCTTTCCAGACCATTCGGCTAAGAAGTTTCCTCTTTCTGCCGGTCCTCAACCCCAGACAACCGAAGTTATCTGGTTTGGGCTCTTCCCCTTTCGCTCGCCGCTACTTAGGGAATCTCATTTGATTACTTTTCCTCCGGGTACTTAGATGTTTCAGTTCCCCGGGTCTGCCTCTTTCGTATCATCACATTACTGATGATGGGTTGCCCCATTCGGAAATGTATGGGTCACTGGATGCTTGCTCCTTACCATACCTTTTCGCAGCTTACCGCGTCCTTCATCGGCTCTTGGCGCCAAGGCATCCGCCGTATGCCCTTGTTCACTTAACTTACTTAAGGTCATTTGCTTTTGTCTTCGCTAATGTTTTTAAATCCTAAAATGCTTGGTTCAATCCACTAAACTCTAAGAGAAGCATTTGCTTTTCTTTTCGGTGAATTAGTTTTGCATTTATATTCTTCTGTGCAGTTTTCAAAGAACAATTATGGTGGGCCTAACTAGACTTGAACTAGTGACCTCACGCTTATCAGGCGTGCGCTCTAACCAGCTGAGCTATAGGCCCATATATGGTGGAGATGAGGAGATTCGAACTCCTGACCCCCTGCTTGCAAGGCAGGTGCTCTCCCAACTGAGCTACACCCCCATATAGAGAGATATTCTCTCAAAACCAAACAATGCTTACGAATGTGCTCGACTCATACCTTACCTTCCGGTAACGCATGCTCCTTAGAAAGGAGGTGATCCAGCCGCACCTTCCGATACGGCTACCTTGTTACGACTTCACCCCAATCATCGCCCCCACCTTCGACGGTCGGTTCCTTTCGGCCCTTAGCCGGCTTCGGGTGTGAATGACTTTCGTGGTGTGACGGGCGGTGTGTACAAGGCCCGGGAACGTATTCACCGCAGTATGCTGACCTGCGATTACTAGCGATTCCGACTTCATGCAGGCGAGTTTCAGCCTGCAATCCGAACTGAGAGATGCTTTTAGGGTTCCGCTCTGCCTCGCGACTTCGCTTCCCTCTGTTCATCCCATTGTAGTACGTGTGTAGCCCAAGACGTAAGGGGCATGATGACTTGACGTCATCCCCGCCTTCCTCCGCGTTGTCCGCGGCAGTCTACTATGAGTTCCCACCTTTACGTGCTGGCAACATAGTATAGGGGTTGCGCTCGTTGCGGGACTTAACCCAACATCTCACGACACGAGCTGACGACAGCCATGCACCACCTGTCTTCCTGTTTACCGAAGTAAAAATACTTATCTCTAAGTACGTCAGTCGATGTCAAGTCTTGGTAAGGTTCTTCGCGTTGCGTCGAATTAAACCACATACTCCACCGCTTGTGCGGGCCCCCGTCAATTCCTTTGAGTTTCAACCTTGCGGCCGTACTCCCCAGGCGGGATACTTATTGCGTTAACTCCGGCACGGAAGGGGTCGATACCTCCCACACCTAGTATCCATCGTTTACGGCTAGGACTACCGGGGTATCTAATCCCGTTCGCTACCCTAGCTTTCGAGCCTCAGCGTCAGTTACAGTCCAGAAAGCCGCCTTCGCCACTGGTGTTCTTCCTAATATCTACGCATTTCACCGCTACACTAGGAATTCCGCTTCCCTCTCCTGCACTCAAGAAAGTCAGTTCGGACCCCCTCACGGGGTTGAGCCCCGCACTTTTAAAGTCCGCTTAACTTCCCGCCTGCGCTCCCTTTACGCCCAATAATTCCGGACAACGCTTGCCGCCTACGTATTACCGCGGCTGCTGGCACGTAGTTAGCCGTGGCTTCCTCGTTAAGTACCGTCAAATAGCACCCTTATTCAAAATGCTACCCTTCGCCCCTAACAACAGAACTTTACGATCCTAAGACCTTCTTCGTTCACGCGGCGTTGCTCCGTCAGGCTTTCGCCCATTGCGGAAGATTCCCCACTGCTGCCTCCCGTAGGAGTCTGGGCCGTGTCTCAGTCCCAATGTGGCCGTTCATCCTCTCAGACCGGCTACTGATCGTCGCCTTGGTGGGCCTTTACCCTCACCAACTAGCTAATCAGACGCAAGCTCATCTTCAAGCGGAAGCATTTTCAGAGGCCTCCTTTAGAGAAATATCCATGCGGTCATCTCTCATTCATTCGGTATTAGCACCCCTTTCGAAGTGTTGTCCCCATCTTGAAGGTAGATTGCTTACGCGTTACTCACCCGTTCGCCACTTGGTGTTTACCGAAATAAACACCCCGTTCGACTTGCATGTGTTAAGCACGCCGCCAGCGTTCGTCCTGAGCCAGGATCAAACTCTCCAAAAAATTATTTTTCGAAGAACCGATTGGCTCTTAATTATCTGTTTAAAAGAAATTTAAAGGTAAATTCATTTTCATGAATTACCGCACATTCGTCTGTTAGAAAACATTGTGCATTGTTTAGTTTTCAAAGAACATCTTGTCTCTTGTTTTCCACTCTCTCGAGCTGACTTTAAATATTTTATCTTACTTAGAAGAGTTTGTCAAGCACTTTTTTTAATTTATTTTTCAGTACTTTATTTTCTCTTTTAAGTTTTGCCCTCTCATCGAGTGCTTAGCTATTATATCTTATTCAGAATATCTTGTCAAGCTTTTTTTATTTTTTTCTTAACATTTTTTCTGAAGTTTTGTCCGCCTCATCAGCGACGAAAAATATTATATCTAAAACAGAATATCTTGTCAACACTTTTTTTCAAATTTTTTATGAAAAATTTAATCATATTTTAATTCTGTTCTATAACCATATAGATTATAATAATAATATACATAGTTATTATTGCAATGAAGGGAGTGTTTTTCATGTTTAATAAAAAGAAATGGTTGTCAATGAGCATTGCTCTCAGTTTAGGTTTGACTATATCTTATAGTGCTGTTCCACCTCAACCAGTTCAAGCGTTCAATTGGGGCAGAGCCATAGGAGCAACAGCTGTTACTGTAGCTCAACAGCAACAATTAGAAAAACAAATCAACTATCTTGATACAGATGGTAGATATGAACATTTCAATCAAATGAAGGCAGAATTAGGCGAAAACCACAATTATGAATACAATGCTATTTTAGATGATATCATGAACCGCTTAACTTATGTAATATCACTTGATGACCCATCCATAAAAGATAAACCATATAATTACTTTATTAATAATGATGAAACATACAATGCCTTCTGCACTGTTGGTCATAATCTGACAGTTAATACTGGTATGTTTAAATTATTAAATAACAATCAAGATGAATTAGCTATCGTTGTAGCTCATGAATTAGCACACGGTCAAGAAGAACATGTCCAAAGTTCAGCTAAAAAAAGTTTTTCTATAAATTTATTAGCTAATCTATACGCTTCCCAAAATCCTGATATAATTTCTATCATTGGTGCAAATGTTTTAGCAAATAATATGAAAGCAAACGGAATTTCAAAGAAACAAGAACAATCAGCTGATGACATTGCTTTTGATTATACGGTTAAAGCAGGATATAATATCGGTGCTGGCGCTGCTACATGGCAAAGATTTATTGATAAAATGGGTGAGTCTAAAAAGAATTTTGTCGGTGAACTATTCTCACCATCTGACCATCCAAGCCATCAATCACGCCGTGAAAATTATTCTGAAAAACTCACTGAATACAGTAATGATAAAGTAAAAGTAGATGCTAAAACTGGCATGATTACTGTAAATCGCCATGATTTTATAATTCCTGTTGAAGCAAATGATATGAGCTGTCAAGAAAGAGCTTATTTAATTGCAGGTAATTTAGCTGCTGTTTATCACAATCATCCTAAAAATCCACCAAAAGCTTATCTAAACGGAAATACAATATATATGGGTAATCAAGCAATAATGGTCGTTGAATACGGTGAAAATGGTAATGATATTGTAAATAATTTAAATTCTATAAGATAAGGAATGAGTAAAGCTAATAAATTAAAAAATTCTATAGAAGTATTAATCTTTAGCATTAACTTTATATCTATATCTTATTTATTATTGAGCGCTCTACACTCTTTTAAATCCCATCCTCTTTTTATATTATTATTTGCTTGTAATTGTTGGCTAATAAGCCAATTTAAAAATTTTCTATCTAAATTAATACCTAATAAAAAATTAAATATTTTTATTTGTATCTTAAATATCATTCTAATATTAACTATTATTTTTCATTTCGGATATATTTCTATGTCCATTCCTTCTCTTAACATATAAAAAAAGACTTACTACTAATAAGTGATATGCACCCAAAATATTGGACATATTAATTAAGCTATTAATTGAGACTTAGTTCTGTATTCTACGGGACTAAGTCCTTTTAGTTTTATCTTTATCCGTTTTGTATTATAATATTTTATATAAGATTTTAACTCTTTTATAAAATCTTCAACGGATTTAAATTTTTTTAAATAAAACAATTCGCTTTTTAGCAAACCAAAGAAATTTTCTATTACGGCATTATCTAAGCAATTTCCTTTTCGGCTCATGCTTTGGATAATGCCTTTTTCTTTTAATAACTCCTGATATCTTCTATTCTGATACTGCCATCCTTGGTCTGAATGTAGAATTATTCCTTTTGTTTCTTTTATCTTTCTTGTTGCATCTTTTACCATATCTAATACTTGCTTTAGTATTGGTCTTTTCGATATTTTATAACTTATTATTTCTCCGTTATATAAATCTATTATTGGTGATAAATATATTTTTTCATTACATAATGCAAATTCTGTTACATCTGTTGCCCATTTTTCGTTTGGTTTTTCTGCTTTGAAATTTCTATTTAATATATTTTTAGCTATTTTCCCTTCTTGCCCTCTATACGATTTATATTTCTTTGCTCTTACTTTGCATGTTAAATTTTCTTCTTTCATTAATCTCATAACTACTTTATGATTGACTTTTATTCCTTGTTTATGCAGCTGCAAAGTTACTCTTCTATATCCATATCTTCCATGATTTTTATTACAAATATTATGAATTAATGTTTTTAATCCTTTATATTTGTCTTCTTTTGATAATTTTTTTAATGCATCATAATATGTGCTTTTAGCTAATTTTGTATAGTTTAATAGGGCTTTTAGAGTATATTTTTTCCTTAATTTAGCAATTACTAAAACTAGTGTCTTCCTTCCTTTTCCCATTGCTTCATTAAGGCATGCCACTTTTTTAATAAGTCATTTTCCATCCTTAATTGATAAACTTCTTGTTCCAATTGTTCAACATAAGAAAGTTCTTTTTTAGGTTTGTTAAGTTTGTTTTTAGATTTTTTCATAGATGGTCTACCTCGTTTCTTAGAAATTAAGCCAGAAAATCCATAAGAACTATACAACTTTTCCCATGTAGAAATTGTACCAGTATTAGGAATGGAAAATTTGGCTGCTGTTTGATTTAATGATAAATGATGTAGCCATTTATATTCAATAACTTTTTGCTTAAAGATAGGAGTATATTTACGATTTTTATGAAGAAGTTGTGAGATGCCACCATTTTCATAATGAAATATCCATCTACGAAGAGAAGCTGTGTTTGGCATGTTTAGAATTTTAGCTACATGAGAAATAGAATCTCCTTTTAAAACCATTTTAATTGCTTTAACTTTAAATTCATTTGAGTATTTAGTCATAAAAAAACTGCACCTCCAAAAGTTGTTTTTTTGTCCAACTTTTGGGGTGCAGTTCATAAGTAGTAAGTCTTTTTGCTTTAATACAATTAAATATCAAGGTTACGAACAAGACTTGCATGTTCTTCAATAAAACGACGACGCGGCTCAACTTTATCGCCCATCAATACAGTAAAGATAGCATCTGCTTCTTCTGCTTCACGCAAATCAACCTGCAATACAGTACGTTTTTCTGGGTCCATAGTTGTTTCCCATAATTGTTCTGGGTTCATTTCACCCAAACCTTTATAGCGTTGTACAGTTATGCCATCGCGACCAATTTCATCTAATTTCTGTGCTAATTCTTCATCACTATAAGTATACCAATGACTCTTGCCTTTTCTAATCTGATAAAGAGGTGGTTGAGCAATATATACATGACCATTTTCAATGAGTGGTTTCATATAACGATAGAAGAATGTCAAAAGCAAAGTACGGATATGCGCACCATCGACATCGGCATCAGTCATGATAATGATTTTGCCATAACGGCGTTTTGTGATATCAAATTCTTCACCGATACCACTGCCAAAAGCTGTAATCATAGTGCGAATTTCTTCATTATTAAGCACTTTATCAAGACGTGCTTTTTCTACGTTCAAAATTTTTCCGCGAAGTGGCAATATTGCTTGGAAACGTCTATCACGGCCTTGTTTTGCACTACCGCCAGCACTATCACCTTCGACTAAATAAATTTCTGCTTGTTCTGGGTCTTTTACAGAGCAATCTGCTAATTTACCAGGAAGTGAACTTACTTCTAATGCATTTTTTCTTCTAGTCAATTCACGTGCTTTACGTGCAGCTTCTCTAGCACGAGATGCCATGATAGATTTTTCAATAATTCTTTTAGAAATAACAGGATTTTCTTCAAAGTATTCTGATAAACCTTCTGTAACAATAGAATCAACAATACCACGTACTTCAGAATTTCCCAATTTAGTCTTTGTCTGACCTTCAAATTGAGGTTCGCGAAGTTTTATGCTGATTACACAAGTTAAACCTTCACGAATATCTTCACCTTGTAAATTATCATCATTGTTTTTAATAATACCTTGACGGCGTGCAAAATCATTAGCTGCACGAGTTAAAGCGCTCTTAAAACCAGCTAAATGCGTTCCGCCTTCTTCTGTATTAATGTTATTTACAAAACTATAGATATTTTCACTATAACTTGTATTGTACTGAAGTGCTATTTCTACAACAGTAGTATCCTTTGTACCGTTAAAATAAACAGGTTCAGGATTAATTACTTCTTTATTTCTATTTAAATGTTCTACGAAAGAACTGATACCGCCTTCAAAGTAAAAAACTTCTTTGCGCAATTCTTCTCCACGTTCATCAGATAAAGTGATTGTAATTCCACGATTTAAGAAAGATAATTCACGCAAACGATGTCTTAATGTATCATAATCATAAACTGTTTCATCAAAGATTTCTGAATCAGGTAAGAAATGTACATATGTTCCTGTTTCTGTTGTTTCTCCAATAACGTGTAATGGTTCTTTTGTAACGCCTTTTTCAAAAGAAATAGCGTAAATTTTACCATCGCGTTTAACTCTTACATCCATATAAGAGCTGAGTGCATTTACAACAGACACACCTACACCGTGCAAACCACCAGAAACTTTATAACCAGAACCACCGAATTTACCACCGGCATGAAGTACAGTAAGAACTACTTCTACTGCAGGTTTTCCACTTTCATGCATATCTACTGGTATACCACGGCCATTATCTGTTACAGTAATGCTATTATCTTTATGAATAGTAACTTCTACATGTGTACAATATCCTGCTAATGCTTCATCGATACTATTATCTACAACTTCATATACTAAATGATGAAGACCACGTGATGACGTACTGCCGATATACATACCAGGGCGTTTGCGCACTGCTTCTAATCCTTCTAAAATCTGAATTTGATTAGCACCATAATCACCTTCTACAGCAGTTACTTGTGCACTTTCTTCATCCAAATGAATTTTTATTGTTTCATCTATATTTTTATCTATTTCACCTTGTGTTTTTTCGTTAAAATCAGCCATTTTCGTCCTCCTTTATACTATTATATTTTATCATTTCTATTTATAGTTATCAAATATCTTGTCGTATTATTCCTGCATTTATAGACATAAGTGAATTTATTTTACTATATCGAATAAAATTAATATTTATACTTCACAGCGGTTATTACATTACAAAAATCATATTATTTTTTGTTTTTTTATAGGTGACAATTGTATTTTTATGTGATATTATATATCACTATATTGCACTTGTATTTTTATTTTAGTTTAGGAGGACTTATTTAATGGACTTTTATACTCTAATTCAAACAATTGACACGTTCATCTGGGGACCACCTTTGATTATCCTGCTGGTTGGCACGGGGATTTTCCTCACCTGCCGTCTGCATTTAATTCAGGTATTCAAGCTGCCGCTGGCTATGAAGCTGATTTTAACGGCCAAAAACAAAGGCTCGGGTGATATCAGCAGCTTTAAGGCACTGTGCCTTGCCATGTCGGCCACTATCGGTACGGGTAATATCGTCGGCGTCGCTACGGCTATCGCTGTCGGCGGTCCCGGTGCCATTTTCTGGATGTGGGTATCGGCATTTTTCGGTATGGCGACAAAATACGCCGAAGGATTACTCGCCATCAAATTCCGTTCCAAAGACGAAATCGGACAAGTTGCCGGCGGACCTATGTATTATATCGAGCTCGGTCTCGGTAAAAAATTCCGTCCGCTTGCTATTTTATTTGCCGTATTCACTATTCTCGTAGCCTTCTTCGGTATCGGTACATTTGCTCAGGTAAATGCTATCGTTGACAGTATGCAAATTTCCTTCGGTGTGCCTATTTACATAACCGATATTGTTCTTACACTTTTAGTAGGTATCATTATCTTCGGCGGGCTGAAAAGCATCGCCCGCGCCGCTACGGCAATCGTTCCGTTCATGGCTGTGCTGTATTTCGTTACCTGCTTCAGTATTCTAATTCTCCATATCACGGAAATCCCGGCTGCCATCATGCTGATTATCGACAGCGCTTTCAACGGTCATGCAGCCCTCGGCGGTTTTGCAGGCTCCACTATGATGATGGCTATGCAGAACGGTATCGCCCGCGGCGTATTCTGCAACGAATCCGGTCTCGGCTCTGCACCGATTGCCGCTGCTGCCGCTAAAACGAACTGGCCGGCGGAACAAGGTCTTATCTCCATGACCGGTACTTTTATCGACACATTATTCATCTGCACTATGACGGGTACAACACTTATCCTGACCGGTGAATGGGCGGGAACTCATGCCGGCGCCGCTATGACGAATGCCGCTTTCAGCTACGACTACGGTACAGTCGGCGGTATTATCCTGACAGTTTCACTCATTTTATTCGCCTTCACGACAATTCTCGGCTGGAACTATTACGGCGAACGTGCCTGCCAGTATCTGTTCGGCATTAAAGGCATCGTACCGTACCGCATCATCTTCACTATCCTCGTTGCTTCCGGTGCATATCTTGAACTTCAGTCCATCTGGGTTCTCGCCGATATCGTAAACGGCCTCATGGCCATCCCGAACCTTATCGCTCTTCTCGGTCTGTCTGGCGTAATCGTAGCCGAAACGAAAAAGTATTTCGACCATCTTAAAAACAATCAACTGTAATAAAATCAAAACCACCAGTTAAACTGGTGGTTTGCTCAACCCTATAAGGGTTTTTCTCTTGTGGTTGCATCTTAAAAGATGCGCTGAATAATCTGACAACCACATTTTTTTCACTGGCAAAGCCCCTCTTTGGGGCTTTTATTTTTGCCTTATTGTCCCTTGCTACCTGTAAACGGGTCTATATATTCTTTTAAACTTATTTGATCTATCATTATGTCTTCTTCTAATTGGTTTTTTATATATTCTTTTATCGCATTTTCATATTTTCCTACTGTATCTACATAATATCCTCTGCACCAAAAATGTCTATTTCCATACTTATATTTTAAATTTGCATGTCTATCAAATATCATCAAACTACTCTTACTTTTCAAATACCCCATAAATCCTGCTACACTCAAATGCGGTGGTATTGCCACTAACATATGGATATGATTTGGGCAACATTCTGCTTCTATTATTTCTACTTTTTTTCTTTTGCATAACTGTCTTAATATCTTTCCTATATCTACTCTTATTTTTTTATAAATAACTTGTCTACGGTATTTTGGTGCAAAAACAATATGATATTTACATCTCCACTTACTATGTGATAAACTTTTTATATCATTCATTGACACGAACCTCCTATACTTTATATGGTTGCCAGACCACTTATATTGTAGTACGGAGGTTCTTTCCTTTTCTTTAAGAATTCTTAACAACCCCCAGTTAAACTGTGGGTTTTATCATACCTATTCGGCGACAATAAAAAGCAGTAGAGAGAAAATCTTTCTACTGCTTTTTTATTACCCAAAATCAAGAACTTCATCAATTATTGCTTTTATTTTTTTACCGCTCAACTGCTTTTTAAACTTCACATCATAGCCATCCTGCTTCAACTGTTCAAAGAAAATTTTAGCACAATCGATTTTTATGTTTTCTTCATCTCTCAAATTCGATTGTTCTTTTACATCTTTCGTTTCTACAATAATATTAAGTTCCTTTTCACCGTTTGTACGTTTAATCACATACATAAAATCGGGACTGTATGTCCCGCCTGTTATCGTCGGTATAGCAATACTGCGGCGCGGTATTTTTCCATAAACGATAATATTATCAATTTCTCCTGATAAAATATTGTCCTTTTCCAAATCCGAATCATATGCTATCTTATCATAAAGATATTTTTCACACGGTTTGCCTTCAACTATCCTTGTACCAATTCTGCCTTGAACAATTTCACTTTTTACCGTTCCATCGCTGTTGGACAGTGCCGTTTCATGCAAAAAAGTATCACAACGTTTATATCTAAATCTACCTTGCAGAAAATTTTTCTTCCATTGAGAAAATTTTGTTACAAAATTATTTACTGCCTGCTCATTAATAAAATCATTAATATCAACAGATTTATGTTTTTGTGCATAGTTTATCATAGCTTTATGAAATACTTTTACCGGTACTCCCGTTAATTTATTAATCCGCTTCAAGAACTCACCATACAATAGAGGACTATCTACTGTTTCTTCTACACTGCCTTCTTCCTTTACTTTGGCTATATGGCTGACAATATCAACTTTCTGCCTGAAACTTTGCAGATAATGACGCGTAAATACGCTATTATCCAACATTTTATCTATCTCTTCCGTAAGGATATTATCAATATCCTTATCATAAATTAAAACATAATTCTGATTGAGTGTTTCCCATAAATTTTTTAATTTATCATACACCTTCGGTCTAATTTTTATTTTTACCGGTTTTTGCCTGTTTACATCTTTTATCTTATTAAGATTTAAACCAGTTGCAATTTCCGGATATTCATTAAACAGCTGTTCCCGTTTATCTGATGATATATTTCTATTCCTATCAATGTATCCCTTACAGCCAAGTTCAAAAAATATTTGGTCCGTACTATCAATGCCTCTTTTATCCGCAATAATTCGCAACATTTCATCGGTAACAGTTGCTGCACTTGGGCGTTCTCCGTTAATCTGATTTATCAATTTCTGCGCAAAATCAGCTTCTGTAAAATCAACAATGTAATTCAGATAAAAATTTTCTTCCGAAACGCGGTGTCCGTTTTCATCCACCGGCAGACGAAGCCCTCTTCCTACTTCCTGCAATTTGCTATTCTCACTGCCGCTGGAACGCAATTTCGTTATAGTAAAGATATTCGGATTGTCCCATCCTTCCTTCAGTGTCCATTTGGAAAACAAAAACCGCCGCACATTATACGTTCCGTCTAAATTTTTAAATGACAGGAGCATTTTCTTATTATGCAAGATATCATTTACTTCTTTAGCTATACTTTCATCAGTATCAGAATTATCCTCTGAAAAATAACCGGCATGACAATCGCCGATATGCTTTAAACTGTATTCCAGATACAATCTGTATTCTATTTCCTCATCATTGCAATTATCTATAGCTTTTTTCAGATATTCCCGCAACAGTTTTTCAAACATTTCCAACAGGTACGGTTTTTTATCCGATTGCTTATCAACTCTATAAGAATGTATATCATCAATGAAAAACAGTGCCAATGTTTTTATCTTGAAGCGTCGCTGGCAGAAATTTATTTTTTCCGCTTCAAAATGGCGCCTTAGTGCAAGTTTTAACATCTGCTCTTGATAGGAATTCATATATACATTTATATCCAACTCTTCACCTTTGTTTTTTTCCAGACCATTGGAGAACTCCACCGACGAAGATTTTATAGCCGTAATGGTAATTCCTTCAAAGACAGAACTAATAAGCGATAACGGTTCATTCACTTTCAACGTATACGTTTTTATCGGTTTATCCTTCATAATATGATGAAACGTCACATAATCATTGCGTTTCATATTAACGATTTTCAGTTTTTCTTCATTATGCGACAACGATTCAAAATGTTCTTTTGCTATGCCTTTTATAAGATTTTGATTAAACGCATCGCAGGCATCAAGTTCGTAAATCAGATTATGATAATCTCGTGTTTGATATTTATTTTTTCCTTTTCCTTTCGTTATCTCCGGAAAAGTTGCCCCGAAACGAATGATACATTGCGGTTTTATCTTTTCGGTTATAACGGAAAACGCCTTCTGCCCTTTGGAAAAGCGGTGCGGTTCATCAATAATGACAACCGGCCGTGTCGCTTCTAATGCACGAAGCGGCTGATAAAAACTTTCTACGCCGTAATCATAGTCATCACGCGAAAGCATTTTTCCACTCGTTAAAAGTTGCATATTCACGAGCAGTACATATATTTTCTTTTTATCCTGACACGAACCTATAACAAAATCACGTACGGATGCAGGAAAATATCTTTTTCCTTTTTTATTTTTCTGTGCTTCCAAAGTTAAAAGCTCAATATTACTGTCATAACCGCATACATCGGCAAAATGTTTCTGCGTATAACTGTCTTCAATGAACTGCTTTGTCCCCGCCTTTATGGACAGACTTGGCACAACGATAATAAATTTATTCATTTTATACTGCCTGTGCAATTCATAAATAGTATTCGTATATACATATGTTTTTCCCGTACCCGTTTCCATTTTTATATCAAGATTAAGATAATTTTCTATATCATTACTGCCTCTGTGCTCTGCAATAATTTTTTCCTGCTGTTTTTTTATATTCTTCAGCAAATTTTTTGATTGAAGATTTATAACGGGATTTTGATAATACTCCTGCAATTTATCGCTTATCTCTACATTTTCAAATACGGCACTTATCGCTTCAACTGCCTTTTGCTGATGAGAAAGTCCCTTTTCAAGTATAAGTTCCATATAATATCTCCTCAATATCTTATATCAATATTCACGGCAATATTTCTGTCTGTTACTTTCAATCTGTGCAGATTGTCTTTAATCATTTGCATTTGTGTCCATGTGAAACTGTATCCGAACACAATTAAATTTTCAGGATTGAACATTCCATCGCCGTCATATTTTTCAATCAATGCCTGTATAGCTTCATCATCAAAATTATCATAGATAAAGTACAAATGCTTCTGGCAGTGATAAGCCGTATATTCGCCGAATTTCACTATTTCAACTTCCGGGCTAAAGCCGTAACCGTCATAAACAAGCCATGTAGTAAGTACCGTTTTAGCCCCGAACATATTAAGTATATGATTATCCGAAATCAAATTTTCATCCGGTTTAAATTCTTCCAATGTGTCGAATACATTATCACTTACATCATTAAGCACATAATGCTTAAATCCCAAATCTGCCGCAGTATCAGGATTTTCCTCTCTAATCTTTTTTGCGGCACGCACAATACGCTCCCTACCTATCTCATCAATAGTTCTGTATCCAGCCTTATAAGCAGGTTTATTTTCCGCAATCTCCTCCGCCAGCTGAACCATAATAAACTTACGATTTCCGTTATCTTTTGCATTTAAATCCATAACAGCATGGGCAGTAGTTGCCGAACCGGAGAAAAAATCTAATATTATATCATTTTTACCTGTTGATAATCGAACTACCCTTGATAATAAAGGCACACCTTTAGGATCATTAAATATACCTTTTCCCATTAAGTTTGCCAATTCCTCATTATTCCCATGAGAATGACCTACTACTTCATAACTCCAAAAAGTTCCACATGTAACACCATTTCGTACTTCCGATAAATATGTTTTCTTATCAATTCCACCATTTTCGTTAAAATATAATTCACCAGAATTGTATAATTCTAATAATCGTTCTTTTGAATATCTTGGATATCGTCCAGTAGGAGCTTTCCAAACAACACCATTTGGAAATGTTATTTCATATAAATTATTTTCATTTCCACTTCTTGCATGTAATGGTGTTGGTTTCCATGCTCCCTTAGGATCATTATCTTTATTTCTATACATTTTATTTTGTTTTTCTGTTCTATCTAATAAATTTAAGTTAAAATTAGAACGATTTTTGGCAAAACAAGTTATATGTTCATGCTGATAAGATACATCTGTATCATTTGAAACTGTATATTTATTATTCCATATAAAATCAGCTACAAAATTTTCTTCACCGAAAATTTCATCACAAAGTAATCTTAAATTTGCCTGTTCATTATCGTCTATAGAAATAAAAATAACTCCGTCATCGGTCAGTAAATCGCGGGCAAGTAAAAGTCGCGGATACATAAAAGTAAGCCATGCCGAATGAGAGGCACTGCCTCTTTTCGTCAAATCGAGCACTCTTTGTGCTTCATCTTCATCTATACTCAATCTTTCCGCCAGCTCTTCTGCTTTAAAATCAAAACTGTCTTTATAGACAAAGCCGTCCGTGCCTGTATTATACGGCGGGTCGATATAAATGCACTTTATCTTTCTGATATACGATTTCAAAAGATGTTTCAACGCATCGAGATTGTCGCCTGTAATATAGATATTTTCGCTATCTTTATTTTCACTTTTTGCATTATGTTCTTCATTCGGTGTAATAACCGTTTCCGTATCCAAACTCGCCAGCATACGGGCATAACTTTTACCCAGAAAATGAAGCCCGTACCCTTCATTTCTGATATTTATTTTGCCTTTCAATAAAGATTGAAACTTTTCCATATCAAAAGTATTATCCTCATTAAAACACTGCGGTATAACTTCTTTTAATTTTTTCATCTCATATGTGCCTGCATTCACTTTTTCATTCTTATCTACAATATCACGTATCATGCTTAGCCTCCTGTTTTATCTTTTTATATTATTATATACCTATTTTAAATTCGTTCTAGAATTAGAAATATTATTTTACCATAATTTATCTTTTGCCAAAATAAAAAACCGCAAAGAATTTATCATTCCTTACGGTTTCTATTCATCATATTCCCTGCAAAATTTCTTTCGGCGAACCTGCTGTAAAATCCGGCTTAGCTTCCATAAGTTCCTTTTCCGTGCCATAGCCGTACGTAACAGCCATACTTTTCAAATCGAAATTTTTAGCACCGAGTATATCGAATTTCGTATCGCCAATCATCAATACTTCATCCGTATTTTCTATTTTGTTCGTCTTCAATACATAATCAAGCACCTGAATTTTAGTTATGCGGCTGCCGTCCGTCAGTGAACCGCCGATAAAATCAAAGTACTTTTCCAAATCATGCTGCGCCAAAATATTATGAGCGAATTTTTCCGGCTTAGATGTCGCTACCATGAGATATTTTCCTTGATTTTTCAATTGCTGTAATACTTTATCAATACCCGTATACATTTCATTTTCTAAAATACCCTTTGTTTCGTAGTATTCACGAAAAACCAAAACGGCTTCTAAACTTTTTTCAGCTGAAAAACCATAGCATTTTGCAAATTGCTGATTGAGTGGAGGTCCTACAAAACTTCTAAGCACAGCTTCATTCGTTTCATCTATGCCATATTTTTTCAAAGCATATTTAACGGCATTCATTATGCCTTTGCCAGATTCAATCAATGTTCCGTCTAAATCAAATAATATATATTTAAATTTACTCATCGCGCATCTCCATTTCACCTATTTTTATATACAAAAAAACGCCGCTATAAAAGCGACGTAAATTTCTAAATGGCAGGGGTAGCTGGACTCGAACCAACGCATGCGGGATTCAGAAACCCGTGCCTTACCAACTTGGCGATACCCCTATATCTTGCTGACTTATAATATTATATTAGCCTAAATACATTTTGTCAACATCTAAATCGAAAAATTTAACAAATACGCGGTATTTGTTCGCCTTGTGGCATATCAACAATGCGAATTCCACCAACTGCTGTTTTTAGTCCTACTTCACCAATAGCCTTATCTATTACTTTACCAATTACACAAGCATGTTTACCATATTCATACTTATGCATAATGGATAAGACTTTATCTGTATCTTCTGCATTAACGAAAGCAATTAATTTCCCTTCATTTGCTAAATACAATGGGTCAAAACCTAATATATCACAAAAACCACGTACTTCTTCTCGAACTGGTATCGCTTCTTCTTCTAATAATATTCCCACTTTAGCTTGTTCTGCTATTTCATTTAATACAGCAGCTGTTCCGCCACGTGTTGGGTCACGAAGTACAGCGATATTCGGTACAGCAGTAAGCATTTCTTTTACCATATGATTAAGTGGTGCACAATCCGTTTTAACTGTATCTGGCAATTCTAAATTATGGCGTGATGCCATGATAGTTGCCGCATGGTCGCCAAGATAACCGCTCACAATGATATTTTGTCCAGCCTTAGCATTAAGTGGTGAAATATCTACATTATCAATGCGTTCACCCACACCAGCTGTATTGATAAAAATTCCATCTGCTGAACCTTTGTTTACAACTTTTGTATCACCTGTAACGATATAAATTCCAGCTTCATCAGCTGCACGGCGCATAGTAGATACAATCTCACGCAAATCCTTAATAGGGAAGCCTTCTTCTATTATCATGCCTACAGAAATATACTTAGCTACAGCACCTGTCATAGCTAAATCATTTACTGTTCCGCATACAGCTAATTTGCCGATATTTCCACCAGCAAAAAAGAGCGGTTTTACTACATACGAATCTGTCGTAAAAGCTATTTTATTCGTTGATAAATCAAGCTTTGCTCCATCGTGCATTTCACGCAAATACTTATTATCAAAAGCCGGCAATAATACCTCTTTCATCAATTCATGACCTGCCGCGCCACCGCTACCGTGTGCCATCGTTATTATTTCTTCTTGCACAAAATCACCGCCTATCTACTATTCAAAATGGAATGTTCTCGCTCCGTATTTATACCATGCTGCACATGTTCCTTCTACTGATACCATGCACGAACCAACAGCATGCATCGGCGTGCATACTTTGCCAAATAAAGGACATTGTGTCGGTTTTACTAAACCTCTTAATACTTCACCGCAACGGCAACCCGGTGCATCTTTAGATATTTCTTTTTCCACTGGAAGCACTTTTAAAGCATCAAAATCAGCAAAAGCTTCATTGACATCAAGTCCCGAATTTTCTATTTTACCTAAACCGCGCCAATTCGCATCAGACAATTTATATACCATTTGCATGATTTTCTGTGCTTGAATATTGCCCTCATCTTTTACAACGCGTTTATACTGATTTTCTATCTGAGCTCTATGTTCATAAAGCTGTTTTGCTAGCATATACACAGAAGCTAAAATATCGAGCGGTTCAAAACCAGCTACTACGGCTGGCAAATGATAATCTTGCGCTATAAATTCAAATGGCTTTCTGCCTGTTATAACACAAACATGACCAGGCAATAAGAAACCATCAACTTTTACATTATGCTCAGACAATAATGCTTTAATTGCTGGCGGTGTCAATTTATGTGCTGTTAACACATAAAAGTTTTTTATATTCTGCTGTTTTGCAGTAAATATAGTTGCAGCAGCTGTTGGAGATGTCGTTTCAAAGCCAACAGCCAAGAAAATAACTTTTTTTGTAGGATTATCTTTCGCTATTTGCAAGCTATCTAATGGTGAATAAACAACTCTTATATCTGCGCCTTCTGCTTTCACTGCGTTTAAACTAGAAGTTGTACCAGGCACTTTGAGCATATCACCAAAAGTAGCAATGATTACATCTTTTTGACGTGCATAGGCAATAGCCGTATCAAGATAATCATTCGGTGTAACACAGACAGGACAACCTGGACCACTGACAAGTTCTACTTTTTCTGGCAATAATTGACGAATACCCGCGCGAAAAATAGCTACTGTATGCGTTCCACATACTTCCATAAAACGCACTGGTCTATCAATCATTCTATCTATTTCTTTAAGAAAGAAGTCCGCTGCCTGTTTTGTCTGCTTCGCTGTAAGTGTCGCCATCAGGATTTAGCACCTCTTTCAATAATTCACTAGTTATGCGCGCTTCTTCTTCATCAATCACTTGAATAGCAAATCCAGCGTGCATTAAAATATAATCGCCTTCTTTAGCTTCTGGCAAAAGCATCATGCTGATATCACGACGAATGCCTTCAACTTCAACTGTAGCCATCATATCTTTTTTCTCAATAACTTTAGCAGGTACTGCCAAACACATTGCCCTGTCCCCTCTCATTTAAACATTTAAATCCACTAAATCATTTTTATATCGTTTTAAAGCAACAGCGGCTTGTCCTAATGATATTCCGCCATCATTTACTGGCACTTTTTCATTCATATATAAATTAAAATCATGGCTCAATCGATTGTATAATAATTCCATGAGCGTCATATTTAAACAAACACCACCACTGAAAACTACAGTCTTTATGCCCGTATCTATGCCTATTTTATCTATAATATCGCCAATTGCTTGAGCCAAAGTCAAATGAAATGATTTTGCCGAATATCTTAAACCTTTATTCAACTTCAAATCATATAATGATTTATATGTCTGTCTTAGATTTAAAATATACTGCCCATCATCCATACATATATCAAATGGTAAAATTTCTCCGTCGCTATCGTAAGCAGCTCGTTCTAATTCTATAGCAGCTTGTCCTTCATAATTTATCTTATGGCATATTCCAAGCAAAGCCGATACAGTATCAAACACTCTGCCCGCACCTGAAGATAGTGGTGCATTAAGGCCATTTTTTGCTGCTTGAATTAATAATCGCCAATTAGGTTTTAATAATTCCGGATATTTTTCAGCAATTTCATCACCGTAAATATCATACGCTTGATAAAGTGCTAATCGCCATGGTTCTTTCACCGCTTTTGCACCACCTGGAAGTGGCATATATGCAAAATGACCAACTCTCTTATAAGAAAGCAAATCAGCCACCATGAACTCACCGCCCCATATATTACCATCATCACCGTATCCCGTTCCATCTAAAGCTACGCCGATGACTTTTTCATTAAAATCATGTTCTGCTAGTACAGAAGCTATATGGGCATGATGATGCTGTACTTGTACACATGGCAGATTTAATTGCTTAGCATATTTTGTAGAAAAATATTCTGGATGCATATCACAAGCGATTAAATTTGGGCTTATATCGAATAACTTTTTAAATAAAGCAATACTTTCTTTATAAGCATTGTTCACTGCCATATTCTCTAAATCACCGATATGTTGACTTAAAAAAGCTTTATCATTTTTCGTCAGACAAAATGTATTTTTAAGCTCTGGACCACAGGCTAAAACAGATATTTCCTTGCATTTTAAACTGCCTAAATTTATCGGTGCTGGTGCAAAACCACGACTGCGTCGTATTAAAATCGGCTTATCTTTAAAAATCCTAACGACAGAATCATCTACACGCGTATTTATCAAACGATTATGCACTAATTTATAATCAGCAATCTCTTTTAAATGAGAAAAAACCTCTTCATCGCGATATACGATTGGTTCATCGCTTAAATTAGCACTCGTCATCACAAATACATCATCATCATTTAAAAGCAAACAATGTATAGGCGCATATGCGAGCATTACACCTAAATACGCATTATGCGGTGCAACTTTTTCAGCTAAATTATACTGCTCTGATTTTTTTAATAGCACAATGGGAGCTGATGATGATTTAAGCATTTTTTTCTCTTCATCATTTACTTTGCATAGCTTTTTTATAGTTTCCATATTCGTTGCCATTACAGCAAACGGCTTGTCTTCGCGAATTTTGCGCTGTCTTAGTTTAGCTACAGCTTCACTGTTAAAAGCATCACAAGCTAAATGGTAACCGCCAATTCCTTTTACAGCTACAATAGCTCCCTGCTTAATTAAATCATGTGCTTTAGCGATGACATCATCACAAATTATTTCCGTTTCACCAAATAAACGATAATGTGGTCCGCAAATTTCACAAGCATTTGGCTGAGCATGAAATCTCCTATTTAATGGATTTTCATATTCAGCTAAACACTCATCACACATGATGAAATCTTTCATAGTCGTATTTTTACGGTCATACGGCACATCTTGCACTATTGAAAAACGTGGTCCACAATTGGTGCAATTTGTAAAAGCATATCTATATCTTCTATTATTTTTATCATTTATTTCTCGCCTGCAATCATCACATATTGCTAAATCCGGAGAAATAAGCGTTTCTCTTTCTACAGCTTTAGGACTTGCTTTAATAATAAAATCTATCTCTTCGCCACTTAATGGCAAATTCTTTACATCTATATCTGAAACGAATGAGGCAGGTGGAGCTAAAAGCTTTATCCCTTTTAAAAACTGCTCTAACTGCTCACCTTGTGCTTCAATTAAAACGCCTTCACTATCATTTAATACGTAGCCTGTTAAATTATGCTCTTTTGCCAAACGATAGATAAACGGTCTAAAGCCTACACCTTGCACAATACCTCTTACACGAATTTTATACCGTTTTAAGCCCGATATTGTTCTACCCATTTATCAACTACTTCCTTAACTTTTTGAGCTACTGGTTCAATTTTTTCAGCGATAGCTGATGTGAGTTCAGTTCCCATAGATACAACATCTGGTTTTACACCCATAACGATTATTTCATCTACAGGATTATCAGTGAGTTTTAATACAGCTAACATATCATTAACGCCTAAATCATGTACAGACATTTTATTTTTAAAATAAGCGTTCAATTCATCACCTGTAAATTGATAAAAATCACCAACATTGCCATCAATATCGATTGCATCAATGAACAATAATTTTTTAGTTCCAGCGATATATGGCATTAAATCCATACCTAAAGTACCGCCATCGAGAATTTGTACAAAATCAGGATAATTAGTTATTTTTTGCAAGTATTCAGCACATCTTACGCCAAAGCCTTCATCTTGCATGATGATATTGCCGATACCTACAACTGAAATATCTGCCATTTTATTTTCCCCTATTTAATCGTTCTTGTTTTTTCTTAAATTCACTGCGAATAAAATCACACCATTTATCTATCCCTTGACCATTAGAAGCAGCTGTTTCCATGATTTCAAGCTGTGGATGAATGCATTTTAAATCGTGCTTTGCGCTTTCCATATCAAAATTAGTAAATGGTAAAATATCTACTTTATTTAAAATAGCGGCTTGTGATTCCTTAAATATAATCGGATATTTTAAAGGCTTATCATCACCTTCTGTGATACTGAGCACTGTAACCTTCATATCTTCGCCTACGATAAATTCAGCAGGACAAACGAGATTACCTACATTTTCAATAATCACTACATCAAGATTTGCCAAATCTAAATCATCTAATACTTCTTTGACCATCGGTGCATCTAAATGACAGCCACCATTTGTATTAATTTGAATTACTGGCACATTATGCTGTGCTATTCTATCTGCATCTTTATCAGTAAATAAGTCGCCTTCGATTACTGCCAAGCGCAAATCACTTTTTAAATTAGCAATTGTCTTTTCCAATAAAGTTGTTTTTCCTGAACCTGGTGAACCTAATAAATTTATCGCTAATACACCATTTTTATCAAACAATGCTTTATTTTCACTTGCTACCATATCATTTCTGCCAAGAATATCTTGCATTACAGGTATATCCATTATTCCGCCTCCAAAGACTCAACTCGAAGCTCTCGCCCTGATATAATCTCCATGCGCAAAGATTTACATTTGGGACAAGTAAAATTATATCTTTCAACTTTAGTTTCATTTCCACAATCCATGCATTTAGCTACCAATGGTATGTGTTTCAAAACAAGTTTTGCATTTTCTGCTTTCGTTCCTTTTGATAATGATTCAAAACAAAATTCTAGCGACTCTGGTACAACGCCTGTCATTTCTCCAACTAAAATCGAAATTTCTGTTACTTTTTTCGCTTCATTTTTATCCGCATAACTGAGAACAATATCTAATATTCCCTCAGCTAATGCCATTTCATGCATAATAACAATAACAAAACAGCCGGGAAATTAACCCGGCTGTTTAATTCTCCTTATAACAAAGCAGTTAACCCACGCTGAGAAAATTCAGCAGTCAACTGAGTTAGCGGTGTTTTTGCAGGATTATAATTAATCGTTGTTTCACCGTTATGCGCATGAATATGAACGTTATATACTCCCGGTAAACCTAATAAACTTTCTTTAAGTTCTTTAGCATTTTCCTTTGTATATCCTTCAACTTTAAATCTTAATTTATTACCTTTTCCACCAAAAAGGCAACCACAAGTAAGACACATTAATGAACATCTCCTTAGTCTTCAGCAATCTTACCGTCTTTATCTTTAAGGTCATCAATATCGGATGGAACATGTGCTAAAGTTTTTGCACCAGAGAACATACTACCTGCTTCACCTTCACGTTCCATAAGGTCAGCTCTAAATACCATATAAACATGACCCATAGCAAAGAATATGATAAACCAAGCAAAGCAATGATGTACCCAGTGGAAAATCATTTCACCATACATACCAATAGACCAGCCAAAAATCGTTGCAGGAAGTCCTGTTGAATTTGGCATAAAATACATAGCAAAACCTGTTACAATTTCAACTAAAACCATAACATATAATGCTAAATATGAACCACGAGCTAATGGATTACGCAAATATGGCTTATGAGAATACTTCAATAAGCTATAGTGAAGCCCTACTTCTACCATTTCTTCCATATATTTTGTTGTCCAGAATTTAGGAAGTAGACGGTCGCCTCGATTGATAATCCAACCATAAATACGCAATACAAAAGATGCTGTAAATATAAAGCCCAGCAAGAAATGTACATTACGTACTAAATCCAAAGATAAACGCCAATCTGCTAAAGCTGGTTCAACCCCAGGACCACCAGAAACAGGATCCATGATCCAAAGACCAGTTACAAATAAACCAGCTATGCACCATACCATAATCCAATGAAATATTCTAAGAAACGGACTAAAAATATAGTACTTTCTTAATTGTCCTTCTGGATGAATAACTTTTACTCTAGCCATTTAAACCACCCCTAATATAAGGGTCAGTATTAACTGTTGTTATTGTTCTTCCCTTCGCATCATATAAGTGAGTAGCACAAGCTATACATGGGTCAAAAGAACGTACAGCTCTAACAATTTCCAATGGTTTTTCAGGAATTTTTACAGCGGTTTCCATCATAGTGCGTTCAAAAGCACCACGGCCAGCAACTTCATCACGTGGGCAAGCATTCCATGTTGTTGGTACTACTGCCTGATAGTTACTACATTTTTTATCTTTAATTGCTACCCAATGGCTAAGAGCACCACGTGGAGCTTCATATAAACCTACGCCTTTTACTTCTTCTTCTGGCCATGTGGAAGGTTTCCATTTTGTAACATCAGCAGTATCTGTATCACCTGCAGCGATATTCTTAACAAGTTTATCGAAGAAGTATTTATTCATGCAAGCATTAAGCTGTGCATCTAAACCACGAGCTACTGTACGACCAAGTGTTGTTGGAAGCCATTTTTCTGGAGCTACATTGAGTAAACGAGAAATAGCATCTACTTGGTCTACCATCATTTTTTCAGCCCAATTTGGTTGAATGAGATTTTGTTTAACTTTTGTATAAACGATAATATAACGAGCAAGAGGACCAACTTCAGCTGTTTTTCCGCGCCACATTGGTGTTTTAATCCAAGAATATTTACCTTGTTCATTGAGTTGTTCCCAATGACTCTTATTACCATTTTTATCACCAGTATATTCAGCTTCAGATTTTCCATCCCAAGGATGAAGAGCATCGCCATCTTTATACCAAGAATGAGTTGTTGTTTCTGTCAATACTTCAGGGTCTTTCAAATCGTCAGAAGTAATATCTGTTACTTTTGCATTCATAACGCCAGCGCCAAAGTTTTCAACTACGGCATTGCAACGTATCATAATCTGACTAAACCATTCGCCATTACCATTAGCTACGCCATTAAATGGTTCTTCTGGGAATGCACCAAAACCAAGTACACGGTCTTTAGCAAGTCCGCCACCATCAAGACCAGCACCTTTTTGTGCACAAATATGACCAATTGCTAAGAGGTCAGGTAAATAGAAGTTATTTACTAAATCCATGCCTAATCTAATAGCAGTATCTACAGCAGCTAATCTTTGGCTATTTATTGGAGCATTCATTTCATCCATAGAAATAGCGCATGGCATACCACCTACAACATAATGAGGATGTGGGTTTTTACCACCAAAAACAACATGTGGAATAACAACTTCACGCTGTTTATCGAGCATATTAAGATAATGAGCTACAGCCATTAAATGAACTTCTGGAGGAAGAATTTGATAATCTGGATGATCCCACCAGTTAGCAGCAAAAATACCAAGCTGTCCGCCACTAACTAATGCTTGTACTTTATCTTTTACAGCCTGAAAATAAGCTGGTGTTGCTTTAGGAAATTCTTTTGGATATGCAGAAAAATCATAATCCATAGGACCTGCAAATGGTAATTTATAATTTGCAAGTACTGTATTTTGCAAATTAGCTGTTGCTGTTGGGTCAGCTTTTAAAGCTTCAATAGGACTTACCCAGTCTAAGGCATGTAAATGATAAAAATGTACTAAATGGTCATGAACAGTAAGAGTTGCTGCCATGATATTACGAATGTAGTTTGCATTTTTAGGAATTTTAATGCCGAGTGCATCTTCAACCGCACGAACACAAGCAAGAGAATGTGAACTTGTGCAAACTCCACAAATACGTTGAATATATGCCCACAAATCGCGTGGGTCACGATTTTTAGCTATTACTTCTAAGCCTCTCCATGCAGTACCACTAGAAATAGCATCTGTTACTTGATTTCCTTGTACTTCAATTTCTACACGTAAATGACCTTCAATACGTGTTACTGGGTCTACTACGATATGTGCCATTATTTATCAACCGTCCTTTCTTTCTTTGTTCTTTTCAAGCGCATCTCTTTTCTTTTTCTGAATAGCTGAAGTAGCTGCATGTCCTGCAATACCTACAGCCATCGCACCAAGAGCTACAGCACCAAGTGTATCTACATTACCAAGACCTAACATATTAGCACCTGGAACTTCTGGCATACGTTCATAAAGTGGATCTTCATCCCAGAAGTTTTTATTTGTACAACCGATACAACCCGCACCAGATTGAACAGGATAAGAAAGACCATTATACCAACGAAGATTACCACAAGAACTATAAGTTTCAGGTCCACGGCAACCTAATTTATAAAGACACCAACCTGCTTTTGCGCCTTTATCATTGAAATCTTCTGCAAAAAGACCAGCATCAAAAAATGGACGACGATAGCAAGTATCATGAAGACGATTACCAAAGAACTGTTTTGGACGACCTTCACTATCAAGAGGCGGTAATTTACCAAACATAGCATAGTGAGCAATAACGCCTGTCATTACTTCTGGAATTGGTGGGCAACCAGGTACATTTACAATTGGTTTATTTCCAATAATATTAGGTACACCTGTAGATTGAGTAGGATTTGGACGTGCTGCCTGAATACCTCCCCAACATGAACAAGAACCATAATTAATAATAGCAGCGCAATGAGCAGCAGCTTCTTTTAATTGGTCAATAAAAGCATGACCACCTACCATACAATAGCCAGAATCAGCTAATGCAGGTACTGCACCTTCTACAGCTAAAATATACTGTCCATCATATGCTTTGATAATTTCCTGTAAATGTTGTTCAAAAGGCTGACCACTAGCAGCTGCTAATGTATCATCATATTCAAGCGCAATCATATTAAGTACAACATCAGAAGCCATTGGTGCACCTGAACGAATAAATGCTTCTGTACAACCTGTACATTCATGACCATGCAACCACACAACAACAGGTAATCTTTTTTCAGCAGCTTCTACAACATTAGATAACATTGTAGGTGCAATTCCAAGCATTGCAGCCATTGCTGTGCATGCTTTGATAAAGGAGCGTCTACTCATTCCTTTTTTCTGGTACATGTCCCAAATAGAACTATACTTTTCCACAATATCCCTCCTAGATAAATTAAAATACTAGACCTGTTTTTCGCCCATAAAAATGCACGTAAAAAAATATTAGACCCAATATTTATATAAAAAAAATAATAAAAATATTATTCTTTTCCTAAAAAACCATTTCCTTTAATGTATAAAATTATGTACAAAATTTTATAATTTTTAACTATATTGTCATATATATTTATTATTATTATTAAACATTTTATAAAGTTTTCTTATACCTGTATTATAGTTCTGTCCTCGTTATATCGTCAAGTTTTTTCCTCATTAAAAAATTTGTTTACCTTATTAAATATAATAATAAAAAATCTTCCATAATAATTTATAAATAATTTATACATCATTTAATTTTAATGGCCTTTTTTTCGACGTAATCTGCCTCCAACAATATCACTTACAGGATTAATCGTTATAAATGCAGATTCATCTACATCTAGTACAATACTTTTTAAACTATCAATTTCTAAACGAGTAACAATACAGTATAAAATTTTACGCTTTTCTTTAGAATAACCACCTTCACCATGCAAAAGCGTTACACCTTTATCCATTTGTTTCATTAATTTATCAGCAATTTCTTCATGTTGAGATGTCACTATCATAACTGCATACGTTTCTTCTAATCCCTTAATTACCACATCTATCATCTTAGAAATTACAAAATAAGCAACAAGAGAATACATTGCTTTATCCCAACCAAAAATAAGACTTGCACTACTCAAAATAAATAAATTGATGAACATTACTATTTCACCAACAGAAAAAACTGTTTTTCTATCTGTTATAATTGCCACTATCTCTGTTCCATCAAAAGAGCCACCATTTCTGATAACCAGTCCAACACCTGTACCTGTTATAATACCCCCAAATACCGCCGCTAAAAAGAAATCATTTGTCACTGGCAAAACGGGTAAAAAGATGTTTGACCAAAACGATAAGCAAATGATGGAAAATGTTGTAGCTATAGCAAACGGCTTTCCTATATATTTATATCCTAAAAATAAAAATGGCAAATTAATCACAATTAAAAGTACACCAAAAGGAATGCCCGTTACCGCACTTAACATGATTGATATACCAACAACGCCACCATCAATAATATGATTAGGAATTAAAAATACTTCTAGTCCCACTGCTGCTATAATAGCACCTATAAATAAATATAAATATTTTCTTACATAAAGACTTATTTTTCTTTTTTTCTGTATTGTATCACTGCCCAATAAAAAAACCTCTTTCCCTAAAAGTTACCTAAAAATATCGTTATTAATATTATATCATTAATATTTTAAATTTATAAAGTTCATAATTTGACCGACTTTGAATTAGTTTTCTATGAAAATTGCAAATATATTGCAATTTATGATTGACTTTAACTGTTTTTGAATGATATAATGCAAGTAGAGAGGTGAGATAAATGCTAACACAAGATCGTCATTCCACTATTTTAAATTTATTAAAGAAACAGTCCAGTGTAACATTAGCGGAATTAACTACATTACTTAACACCTCCGAATCTACTATACGACGCGATTTAACAGCACTTGACAAAGCCGGTAAATTGCGCAAAGTTTATGGCGGAGCTACTAGCTTAGATTTCTATACATCTACAGAAAAAGATATCCAAACTAAACATGATTTACAAATAACAGAAAAAAACTTAATTGCAAAAAAAGCAGCTAGTTTGATTGAAGAACATGATTTAGTTTATCTTGATGCTGGCACAACGACAGAACTCATTGTTAATTATCTTACACAGTACAATGCTACATATGTAACGAATGGTATTTCCCATGCCAATAAATTATCTGAACGCGGTTTTAAATCCATAATCATTGGTGGACAATTAAAAAAATCCACTGGAGCTGTCATCGGCACAGTGGCAATCGAAAATTTGAAACCGTACAATTTTACTAAAGGATTTTTCGGCACTAATGGTATAAGTACACAAGCAGGTTTTTCTACACCAGACCCAGTAGAAGCTTGTGTGAAAAAGACAGCTATGAAGCATTGTCAAAAGGCTTTTGTTGTGGCTGACTCTACAAAATTTGACCAAATAACTCCAATAACATTTGCAGATTTAGAAAATGCCACAATTATTACTGATATCTTAAAGGATAAAAGATATTTAGATTTTACAAATATTTTGGAGGTGCTCTAAATGATTTATACTGTAACATTCAATCCAGCAATCGATTACATTGTTCGCATGGATAAATTCGTTGCTGGAGCAACTAATCGCGTAAACTATGAACAAGTTTTAGGCGGAGGCAAAGGTATTAATGTTTCTATCGTATTAAAAAATCTCGGCCTTGACAGCACTGCTTTAGGCTTCATCTCTGGTTTTACTGGTAAAGAAATCATTCGTCAACTTCATGGCTTTGGTTGCCAAAGTGATTTTATTGAACTGCCTAATGGATTTTCTCGCATAAACGTAAAAATCAAAACAGCAGAACAAGAAACAGAAGTAAATGGTCAAGGACCAGATATTCCACAAGAAGCTATTGATGAGCTCTTTGCAAAATTGGATAAATTGACTGCTGGCGATACACTCGTTTTAGCTGGTAGTATTCCAAAAAGTCTTCCTGATGATATTTACGAAAAAATCATGGCAAAATTAGAAAACCGTGGTATAAATATCGTTGTAGATGCTACAAAAAATCTTTTACTTAATGTATTAAAATATCATCCATTCTTAATCAAACCTAATAATCATGAATTAGCTGAAATGTTCAACGTAACACTCAATAGTCATGATGATATTATTTTCTATGCTAAAAAATTACAGGAATTAGGCGCTAAAAACGTACTTATTTCTATGGGTAAAGATGGAGCAATTTTAGTAGACCAAAATGGTTCCACAATCCATTCTCCTGTACCAAAAGGCAAACTTGTAAATTCCATCGGTGCTGGCGACTCTATGGTAGCTGGTTTCTTGACTGGATATTATGAAACAGGTGACTTTAAACGTGCCTTCTACATGGGTGTAGCAACAGGTTCTGCTTCCGCATTTTCTGAAAACCTTGCTACTCGTCCTGAAGTAGAAGCACTTTTAAAAACTTTAATTTAATATAAAGGAGATTTAATTATGAAAATTACCGACATCTTAAAACCAGTCAGTATAAAATTAAATGTTGCTCCACCAAAAAGCAAAGTTGAAGCAATTAATATATTAGCTGACTTAATGGAAAAAGGTGGCAATCTCAATAATAAAGAAGAATACGTTAAAGCTGTAATCGCTCGTGAAGAATCTGGTTCCACAGGTTTAGGCGATGGCATCGCTACACCTCATGCTAAAAGTAGTGCAGTTCGCGAAGCCGGACTTGCTGCTATGGTTGTTCCTGATGGTATGGATTTTGAAGCATTAGACGGCAATCCATCTCGCTTATTCTTCATGATTGCTGCACCAGATAGTGCTAGCGATTTACACGTTCAACTTTTAAGTAAACTCGCTATGATGGTAATGGACCCTGATTTTAAAGAAGCTCTTATCAATGCAAAAACCGTTGATGAATTCTTAAAACTCATAAACGAAAAAGAAGAAGGTAAAACTTCTGAAGAAGAAGATAGTTCCACTACTGAAGAAACTCCAGCTGCAGCTCCATCACAAGAAACAAAAACTCAAGATGGCTATGAAATTTTAGCTGTAACAGCTTGCCCTACTGGTATTGCTCATACTTATATGGCTGCTGAATCATTAGAACAGCATGCTAAACGCAAAAATATTTCCATTAAAGTAGAAACAAACGGTGCTGGCGGTAGAAAAAATGTTCTCACTGACGAAGAAATTGCTAATGCAAAATGTATCATCGTTGCAGCCGACAAAAATGTACCAATGTCCCGTTTTAACGGCAAACATGTCATCATAACTAAAGTTGCTAACGGTATCAACAAAGCTGATGAACTCTTAGATAAAGCAATGGCACAAGATGCACCAATTTATCATCATTCTGGAGATGATGGTGATAGCAGTTCTTCTTCCACTGAAAATGAAAGTATCGGTCGTCAAATCTATAAACACTTAATGAATGGTGTATCCCATATGCTTCCATTCGTTGTTGGTGGCGGTATCTTAATCGCTATTGCATTCTTAGTCGATGTATATGACCCAGCCAATCCATCAAACTTTGGTTCTAATACTCCTCTTGCTGCTTTCTTTAAAAATGTTGGCGGTGTTTCCTTCGGATTTATGCTTCCTGTACTTGCTGGTTTCATCGGTATGAGTATTGCTGACCGCCCAGGTCTTGTCGCTGGTTTCGTTGGTGGTGCTATGGCAAACACTGGCGGTTCTGGTTTCTTAGGTGCTCTCATCGCTGGTTTTGCTGCAGGTTATATCATCATTGGTCTCAGAAAAGTATTAAGCGTACTTCCAGCATCTCTTGATGGTATTAAAAACATTCTCTTATATCCTTTACTCGGTGTATTCTTAATGGGTGTAGCTATTACATTCATTATCAATCCTCCTGTAAGTGCTATTAACACATGGCTTGTTGAAACATTAAAAGGCATGGACCCTAGCAGCCGTATCTTAATCGGTGCAGTTGTAGGTGGCATGATGTCCATCGATATGGGTGGCCCATTCAACAAAGCAGCTTATGTAACAGGTACAGCACTTCTTGCTGATGGTGAATTTGGCGTTATGGCTTCTGTTATGGCTGGTGGTATGGTTCCTCCTATCGCTATTGCTCTTTGTACTACATTCTTCGGTAACCGCTTCACTGAAGCTGAAAGAAAATCTGGTCCTACTAACTATATAATGGGCTTATCCTTCATCACAGAAGGTGCTATCCCATTTGCTGCTGCTGACCCAGCTCGCGTTATACCATCCTGCGTTATTGGTTCTGCTATAACTGGTGCATTATCAATGGCATTTGAATGTACATTACGTGCACCTCATGGTGGTATTTTCGTAGTACCAACAATTGGCAATCCTTTAATGTATTTAGTAGCAATTGCTGTTGGTGCTGTTGTAAGTATGCTCTTACTTGCTATTTTGAAAAAACCATTAAAAAATAAATGATAGTAGTATATAATAAATGCAGGTTTTTTAAGCCTGCATTTATTTTTTTATACCTATACAATATATAAATTTATTCATCTTGAAAAAATACGCAATCTCTTATAAAATGGTATTAGAGATTATCATTGTACCAATTCATTTTAACTTAATAATATATATAGTTCATCAGTAGCAGTGATAATAATTTTATCCTTTCCATCATAGTTAAAATTTATATTTTAATAATTTTTTACTATTTTAAAATTATATTATAATCTTTAATTACAATCGAATAAATTCTAATTACAATTTTATACTATCATTTTATTTATTAAACTTTTTATTATCATATAAACTAATTTAATGGAGGTAGTTGTTATTTTGGAAATTCGCATCACAAAAAATGATAATCTTAACGTTATTTCTTTAAACGGAAAGCTTGATGTATTCGGTTCGGAACAAGCAAAAAAAGAAATATTAGATAAAATGACTACTCAAGAAAACATTATTATTGACATGTCTCATTGTAATTATATTTCCAACTACGGCTTATATTTATTATCTGTTATTGCCGATAAAGCTAAATTATTAAATATAAATGCTATTTTTGTTTCTATTACTGATAAAATATCAGAAATATTCTATTTAACAGGCTTCACTGATACAATCACACTTGCACCAACAGTAGAAGATGCTATTAAAGAATACGCTCTGGTATCTTAAAAATAACGAGGTGTAAACATGCCCTTAGATGTACTGCCTACTGATACGTATCAACAATTTAAAATTAGACGTGGTTTTTTCCGTCTAAACGGTTCTACTATTTTACCTGGCGGTGTAAATTTTTCAATCTATTCTTCTGGCGCAACCAGTTGTGAACTTATTCTCTTTAAAAATAATGCTAAAGAGCCCTTTGCTACTATCCCATTTCCCCCAAATTATCGTTTGGGCAATGTATTTGCTATGATTGTATTCGATTTAGATTATGAAAATATCGAATACGGTTTTCGTATTGATGGCAAATACAATATCCGTAAAGGAGATATTTATGATAAAAGTAAAATACTCCTTGACCCTTACGCTAAAATGGTATCAGGACGCAATGAATGGGGCGTTTTGCCAGATAAAAATAATATTTTTCAATATCGTTCTAAAGTTGCAATCAATGATTTTGAACTAGAAACCGATCCACCTATTACAACCGCGCAAAATGACCTTATAATTTATGAGGCTCATTTGCGTGGTTTTACACAGCATAAAAGTTCTGGTGTCAAACATCGTGGAACATATGCAGGCTTTATTGAAAAAATTCCTTATTTAAAAGAATTAGGCGTTAATGCTGTTGAATTTTTACCAATCTTTGAATTTGATGAAAATGAAGATGTTATAAATAATACAGTACGCTATGATAGTAAAGGGAACCGTTTATTAAATTATTGGGGATATAATCCGATTTCTTTCTTTGCTCCTAAAGCTAGTTATGCTGCCAGTGGCAAATATTCTATGCAAATTTATGAATTAAAAAACCTCATAAAAGAACTTCACAAAAACGAAATTCGTGTTATTTTGGATGTTGTTTTTAACCATACTGCTGAAGGCGATAAAAGAGGTCCTTATATTTCTTATAAAGGCATAGATAATAAAGCTTACTATATACTAGGACCAAATGGCGAATACTACAATTTCAGTGGTTGTGGCAATACTTTAAATTGTAACAATCCAATTGTTCGTCAAATGATTCTAAATTGCTTACGTCATTGGATATCTGAATACCACATTGACGGTTTTAGATTTGACCTTGCCTCTATATTAGGACGAAACCAAGACGGTTCACCAATGAGTAATCCTCCACTTTTAGAGCTTTTAGCTTATGACCCATTGCTTAACAATACTTTATTAATTGCTGAAGCCTGGGATGCTGGAGGACTGTATCAAGTAGGCACATTCCCGTCATATGGACGTTGGGCTGAATGGAACGGTCACTATCGTGATGACGTCCGCCATTTTCTACGAGGCGATTTAGGCTATGCAAAAGCATTTACGGCTCGTCTTACCGGTTCTGAAGATATTTATAATCCGGCATATCGAGGTCATTATGCTTCCATAAATTTTGTTACCTGTCATGATGGTTTTACACTGTGGGATTTATTTTCTTACAATGAAAAACATAATGAAGAAAACGGCTGGAATAACACAGATGGTACAAATGATAATATTAGTTGGAATTGTGGCGAAGAAGGCGCAACTTCTAACGTCGAAATATTAAAACTGCGTCGTAAAATGGTTCGTAATGCAGCAGCTATTTTACTTTGCAGCATAGGAACTCCAATGATTTTAGCCGGAGATGAATTCTGTAATTCACAATTTGGCAATAACAATGCTTACTGTCAAGACAACGAAATTTCTTGGCTTGATTGGTCTTTATTAGAAAAGAATAAATCTATATTTGAGTTCTATAAAAGCTTAATCGCATTTCGTAAACAACATCCTGTATTCTCGCGTAGCTGTGAAGAAACACCAAAAGATTATCCAGCTGTAAGTTTACATGGTGTAGAACCTTGGAATTTCGATTATTCTTATACAAACAGAATTGTATGTGTTTTATTGACTGGTAAGACACGTGATGGACGAGATGATTTCATTTATATTTGCGTTAATTCTCATTGGGAAAATCATCGTCTCCACCTTCCGGCACTTCCTGATAATCATCCATGGAAACTCGTCATCAACACTGATTTTGAAGACAAATCCTTTATTGATGAAAATGAACGTCCCGATGTTTATCATATTGGCATTATACCGCCTCGCTCAGTATTGGTATATAATGCTATAATTTAATAACATAAAGGTGAAAGCTTATGTCACAAAAATTTTATATCTGTTCCCATTGCGGTAACATCATTGCTTTTGCAAAAAACAAAGGTGTTCCAGTTTTCTGCTGTGGTGAAAAAATGACAGAAATCATCCCTGGAACTAGTGATGCTGCCGTAGAAAAACACGTTCCTGTTATCGAACAAGAAGGCAATATCGTTACTGTTACAGTTGGCTCTGTAGAACATCCAATGGTGCCAGAACACTATATTGAATGGATTTCATTAGAAACAACTATGGGCAATCAGCGCAAATTACTTGCACCAAACAAGGCTCCCAAAGCTCAATTTGCTTTGCTCGATGGAGAACAAGTAGTAGCAGCTTATGCTTACTGCAATCTCCACAGTCTCTGGAAATCTTAAAAAAAAGTACGTTTCCTATTAAATAATAGGAAACGTATTTTTTTATTTCTTATATCCTGTTGTAAAATCCACTTGATTAATTAAATCTTTTCCAGTTAACAAACGACTTAAATTTTCTTTAGCAATATTTACAATATTATCGTGCGTAGCTGCTAAATGATATTGTCCTGCTGTATGCGGTGTGATATGAATATTTTCAACCTGCCACATACGACTTTCTTTTGGCAAAGGCTCTATTTCTGTAACGTCAACAGCAGCTCCTGCTAAATGACCACTTTCTACCGCTTCAATCAAATCATCTTCTACTACAGCATTTCCACGACCTGCATTAACAAAAAAAGCTTTATCTTTCATTAAAGCAAATTTGTCTTTATCGAATAAATGGTAGGTTGCTTTAGTACCTGGCAAAATATTTACAACTACATCCACTTTAGGCAAATATTCTTTGAGATTATCTAAAGTTCCAAGTTCATCTACATACTCAGGTTTATCGATAATACGCCTTTTTATACCAATAACTCTTGCCCCTAAAGCTTTTACTTTTTTAGCAAAATTGCCACCGATATCACCTAAACCTACAACTAATATCACAGAATTACAAATAGATGTTACCTCGCCTTCATCATGCCATAAATTCTGCTTTTGATTATCATGATATTTATATAATTTCTTCTGCATAGCCATAAGCACAGCTAACATATATTCAGATAAAGCTAATCCATAAGCACCTGTAGCATTAGTTAATACAGCATTTTTCGGAAAAATACTCTCATCACAATAGCCATCTGTTCCCGCACTATTTAATTGCAATAGCTTAAGATTAGTAGCAAATTTTAATAAATCCGTCTTTACATTGCCTATTATCACATCTGCACTAGTGACTAAATCTTTACTTGGATTTCGCTCATAAATAAAATTTTCATTTGGAAAATTCTCTTGCATAAGTTTTTTATGCTTTTGTTTAAATGGCATTACTACTAAGATATTCATATTTACCTTCCTTTCATCTAAATCCTTCAAAAAACGCTCTAACTAAAAATTCCAATGACTTTTGGTCATATTTACCCATCAGTTCCCTAGCTGAATGCATTGCCAATATCGGTACACCTATATCTAAAGTACGCATAGATAACAAAGCTGAAGCAATTGAACCTATAGTCGAACCACCAGGAATATCCGAACGATTTACATACATTTGATAATCGATTTTATATTTTTCACATAAAGCCTTTATTATCGCTATAGCTTCGGCATCACCTGCATAAGACTGACTAGCTGCCATTTTTATAGCTAAACCGTGATTTAGTATCGGTTTATTCGTCACATCATTTTTTTCTAAATAATTCGGATGAAGTGCATGTGCTACATCTATTGAAAGCATAAAGCTCTTGGCTAAATCTGCTAAAAATACTTGTCTTGAATAACCACAAGCACTGTATATGCGTTCTAACATATTTGATAATATAAGTGAAGCTCCACCTTGTTTTGTTCTACTACCCACTTCTTCATTATCAAATAAAACGACTACATCAAGACCAGATTTTCTTTTATCTGAGATAATACCTTCTACGCAAGCTTTTACAGAAGTTATATTATCCAGTCTAGGTGAAGATATAAACTCACTATTAAAACCTAAATAACATGGACTTTCTGTTTGGTAAACAGTTAAATCATAACTTAAAATCGCTTCTTTTTCACAATTTAATTGTTCTGCCAATAAATTTAACAGACAATCTTGCGCATCATCTTCATCACCTTGCATAAATGCAATCGGAAGCATCTCTTTTTGTTTGTTTAAAGCCTTACCATCATTCACATTTCTATCCATATGAATAGCTAAATTTGGTATTGTCATCAAAGGTCGCCTAAAATCAACAAACTCTACTTTAGGAGTAAAAACATCGTCTCCTTTTAAGGCAACTTTCCCAGCTAAAGAAAGCGGTCTATCGAGCCATGTATTTAAAATCATTCCGCCATAAACTTCTACATTTAATTTTCCGTATTTATCTTGAATTATCTGCGCTTTCGGTTTTATTTTTAAACAAGGAAAATCCGTATGTGATACGGCAATGCGCATACCATCACGCCTGGCTTGATGCGGTATAAAAGCAATAAGTGTAGAATCATATATTTTTACAAAATACTTTTTCTCTAACTCTATTTTCCAATCATTATCTAAACTCAACTCTTCAAAATCATTTTTTATTAAATAATCTTGTGCTGTAAACACTGTATGATATGGTGACGTTGAACTACTTATAAAATTTAATAATGAACCTGTATAACTCATAAAATCATTCCTTATCTATATTTTCATATCAAGACAATATACCATCATCTAAATTTTACTATATCTTTGTACGAAAAAAAAAGACACAATCATTCGATTGTGTCTTTTCAATCCTATCTATATAATTATTTACCGAAATAACGTTTTAAGAGGCCATTGAAACCACAGCCATGACGAGCTTCGTCTTTTGCCATTTCATGAACAGTATCATGAATTGCATCTAAGCCAAGTTCTTTAGCAAGAGTTGCAAGTTCTTTTTTACCAGCGCAAGCGCCATGTTCAGCAGCAACACGAAGTTCAAGATTTTTCTTAGTGCTATCAGTTACAACTTCACCGAGAAGTTCAGCAAATTTTGCAGCATGTTCAGCTTCTTCAAAAGCATAGCGTTTGTAAGCTTCTGCAATTTCAGGATAACCTTCACGTTCAGCAACGCGGCTCATAGCGAGGTACATACCAACTTCAGAGCATTCACCATTGAAGTTCTGCTGTAAACCTTCAACAATACGAGGGTCAACACCTTTAGCTACGCCAACACGATGTTCGTCAGCGAATACTAAATCGCCACTCTGTTCAACAAATTTAGAAGCAGGTGCTTTACAAATAGGGCACTGTTCTGGTGCACTTTCACCTTCATAAACATAACCGCAAACGCTGCAAACCCATTTTTTCATTATTAATTCCTCCAATTTATATACACATTATTTAAATGATTTGATGATATAGTATACACGCTGTATATCATCAATATTATTTCCTGTTATGGTTATATTATATGCTTATTACACTTATAAGACAAATGGTAAAAATATCAATTTTTCTTTTATTTTCTCTTAATTTCTTTTATTTTCTTCTTTTTTCTCTATTTTTTATAATTTAAAATATTTTTTTATAAAATATTTTTTGTTTTTAATAGTAATTATCGATTATTTATGTAAATTTTACAGAAACTTTCATTTTTATGCTAAATTTTATGGTAAATATGATACAATTATTACTGTAAAAAATAAAAAAAATCAAACTGTAGGAGGTTTTTCAATATGATTGGTATTATCGTTACTGGTCATGGTAGATTTGCTTCAGGATTAGCTTCTTCTATTGAAGTCATTGCTGGTAAACAAGATAAATTTGAAGCTATTGATTTTCCTGTAGGTTCTACAAACACAGACTTAGCCGAAGAATTAAAACAAGCAGTTGAACGATTGGATTGTTCTGATATAATTTTCTGCACAGATATCGCAGGTGGTACACCATTTAATCAAAGTGTAATTTTATCTACACATCTTGCAAACAGTAAAGTAATCAGTGGTACAAATATTCCTGTACTTTTAGAAGCTTTATTCAGCAGAACAAATCAAACTGCATCTAGTTTAGCTGAAATACTAGTTGATAGTCATCAATCAAGAATTCAGGTATTTCAATCTCGTTCTACACCAACTAATATTTCTAAATTAGCAGGTGGCATTGGTGAGTAAAACAGCTATCAAAGCACAAAAAATATTTACGGAAACTTCTATTGAGTTAAACAAATATCTATTGCTCGAAGATGATAAGTTTGCTGGATTTATTGATAAAAACGATATAACATCTGATATAGAAGTTAAAGATTTTCCCAATTCGTATATATTACCAGGTTTAATTGATACGCATATTCACGGAGCTGTTGGTTGCGATACAATGGATAGCACTACTAATGCCATTCAAAATATCAGTGATTATTTATTAACACAAGGAACTACTACTTGGATGCCAACAACAGTGACAGCACCTCTTTCAGATATTTATAATGCAATTACTAACATAGCTAATTGCCAAAAGACTTTAAATAGCGCTCGTATTTTAGGTATGTTCATCGAAGGTCCCTATATCACCACACAGCATAGAGGAGCTCATCCAGAAAAATTTATTCGTCCGTTAAATAAAGAAGAAATCCTTCATATGCAATCACTCGGTCCTGTAAAAACAATAATCATCGCACCTGAAAAAGAAAACGCTTTCACTTTTACAAATTGGATAACTAATAAATTAAATCTAAAAGTATCTCTTGGTCACAGCAGTGCTGATTATACAGAGGCTTGTGCTTGTTTTGATGCTGGTGCTGATGCTAGTGTACACACTTATTGCGCTATGGAACAAATGCATCATCGAAATCCTAATCTTTTGGGTGCAGCGCTCACTCGCGATGATATATATGCTGAATTAATCGCCGATGGTATACATGTATCTTTACCTGCTATAAAAATTCTTTTAAATTGTAAACCAAAAGATAAAATAATTCTTGTAAGTGATGCTATTCGTGCTACTGGCTTAAATGATGGACGCTATATGCTCGGCACATTGCCATTTAATGTAAAAAATGGAATTGCTCGCATCGATGATGGTAACCTTGCTGGCAGTACTACTACATTATTAAAAGAAATCAAACTTCTGATAGAGGATATTGGCGAAAAACCTATTAATGCAATTAATATGGCTTCGCTTAATCCTGCTAAACGATTTAACATAGATAAATACTTAGGCAGTATTAAAAAGGGCAAATATGCTGATTTCATTATTATCAATAAAAATTATGAAGTTGAACAAACTTGGTTAAATGGTAAATGTATTTTTACCAAAAAATAGCAAAAGCATTTCCTTAATTTGTTTTAGGGAAATGCTTTTTTATATATGCTATATACTTTGCAGTAAACAAGATTTTATATTATAATTAAATATTAGATTTTTCGATTTTTATTTATGAAAGGATTTTATAATGACACATAATAAGCTACGACCTTTGACTGAAAGTAGCCTACTTACTGCCATAACTGTAATTATTGCAATAGCTGGTCTGTACATTCCTTTTGTAATTTTATTTTGGACTTTGCCAATTACAATAATTACTGCTAAACATCACCTTAAATACGGTTTAGCCAGCGTTTTAATATCAGGTATAATACTTTGTTTATTTTTAACACCTGTTACGGCTCTTCCGTTAATTTTTTCATCTACTCCTTTAGCTTTGACTTTAGGTATTGGTTTTAAATTAAAATGGTCAGCTGTAAAAATATTTGTCAGCAGTTTTATTGCCTCATTAATCGGCACAGCTTTATTTTTGATACTTACATTTTATTTAACAGGTATCAATATTTTTGTGGAACAATTGGAATCCTTTAAAACGGCTATGCTAGATACGAACGATATGTTCTCTTCTATGGGAGTAACCTCCGAAGCAATGATAGATGCTAATAGACAGAGTCAACATATCATTGAAACATTAGCTCTTGTTTTACCTATGTTATTTGTTTTCAATGCTTTGTTAAAATTAGTTATTAATTACATGGCTAGTTCTTTCCTTTTAAAAAGATTAGGCACTACTGATATTAACACTCTACCACCATTTACCCTATGGCATTTTCCCAAAATATTCATCTATATTTATGCCTTTTCATTAATTGGTATGTATTGGGGTTCTACGCGTGATATCAGTCTTTTATATCAAATTTCTTTAAATACTTATCTATGTGCTAATGTTATTGGTTTAATTCAAGGATTATCTGTTATCCGCTTTTTCTATAAACTTAAGAAATGGCCTACTGCTGTATGGATTTTTATCATTGTAATGGTTTGTCTAAATATGATAATAGCTCAAATCGTTGCACTTGCAGGATTTTTCGATATGATAGTCGACTATCGTAAAAAAATCAAAACTGACCGCAATTAGGAGGCTTCTTCATGATTAGCAAATTATCCGTTTGGATAGATATTTGTATAACAATGATAGCATCTTTAGGTTTATTAATCGTATTATTGCAATATAACTGGTATATCTTTGGCGGAGGAGTCGTTTTATGGATATGCCTAATGTTATATCTTAAAGAACGCTGCATTGAACGCCGTCGAACATTAAAAAAATACTATGAAAATATCATAAAAAATGTAAACGAACTTTCTAATTTTGCTTTAGAAAGACTACCTCAAGTTATTATAGTCATCAACAAAGAATCTCGTATTGAATGGTATAATCATGAATTTGAACGCTGGTTCAAGACTACACCTCAAATAGGTTCTTTTATTTATAATGTTTGGCCTAATATGCCTATTGATAAATTTTGGGGACGCGATGGCTCCTGCGTATTTTCTCAAGATAATAAATTTTATTGGATAACACATCGTCCCGTAATAAAAAACGCTGAAAATACCGAATTCATGGCACTTTATATCTATGATGTAACAGAATATGAACATTTTAAATTAGATACAGCCATGCGTACACTTGTATTTGGTTACATCCAAATTGATAACTATGATGATGTTATGCAAGGATTAAGCGAAGCCCAACGTACTTCTATTTTATTTGAAGTCAACAATCAATTAGATAAATGGGCACATAATCTCGGCATTTTACTGCGCCGTCTTTCTGACGATATGTACATTGTCATGATGGAACGCCATGCACTCGATTTGGCTATCAGTGAAAAATTTGATATTCTCGATAAAATTCGCAATTTACATGGCGATAATAAGTATCCAATAACGCTCAGTATTGGTCTTGTACAAAGTCGTCCCAAAATGTCCATGGAAGCACTCGGTTCTCTTGCTCAATCTCATCTTGATTTAGCTTTAGGCCGTGGAGGCGACCAAGTTGCTGTAGACTTAGATGGCAAAGTTCAATTTTTTGGTGGTAAAGCTAAAGCTGTTGAAAAACATACACGCGTTAAAGCGCGTGTTGTTGCTCATGCTATTTATGAACGCATGGAAAACTCTGACCTCGTCTTTGTCATGGGTCATCATAATGAAGATTTTGACAGCCTCGGTGCTGCTATCGGTGTTGCTCATATGGCACGCCAACTCGGAAAACCTGTTTATATCATCTTAAGTGATATGAATGAAGGTGTAGACAAATTAATCAATCTATGCAAAACTGAAAAAGTCTTTGAAAATTTATTTATAACGACAAAAGAAGCATTGGCTATGACAGCTCTAAATCCAGTATTATTTGTAGTCGATACACATATACCGTATTTGGTAGCAGGAGCAGATTTATTATCTTCTATTAATAATGTCATCGTCATAGACCATCATCGTCGTTCTGAAAATGTAATTAAAAACGCTCTATTAATTTATATCGAACCATATTCTTCATCTACAAGTGAATTAATCACTGAACTTTTGATGTACTTTAATGAAAATGTACATCTTTCACGCTTAGAAGCAACCGCCCTTTATTCTGGTATTGTCGTTGATACAAAAAATTTCCGCGTAAATACTGGTGTTCGTACATTTGATGCTGTTTCTTATCTGCGTCGCTGCGGGGCAGACCCGGAAGCAGTTCACTATTTATTCCGCACAGATTATGAAGCAAACTTAGCTGTAGGTAAAGCTATCGCTAGTTCAAGATTTTATAAAGAAGGTCTTCTTGTTGCCGTTTGTCCTGAAAATACGGCAAATATCCAAGCTACATCTGGCAAAATAGCCGATGATTTATTATGTATTGAAAATGTCCGCGTCAGCATTGTATTCTTTAAATTAAAAGATAATTTAATCGGAGTCAGTGCTCGTTCTACAGGAGAGGTAAATGTCCAAGTCATAATGGAACATTTTGGTGGCGGTGGTCATCAAAACGTAGCTGGAACACAAGTTAAAGACCGCGATTTAGACGATTTAAAAGCAGATATAGTAAATACTACTTTAAAATACATGAGAGAGGTTGACGAAAATGAAAGTAATAATGCTACAAGACCTTAAAAAAGTTGGAAAAAAAGGCGATATCGTAGAAGTAGCCGAAGGATATGGTAGAAACTTCTTAATCGCTAAAAAATATGCTGTAGAAGCAACAAAACAAAATTTAAATGAAGCTCGTGCAAAACAAAAATCTGCTGAACGCAAAAAACAGCAGGCAAATGATGAAGCTCGCCTAATGGCAGCTCAACTTTCTCAAGTAGAAATCACAATTCCTGTACGAGTTGGTGAAGGCAGTAAATTATTCGGTTCTGTAACAAGTAAAGATATTGCCAATACTTTAAAAGAACAGCACAATATCGATATTGATAAACGTAAAATCGAAGTTAGAAGTATTACTTGCTTAGGTGATTATACTGCTACAATAAAAGTTCACCCTGAAATAAGTTCTACTATAACTGTTCACGTCATTGAAAAATAAGTGAGGATATAATGAGTATTTTTTCTCGTTTTTTCAAACAAAAGAATAACAATAAACGTAAAAAGGCTGCTGTAAATATACAGCAGCCTACTATTTCCGCAAAAAAAGCGCAAAATGAACCAAAACCAATCGACCATGATATCGAAGCTTTATACTCCATATTAATAGATATGGAAGGTTCTGACCGCCTTGTTTTAAAAGCAGGTAAACTCAATGCTTTAAAATTAATGCGTTCTGATAATAGAAATGAACGCGTTTTAGCACTGCAAAAAATCATCTATGAAAATCCTACTTTAGACAAAGTTCCAACTGAAGCAGAAATCTCCGATTTAATCGCTGAAATGACAGAATACATGGCTAACCAAATGGCACGCCGTTCTTTGGAAGACCAACTAGAAAAGCGCATTGCTGCTAAAATGGAAGAAAATCATCAAGATTATATTGATGATATTCGTCAACAAATCTTAAAAGAAGAAACACACGAAGTTGATACTCCACAATCTAAAGCAAAACTGGCTGAACTTGAGGCTAAAAACAAAATTCATTTGACTAAATCTGTCATGGAACTTTTAAGACCGCAAAGTTTAGATGAAATTGTGGGACAAGAACGCGCTATTCACGCTTTAAAAGCCAAATTAAGCTCTCCATATCCACAGCATTTATTATTATACGGTCCTCCAGGTGTCGGCAAGACAACAGCTGCTCGCCTCGTATTGCAAGAAGCTTGTAAGCAAGCACATACACCATTTAAAGAAGATGCACCTTTCATTGAAACTGATGGTACAACACTTCGCTATGACCCACGTGGCATAACAAATCCACTTTTAGGTTCTGTTCATGACCCTATTTATCAAGGTGCTAGACGTGACCTTGCTGATGGCGGTATTCCAGAACCAAAACCTGGACTTGTAACAGATGCCCATGGTGGTATTTTATTCATTGATGAAATAGGCGAACTCGATGAAATGCTTCAAAATAAATTATTAAAAGTACTTGAAGATAAACGAGCATATTTTGACTCCGCTTATTACGACCCAACCGATGAAAACATTCCAACATACATCAAAAAACTGTTTGATGAAGGTGCTCCAGCTGATTTCGTATTAATCGGTGCTACGACACGTGATGCAAGCTATATAAATCCAGCACTTCGCTCACGCTGCGCTGAAATTTACTTTGAACCACTCACACCAAAACACATTCAAACTATCGTTAAAAACGCTGCTACAAAATTAAACGCTAAACTTGATGACAATGTAGCGCAATTAATCAGTGAATACACGATAGAAGGACGTAAAGCTATCAATATTTTAGCTGATGCTTATAGCAATGCCTTATCTAATAATGATGGCAATATTGATGATGTTATGATTAAAGCTGAAGATGTTTATACAGTAGCTCAAGTCAGCCGTTTATCACCATTTATCACCAAAAAAGCATCAGATAAAACAGAAGTTGGCAAGATTTTTGGCCTTGGTGTAGCTGGTTTTATCGGTTCTGTCATTGAAATAGAAGCTGTTGCATTTAAAGCGACTGAAAAAGGAAAAGGTTCTATCCGCTTTAACCAGACAGCTGGCTCTATGGCTAAGGACTCAGTATTTAATGCAGCTGCTGTTGTTCGCAAAGTAACGGGTGAAGATATTCATAATTATGACATTCATATCAATATCATAGGTGGTGGCAATATCGATGGACCTTCTGCCGGCAGTGCTATTTTAACAGCACTTGTTTCTGCCATAACCAATAGACCGATACGCCAAAATATCGCTATAACAGGTGAAATTTCCATCCAAGGCATGGTTCGTCCAGTCGGTGGAGTATTTGAAAAAGCGTATGGTGCCAGCCAAGCAGGCATAAAAACTCTTATAATTCCTGCTGAAAATGAACAAGATATACCACCTGATTTGCATGGACTTGACGTTCACACCGTAAAAACAGCACAAGAAGTACTCGATTTAGCTCTAGTTTAAACAAAAAGAAAAAGAGGTGATTAGACTTGATAGATAGAATGCCTCCGCAAAATATCGAAGCAGAACAAGCCGTTCTCGGTGCTATGCTCATCTCTAAAGAAGCGATTGCTGAAGCGGCTCAAATCCTTGGTCCGAATGATTTCTACCGTGAAGCTCATCGTATTGTATATGAAACCATGCTTGATTTATCAAATAAAAATCAAGCTGTAGATAATCTGACAGTAATTGAACAATTAAATAAATCCGCACAATTAGAAAAAGTCGGCGGTATCGCTTTTGTTACAGCATTAGCCAATACTGTTCCAACAGCTGCTAACGTAATCTTTTATGCTAAAATCGTCCGAGAAAAATCATTGATGCGCCGTCTCATAAATACAGCAACAGCCATCGCTACCATGGGATATGAAGACAGCGAAGATGCTGATGCCATCATGGATAAAGCCGAAAAAATGATTTTGGAAATCTCTTCCAATCGCAAAACAAGTGATTTCACGCCGATAAAGCAAATTGTAATTGATACATTTAGCAAAATAGAAAGCCTTTATGAATCAAAAGGCGGACTCACTGGGCTTTCTACAGGCTTTAAAGATTTAGATAAACTCACAGCTGGATTACAACCATCAGATTTAATACTCGTTGCAGCTAGACCTAGTATGGGTAAAACAGCTTTCACTTTAAATATCGCTTCCCACGTTGCCATAAAAGAAAATAAACCTGTCGCATTTTTCTCACTTGAAATGTCTAAAGAACAATTAATGCAACGTATGTTATGCGCTGAAGGTCTTGTCGAATCGCAAAGACTGCGCGTTGGCGATTTAGATGAACAGGATTGGCAAAAACTTATTGCTGCTGCCGATAAATTCTCTAAAGCACCACTTTATATTGATGATACGCCTGGTATCACAATCATGGAACTGCGCTCTAAAGCTCGCCGCCTGCAACAAGAAAAAGGTTTAAGTCTCATATTAATCGACTATCTGCAATTAATGCAGGGACGCAATAATAAGGGCGGAGATAATCGACAACAAGAAATCTCAGAAATCTCTCGTTCCTTAAAATCATTAGCTCGTGAACTCAATGTACCTGTCATTGCACTTTCTCAGCTCTCTCGTAGTGTAGAATCTCGTCAAATTAAAAAGCCAATGCTCAGTGACTTGCGTGAATCGGGCTCCCTTGAACAAGATGCCGATATCGTTATGTTCTTATATCGTGAAGACTATTATAACGCTGAAACAGAAAACAAAAATATCACAGACGTCATAATCGCTAAACACCGTAACGGTCCTGTAGATAGCATACAATTATTCTTTCATAAACAATTTACTAAATTTGCTGACCTTTTACGTACAAATGATGATAATATTTAATCGCCTATCACTTCCACTACTAATTATAAGCAGTGGAAGTTTTTTATTAATCCCTTTTGATTGACACTAAAGCCAATTAAATGCTATGATATGAAGGTAAAAGCTACATAAAGATTTTACAAATAACTCAAATGTCGAAACAATCATTCCATTTGAGTTCTTTTTGCTGTTATCAGTAGAAATTTTATAGCTGGTTTTTGAATATGAGGAGGAAATTTTTAAATGATTGAACGCTATACCAATCCTGAAATGGGAAGAATTTGGACTCTCCAACACGAATTTGAAGTAATGCTTGAAGTTGAAATTACAGCTTGTGAAGCAATGGCTGAACTTGGTCAAATTCCTGTAGAAGCTGCTAAAAACATTCGTGCTAAAGCAAAATTTGATTTAAATCGCGTTAAAGAAATTGAAAAAGTTACTAATCATGATATTATTGCATTCTTAACTAACGTTGCTGAATACGTTGGTGAAGACTCTAAATACATCCACAAAGGATTAACTTCCAGCGACGTTAAAGATACAGCGCTCGGCATTATGATGAAAAAATCCGCCGAAATCATCTTAGATGACCTCGAAAAACTTCGTGATGTTTTATTACGTCAAGCTAAAAAATATAAACATACTGTTTGCATCGGTCGTACACATGGTATCCATGCAGAACCTATGACTTTTGGTTTAAAATTTGCTTTATGGTATGATGAAGTTTGCCGTGATATCGAACGTGTAAAACGTGCTAAAGATGTTGTTGCTGTTGGTAAACTTTCCGGTGCCGTTGGTACTTATTCCAACATTGACCCTCGTATTGAAGAAATTACTTGCAAAAAACTTGGCATCACTCCTGTAAAACTTGCTACTCAAGTTATTCAGCGTGACCGTCATGCAGAATATATGACTACACTCGCTATCGTAGCTAGTACATTTGAAAAAATTGCAACTGAACTTCGCAATCTCCAACGTACAGATATTCGTGAAGCTGAAGAATACTTCCAACCAGGTCAAAAAGGTTCTTCCGCTATGCCTCATAAACGTAACCCAATCACTGGTGAACGTATCAGCGGTATGGCACGCCTTGTTCGTGGTAATGCTATTGCTGCTATGGAAGATATCACTCTTTGGCATGAACGTGATATTTCTCACTCTTCTGTTGAACGTGTAATCTTACCAGATAGCACTATCAACGTTGATTATTGCTGCCGTAAATTAACTAATCTTTTAGATAAACTCCTCGTTTATCCAGAAGCTATGATGGCAAACCTCAATAAAACAGGCGGACTTATCTTCAGTCAGCGCATCATGCTCGCTGTTGTAAGCAAAGGCGTATTACGTGAAGAGGCTTATAAATGGGTTCAAAGAAATGCTATGGCTAGATGGCTCAAAGGCGAAGATTTCCGCACAAATGTAGAAAAAGACCCAGATATTACAAAATATCTTACTAAAGAAGAAATTGACAACTGCTTTGATTATAAATGGTTCTTACGCAATGTAGATATGATTATGGCTCGTTTCGGCATTGAATAATAACTATAAAGCAAAAGAAAGGAAGTATTTTCACATGTCAACAGTCGTTGTAACCGGCACCCAATGGGGTGATGAAGGTAAAGGTAAAATCGTAGACTATTTAGCAGAAAAAGCTGATATAGTTGTACGTTATCAAGGTGGCAGTAATGCAGGTCATACTGTTTCCGTAGACGGTAAGGAATTCAAACAAAGACTCATGCCATCTGGTATGCTCTATGATAATAAAATTTGTGTCATCGCTAATGGTGTAGCTTTTGACCCTGAAGTTATTCTTCAAGAAATGGAAGCTCTTAAAAAAGACGGTTATAGTGTTGACGGACTGAGAATTTCCAATCGTGCTCATGTAGTTATGCCTTATCATCGCCTCATGGACGGACTTGAAGAAGAAAATAAAGGCGACCTTAAAATCGGTACAACAAAACGTGGCATTGGCCCATGCTATATGGACCGTGATAATCGTATCGGTATTCGCGTTTGCGACTTAATCGATAAAGAAACTTTCAGCGAAAAATTAAAAACAGCTCTCGATGTTAAAAATCGTGAACTCGTAAAACTCTATGGTAAAGAACCATTAAGCTATGAAGATATCCGCACTGAATATCTCGGCTATGCTGAAAAACTCAAAAAATATGTAATCGATACATCTGCTTTCTTAAATAAAGAAATTAAAGCAGGCAAAAAAGTAATGTTTGAAGGTGCTCAAGCTACTATGCTCGATATCGACCATGGTACTTATCCTTACGTTACAGCTTCTCATCCAACAGCTGGTGGCGTTTGCTCTGGCGCTGGTGTAGGCCCTAACAAAATCGATAAAGTAGTAGGTATCGTAAAAGCCTATTGCACTCGTGTTGGTGAAGGACCATTCCCAACTGAACAGCTCAATGAAATCGGCGATAAAATCCGTGATTGCGGTCATGAATACGGCACAGTTACAGGTCGTCCTCGTCGTACTGGCTGGCTTGATGCTTGCGTAGTTCGCTATGCAGGTTACCTCAGCGGTATTGATTACATGGCTGTTACACGTCTTGATATCCTCGATACTTTCGATGAAATCAAAATGTGCGTAGCTTATAAATACAATGGTGAAATCTTAGATGAAATGCCTGCAAGCTTAAAAGTTCTCGCTAATGTAGAACCAGTTTATGAAACATTTGCTGGTTGGAAAACAGATATCTCTGGCATTAGAAAATATGAAGATTTACCAGAAAACGCTCGTAAATATCTCGAAAGAATGGCACAGGTTACAGGTATTGACCTTGGCTTTGTTTCCGTAGGACCAAACCGTGACCAGACAATCATTCTTCATGATGTATTTTAATTAACGATATAGAAAATCCCGAAGAAAATCTTCGGGATTTTTTTATTTCTATACTATAGACAATTTCTAATAACTTATGAAAAAATCCCATAAAGCCAAAAGCTTTACAGGATTTTTTACTATAATTACAACGTAATAATTATGATTGAGTTCTCATTTTATTAATTTTACATTGCTGTCTTAATTTGTCAATTCGTTTTATTCTTATCTTTAAAAGCATATTCATAAAGAATTTTACCAACATGCCTGTAGCAAATGCTGAAACGAGCGTTCCTTCACGAATACCTTCTATAGTTCCAAAGTAATACAAAGATATCACTGCTGCAATCGCAACAAGAGACCAATCAAAAATAACTTTTATTTTACCAAAATCCAATTTCCAATGAGTAGCAATCGCATTTACTAATCCTTCACCAGGAAGCATAACGACTCTACCTAATAATTGGCAGGTAACACCTAAACCCATGAAAACACAGCCAATCAACAATACTAAAATATGTTGATAATACGCTTGTGGATGAAGCCAAGATAATATGTACATAAACAAATCGATAAATGCACAAAAAATAAATGTCATTGGTACTTGCAATATCTGTACCCATTCAAATTTACTGTGCAAAATAATCGGTTGTAAAATAAACATCAATGAACTAACTACAAAATTAAATTGCCCAACTGTAAATGGCAATGCCAAACTTAATACATATGGTACACTAGAAATTGGAGATGTGCCTAATGCTGACTTAATAATCAAAACAATCCCAAAGGACATAAACGTAAGTCCAATTAAAAAAATACCATATCTTTTTACCATGCAAATTTTCCTTTCTTTATTATATTTTACTTAACTACTTAACTATTTTAAAACTAATTTTCAATTTTTTCAATAGCCCAAAATAATTATATTCTATATATTAATAATTAAAACTTATTAATTATTATTGTTTATTTATATATATTAACTGGTACACAACATAAAAAAACAGCACTATAAAATTAGTGCTGTTTTTCATTAATTAAACGATTAAATTTTTATTAATTTATATTGGCAAGTACCCAAACCAATTTTTTCAGCATGTTCGAGACATACACGCCAGTTTGTATTTGGATGTGTATTGTGGAAATGGTCATGTTTTGCAGCTTCAAGACTATCTTTTAAGATATTGTCTGCAAGTTCAGAACCAGCGATTACTGGTGCTTCATTTACGATATCTGCACAAGCTTGGTCAATAGCAACTGGGTCAAAAGAAGCAGCCATACCGAGATTTGGTACGATTGGCATATCATTTTCACCATGACAATCACAGTTTGGTGAAACATCAGTGATGATATTGATATGGAACTGTGGTCTATCATGAAGAATTGCCATTGCATATTCCGCCATACGGCAATTCAATAAATCTTCTGCATTCCAGTTGTTAGGGCTGATAGCATCAAAATGGCATGCACCAATGCAACGACCGCAACCTACGCATTTATTTTGGTCAATAGTGCATTTTTTATCTGTGATAATTGGAGCACCATGTGCGCAAATACGTGCACAAGCACCGCAACCTACGCATTTTTCCGCATCAACAGAAGGTTTACCATCACAGTGCATTTCCATTTTACCAGCACGAGAACCGCCACCCATGCCGATATTTTTAATAGCTCCACCAAAGCCTGTCATTTCATGGCCTTTGAAATGAGATAAATCAATGATGATATCTGCATCCATGAGTGCCTGACCAACTTTAGCTTCTTTTACATATTCGCCATTTGGAACTGGTACGTATGCTTCATCTGTTCCCTTTAAACCATCTGCAATGATAATCTGACAACCTGTTGTAAATGGATTGTAACCATTTTCATAAGCAGCATCCATATGTTCAAGCGCGTTTTTTCTACGACCTACATATAAAGTATTGCAATCAGTTAAAAATGGTTTACCACCGCGCTGTTTTACTGCATCGGCTACAACTTTAGCAAAGTTTGGACGAAGATATGCTAAATTGCCTGGTTCGCCAAAATGAATTTTAATTGCGACAAATTTATTTTTGAAATCAATTTTGTCGATACCAGCTTTAACCATCAAACGATTAAGTTTCTGTAACAAATTTTCTTTACCTGGATATGCTCGCATATCGGTAAAATAAACCTCTGCTTTTTCCATGAATATCTCTCCTATTACATAACTTATACAACTTTATTTATCATAACATAAAACAAAGTCATTTTTCTATAGCCATTATATCCTATCACTTAAAGTTCACTATAAGTCAAATAAAAAAGGAATAGGTTTTTCCTATTCCCAAGACTTATATACATATTCTATTACGCACCGATTAATCTATATATTCATTTCATTTACTTTGCGCAAAGCGCATGCCAAATTCTTCAGATGAATTTAAACCATCTTCATCTGGAGCTTCATTTATTATCAAACCTTTTTCAAACAATTTAGCACCAGCATCTTTTACTTGTGCTTCCCAGCTTTCCATCCATTCACCACTGCCCCAACCATAAGAGCCAAATAAACCCACTGATTTTCCATTTAAAAATTTTTCCATTTCATCGTATGCTGGTTGAAATTCGCATTCTTCTAAGACTTCATTGCCCATAGCAGGACAACCGAGTATTATTCCATCATATTTTTCTACAGAATTTATATCAAAATCGCTAACAAAAAATAAATCACATACTGCGTTAGCTTTTTCTACACCTTTTTTAATGGCATTAGCCATAGCTTCCGTATTACCAGAACCACTCCAAAAAACAACTGCTACTTTATTCATAAAAACCTCCTAAATTCATACAGCTTTAACTAATTCTTCTATGGATTGTCCTCTCAATAAACAAGCACAATATCTATTTGAGCATTCCGCATATTTGTTAAAAAGTTCTTCAGCACGCTTCGTATCAGAATAAACCTTCCATTGCCCAGATATCTTGAAATGACGTCCACTATGCTCGATAAATCCCTTTACATCATCTAGTGGATAGCCTAAAAATATGCCTATTTCATGAGGAAAACCTTTCTGCAATGACATTCTAATCTTTAAATAGCGTAAATACTGACTTAAATATCTACAATGTTCATATCCATACGAACTTAAAAACTCTCGTATTTCCTTATTTTGTATTAATTGCTTTAAAGTATTTTTTCGATAAATAAACAGCAATAACCAATTTTCTGTTTCTGATAAAGTAAAAAAATAAATACCATTGCATTCCATACAAGTTTTATACTGATTTAAAATGCGTTGACAATTTTTTATTCTATTTTTATTAAAAGAAATTAAATTGCCTGGTTTTATTCCTTCTAGTGTTGGTGCACCATGAAAAGCTAACATCGTTTCTACATTATCATATGATTTCATAGTCCATCCCTCTTTTAATTGATAATCATTATCATATTTGTAATTATATAATAAATGAGACACATTTTCAATAAAAATTTTTATAAAATTAATATATAATAAAAAGTAGCTAAAATCTTATCTGTAGGTGATACTATGTATAAAAAACTATTATTCGACCAAAAATTAAATAGCGATACTGCTCTTTGTGAAATACTTCCACTGCTTCGTCAAAAAAATTATGCAGTTGAATTTATAAATTTAGATAATGATACGCAAATAACCGACAAAGACACAAGTTTATTCATCGGTACAGATTTAGACAAGAACATTATCTGCCAAAAGTTAAAACTCGATTTTGGTTTAGCTACTTGGCAATGCAATTCAGTCAAACATATAAAGGCAAAATATTACTTTCGCCAACCATATGATATCTTAAACTTACTGACTAGCATTGAAGAACCGTATAAAAATATGAAATGGCTTACTACGGCAATGGAGATGCAATTTATTGCTCAAGCAGGACTTGCCTATACAAAAGATAGATTTGACCATGAACGTTTTACTCGCTTAAGTGAAATGGCAGCAGAAATAATGGCTGAATATACTGATTTACCAAAAGAAAAAGTACAAAATCTCTTTTGCAATGAAACAGGATATCAAACACCAAAACTTGATACGCGCTCTGTAATTTTTAAAGATGATAAAATTTTGCTCGTCAAAGAAATAGATGGACGCTGGTCCATGCCAGGTGGCTGGGTAGATGTCAATCAATCTATCTGCGATAACCTCATTAAAGAAGCACGCGAAGAAGCAGGACTTAATGTCGTGCCAACACGTTTAGTTGCTATTCATGACCGCAATCGCCATAATACTCCGCTTTACGCATATGGCATCACTAAAATTTTCATGTTATGTGAAGTGGTCGATGGTCATTTTAATCCTAATATAGAAACAAGCGAAAGCGCTTACTTTTCACTCGATAATCTGCCAAATCTTTCTGTTGGTAAAAATACAGAAGAACAAATTCGTTTATGTTTTGCTGCCTATAAAGATAAAAATTGGGTTCCTGTAATTGATTAATGATTTATAAAAAAAGGCTTTGTATCTTAACTACAAGGCCTTTTTTATAAAAATCAATATAATTCAATTTGACTATATGTTATAATTAATAAGCAAAAAAATCTAAAAAGAAAAGATGTGATGTTTTGGACACAATGGCTTATGTAGCTATTGCAATTTTTGTAATCGCTTATATTTTAATTATTTCCGAAAAAATCCAACGTACTGTTGTCGGTCTTACTGGCGCTATGTTAATGATTTTTGCAGGAATTTTGACTCAAGAACAAGCTATCCATCATATTGACTTCAATACCATCGGTTTACTCGCTGGTATGATGATTATCGTCAATATCACAAGTGAAACTGGCTTATTCAATTATTTAGCTATTTGGTCAGCTAAAAAAGTCGAAGCCAATCCGATAAAACTGTTACTCGTTTTATCCGCACTTACTGCTATTTGTTCTGCATTCCTAGACAATGTAACGACTGTATTATTAACTGTACCTGTTACATTCAGTATCACTTCACAATTAAAAGTACCAGTTCAACCATTCTTAGTTGCTCAAATACTCTCTTCAAATATCGGTGGTACAGCAACACTCATCGGGGACCCACCAAATATTATGATTGGTAGTGCTGTTCCTGAACTTGACTTTATGTCATTCATAACTAATTTAGGCGGCATATGTATTGTTATTTTCATCATAACAATGGCTATCTTAATTGCTATTTATCGCAAAAAATTAACTACTACACCTGAATTACAAGCTAAAATAATGCAAATGAATGAAAAGAAAGAATTACGCGATACTACACTTTTGAAAAAATGTTTGATAGTTTTAGCACTCACAATTCTTACTTTTATGTTCCATTCTCAACTTGGTTTAGAGTCTGCTTCTGTAGCACTTGGTGGTGCATCACTTCTGATGCTTATTTCCATCAGTACATATGAAGAATCCGTAGCTAAAATCTTAAGTAGATTAGAATGGCTTGCTATTTTCTTCTTTGTCGGTTTATTCGTATTAGTAGGCGGGCTAATGGAAACAGGCGTTATTAAAGCTATGGCAGTAGAAGCCTTCAATATCACAGACGGTGATGTTACAACAACTACCATGTTAATTTTATGGCTTAGCGCTATTGCTTCTGCTTTCATTGACAACATTCCATTCGTTGCCACTTTAATCCCAATGATAAAAGAAATGGGCGCTATGGGTATGACTAATCTCGAACCTTTATGGTGGGCTTTATCCCTTGGTGCTTGCTTAGGTGGTAATGGTACTTTAATCGGTGCTAGTGCCAACGTAGTTGTAGCTGGTATGGCTAGTCAACACGGTCATAAAATTTCATTCATAAGTTATATGAAAATAGCATTTCCATTAATGATTTTATCAATCATTATTTCTAGCGCATACATTTATTTTAGATATCTTTAATAAACAAATATTTTACCGTTTAAAGAACAGGCAATATTGTCTGTTCTTTTTTATTTTATTTTTATCAAAATACTTTTTTTATCATGATTCTCGCGGTATAATTTTTTCAGAAATAATTTGTTTAATAAGGAGAAAAGTTGTATGACAAAAACTGCTAAAGAATTACAAGAAGAAGGTTTATTATACGATGTATTCGATGAAGAATTAGCTTCTATAAAAGATAAAACATACGGTCTTGTAAATGAATTAAGCCATGTTGATGCTTTAGATAAAACAACTGTTTTATCACTCGTAAATAAAATTGTCGGCAAATTTGGTACTGAAAGCTATATAGTACCACCATTCCGTTGTGATTACGGCCCTAATATCACAATTGGTGAACATTGTTTTATCAACTATAATTGCTGTTTTCTTGACTCAGCCAAAGTGACTATTGGCGATTATGTTTATATGGGACCAAATTGCAATATCTTCACACCTTGCCATCCTATTCATCATGAATTGCGTTGGGATAAAGTAACCGAATACGCTCTACCTGTAACAGTTGGTTCACACACTTGGATTGCTGGTGATGTAATCATAAATCCAGGCGTAACCATCGGCGAAGGCTGCGTTATCGGCGCTGGCTCTGTCGTAACAAAAGATATTCCAGATAACAGCCTTGCTGTCGGCAATCCTTGTAAAGTAATTCGACAACTCAATGAAGATGACAAAAAAATCGTTGAACAATTAACCCTAAATGATGATACAAAAGATAATGTTTATAAACAAGAACACGGTTATATGTATTTTGTTATGGATAAGGCATTGCGCTCTCAAGTAGAAAACACAGTTCATTATGTAAATATCTTGAATAAATTATCTAACAGCGAAATTCAGCGCCGCCGTGATTTCTTGCGTACATTTACCAAAAAATTCGATGAAGGAGCTATCATAAACAGTCCTTTTTATATGGAATTTGGCAATCACTTAGAAGTCGGTATCAATAGCATTATTGAGGGCGATTGCATAATGTTAAACAGCGGTCATATAAAAATCGGTGATAATGTTTTAATTGGCCCTAAAACAAGCTTTTATACTCCAGTTCATCCATTTTTACCTGAGCAGCGTGAAACATGGATAGAGTACGCTAAACCTATTACTATTGAAGATAATGTTTGGATTTGCGGTTCTGTAACGATTACTGGTGGCATCACCATCGGTGAAAATTCTATCATTTGTCCAGGAAGCGTCATCACTCATGATGTACCTTCTAATACTATTGTTGCCGGAAATCCTGCCAAAGTAATCCGTAAAATCACTGAAGAAGATATCGCGCAATATAAACAAGAACTGGCTAAAGAACAAAATACTACATTATCCGAAAAAGACAAAATGGAACAAGGTTATTGGTATAATACTTTTGATACCGAACTTATAAAATTACGCCAACAAAATGCTCCTAAAACAGAAGCTTATAGTAGAATATCTGCTAATACTCTTTGTTATAAAGATAAAATGGCAAAAGCCATCATAAATAATTTCGGTGAAAATGCCAATATAATACCACCGTTTACTTGCACATACGGCAATAATATTTCTATCGGTGAAGCAACTATCGTAAATCACAATGGGGTATTCATTGATTCTAATAAAATAAATGTTGGCGCTCATGCTTTAATCGGTCCAAAATCTCTACTCAACTGCTCATTCCGCCCTTATGATATAGATGATAGAAATAATGGCATAGCTAAAACTTCCGCTATAAATATCGGTGATGGGGCTTGGCTTGGTGGTAGAGTGACAGTATTACCTGGCATAACAATTGGCAAACACAGTGTAATCGGTTCTGGGTCAGTTGTAACAGAAAATATCCCTGATGATGTAGTAGCCGTTGGCAATCCTTGTAGAGTAATTCGCAAAATAACGGAAAAAGATAAACTCAATCCTTACAAAAATAAAAAATCATAATCTATCATTTTTAATTCATAAAAAAGACACTTAATAGTAAATAACTACTAAGTGTCTTTTTATTTTTTATCAATATACATACTGTGCCAATAATGGATTAGTTTCTTCTGGAGCTGTTGTTTCACTCGTGCTCACATCTGTTGCTACATCAGAAGCAGTTTCAACATTTTCTTCATTATTATTTCTACCATTATTTATGTTATCATCTACATCATTAGATGCTTCTGTATTTGTAACTATCTTTTTAGTTGTATTTGTATCTTTTACTTTAGTTTCTTGTTTTTCAACTTTTTCTTCAACTGGTTGTTGAACTACATCCGCATCGTTTACCGTTTCACCATTCAAATTTTTGGCTTTACTGGCAATAGCAGCATCTAAAGCTGCTAAATTTTTATTTGTTTCTCTACTATATTTTATTCTCTGTTCAGTAATTTTATTTAATTTAATTGTACTCGGTTTTACTACCGTTCTATCTTGCAATTCACTAGCGTCATAAAAACTAAAACCAAATTCCAACCATGCGGGTGCATCATCCCAACGATAATCATCATTATAAAATACAGCAATCATAGTTTTTAATCCTCTTGTAGCTGAAGCAACCAAACAATCACCTGCTGCATTAGTAAAACCTGTCTTTATACCGTTTGCTCCAGGAAAACCACTTTTTAAGAAACGATTGGTAGTTGTAACATATTTTGTACTACCATCCATGTATTTCATATTATAGGAAGTTCTTCCTACCATTTCTCTAAATAACGGATTTTTCATAGCATATGAAGCAATTATCGCCATATCATGCGCTGTTGAATAATGGCCTTGTGCCGTCAATCCATGTGGATTAACAAAATGCGTGCGATATGCTCCTAATTCTTGAGCTTTATCATTCATCATTTTAGCAAATTCTGGAACAGAACCCGCTACTGTTTCAGCCACTGCTACAGCCGCATCATTACCTGATACTAAAAGCATTCCAGCTAATGCTTCACGTAAAGTAATTTGGTCACCCATTCTAAGACCTAAAGAAGACGGTTCTGTATTTACAGCATTTCTAGAAATGACAAGCGGTTCATCTAATTTGCCACTTTCTAAGGCTATAATTGCTGTCATTATCTTTGTCGTACTAGCCGGTGGCATTATTCTATCTTCATCTTTGCCATATAAGACACCATTATCATCCGCATCTATAAGACAAGCAGATACAGCACCAGTATCTGGATTTGGCAATGGCGCAGCAGCTGCCATTGCGCTAAAAATCAACATAAAACTTATCAATAAAGCACTTATTTTCTTTTTCAAAAACATCAACATTTCGCTTCTTTCTAACTATTTGCCACTTTTACGTGGTTCTTTTTTCAAATTATCAATATCATACGGTGTTTCTTGATATACATAATAATTAAGCCAATTATTAAACAACAAATTAGCTACACTACGCCAACGGACAATAGGTTCTTTCGTTGGGTCATCATCTGGATAATAATTTATAGGAATGTGCATATCCATGCCCGCTTTAATATCACGGTCATATTCACTTTTCAAGCTATATGGGTCATATTCAGCATGACCTGTGATGAAAAATTCATTATCCTTTAAATTAGCAACGATATAGACACCAGCATCGCCTTCTGCCATGATAGTTAAATCATCTACTTTTTCTATATCTTCACGTTTTATGCTAATATGACGAGAATGTGGCACATAAAATTCATCATCAAAACCACGGAATAATTTTTCATTTTTTACGTTTAAATGATGTTTAAACACACCAAAAACTTTTTTACGTTCATAATATTTTTTTATACCATAATGGTGATACAGCCCTGCAAATGCGCCCCAACAAATATGGAAAGTTGACCAAACGTGGCTGCGACTCCAATCCATAATTTCACATACTTCATTCCAATATGCTACATCTTCATATTCCATACGTTCAACTGGTGCTCCAGTAATTATAAAACCATCATAAAATTTATCTCTTACATCTTCAAAAGTTCCATAAAACTGAGATAAATATTGAATAGATGTGTGTTTTGGTAAATATGATTCCGTATATATAAAATCCACTTCAATCTGTAGTGGTGTATTTCCTAAAAGTCGCAAAAGTTGTGTTTCCGTAACAGTCTTATTTGGCATTAAATTTAAAATCAAAATTTTAAGCGGACGAATGTCTTGTTTATAAGCTCGTTCCGTGTCCATTACGAAAATATTTTCACTTTCTAATATTTGTGCAGCTGGTAAACTGCTGGGAATTTTAATAGGCATAGTATCACAACCCTTTCTTCTACAATAAAGCTCCCTTATGCATAAGGGAGCTTGTTTTCAATTCTATCACAGGCATTTTTGCACGTCAATTAATGTAGGCAATATCATTCGTCTTCATGCTAAAACTCCTAGTAATGTGATATAATTATCCAAAGTACTCTAAAACTCCTGTTTTAATGTAAATATATAAAAGATATTTCTAATTTATACAATTTACTAGAGTTTAAAGATACTTCTAAGAAAGGATTTTTATTATGTTAGAACAAAATATCATACCGCAGCTTGCCCAATTACTGCAATTAAAAACTAATCAAGTAGAAGCTGCTGTAAAATTGCTAGATGAAAGCAATACTATTCCCTTTATTGCTCGCTATCGCAAAGAAGCAACAGGAGCAATGAAAGACGAACAACTTCGTGAACTTGATGAAAAACTCACTTATCTACGCAATTTAATCAAACGTCAAAAAGAAATAAAAAACAGTATTGAAGAACAAGGCAAAATGACCGAAGAGTTATCTCTTGCCATCGATAAAGTACAAAAATTACAAGACTTAGAAGATATCTATCTACCATATAAGCAAAAAAAACGTACTCGTGCTATGATTGCCAAGGAAAAAGGTCTTGAACCTTTGGCACAAACAATCTGGGCACAAGAATTGCAAAAAGGTGATATATCTTCACTAGCTAGTGATTATTTAAATGAAACTGTTACCTCTATTGATGATGCACTTGCTGGTGCAAATGATATCATTGCAGAAATGATTTCTGATAAAGCTGATATACGTGCCCAACTTCGTAAACACATTTGGCAATCCGGTCAACTTTCTGTATCTTATAACAGCGAACTTGATACAGAAGGAACTTTCTCTATGTATGAAGATTATATCGAACCAATTCGTACACTTCCTTCACACCGTATTTTAGCGATAAATCGCGGTGAAAAAAAAGAAATCTTAAAAGTAAAGCTTATATCTGATACAGATAAAGACATTCAAACTATAAGTAAATTTGTCATCACTAATAAATCCATTTTTGATGATTTTTTAATCACTGCGATAACAGATGCTTATAAACGCCTTATTTTTCCTGCACTAGAAAGAGAAATTCGCAATCAGCTGACAGAAAACGCAGAAAAACAAGCTATAACAGTATTCGCTTCTAACTTAAAACAATTACTATTACAAGCTCCGCTTGCAGGTCATACAGTAATGGGCTTAGACCCTGGCTATCGCACTGGTTGTAAAATGGCAATAATTGACGCTACTGGGCAAGTTTTAGACCATGGCGTTTTGTATATAACGATGAGCGATGAAGCCAAACAAAAATCTGCTACAAATCTCTTAAACTGGATAAAAAAATACAATGTTGATTTAATTTCCATCGGCAATGGTACAGCCTCATATGAAACAGAAGAATTTGTCGCTAATTTAATCCATGAACACAATTTACCTATTCACTATTTGATTACTAATGAAGCTGGAGCTTCCGTATATTCAGCCTCTAAATTAGCCATTGAAGAATTACCTGATTTTGATGTTACCATTCGCGGTGCAGTTTCCATCGCGCGCCGCATTCAAGACCCATTAGCTGAACTTGTAAAAATTGAACCAAAAGCAATCGGTGTCGGTCAATATCAACACGATGTCAATCAAAAAGAATTATCTCAGACATTAGATGCTGTAATTGAAACGGCTGTAAACCATGTCGGTGTAGAATTAAACACTGCTTCCGTTGCCCTTTTAAAACACATTGCTGGTATTAATGCCACTGTTGCTAAAAACATCATTAAATATCGCGAAGAACACGGTGCCTTTAAATCACGCAAAGAATTATTAAAGGTTTCACGCTTAGGGCCAAATACATTTACCCAATGTGCTGGTTTTTTGCGAATTAATAATGCCGCTTTAGCTTTAGATAATACTTCCGTTCACCCTGAATCATATCCATTAGCTGAAAAAATACTTCAAAAACTCGGCTTTTCACTTTCTGATTTAAGCGATAAACACCAATTAGAACAATTAAAAATAAAACTAAAACTGCTCGATATTGAAAAACTTGCCGCTGATTTAAATGCTGGCATACCTACTGTCACTGATATTTTAGAAGCACTTACTAAACCAGGTCGTGACCCACGCGAAGATTTACCTGCACCGCTGACTCGTCAAAATATCGTCAAATTAGAAGACATAAAACCAGGCACTATCATGCGTGGCACTGTTCGCAATATTACTGATTTTGGCGTTTTCGTTGATATCGGCATAAAAACAGCTGGATTTATTCATATTTCTGAGCTTAGTAAGCGTTTTATAAAACATCCTTTAGACGTTGTATCTGTAGGTGATATCTTAAATGTAATCGTCATAAGTGTTGACCCTAAACGCAATCGTATTGGACTAAGCCTAAAACAAGTACCAAAGGAGAAAAATCATGTCCCTGCTTAATCAAACTATAAAGAAGATAATGCCACCTGACCAACGCGCTATTAAATTTGTAAAAAATAAATTATCTCAAACTATGACTAATCCTGATGGATTAGGTGAATTACAAAATATCTTATTGCGCTATGTTGGTATCACAGGACAAATAAAACCAGAAATCCCAAAAAAATTGACTATAATAACCTGTGCTGACCATGGCGTAGCTGAAATGAATGTCAGTGCTTATCCGCAAGAAACAACCGCACATATGACACGTAATTATCTCGTCTCTAAAGGCGCTGTAGCTAATTCTATGTCCAATTTTTGCGGTTCTGATATGATTGTTGTTGACATGGGTATAAAAGCTCCTGTTGATGATATTCCAGGTCTTATCGACCATAAAATCGCTCCAGGCACTAATAACTGCGCTAAAGGCCCTGCTATGACACGTGAACAAGCTATCGAAGCTATTGAAACAGGAATACAACTTGTAAATACGTACGCAAATAAAGGTTATTGTTGCTTTTTACCTGGTGAAATGGGCATAGCCAATACCACTTCTAGCGCTGCCATCGTAGCTTGTCTTTGCAATTTAACGCCAAAACAAGCCACAGGTCGCGGTACAAATATTTCTGATGAAAGATTAGCTATAAAAATAGATGTCGTAAAACAAGCTTTAACTGTAAATAAACCAGACCCTACAGACGGGCTTGATGTCATGAGTAAAATAGGCGGATTTGAACTTGCTTGTATAACAGGCATAATACTAGGTGCCGCTGCAAATCACTGCTTTGTTGTCTTAGATGGTTTTAATACTGGTTCAGCAGCATTAGTAGCACAAGCTATTTGCCCTGAAGTTACAAACTATCTGATGGCTTCTCATTTAGCAGCAGAACCCGCTCACAACGCCATATTAAAAAAGCTTAACTTATCACCTTATATGGATTTAAAATTTCGTCTTGGCGAAGCTACAGGTTCCTCAATCGCCGTAAACATCTTAGACTGTGCTATAAAAACTTATCATTCTGTCTGTCAAGCTGCCCTAGCAGAAAAAGACAAATTGATAAAACCAAACATTCCTACAACAGATTTCGATACGAAAATGGCATTATTAAAACAAGTACGCAATATCACTTTGCCAGACGAAGTAGCACGTGAAAAATGTAGAAATCGCATAGATAACTTGACTAAACCAATTTACAGTTTAGGTAAATTAGAAAATATAGCTGAAAATATTGCGGGAATTACACGACAAAAAAAACCAACTCAAGTTCGCAAAAAAATTCTTGTAATCACACCACAAGAAAGTTGCAGTGTTGTTCAGCATCGTTTGACACAAGCTTTTGCTTCTCATGCTAATGCAAATTATCATTTTACATCTATTCCTAAAAATTTAATGAAACCTCAAACCTTATCATTTAGCTTATTACAAGGTATTTGCTACGGTTCTAAAATAAACAATATAGATGTTTTGGGTATCGCTTGTTGTGAAAATCATCCCAAAGAAATATGTGGAACATTTAGTTTAACTATTAAACAACAACTTTGCAATTTTGATAATTCACTGCGCTATAGCAAACGCAAATTTTTATCATTAGAACCAAATCCTTATCTATGTCAAATAGCATTTATGGCTGGCATAGCAATCGGTGCGGCAAGTAAAGGTATACTTGTTTTATCCGATGATATTCCATCTAGCATTGCTATCCGTTATGCACTTCTTTTAGCGCCAACTATCAATCCTTATATCATGTTCGTTTGCCCAGATTATCTCAATTTGCATATCACAACAGGTGGTGGCTGCATCTGTGCTTTAGGCATGAAATTGATTGACGCTTCATTGCAAATGCTAAAAGATATGAAGACATTTGCTGAGGCTGATGTTGCTATTGCTAATGATGGCCCTGGAGCAAAAATACAAACAAAGTAATAAATGTTTCACGTGAAACATAATCTATTGCTAAAAATGATAAAATGTCTTAATATCATTATTAACAATAAAAAAATGGGGAATAATTATGACTTTACGACATTTAGCTATATTTATTAGAGTATGTGAAGAAAACGGCATAACAGCTGCTGCAAAAAAACTTCATATGACACAGCCTTCTGTTAGTCAAGTAATTCAAGAACTAGAGGCTCATTATCAAACACTTTTATTCGAACGTCTCGGTCGCCGAATTTTTATTACGGAAGCCGGTCGTCGCTTACTGCGTTATTCACGCAATCTGATAAACTTAAATTTGCAAACTGAACAAGCCATGCGTGCCTTTAATGAAGTTTATCATTTACGACTTGGTGCTAGTATCACTATTGGCAGTAGCATTTTAATAAATTTAATCAAACATATCACTGAAAATGACCCTTCTAAAGAAATTTTCTCGGAAATACACAATACATCCGAACTAGAAGAAATGCTTTTAAATGATAATTTAGATTTAGCCCTCGTTGAAGGTGAAATTCACTCTGAATATCTTATTACTAAACCATTTATGGATGATGAACTTGTTTTCATCATTAGCAAAAATCATCCACTTGCTAATAAAAAAATAACCTATGATGACCTAGCTAAATTAAAATTCTTCATTCGTGAAACAGGCAGTGGCACACGCGAATTATTTGAACAAGTAATGCATCAACACAATGTTTATTATCAAACAGGTGGCATCTACAACAGCATGGAAGCTATAAAAAAAGCTGTTATTGCAGGTCTAGGTGTTTCTGTAATCTCCACAGAAGCCATAAAAGATGATTTAGATGCGCATAATTTAATAGCTTTTACTATGCCTGATTTAGTATTTAAACGCCAATTTAATATCGTTTATCACAAAAATAAATTTATTCCACCTGAAATGCAAGAAGTAATTGATATCTGCTTAAATTTAAAAAAAGAACTTAAATAAAATTTTACCTGTTTTTCATTTGACAAAATAAATACTTATCAGATATAATCTAACCATGATATTAAAGGGGAGTAACTTCCTAGAGTTATTGTCAACAATCACTGTAGCTTTTAGCTTCTGGCAATAACATCGAACATATTTCGATAAGTGAGACTTTTAATACGCATATTATCTATGTGTATTAAAAGTCTTTTTTTGTGCTCAAAACATTCAAGGAAAAGGAGATATCTATGGAAATCTTATCAACTCAATTTTTATTTGCACTTGGTTCTATTATCTTATTAGACTTAGTATTAGCCGGCGATAATGCCGTTGTAATCGCTATGGCTTCAAGAAAACTACCTGAAAGCCTGCGAAGAAGAGCTATTTACGTCGGTACAGCTGGTGCCGTTGTCATTCGCGCTTTAATGACACTTATCGCAACATATCTTTTAACCATTCCATTTTTACAAGCAATCGGTGGTTTAATCTTACTGCCAATCGCATTTAACTTGTTAAAACCAAATAAACACAGCTTAGATGAAGCTAATAAATTTGAAGCTTCCAGTAATTTTGCTACAGCTATTAAAACAATCATAATTGCCGATGCAGCCATGGGTATTGATAACGTTTTAGCTATCGCTGGTGCTGCACATGGCAATATGATACTCGTATTAACAGGACTTGCCATCAGCATTCCAATCGTTGTCTGGGGTAGCCAAATTATTTCCAATTTGATGGATAGATTACCTATTTTAATCACTATTGGTTCTGCTATTTTAGCTTATACTTCTGCTACAATGATTTTACATGATAAAATAGTTGGTTCTTTCTTATTAAATTTAACTAACTACATGAATTATATCTTACCTGTAATCTTCATCGCTTCCATTGTCATTTATAGCCGAAAAGTTGCTGTTAAATAATTAAAATCAATAAATTTAACAAAAAAGGATACTGCTATAAGTAGTATCCTTTTTATTTAAAAGGTATATCTTAATATATCAAAGGTAAATATATATTTTCTTATTGCTATACATAAACGGAAATGATAAAATAATAAAGATATAAGTCTTGTGGAGGATGAAAATTGGAAAAGTTGATTATACATGGCGGTCATGAATTGCATGGTCGTGTTAAAATTAGCGGTGCAAAAAACGCTGTACTTCCTATAATTGCTGCAACTCTTCTGGCCCAGGATAAGCCATGTGTTTTAGACGAAGTTCCTTACTTAAACGACGTCTGCACAATAGCTGAAGTTCTGCGTCAGCTCGGCGCTAAAGTCAACTTCAATCGTGATGAACACACTCTGTCGATTGACAGTACCGTACTTAAAACGGTTGATGCGCCTTACGATTTAGTTCGCAAAATGAGAGCTTCCTTTGTTATAATGGGACCTCTTTTAGCTCGCTATGGCAAGGCAAAAATTTCCATGCCTGGGGGCTGTGCTATCGGAACACGTCCGATTGACTTACATTTAAAAGGCTTCGAAGCTCTTGGAGCGGAAATTGAAATCGGCCACGGCTTTATCAATGCTACTGCACCAAATGGGCTTAAAGGTACTAGTATCTATCTCGATTTTCCAAGTGTAGGAGCTACAGAAAATATCATGATGGCTGCTTGTATGGCAGAAGGCCAAACTATTTTGGAAAATGCTGCTCAAGAACCAGAAATTATCGATTTAGCTAATTTCTTAAACATCATGGGTGCCAAAATTCGCGGTGCTGGTACTAATGTAATAAAAATTACAGGCGTACCAAAACTTATAGGTCATAATTATACTATTATTCCAGACCGTATTGAAGCTGGTACATACATGGTAGCTGTAGCTATGACTGGTGGAGATATCTATATAGAAAACGCTATCAGTGAGCATTTAAAACCTGTTATCGCTAAATTAAACGAAGCAGGCGTAACAATTCAAGAAGATATTGATGGTATCCGTGTTAGCTGTAACAAGCGCCCCAAAGCCATTGATATCAAAACATTGCCATATCCTGGTTTCCCAACCGATATGCAAGCTCAATTCATGGCAATGCTCACAATAGCTGACGGAACAGGATTTGTTACTGAAACCGTTTTCGAAAATCGCTTTATGCACGTAGATGAATTAAAGCGTATGGGAGCTGTAATCCGAGTTGACGGACGCACTGCTATTGTAGATGGCGTACCAAAACTCACAGGTTGCCAAGTAAAAGCTACCGACTTGCGTGCTGGTGCTGCTATGGTTCTTGCAGGCCTTGTAGCTAGCGGTGAAACTCAAGTATCTTATATTCACCATATAGACAGAGGATACGATAATCTCGTTGCAAAACTCTGTGGTCTCGGTGCTGATATTCGCCGTGTGGACAATTAATTAAAGCTTTATAAGTAAATAAATGGTCAAGATTTTCTATCTTGGCCATTTTTTTATAAAAAAATTAGATGATTAGAGGTGTTATTATGTTATGTACTAAAGAAAAATGTACTGGCTGTCTATCTTGTCTAAATATCTGCCCTAAAAATGCCATAAAAGCTATCACAGATGAACAAGGTTTTTGGCAAATGCAGATTGACGAAACAAAATGTATTAAATGCAAGCTCTGTCAAAAATCCTGTCCTGCACTCTTTAAACCCAATATAACTGATTTAGTTTCTAAAGTATATGCATGCTGGCATAAAGATAAAGCAAAACGCCAACAAGCAGCTTCTGGTGGATTATTCACTGCACTAATGCAAAATGCTCTAAAACATAATTATTTTGTTTGCGGTGCTACTTTGACAAGTGATATGCAAGTAAAACATATCATAATCGACAAAATAGAAGATTATAAATTGCTAGTCGGTTCAAAATACGTTCAAAGTAATTTAACAAACACATTTAAACAGATACGAGCACTTCTTTTAAAAGGTAATAAAGTATTATTTAGCGGTACACCTTGCCAAGTATCAGGATTGTATACTTTTCTAAAAAAGAGATATGAAAACCAATTGTTCACTGTAGATTTATTATGTCATGGTGTTCCCTCACCTGAGATATTCAAAAAATACATTGCCCACATGGAACAACTTTATGATGATAAATTAATCAATTTTCAATTTCGCCATAAACCAGGTTGGCGTCGCTATCAAGTAATTTTAGAATTTACCAGTGGAAAACAAGATATAACATACAAAGACACCAGCCCATATATTCGTGGATTTTTAAAAGGCAATTTTCTTCGCCCTTCATGTTACGATTGTGATTATACATCTCTTAAACGATATAGCGATTTGACTATCGGCGATTTTTGGAATTACTTTGCTGATAATTCCACTGATATTGATGATGATAAAGGTATTTCCTTCATGTTAATCAACAATGAAAACGGCAAAGCATTATTCGATTTAGCCAAAGATGATTTATTTTATCTAGCAAAAGACTTCAATCGCTCTACTTCTACTAGCCCTAGACTACACAAACCAACAAAAAAACCTGCCACTTATGAACAATTTTGGCAGGATTATAACAATAAAGACTTTGAAAATATTATAAAAGAATATTTCTAACGAAAAAAGCCGGTACAAAATTGTATCGGCTTTTACTATCATATTTATTATTCAGCTGTGAAAGGTAAAAGAGCGATGTTACGAGCTCTTTTAATTGCAACTGTAACTTGACGCTGATGGCAAGCACAGTTACCAGAAATACGACGAGGTAAAATTTTACCGCGTTCAGTAATGAAACGACGGAGTTTTGCTACGTCTTTATAATCAATATGTTCGATTTTATCTGCACAGAAGCTGCAAACTTTTCTTTTTGGTCTTCTGTTTCTATCGCGTTTAACCAATGTCATTACCCTCCTTAAAATGGTATTTCTTCGTCAGGAGGTAACTCTGAACCGAAGGAAGCAGCTGCTCCTCCCATTGGAGATGGATTTGAATTATTCATTGGTGCTGCAGCATGAACAGGTGCTGCTCCAGTTGGTCTAGAACCCATGAATTCAATATCCTGCGCTACAACTTCTGTAACATAGCGTTTTGTTCCGTCCTGTGCATCATAAGAACGAATCTGCATACGGCCTTCTACTAAAACCTGGCTACCTTTAACTAAGTTATTACCACATATTTCAGCAAGTTTATCCCAAACAACGATTGGAATAAAATCTGCCTGTTGCTGATCCGCATTGCGAACAAATCTACGATTTACTGCTAAAGTGAAGCTTGCCACCGCTTTTCCCGTCTGCGTGTAGCGTACTTCTGGGTCACGCACAAGACGACCTGCTAATATTACTCTGTTCATAGCAATTTCCTCCCTGACAAATTTTATAATTATTCTTCGTCTTCTCTAACGATCATATGTTTTAAAACTTCATCAGTAATTTTCATTACACGGTCAAGTTCAGCAGCGCAAGCCGGTTCAGCTGTAAAGTTAAATAAGCAGTAGTAACCGTCTGTGCAATCTTTAATTTCATAAGCCAAACGTTTTTTGCCCCAACGATCTTCTTTGTCAATAGTTGCACCATTGTCAACGAGTAATTTGGAGAATTTTTCGATGACAGCATTAGTTGCTTCTTCATCCATTGGTCTTACGATAAAAATTACTTCATACTTTCTCACAAAAACACCTCCTCTTTGGACTATCGGCCCTTTACTGGGCAGGGAAGGTTTCACTTCTTGAAACCTGCTAAATACATAGCTTTTTCATTATAGCACGCCCCTAATGCTAAAGCAAGTTATTTATTTTGTTTTTCTTTACCGCGCATTAATGAAGCTATGAGACCTATGACGCACAATATACTAAACAATAAAAATGTATTTTTCGATGCTGCTAATATCATATCTACATATTGTTCCATGACTATATCTGCTGTATATATCGATAAGATAAGCGTTACAATCGCCATGCTGACAGCTTGCCCTATAAGGCGCATTACAGCCACTATAGAAGAAGCAATCCCATAAAATTCGGCTTTTACAGCTCCCATAATCGCATTATTATTCGGTGAAGAAAACAGACCAAAACCTATGCCGATAAAAGCTAAATTTATTCCAATGAGATAAAAAGAAGTAGTACCACTCAAAAAGGAAAATAAAAATAAACCTATCATCATAATTCCCATACCAAATGAAGCAATTATGCGCGGTGAAAATTTATCAGATAATGCACCAGCTTTCGGTGATACTATCGCCATAAGACAAGGCTGAATTAACAAAAATGAACCAGCAGTAAAAGCATCCATACCTCTTACTATTTGCAAATATAAGGAAACCATAAACCCAATAGCAAAAGTAGCACTATAATGAATGAGTGCAGCTAAATTAGACATTGCAAATACAGTATTTTTAAATAAAGATAATTTTACAAGTGGCGAAGATGATTTATTTTGTTCCCAAATAAATACTAAAAATAATACAAAAGCTACAATAGGGAAATAATGTACTATTTCATGGCGTGTCCAATCGGATAAACCATATAAAAATAACACAATCATTACCATATAAATAAAGCTTCCAACAAAATCAAACTTTTGCCCTTTTGCACCGTACCAATCCAATTTTACCTTCATCATTAAAATAAGATTTACAAGTAAAACTATACCTGTGAGCCAAAAAATCATACGCCAACCAAGATAATCTGTAATAAAGCCACCGATAAACGGCCCTAAAGACACACCAGCATAAACAAACGAAACAGACATTCCCAATATCTTTCCACGTTTTCGCGCATCATAACAAGATACTAACAGTGCCATACTTGTTCCAAAAATCATAGACATAGATACACCTTGTAAAAATCTCACAAATATAAAAGACAAAAAATGTTGCATTAACGCACAAATAAATGTCGTAACACAAATGCAAACAAGGCCTATCATATAAATTTTTCGTCGCCCTTTAATATCAGATAATCTACCAAAAGGCAATAGACCTGCTGCCGAACCAATTAAAAAAGCCGTCACGGCCCAAGTTAAAATATCTGGATTTAAATTAAAATCTTCAGCCATAGATGGAACTGCTACATTTATTGAACTTCCCATAAATGCACCAGTAAAAGAAGTTATCATCACTGCTACAAGTATTCTTTTTTGCTGTCCCATTTTATTCACCTACTATTAGCAATATTTTGCCTTTATTCTATCAAAAAAACAGCTATAAAGACAAAAAAACTTTGCTACTTAATTAAGTAGCAAAGTTTCTCTTTGAATTTCAATAACATCACAAAAACTATATAGCAGCGGCAGAATTATTACATGTAGAAATGCGCCAAATACGTTCAAACGGATAATTCTTAAATAAATATCTCAAATCAAGATATTCATCGTTTAAAATAAAGGTTACACGTTTTAACTCTTTGCCTTTAGATATTCTCTTTAATTTATTAATATAATATGCTATTTCTACATCATCTAATTTACCATTTTGCATATATACTTTTATTCCTTCGTATACCAAAATTAGACACCTCCTGCACAATAGGCAAGTTTAGATATAAATAGTAGACATAAATAGTATTTTATATACCTGCAATTTTACACTATGCTTTGTAAAATGTCAAATACTTGTAAACAAATATGTAATATATTGAAAATTCTTATACTTAATAAAAAAACAGGATATTTTCGCGTCATTACTTGAAATATCCTGCCTTCTATAAATCTATGTTTTACGTTTTTTTATACAATATATAGAATATTTATTTAAGATTTTCCGGATTTAAGCATTTTAGGTCGTCTACTACAAAAAGACCATCTTTACGAATTAGTTCATTGTCAAAATATATTTTTCCACCACCGTATTCACTTATCTGGATTAGTACCAAATCCCAATGAACAGCAGAACGATTAGTGTTATCGGCATCTTCATACGCACAACCAGGTGTAAAGTGTAAACTACCACTTATTTTTTCATCAAATAAAATGTCCTTCATTGGAAAAGTAATATATGGATTTAAACCAAAAGAGAATTCTCCAATATAGCGTGCACCTTCATCTGTATCTAAAATTTTATTCAAAATATCTGTATGATTTGATGTAGCTTTTACTATTTTACCTTGTTCAAATGTAAGCGAAATGTTTTCAAAAGTCGTTCCCTGGTAGATAGTCGGAGTGTTATATGAAATAACCCCATTTACAGAATTTTTTACAGGAGCAGTATAAACTTCGCCATCAGGTATATTGCAATCACCTGCACATTTTACGGCTGGCATACCTTTTATTGAAAAAGTGATATCTGTTCCTTCACCAACGATATGAACCATATCCGCATTTTCCATGCGTTTTACTAAGGCATCCATAGCATCATTCATTTTATTATAATCAAGATTGCACACATTATAATAAAAATCACAAAAAGCATCGCTGCTCATATTAGCAAGTTGTGCCATTGCACCATTTGGATAGCGAAGCACACACCATTTTGTTTTAGGAACTCTAATATCACTATGCACTGGTTTCATCCAATATTTAGAATACATTTCCATATTTTTAGCAGGTACATCACTAAGCTGACTCACATTTTCACTGCCACGAATAGCTATATATGCATCCATATGTTTCATGCGAAGTGATTCATACTCAGCACAAAATTCCATTTGTTCTTTAGTTGCGCCAAGCAACAATTCACGCTGCATTCTTAAATTCTTTATAGTTAAAAATGGTATACCACCAACTTTATACGCTTCTTGTATTAAAGCTTGCGCAAGCTCCATACCTTCATCAATAAGTTCAATTAAAAGTTTTTCACCTTTTTTTAAACGCACTGAATAATTTATTAAATTATGCGCCAATATTAAATTTCTATTATCCATTTTCTTACCTACTTTCTATAAAATTTACCATTTATTTATTTTACCATAAATTATTTTAAAAAAACTATTGACAATTTTATAATATAAGATTATATTAAATTACGATGAATTTTGTAATTTTGTAAAGATAAAATAAAGTATAAATCTAGAGATAGGAACAAGTAGTTTTTACTTAAAGCTTACAGAGAGCCATTGTTTTGCTGGAAAATGGTAGCTAAAAGAAAAATGAAAATCATCCTTGAAGATTTTAGCTGAAATCCAGTAAGCTAAAACGTTTGTTCTACGTTATAAGAAACACGTATTATGATGTACGTTGAAAAGCTGTTGTCTTCATAGTTAAGACAAAATCAGGGTGGTACCGCGGAAATATAACCTCCGTCCCTTTATGGGACGGAGGTTTTTTGTATTTATACTTAGTTTTACCAAAATTTTATTAGGAGGCACACAAAATGGAACAAATCAATTTTTCAAGTTTAAAAAGAAAGCGTGATTTACATATTATTTTACCTGTATTTTTAGTTTCAATCATCGCTTGTATCGACCGTGTAAATATAGCTTATGCAGCTTTAACCATGACAGAAGATTTACCATGGCTTACACCTGAAATCTTTGGCGCTGGTGCTGGTATTTTCTTTATGGGATATTTACTTCTAGAAATTCCTGGTTCTTTGATTGCAGCCAAATATTCTGGTAGTAAATGGATTGCTCGTATCATGTTCACATGGGGTCTTGTTTGCGTACTTATGGCTTTCATGTCTACACAAACTGAATTTTATATCTATCGCTTTTTACTTGGTGCATCCGAAGCTAGTCTTTATCCTGTTATTTATTCCGTATTATTTCCACGTTGGTTCACACCAAAAGAACGCGCTCGTGCTACTTCTTTAATGCTCTCTTCTTTATTATTATCTACTATTATTGGTGCACCTATAGCTGGAGTTTTATTAAATACATCCATCTTAGGTATGCATGGTTGGCAAGAATTATTTATTTTAGAAGCTGTTCCTGCTCTCATCTTTGCTGTAGTATTCTTCTTCTGGGTAAAAGATAGACCTGACCAAGTATCTTGGCTCAATGATGCTGAAAAAAAATATTTAACAGATGCATTCAATGAAGAACAAGCTCGTTTACAAAAAGTAAAAAAATATACTGTTATGCAAGCATTTACTGATAAAAAAGTTTTAAAACTCTGCTTTATCTATTTCATGTGGGTAATTGGTTTTTGGGGTTTCAATTTCTGGATGCCAACTGTATTAAAAAGCCTTTCTGGCTGGTCAACGTCCATATTAGGCGGTGCTATTGCTATCCCAATGACTGTTGCTTTAATTGTTCAAATAATTGCAGGTTATACATCTACTAAAACAGGTGATAAAGTTTGGCATGTAGCTATTGCTATGTTTATCGGTGCTATCGGTCTTGGACTTAGCCCATTTGCAGGCAGTCCAACTGTTGCTTTATTTTTGATTTGCTTATCTGCAATCGGTATCTATGCTTCTATGGGTGTATGGTGGACAGTTCCTACTACATTTTTAACTGGTCCTGCTGCTGCTGGTGCTATCGGTCTTATCAATTCTTGTGGTAATCTCGGTGGTTGGGTTGGTCCTTATATGATGGGCTTTATTAAAACAGAAACAGGTTCTTTTGATATCGGCTATTTTGCTATGGCAATATTTATGTTAATCGCTGGTATTACTACTCTTACTATAAAATATGGTTGGACTGGTAAAAAAAATTATCAACAAACTGAAACAGCAATGATGGCTTTGAATAAAAAATAATATATTAATAAAAAAGGCTTAAATTACCGCAACAAGGTAATTTAAGCCTTTTTTTAAAGAGTATAATCTTTTGCTATTTCTGCAAATTCTTTAACTCTAGCAGAGATATCCTTAGCACCCATTACAGCAGAACCTGCTACAATAACATTAGCGCCAGCAGCAAAACAAGTCTTTATTGTTTCAGGATTTACACCACCGTCAACTTCTATATCATAATTATAATTATTTTCCTTGCGAAGTTTTACTAAATCTTTTACTTTTTCCATCTGGTCTTGCATGAATTTTTGACCACCAAAGCCCGGTTCTACAGTCATAACGAGTACCATATCAAGTTCTGGTAAAAGTTCTTCAATCGTAGAAATTGGTGTTGCTGGTTTTAAAGCAATAGCTGCTTTCATACCTAAATCTTTTATTTTTGCTATAAGTTCTTTAGCATTTTCTGTAGCTTCAATATGGAAACAGAAAATATCTGCTCCAGCTTTAGCAAATTGTTCTACATAACGTTCTGGTTCAATAATCATTAAATGTACATCAAATATTATTTTTGTGTATTTTCTAATAGATTGCACAACAGCAAGTCCAAAAGATAAATTTGGTACAAATACGCCGTCCATAATATCTAAATGAAGATATGGTACATTTGCTTTGTCTAACTCTTCTAATTGCTGTTTTAAAATTCCAAAATCTGCGGCTAACAGTGATGGGGATAACTTATACATATAATCGCTTCCTTTCATTTTTCTAAATTTATTGTAGACCAAAGTCAATATTTAGTCTACCAAAAACCAGTATTTAGGTATATAATCTTATTACTAAATCATTTGATTAGTATATAATTATCCCAAATAATTATATACATTATAATAAATATAAATAATTAACTATTTAAGTTAAGAAAGGAATGATCTAATTGAGTTGGAAAGCTATTTTATCCATATTAACATGTAATGTCGTGTTAATGTCAGCCAGCTACACAATGCTAATTCCATTCTTGCCTATGTATCTGATTCAAGAACTAGGCGTTCCAGCAGACCATGCTAATATGTGGTCAGGTGTAGTTTTTTCCATTTCATTTGTCGTTAGTGCTGTTATGGGGCCTATTTGGGGTAAATTATCCGATAAAAAAGGACGCAAATTAATGGCTATTCGCTCCGGTGCCGGACTCGCTATCGCTTATTTTCTTTGTGGTATCGTCAGCTCTCCATTTCAATTAATGCTTGCACGTGCATTTCAAGGTTTTGCAGCCGGTCTTTGGCCTGCTGAACTTGCTATCATGTCTGCTTATGCACCAAAACAAAAACTTGGTTTTTGTATGGGCGTAATGCAAGGCGCATTAACTGCTGGTGGCGTCATCGGTCCACTACTTGGGGGCATCCTTGCTAGCGTTTTTGGTATGCGTATATCTTTTTTCATTGCAGCTGCAGCTCTCGGTATAATCACAATAATTACATTTATCTTCATTAAAGAACCACCACGTGTGGAAAAAACACCAGAACAAATACTCGTTGCTCAAAAAGCAGAACAAGTAAATCTATTAAAAATACCTATGATACGTCGCCTTTTAGAATGTGCTGTTGTCATTCAAATGGCAATCTTGATTTTACAACCAATCTTAACAATTTATATTGCTGAACTCAATCACAGCATGGAAAATGTTGTAATGTTATCTGGTATTGTATTTTCACTAGGTGGCTTTGCAGGCGCTATATCTTCACCGCTTTGGGGTAAATACGGTCAAGCTCATGGCTTTTTCCGCACTATGTGTATAACTCTCGCCATTTCAGGTATAGTCTTAATCTTGCAATCAATTCCTGATACTTTAATACCTTTTGCTATATTACAATTTATGTGCGGTCTATTCTATGCAGGGGTATATCCTTCTATAAATTCCATTCTCGTCAAAAAAAGTCCACCAGAACAACGTGGTCGTATATTCGGTCTGATGTTTTCAGCTCAACAAGTCGGTTCAACAATAGGACCACTCGTTGGAGGTCTTATCGGTACTTTTATCGGTTTGAAATTCGTCTTTATTTTCGCTGGTGCACTAATGTTCTTAACTAGTGCTTCCATGTACCTTAAACCACCTATTAGAAAAATAAATCGAAAAAAATTTGCTAATTAAATGCACTAAAAAAGTTCTAGGCTATACACCTAGAACTTTTTTTACTATATAAATCATGAATTATTTGCTACTTTATTTTCACTATCCGGTTTAATTTTAAACCATGTAGCATACAAAGTAGGCAAAATCAATAATGTAAGCACTGTTGCTACCAAAAGACCGCACGATATAGCAATTGCCATAGAACCCCAAAGAGGACTTGATACGAGTGGCATCATACCGAGTATTGCCGCAGCAGCCGTCAACATTATCGGTCTAAATCGCAATACAGCTGAATCTATAATAGCATCCCATGGTTTTTCGCCACTTGCTATATGTTTTTTTATCTGGTCAATCAAGATAATTGAATTTCTAATTATCATGCCAGATAATGCTAAAATTCCTAAAATAGCTACAAAACCAATCGGTTTATCAAATATCAACATACCAAAACTTACACCAATTATGCCAAGCGGTGCAGTAAGTGCTGTTATTATCATGAGCTGTACACTTCGAAGCTGGAACATCAACACTGTTATGATAACTAAAAACATCGCAGGCAATGGTTCAGTTAAATATTTTAAGGATTTTTCACTATTTTCTACATTACCATCAACATGTAGGGTATAACCAAATGGCAAATTATTTTCTATTTCAGTTAATTTCGCAGCAATTTTATTTGTAGCATCATTAGCTGTACCTTCATAAATATTGCCCTGTACTTTTATAGTAGGTTTTAAATCACGTCGCCAAATAACACCATCTTCTGCCCTATAACTAATTTTAGCAATTTGTTCTAATGGTACATAACCATACTGACCTAAATAAATCGGTAAATTGCGTACTTCATCAAGATTATCTCTATCCTTATCCTGCAAACGCATGACAATATCAATCGTTCTATCGCCTGTATAAAATTGTGCAGCCGTTGCTCCCGTTATTTCTGTATAAAGCATTTGCGCTACAACTTGACTTGATATACCCATAGAACGCAATTTATCTTGGTCAAGTTCTAAATGAATTGTCTTCGATTTTTCTTGCCAATCAAAATTAACATTATATATATTGCTGTCACTGCGCATTACTTCGGCTACTTGATTAGCAATTTCTTTCACCTTATCTGTATCATATCCCGATACTCTAAACATAACTGGATAATCAGCTGGTGGTCCCATTTCAATAAGTTTTATATTTGATTTAACTTCAGGGAATTCTTCATTTAAAGTCTTAGCTAAAGATTTTCTTAATTCTTCTCTTGCATCGACATCTTTTGTCGTGATTATGAATTGTGCATAATTATCTTTCGGCAATACTGGGTCAAATTGCAATACAAAGCGCGATGAACCTTGTCCTGTATAATAAGCAAAATTATTTATTTTATCTTGCTCCTCATTCAATATTTGAGCAAGTTTTTGTGCTTGTTCTTCCGTTGCCTTTATCGATGAACCCTCAGGAAGCGTCATCTCTACTACAAGTTCTGGACGAAGAGATGGTGGGAAAAATTCTTGTTTAACGAAGCTCAAACAGTATATAGACACACCAAAAATAACTACAGTCCCTAATAGTACTTTTTTTCTATGTGTTAAACACATGTATAAAATTTTTCTAAATGCTTTATAAAATTTATTTTGATATGGGTCAATCTCACCTTTATCATTGCGTTTAACTTTTACTTTTATTATCTTATATCCATATAAAGGAGCTACCATAACTGATACAAACCACGACAATATAAGTGCCATTGCCACAACAGGGAATAAAGCTTTACAAAATTCAGAAGCTACACCATTTGAAAAAGCTACTGGAATAAAGCCCGCACATGTTATAAGTGTTCCGCTAAGCATCGGCATAGCTGTCGCCTTATACGCATAACAAGCTGCATCAAATCGATTTAATCCTTCTTCTAATTTTACACTCATCATCTCTACGGCAATAATCGCATCATCTACTAATAAACCGAGTGAAATGATAAGCGCGCCGAGCGATACTTTATGCAAATCAATTCCAGCAATCCCCATGCCTACAAATACACCAGCTATAACAAGCGGTATACAACCTGCTACTACCAAACCCGTTCTTATACCTAAACTCAAGAAACTAACAGCTAATACGATTATGACAGCTTCTCTAAGCGAACCGACAAATTCATCAATAGAATTTTTTACTACTTGAGGCTGGTCTGATACTTGATGTATTTCTAATCCTGTCGGCATTAATTTTTCTACTTTTTCGATTGTATCACTTAAATTTTCACCTAAAGCTAAGATATTTCCGCCATTTTCCATAGAAACAGCCAATCCCACAGCTGGCTCACCATTATAAAACATCTTAGGCTCAGCCGGTTCAACATAACGGCGCTCTACTGTAGCGATATCGCCAAGGCGTAAAATTCTGCCACCTGCATTTATTGGCATATTTTTGAGCATTTCTACATCAGCAAATTGTCCACTAAAACGCACATATACATTATCCGATTGTGTTTCAATCATGCCAGCCGGCGTCATTTGCTGTTGAGTTTGTACAGCATTTGCTATATCCTGTGGACTTATGCCAAGTTCTGATAATTTTTCTCTTGCAGCTTCAATATAAATTTTTTCTGGTTGTTCACCGATTATTTCTACCTTGCTGACATTATCTATACTTAATAAAATACGTCTTATCTTTTCCGCTCTCTGACGCATTTCTTCATAAGAATAGCCATCACCCGTTATAGCATATATCGAGCCATATACATCATCAAATCTATCATTATAATATGGGCCATAAACGCCATCAGGTAAATCCTTTTTTATATCTTCTACCATATTTCGCACTTCCAGCCAAGTCGTGCGAATTTTTTCTGTTTTTACATCATCTCTAAGCGTTACATATATCACAGCTTCACCAGCACGCGAAGAACTTTTCACATAATCTAGTCCTGGTGTATCTTGCAATTTTTTTTCAATTTTATCCGTTACTTGCTGTTCCATTTGCACAGCATCAGCACCAGGCCATGCAACTGTTACAACCATTTGACGAATAGTATATGCAGGGTCTTCCATTCTCCCAAGTTTTGTATATGAAAAAATACCTGCAATAAATATAACTACGATAAAATACCAAACAAGATTTTTATTTCTTAATGATACTTCTGTCAAATTTCTCATAGAGCATCACCGTCCAAAAGTTTTACATCTTGCCCAGCAAAAAGCTTATGAACGCCAGCCGTTACGACAACATCACCCTCATTTAATCCTGTAACTTCGACATCATTCTTACCAAAGGCATTTACCTTTATATCTTTGAGTTCCACTTTATTTTCACTATTTACAACCCAAACTTGTGTTTTATTTTCAATCTGATACAGTGCCGATAATGGCAATACCGCATAATTTAAGCCATCATTTACACTGAAGACAATATTTGCTGTCATGCCTAACTGAATATCTGCCGGTAATTGTGATAAACTTATTCGCACTTTATACGTTCTCGCTACAGGGTCAGCAATTGGCGCAATTTCCCTAACAGCGCCCATCACCTCAACATTGTTAAGTGCCCAAAAAGTCACTAATGCACTTTGCCCTGTGGATATCGACTGTATCTTATTTTCTGGTACAGAAATTTCTATCTCTCTATCACCATCTTGGACTATTGTAGCCACTGTTTGTCCAGCTGAAACCACTTGTCCCACTTCACCAGAAATAGCTGAAATAACACCTGAATTATCCGCTATAAGCTGTGTATAATCTAAAGCATTTTGTCCCTGTTCTCTCTGTGCTATAGCTTGATTATACGCTGCTAAAGCATTTTTATATGAATTTTTATATTGGTCTAATTCTTGTGCACTCACCGCAGAAGCTGCATATAATTTTTCATATCGCGCTAATGTAGTCTGCGCCAAATCTAATTGAGATTTAGCCGATTGAACCTGTGCTTCAAATACATTTAAATTTTGTTGAATATCTCTAGCATCAATACTCATAAGCACATCTCCGGCTGATACGCTATCCCCAACATTCACATTACGAGATAATATTTTTCCACTGACTTGAAAAGATAAATTACTTTCATATCTGCCTTTTACCGTACCTGCATAACTGTCTTCACTATCATGGTTTCCATAAATAACCTTTTGTGTTTTAACATAAACACAGTTATCCACAGCCTGTTCATCTTTTCCACAACCTGTGACTAAAAATATTGATAATAGCAAAAATATCCACAATACTTTATATTTCATATCTAATCCCTCCTTAATTGCTATTTTCTATCTATATAATAACACATGGTTAATTTTATTTTAATTTGTTCTAAAAAAAAAGAGATTGCAACATAATGAGATTTATTTCCCATATAGTTACAATCTCTTTTTATCGTTAAATTAAATCAAGCATAATACATACTTGCATTAATAGCATTGATAATTTCTTCTTCAGTTCTTGCTTTCTTAGAAGCTTTAAGCTGTGCAGGTGTCATTGGTTGTACATATTTAGAGAAATGATTTCTGATAAATCTTGTATCAATATCACCTGTGCAGAAATATTCATCTTTTAAAATACGCTGATGAAGTGGAATTGTAGTTTTAATACCACGAACTTGGAATTCTTTTAAAGCACGACGCATAATTTTAATAGCATCACCGCGTGTACGACCGTGTACAATAATTTTAGCAATAAGAGAATCATAATACGGTGAAATAGAAAGGCCAGCACAAACACCGCTATCTACACGAACACGAGGGCCACCTGGTTCTAAGAAGAAATCAACTTTACCAGGAGATGGCATAAAGTTATTATCTGGGTCTTCTGCATTGATACGACATTCTATAGCATGACCTGTGAATTTAACATCTTCTTGTTGTAATTCTAAAGCTTCACCAGCTGCAATGCGAATTTGTGTACGCACGAGGTCAATACCTGTAACAGCTTCTGTTATACCATGTTCAACTTGAACACGTGGATTTATTTCCATGAAATTAAATTGATTTGTTTTTAAATCAAGCAAAAATTCTACTGTACCGATATTATTATAATGAACACTTTTTGCGGCCTTAATAGCTAAAGCACCAACTTCTGCACGGCGGTCAGGAGTTAAAGCAATAGATGGAGATTCTTCTAATAATTTTTGATTGCGACGTTGAAGAGAACATTCACGTTCACCTAAATGAATAACATGACCATAATTATCTGCCACAATCTGTACTTCAATATGGCGAGAATGTTCAATATAATGTTCAAAATAATATTTTACTTTATGGATATCTATAATATTTAAGATGTTTTTCAAATCTTCTTCGTTGTTAGCAATGAGCATACCTTTACCGCCACCACCAGCAACAGGTTTTAAAATAATAGGATATCCAACATCTTTTGCTTTTTCAATAGCATCTTCATTGCTTTCAAGTGGTGTACTACCTTTTGACATTGGAATACCTGATGGCACCATAGCTGCTCTAGCTATATCTTTATCGCCAACTTTACGAATAGTATCAGCCCACGGTCCAATCCAAGTCATACCAGATTTTGTTACCATTTCTGCAAAATCTGCATCTTCTGATAAGAAACCATAACCAGGATGAACAGCATCAGCTTCAGTATTTCTAGCAGCTTCCATCAAAGCATCTTTATTTAAATAACTTTCACTGGCATCAGCTGGTCCAATATTATAACTATAATCAGCCAATCTTACATGCATTGCATCAACATCTTCATCTGAATATACAGCAACAGTTTCTATGCCCATCTCTTGGCAAGCACGAATAATTCGCACTGCAATTTCTCCACGGTTGGCTATTAAGACTCTTTTAAACATAAAAACTTACCTCCTAAAATAACACATATTAATATAAGTATTTATATATATTATGATATATAATAGAAAAGAGCCTTATTTTAGAAAATGGCCCATTTATTCTATAACTTATAGTTATCAAATTCATACAAAATTTACATAATTAGACTAAAATTATTATATCACACTGAATTAAAATATCAATTGTAAATTTCTTGAATTTTGTATACAAAATCTATATTAATTTATATTGACAGCATTAAAAACATACATCAAAATATAAGTGTTAATAATTAATCATTATATTATCATGAAAGAAGATGTTAACTATGATTGATGTTCTCGATGCCCATATGCATACTATTGCTAGCGGTCATGCTTACAGTACTTTAAATGAAATGATTGCAAGCGGAAAAAAGAAAAATTTAAAATTAATTGGTATAACTGAACATACTAATAAGATGCCTGGTACTTGTCATGAAATATATTTTTGCAATTTTAAAGTAATACCTCGTCATCAAGATGATATTGAAATACGTATGGGAGCAGAAATAAATATCATAAATTATTACGGTAATATGGATTTATCCGAAAAGGGATTTTCTAAAATCGATTACGGAATAGCCAGCCTGCATGACATCTGTATCGACCCCGGCAGTCAAGAAGAAAATACAAATGCCATAATCGGTGCTATGAAACATCCGAAAGTAAAAATAATCGGTCATCCCGACAATGGCTACTATCCTGTAAATTACGAAAAAATCGTTTTAGCTGCTAAAGAATACCACGTTCTGCTTGAGCTGAACAACAGTTCTTTAAATCCTTTGGGCGAACGCCTTAATTCCCGCGATAATATGAAAACCATGCTTAAACTCTGCCAGAAGCATCAGACGGAACTGATTATCGACAGCGATGCTCATATTGCCGATGATGTTGGCAACCATAAATATGTACATGAATTATTAGATAATTTAAATTTCCCAGAAGAACTAATTGTTAACACCTCTGTGGATAAGTTTAAAAAATATATAAAATAAATTACTCAATAAAAAAGGACTGAATTTTTATTCAGTCCTTTTTTTATATTCCCAATAAGCCGTATCATAACGCAATTTAAAAATAGTATCTTTTAATACATTTTTATTTAATTTATCAGGGGGAATAGATTTATACATCATTACTACCGTTTGTGCATCTATACTATATTTAAAATTATCCACATCATCCACAGGATAATCCACACCTGGTTTTAATTTACTTGCTAAAATCTGCACTAATTTAGTTCTTTGTTTATTCACCATATCCATACTACAATCTACATATTTAATAATATCTTGGTATCTTGCCCAAGGGATTTCTAATAAAATTTCTGCAATTTTTTGTTGTTTTTCTTCTTTTATTTCTCTTTGACAATTATAACAATATGGATTTTCAGGTGGGGTTAAATGACCACATTTTTTACAAGGTATCCAATTATATTTTTCTTTTAATTTTTTTAATTGAAGATTTTTCATATACACTTTTTTTATTGCTGATTTTAAATCTTCATCTTCTATACAATCGGTTTTTTTATCAATTAAATTTAAATCTTCGTCCGTTATTTCTACTTGTTTTATATAACTTCCTAAATTTACTTTTTTCTCTAAAATAGGTGAATAAATTTTTCTTTTTACTTTATTAAAACGTGTAAATTGAATATCTTTTATCAGTTTATACCCTAAATATTCATTTATTTTTTTTATCGTATCTAATTTTAAATATTGGAAACTGTTAGCCCAAACTGATGAATAAGTATACACATATAAAACAGAAAAAGTTACGTCTTGTGGAATAATATATTTAGCAATATCTTTACCAACTATATCATTCCAAGAATAAAATAATTTATATTTTAAATATATTTTAAGTAAACCTAAATTATTTTTATCATTTTTATTTCCTAATAACTTCATAGTTTTAGGAATAATTGTTTTTCCTGTTTCAAATAATTTATTTGTATGTGCTCTCATCTTTCACCACCCTTTATTAACTAACTATACCTTTATTAACAATAAAAAATTTACTTTTATTATTAACACTAAACAATGATTTATCTGTCGCCGTAATTAATGTTTGAATATTTTTAGCTTGAATATAATCCAATAAACTATTTCTACGATTATTATCTAATTCGCTCATCACATCATCTAATAATAATATAGGATATTCACCCGTTTCATTTTTTAAAAATGTTAATTCCGCTAATTTTAAAGATAATACTGAACTGCGCTGTTGCCCTTGTGAACCAAAAGATTTTAAATCTACATTATTGATAAAAAAATAAATATCATCACGATGAGGACCTATACTAGTAGAACCTTTAAATATATCATTTTTTCTAAATTTATTTAAAGCATTAATATAATATGTGTATAATTCTTCATACGTAATATCCAAAGATAAATTTGCATTATTTTTATTCATAATATATTTTACTTCAAGATTTTCTTGATTTTTAGATATATAATTATGTGCATTATTTGCTAATTTATTTAATTTATCCACACTTTTTAAACGTTTATCAACAATAAAAGCTGCACTTTTAGCAAATTGCTCGTCCCACATATCCAGCATACTAATTAATTTATTATTTTCTTTTATTTTTTTTAATAAATTATTTCTTTGCAATAATATTTTATTATATTGGACTAATTGATTATAATAAATCAAACTAATTTGTGACAATTCTATATCTAAAAATCTTCTGCGCAATACAGGAGAACCTTTTATTAACATTAAATCTTCAGGAGAAAATAATATCATCGTCAATAAACCAGGTAATTCTTTTTGTTTTATATTTTCTCCGTTAAAATTTAATTGTTTTCTTTGATTTCGTTTCAAAAAAATTTTTAATGTAGATGTAATATCTATTTTAGAAAATTTTATATTAATATTTGCTTCATTTTCTTGCCAATAAATTAAATCGTTATCGTTGCGAGTGCGATGGGAAATACCTATAGAAGCAAAACGCACTGCTTCTATAATATTGGTTTTTCCCTGTGCATTATATCCAATAAAAATATTAATATTTGGTATTAAATCGATATCTAAATCTTTATAATTTCTATAATTATGAAGGGTTATATTTTTTATATTCATTTTTATTACATGGATTTTGTTCTAACAGGTGTAACTACATAGGTAAAATTACTATTATTTTCTTCTCTTATAGATGCTGTAGTTAATGGTTGATTAAATGAAAAAATAAAGTTTTCATTTTCAATAGCTTTTAATACATCCATAATGTATTTTGCATTAAATGAAATATTTATACCAGGGCCTTCTATTTGAACTTTAATTGTTTCTTCTGCTTTACCAATATTAGGGTTATCAGAAGAAATTCGTACTCTATCATCAATAAATTCAAAATGAATAATATTATAATCTTCAGAACGAGAAATTAAAGATACACGGTCTAATGCTGATTGGAATTCACTTTTATTTATTATCACATTTGTTTTAAATTCTTTTGGAATAACTCTATTATAATCTGGGAATTGACCTTCTATTAAACGAGATATTACATAAATATTTTCGTAAGAAAAGCTTATTTTATTATGTGTGCAAGATATTTTAACATCTTCTGGTATATCTGAATTAAAAATGTGGATAAATTCGTTCAAAATTTTAGCAGGTATTATTATTTTTAAATTATCGTTAGTTAAATTACCTATATTTTCACGAATTAATGCTAATCTGTGCATATTTGTTGCAGCCATAACAATATTATTATTATTAATATCGATTAAGCATCCAGTGAATACAGGTCTAGATTCATCTGTTGAACAAGCAAATGATGTTTTTTTAATAAAATTTAAAAATACATTATTTTTTAATGTGAAATTTATTTGTCCTTGTAATTTTTCTATTATTGGGAAATCAGTTGCTTGCATATTTAATAAATTAAATTGAGCTGCATTGGAAGAAATATTAACAGAATTATCTGTTTCATTATTTTTTATTTCTACATAATCTCCAGGTAATGTTCTGATGACTTCGTATAGATATTTTCCTGGTAATACGATAGTGCCTTCTTCATTTATGTTTGCATCAATTTTGCATGTAATGCTTAGTTCATAATCTGTTGCTTTTAATTCTAGTGTATTTTCACTAGCTTTGATGTAGATACCAGATAAAATAGGCATTTGTGGTCTACTTGGTATGGCTTTTAATACTGTTTGTATTGCTTGTGTAAGTTCTCTTTTTTCACAGGTAATTTTCATAAGTTATCCACTCCTATATTATATAATACTATTATTATTTATATATTTATATTTTAGTAGTAGTAGTAGTAGGTGGCTGTGGATATGTTGATAAGTGGCATCAAGCCTTGTACTGTCTGGGCTGATGCCTGTGTATAACTTGTGGATAATTTGTGACAACTTATCCACATATCCACAATTGATTCTAGTTTATACACTTATCCACAGTTTATCCACAAGGTTATCCATAGGTTTATCCACAACCTTGTTGATATCTTTATGCATGATTAATTTGTTCACGTAATTTATTAATTGTTTTAGCGATTTCTGTATTTTCCATGTATTGTTTTTTTATTTTATCGCATGCATGCATTACTGTAGTATGGTCTCTACCCCCAAAAGTTTTACCAATGCGAGGCAATGAAGACGATGTTAATTCTCGACATAGATACATCGCAATTTGGCGAGGAAAGGCAATACTGCGATTGCGTTTTTTTCCATTTAAATCTGCTATGGTTATTTTAAAATAATTTGCCACTGTTTCTTGAATAGAATTTATATTGATTATTTTTGTATTTTGTTTCGGTGGATTTTTTATAGCTATATGTTGTAATACATTCATAGCAAATTGATTTGTGATAGGATAATGGCAAAGTGATGCACGAGCGACGACTTGTGTTAAAGCGCCTTCTAGTTCGCGTACGTTGTTGTCGATATGACTAGCGATATATGCCATTACGTCATCAGGTACATTGTAGTTTTCTAATATAGATTTTTTCTTTAAAATAGCTATACGTGTTTCTAAATCTGGTGCTTGAACATCAGCAATAAGTCCACCTTCAAAACGAGAACAAAGTCTATCTTGTAGTTTTTCTATTTCTTTAGGTGGTCTATCACTTGATAAGATGATTTGTTTATTTGCATCTTTTAGGGCATTGAAGGTGTGGAAAAATTCTTCTTGAACACGTTCTTTATTAGCTAAAAATTGAATGTCATCAACGAGTAAAACATCTACATTGCGATATTTTTGACGAAATGCCTCAGGTTTTCCATCTTTGATGGAGTTGATTAATTCATTGATAAATTTTTCGCTAGAAATATATAAAACCCTTTTTTGCGGTTGGTTTTGTAGTATTTTATGACCGATAGCGTGCATTAAATGTGTTTTTCCTAGGCCTACTCCACCATACATGAAAAAAGGATTATAATTTTTAGCTGGATTTTCTGCAACAGCAAGTGCTGCAGCATGGGCAAAGCTATTGGAATTACCTGTAACGAAAGTATCAAAGGTATATTTTGGATTAAGCGTAGATTTATCACCAGGATTTATAGGCATTGGTGTTTCTGCCGTATCATATTGGATAGCTTCAGTTAAGGTCGGTTGTATTAAGTCGTTTGCTTTTTTCTTTGTCCGAGTGCGACGATTTCTTTGCTTGATTTGTTTGAGCTGTTGATTCATTAATTCTTTTTGAGTATCATCGTCGTTTTGTTCTTCTTGAGCTATGCTTATTGTAATTTCTACGTGATTTTGCGTTACTTCATAGCAAGAGTCTTTTAAAAATGGAAGATAGCGGCTTTTAACGCGGTCTTTAGAATAATCATTAGGTGCTAAAAGCTCTAGTCTGTCATTTGTCAATTTTATAGGTTTTAATGGTTTTATATAATTTTGACAAACGTGCTCAGCTAGAGATTGTTGAATATTTTTTAAAATTTTTTCCCAGGTCAATTGAAGCTCAAGATTGGTCATTAAAGAGGTCCTTTCTGTAAAATATAACGTTGAATTGTCCTACAATTTGGGAAAATTCATTGTTTTTCTGTAAGTAGCAATATATCCACAGGTTTAAAAACCTGTGGATAAGTGTATAAATATCTTATCAAAATGGTTATAATATATCAATAAGTATTTTGAAATCAGTTGACACGAAAAGTGCAGTAGTCTATAATTCTAATAGCTATATTTGAAATATTACAACTGTAACTGTACTGATTGTATCCAAAGTGTTGTAAAACCTTTAACTAGCTATAGTGATATAAAGCATATCTATAAAGTAAACGGAACGCTAAATTTCCTGTCTTTAGGTATGAGTGAGATTTGCAATGGCTAATATTTATTGCATCTTGCATCTAGGACAGTTATCAGTTTATCGATTGTGGTGTTTTAAGGAGGTGTAAAGATTGAAACAGACATTTCAGCCAAATACTCATTGGAAAAAGAAAACTCATGGTTTCCGTCAACGCATGAAAACTAAAGGTGGTCGCCTTGTTTTAAAAAGAAGACGTGCTAGAGGAAGACATAAGTTATCCGCATAATAACAGGTCACTACGGTGGCCTCTTTTTCCTTTTACCTTGTATTTGTTTTGTGGGGATAATATGAAATATACTTTGCCAAAGAAAATGGTAGTAAAACAAAATAGTGATTTTCAGAAAATTTATCGAAATGGCCGTTCTCTAGCAAATAGGAATTTGGTCGTTTATTTTTGCAAAGCATTTCATCCATCCTATCGTGTGGCTTTTGCAGCTGGAAAAAAATTGGGAAATGCTGTTACGAGAAATCGAGTAAAAAGATTACTTAGAGAAGCATATAGACTACATCGTCACGAAATTGATGAGAATTATTGTTTATTGCTTGTTGGCAGAGCCGCAGCTGTGGATATTTCATCCACAGAGATGGAAAAGTCATTTTATTCATTATGCCAACGTGCAAATGTTTTGAGAAAAGAAGATGAACAAAAGTGAAGCGGATTTTCATTGTGTTGATTGTGTTTTATCGTAATTTTATATCACCTTTGAAACCGCCTTGCTGTCGTTATATTCCAACATGTTCGGAATATGCGTTAATTGCTATAGAAAAATACGGAGCGTACAAAGGTGGTTGGATGGCGTTTAAGAGAATAATGCGCTGTCATCCTTTTCATAAAGGTGGGTACGACCCGGTTAAATAGATTTTAATATTAGTTTTGATTTTTTAGATATAAAATTTAGGATGTGATGAATTGGACTTTCTTTCTTCTATTTTTAATCCTTTAGTGCAAGCTTTGGAATTTATTTTAGGTTTTATTCATGATATTTTTAGTGTTGTAGGAATAGAATCTTACGGTATAGCGATAATTGTATTAACAGTTATCATTAAGATGATTTTTTATCCACTTACTGTAAAACAGGTTAAATCCATGAAGGCAATGCAAGAATTGCAGCCTAAAATGAAAAAATTACAAGAAAAATATAAGAATGACCCGAAACGTTTACAGTTAGAAATGGGCAATTTATATAAAACAGCTGGTGTAAATCCTTTAGCAGGATGTTTGCCTTTACTTGTACAAATGCCATTTTTAATGGGTATGTTCTATGCTTTACAAAGTCTTGATTATGGTGGAGATCCGACTTTTTTATGGATTAAAAATTTGTCTAATCCAGACCCATTTTATATATTGCCTGTCTTATCAGCTTTAAGTACTTTTATAGTACAAAAACAGACAGCATCTTCATCAGGCTCAGCACAGATGCAAATGCAGATGAAGATTATGTCTATTGTAATGCCTTTATTCATCGGTTGGATCAGTTGTAACTTTGCTGCTGGATTGGTAATATACTGGATTGTTAATAACGTTATGCAGATATTACAGCAGTGGTGGATGTACAGACATGAAGATACGACTGCGAAAAAGGAGTAATCGTTGATGGCAAGAGTCATTGAAGTAACTGGTAAAGATATCGAAGAGGCAAAAAAAGCTGCTCTTTTACAGTTAAATTTACCAGAAGAGCGTGTAATTTTTGAAGTCTTAGAAGAACCATCAAAAGGGTTTTTTGGTATTATTGGTACAAAAGAAGCTAAAATAAGAGCAACAGAAAAAGAATTTACACCACTTGAAAAAGGACAGGAATTTTTAAAAAGTGTGTTTAAGGCAATGCATAAAGATATTGCCATTGAATGTGTAGAAGAAGATATAAATTATAAATTCAATCTCATCGGTGATGATTTAGGTGTTCTTATCGGTAAACATGGCCAAACTCTTGATTCATTGCAGTATTTAACAAATATGGCAGCTAATAAAAATGTTATGGGCGCTAGAGTTCGCATCGTTTTAGATGTGGAAAATTATCGTAGTCGCCGTGAAGAAACTTTATGTCAATTAGCACAAAAATTGGCTGCTAGAGCGCGTAAATACAGAAACAAGGTTGTACTTGAACCGATGAATCGTCATGAACGAAAAATAATTCATATGGCTCTTCAAGATTATGCAGATATTATCACATACAGCGAAGGTGTAGAACCACATCGCAAAATTGTAGTAGATATTAAGCATAATAAAAATGAAGATTTGTTAATTAAATAAATGATTTGTTAAGCTGTGAAAGGGCTGTTTCCAATCTGTTATTATTTGGGGCAGTCCTTTTGTGTCTGATTGGAGAGATTTTTGATGAAAGATTTTGCAGATAATGATACAATTGCAGCAATAGCGACACCTCCAGGTGAAGGTGGTATCGGCATTGTTCGCATAAGTGGAGAAAATGCTGGTTTTGTTGCAGATAAATTTTTTAAACCTGTAAAAAAAGGTTTTTCTGTAATAGATTTTAAAACGCACCAAGCTGTTTATGGAAAAGTAATCGATGATGTAGGCAATGTCATTGATGAAGCGTTATGTATAGCTATGTGGGCACCAAACTCTTATACAAAAGAAAATGTCGTAGAAATACAAAGCCATGGCGGAAGTTTGGTAGTACATCGCATTTTAGAATTGGCATTGAGTCATGGCGCAAGAATGGCTGAACCGGGCGAATTTACTAAAAGAGCTTTTTTAAATGGTAGATTGGATTTATCGCAAGCTCAATCAGTCATGGATATCATTCAAGCTAGAACAGATGCTTCACTTCGCATGGCTGCTGGTCATTTACAGGGTGCTTTTTCAGAAGAGATAAAATCCATGCGTCATGATATCTTGGAAATAATTGCTCATTTAGAAGCATCAATAGATTTTCCTGAAGATGATATTGAAGATGTGGCAAAACAAGAAGCTGAAGAAAAAATTTGTAAGATAAAAGACCGCATAGATGAGATTTTAAAGACATTCCATACAGGGAGAATTTTGCGAGAAGGGCTTATGACAGCTATTATTGGTAAGCCTAATGTAGGGAAATCCAGTTTATTAAATGCTCTATTGCGAGAAGAAAGAGCTATAGTAACAGATATTCCAGGAACGACGCGCGATAGCTTAGAGGAATATGCTAATATTAAAGGTGTACCACTTAGAATAATAGACACAGCAGGTATTCGCGAAACGCAGGATAAAGTTGAACAAATCGGTGTGGAAAAATCTGTATCATATTTGCAAAGAGCTGATTTGATTTTAGCGTTATTTGATATCTCTCGACCGTTATCTACAGAAGATGAAGAAATCATAAATATGCTTGAAGGCAAAAAGGGTATCATTTTATTGACTAAAAAGGATTTGCCAAAAGAAATTGATGTAGATGATTTAAAAGATAAACTACATGGTGATTTTAAATATATTTATATCTCTACGTTAAATAAAGAAGGATTAAAGGATTTAGAAGATGAGATTGTCAGCCGTGTTTATAGTGGTAATAGTGGACAAGCAGAAGGCTGTTTTGTAAGCAATTTAAGACAAGCTGAAGCACTTAAAGCTGCTAAAAAACATTTAGAAGAATGTTTAAATACGATAAAAATGGACATGGCAGAAGACTTTATTGTCATAGATGTGCGTTCTGCTTGGGAAAAATTGGGTGAAATAACAGGTGATACAGTCGATGAAGATATTATCGACCAGATTTTTAGCCAGTTCTGTATTGGAAAATAAAGGATTGAAGATTGGAGGAGAAATCTTTGTTTATTGCGGGAAATTATGATGTAATTGTCATTGGTGCTGGTCATGCTGGCGTAGAAGCAGCTCTTGCTAGTGCTAGGATGGGTTGTCAAACACTTCTTACAACACTTAATATGGATAATATTGCCATGATGCCATGCAATCCATCAGTCGGTGGTCCAGCTAAAGGTCATTTAGTGCGTGAAATTGATGCTTTAGGTGGAGAAATGGGTGTAAATGCGGATAAAACTTGTATTCAGTATCGCATGTTAAATACAGGTAAAGGTCCAGCTGTTCAGGCTTTGCGTGCTCAAGCAGATAAAAAACTGTATCAGCATATGATGAAGAAAACGTGTGAACTTCAAGAAAATCTCGATGTTAAACAATTATTGATAGATGAAATCTTGTTTGAAAATGATGCTGTTACAGGTGTCGTCGTAGAAACAGGTGAAGTTTATACATGCAAGGCTGTTGTATTAGCTTCAGGAACGTATTTAAAAGGCAGAATTATCATCGGTGAAAATACTTATGCAGGTGGTCCAAATGGACAGCGTGCAGCCGTAAAACTTTCTGATTGCTTGAAAAAAGCAGGCATAGAAATAATGCGCTTTAAAACTGGAACACCAGCACGTGTTGACCGTCGCAGTTTAGATTTTTCTAAGATGATTATTCAGCCTGGTGATGATGAAGTACACAATTTTTCTTTTATGAGCGATGTGAAAACGCGCGAACAAGTGCCATGTTGGCTCACATATACAAATGAACAGACGCATAAAATAATCCGCGACAATATTGAGCGCGCTCCAATGGCTAATGGTATTATAAAGGGAATTGGACCGAGATATTGCCCTTCTATTGAAACGAAAATCGTGCGTTTCCCTGATAAACAGCGCCATCAATTATTCATTGAACCAGAAGGTTTAGATACAGAAGAAATGTACGTTCAAGGCATGTCAACGAGTATGCCGATTGATGTTCAAATGGAATTTTTGCGCACTATACCGGGACTTGAACATGTAAAAATCATGCGTCCTGGTTATGCCATTGAATATGATTGCATCAATCCATTACAATTAAAACCATCTTTGGAATTTAAAAAGATAAGTGGTTTCTTTTCCGCAGGACAGACAAATGGTACATCTGGTTATGAAGAAGCAGCAGCACAAGGTATTATAGCTGGTATTAATGCAGCACTTAAAATCCAAGGCAAAGAGCCTCTTATTTTAAAACGTTCTGAAGCATATATCGGTGTATTGATAGATGATTTAGTAACTAAAGGAACGAATGAACCGTATCGTATAATGACTTCTCGTGCAGAATATCGTTTACTTTTGCGCCAAGATAATGCTGATTTGCGTTTGACGGAAAAAGGCAGAGCTATAGGCTTAGTATCAGATGAACGATATGCGCGCTTTGTAAAACGTCGTGATGATATAAAACAAGCTATTGCACTTTTAAATGAAATCAAGATTTATCCAAATAAAGAAACTTTAGCTAAGATGCAAGAGTTGGAATTAGGCTCTATTCACAACACTGCTACAGCAGCTGATTTATTAAAACGCAGTGGTATAACGTATGATAGATTAGCACAACTTATTGAGCTTCCAGAACTCGCTGATGATGTAAAAAAACAAGTAGAAATTTCCATAGTGTATGAAGGCTATATTAAAAAACAGCTGGAACAAGTAGAACGCATGGAAAAATTAGAGTCAAAATTACTGCCTGCTGATATCGATTATGATGAAGTATCTAGTCTGCGCGATGAAGCACGTGAAAAACTCAGCAAAATAAGACCAATATCCATTGGACAAGCAAGTCGTATTTCAGGCGTATCACCAGCTGATATATCTGTACTGCTCGTTTATCTTGAACAGCATCGTCGACAGGAGGAACATCAATGAATTTTGTAGATGAATTGAAGATAGCTGCAACAGAATACGGTTTAAACTTAACAGAAGACCAAATAAGCGCTTTTAATAAGTATTATGAGCTTCTTTATGAATGGAATAAAAAAATCAATTTGACGGCTATTACGGAGCCTAAAGACGTAGCGATAAAACACATGGTAGATTCACTTAGCTGTTTTAAAGCTGATTTATTTAAAGAAAATACTTCTTTAATCGATGTTGGAACAGGTGCAGGTTTTCCAGGTTTGCCACTTAAAATTTTTTATCCATCACTTAAATTGACATTATTAGATTCACTTAATAAACGCGTGAAATTCTTACAATTAGTTGTAGATGAATTGGGTTTAAAAGATGTTGAGGTAATTCATGCTAGAAGTGAAGAAGCTGCTCGCAATAAGAAATATCGTGAGAAATTTGATTTAGCGACAGCTAGAGCTGTAGCTAGATTGCCGATTATCTGTGAATATTGCCTACCATTTGTCAAAGATGGTGGAACATTTATTGCATTAAAAGGTCGTCAATATGAAGAAGAAGCAGCGCAAGCACAAAAGGCTATAAAGGTATTAGGCGGAGAGATTTCAGATATAATGCCTGTTAAATTGCCGGAAATCGATGACAAACGTGCTGTAATTTATATAAAAAAAATAAAATCTACACCGAAAACATATCCACGCAAAGCAGGAACACCAGAACGCAATCCGATTGTATAAATATAAAAAAGGAAGCTATCTAAAATTAAAGGTAGCTTCTTTTAGTTTATCGTAAAAGATAATTATAATATATTGAAAATATGATAATGATAAATTAAATATACATAGAAATAAAATACAGGAGATGTTTTTGTGCAAAGAGATAGTTTAGTTTTTCAAAAAAATTTATTGATTGCGATTGTAGTATTATTTTGGTTCGCTCAATATGTATATGTGCCATTTCAAACGCCATATTTAATCGGTATGCAGGTATCTTCTAGTATGGTTGGGATAATCATAGGTATTTATGGCTTCTCGCAAATGGCACTTAGAATGCCAATCGGTATCATGGCAGATAAAAACGGTCATCATAAGTTTTTTATCATTGTAGGAGTAGCATCTTCTGCTTTAGCTTCAATTTTTCGCATACTGCTTTCGCCAGAGATTGGTTTTTTTATTGGCAATATTTTATCTGGTTTAGCTTCCGCAATGTGGATATCCTTCATGGTTTTATACGCAAGTTATTTTACGAAAGAAAATCTACAAAAAGCAATGGGACTTATAATTGCGGCAAATAATATTGGGGTTTTAGGCGGATTTGTCATAAGTACATTGCTTTATAATTATTTAGGCATGAATTTTTTATGTCTATTGAGTGTTTGCAGTGGCGTTCCAGCGATATTGCTTTCATTTTTAATAAAAGAAACGAGAAGTGAAGCGACGACTTTAAAAGTGAGTTCATTGATAAAGGTCTATGTAGATAAGAGATTGATTTTCTTTGCATTAATCGCTTTGGTGCAGCAAGGAATACTAATGGCTACGTGTATGAGTTTTACTACGCAAGTAGCACATGAATTAAATGCCACATCAATACAAATCGGTTTATTGTCTATTGTATATATCGTATCAGCTGTAATTTTTTCATATTTTTCAGCTTCTGTTTTTGCGCAGCGGTACAGTTCTAAATTTTGGATTGCAACGATAATGTTTTGTTTAGCTATCTATTGTTTTATTGTACCGAATGTGCAGTCACCTAATTTATTAATTTTGGCGCAAATTTTAGCTGGTATGTCAACAGGTATAATATTTTCTTTTGCAACATCTGAAGCTATGAAAAATGTGCCAGTAGAAAAGCGTTCGACGGCGATGGGATATTATCAAGCTATTTATGCTGTAGGAATGACAGTTGTGCCGATGTTTTCAGGTATTATCTCAGAAAGTTATGGCTTAGATATGGCTTTTTATATTGAAGGGACAGTTGCAGTTTTAGCTACATTAGCAGTGATAGTATTATTTCATCAAAAAAAATGATTTACTATGTTTATAAAAAACTATTTTCTATATAATATATTTAAACGGAATATATTGCTTAGGAGATTGAGAATATAAGATGCATGAACGAAAAAGCATTTTTACACGGTATTTTTTTATATCTATAGGTTGTTTAAGTTTTATTTTGGGAACAGTTGGTATTATTTTGCCAATATTGCCGACCGTTCCTTTTTATATGTTAACTGTATTTTGTTTTGCTAAAGGCTCAGAAAAGTTAGAACGTTGGTTTAAGGGTACAGATTTATATAAAAATCATTTAGAGATTTTTGAACAAAAAAGACAGATGCGTGTAGATACAAAATTAAAGATTATATCTACAGTTACAATATTGATGGCTGGTGCAATATACTTAATGCCAAAAGGATTAATTGTTGGGTATATTGTAATTGGTTTAATATGGTTTATACATGTATTTTATTTCATTTTTAGTGTAAAAAATGCAAAATAAAAAATAGATAACACCTTATACAAGGTGTTATCTATTTTTTATTATTTAGCTTTAGCAAGTAAAAAAACGGTGCTTAAAATAAAGGTAGCTCCAATTAATTCTATAAAAGAAAAAGATACGTTTAAAAATATAACTGATAAAATAATAGAACAAAGTGGTTCTCCAACGGTTAAAATGCTGGCTTGTGTAGCTGGTAAATAATCAAGACTTTTCAAGTAAAAGCAAAAAGCAATGACAGTGCCAAATAATATCATGCCTAAAATGGCACTTAATGTATAAATCGTTATTTCACCAGGAATTTCTAATGGATTATTAAAACAAGATATGAATATTCCACCAAAGAGCATACTCCATCCCATGACATTCGTTGGTGAGTATTTGGCTAACATCTTACGTGGTTGTAATGTATAAAATACACAGCAAAGAGCAGATGTAATACCGGCAACTAGTGCCATTGGAGAAAGAACAATAGAAGAAAAATCCCCTTTAGTAACGATGCAGATTGTACCAGTGATAGCAAATAAAATGCAGATTAATTCAACACCAGAAGGTCGTTTATGTTTAATGATTAATGTGTAAAGCATTATGAAAACAGGTAATAAGAAGACTAAAATTGTTGCAGTCGGTGCATTGCTGTATTTTATAGCTATATAAAAGCCGTATTGTGAACCGAGCATACCGATTATACCAAGTAAAATAAGTCCAACTAGATTGTGCTTTAAAATTTTAAATATATTTTTTTCGTAAAAAAAATAAGTGGCAATTAGAAGAATTAAACCGCTAGCAAGCAATCTTGTATTAACGAGCCATTCAGGTGTGAACTGTTTTTGGCTGATTAAATATTGGACAAGAATGCCTACAAGTCCCCACATAGCAGTGGCAGATAGTACCATTAAAACGCCTTTTAAATGAGTGTTCATTTAATATCTCCTTTGTTTTTCCTATAGTTAATATTTTGGTATAATAAAATTAATACATAATTATGAATGAAAGAGGTGTTAAGCAATATGGAAATTTTTCACAATGATTGGGCGCAATATTTGAATTCAGAATTAAAAGAGCCGTATTATTTACAGTTGCGACAATTTTTGATTAATGAGTATAAAACACAGCAAATTTTTCCGGACATGTATGATATTTTTAATGCACTACATTACACAAGCTACCATGATACAAAAGTCGTAATCTTAGGACAAGACCCATATCATGGAGATGGACAGGCACATGGCTTGAGTTTTTCTGTAAAACCAGGCATAAAACCGCCACCATCTTTAGTTAATATTTTTAAAGAATTACATGATGATTTGGGCTGTTTTGTGCCTAATAATGGCTGTTTAAAACCATGGACAGAGCAAGGTGTTTTGCTTTTAAACACTGTACTGACAGTGCGTGCTCACCAAGCAAATTCACATCGCAATATGGGTTGGGAGCATTTTACTGATAAGATTATTGAGCTTTTAAATGAAAGAGAAAAACCGATTGCTTTTATTTTATGGGGTGCACCGGCTCGTCGTAAGAAGAAAATGATAACAAATCCGAAACATTTTATAGTAGAGTCAGCACATCCAAGCCCACTTTCAGCTTATAATGGATTTTTTGGCAGTAGACCATTTTCTAAGGTAAATAAGTTCTTGGAAAGTGTTGGCGAAAAACCAATTGATTGGCAGATACCAAATATTTGATATTTAAAGCAATTTTTGCATATCTAATGGTAATTGGCTTTCAATCGTTATTTCTTTATGTGTAAATGGATGAATGAATTGCAATTTATAGGCATGTAAGGCATGGCGTGAAATAAGGTTTCGTTTTCCTCCATATAAATCATCACCTAATAATGGATGGTTTAGATAAGACATGTGTACACGAATTTGATGGGTGCGACCTGTTTCAAGATTTAGTTCTATTAAAGAGTAATCGTCATATGTTTTTATAGTGCGATAATGTGTTATGGCATTTTTGCCGTTTTTATCCACTCGGTGCAAGATTATGCTGTTTAAAGAGCGCCCAATTGGTTCATCTATGGTGCCATTAGGCATTGTTAATTTCCCATGGACGAGGGCTAAATAATATCTTTTTAATAATTGATGATTATTGCCGAGCAAATGTTGTATCTGTCCAACTTTAGCAAAGACGACCAATCCTGAAGTATTGCGGTCTAAGCGATATAACGGGTGACAGCCTATTTGTTGATTTGTCTGTTGATAATGATACATCACAGCATTTGCTAATGTATTTTCAGCTTCAAATGTCAAAGGATGAGTTAATATACCGGCTGGTTTATCAGCGATTAATAAATAATCATCTTCGTAGCAAATGGTGAGCGGTAAATTGACGGGCAAGACATTTGACTGTTCTACAATGCGATATTCAATTATATCGCCTGGTTTTACAATAGCGCGAGTTGGTCGTATTTTTTGTCCATTTAAGAAAAATTCATCTTGTTTTTTTATTTTTTTCCAAAGAGAAGATGAAATATTTTCATGTCGTTTTAAATAATCTTTGGCGGATTGTTCTTTGACATTATTTTTTACGATGTATTTTAGCATAATTCTCCTTATTGTTATTTATTAACATCTTTTACTTTTTGATACGCTGTGTAAATGGCTGTAATCATTCCTAAAATGATACCGATTAATGTGCATACAGGTGTTGTGTTAAAATATAAATCAGCTTTACGGCCAATGAAAATGCATATCCCTATTGTTATAACGAAATGAAAACCTATGCCACTTACAAAAGAAAAAGTTTCCCAAGTTGATTTTGGTTTTTTCATAATGAAAATCACCTCATTTAGATAAAATATACTTTGAAAAGGTTGTGATGATATGTTAAAAAGAGTAATTTATTTAGTAGCTGTTTTATGGATTATGATGCTTTGTACAGCTTTTGCTGAAGAGCAAAAAACAGACAAAGATGCTGGCTGGGAAGTAATTGATATAGGACCAGCAGAAAATTATGAGTATGCTTTCAACACATTGACGATTAAATATGATAGAAATAAAGATGGTTCCATCAATAAGAATATCATTGTTTACGAAGAACGGAAAATGAATGTGATGATAGCCTCTAATGAGTATAAATATTATACAATTACTGATTGTAAATTGAATAAAGACTTACAGTCAATCTTATTTGGTGATGAAAAATTTTATACAAGAGAAGGCAAATATCGTTGGACTGATAAGCCTGCTTATTTAGCATGGATTACAGTAAGACCGGAAACAATCGGTGGAGATAGATTTATTGCTCTTGTAACGTATGCTGCTCAACATGATGTAGAACTGGAAGCTCGCTCTTAATATTAAATTATGGCAGATAAAAACCGCAACATTTATCAATGTTGCGGTTTTTGTTTATTTATTTAAAACAAATTTTTCAATAGCTTTAGCTACACCATCATTATCATTTGTATCTGTAACATAATCGGCAATAGCTTTAACTTTATCAATACCGTTTTCCATAGCTACACCAAGACCAGCAGCTTTTATCATGGTATAATCATTGCCTTGGTCACCACATGCCATAGTTTCAGATTGTTTGATATTTAAATAATCAGCAAGTTGTAATAAACCAACGCCTTTATCTACACCTTTATTTGTGATTTCTAAAAAGAACGGAGCACTTTTAAATACATTATAACGTTCTTTAACCCAATTAGGTAAATTAGCAATAGCTTTATCCAAAATTTCTGGTGGGTCAATAAACATTACTTTTATGATGTCATCTTCATCTGTAATATCTGTTAAAGGATTGATGATGTTGATATCGAGTTTATTGATGCTAGCTTCGTATTCTGTATATTGACTAGTTTCATTAGTCACTAATCCATGTTTAGTAGAAAAAGCTTGGCAGTGAACGCCCAATTCTTGAGATAATTTAAATAAATCTTTGTAATCTGTGCCTTGTAATATACATTTAGATACGGCTTCGCCTGTTTTGGCATCAACGATTAAAGCACCATTAAAGCTTAAAACGTATTCATTTTCATGAATTAAATCTAATTCTTTAAGTGGTGGTTGAAGTCCAGCAAGCGGTCTACCAGAAGCGAGAACAATTTTTACACCTTTAGCTCTAGCTTGCGCTAATGTCTTTTTTGTTCTATCGGTAATTTGTTTTTCGGAATTTAATAAAGTACCGTCCATATCAAGTGCAATTAATTTATACATAAAAATCCCCTTTAATATTAATATGTGAATATCATAATTATATCATTAATAATCACTCATTTCGACTGATTGTGCGCTATGGAATAAATAAAGGTATTTTTCTTTAACTGGCTTTTGTAAAATCTGTGCTGCTGCATTAGCATATAGTTTTATTTGAACAGCATATTTTTCGTGCGCTTCATCTTTAGTGCAATTATCCGTTTTATAATCGAGTAATACAAAGCCATCATCTTCTTCAAATAATAAGTCAATAATACCTTGTACAAAAATAGTATCATCATCGTTAGCGTTATTAAAGAGCAATTTTTTAGCGGGAAGCATGCGGCTAAAAGCCAATTCGCGCTGTATAGATTTTGCCTTATGCAATCGTTTTATTATCGGTTCTGTACTGTTTTTTAAGGGATTGAAGAGAAACTCGCGAATATTTTTGCGATATATATTGTTAATATATTCTTTAGCGATGATTTTCTTATCTGCCATGGCTATTAATTGATTTAAAATACCTTTATCGCTTAAATCGCCGAAAAAATCAAGGTGTTGCATTACTGTGTGCATTAAACTACCGTATTCAGTAGCCGTCATCGTCGTGCGTTTTTGAATGAATTGCGGTCTATGAAAACTTAGTTCCTCATAGTAATTTGTAGTGTATTCATCTGCACCTAAATTAAAACGTTGCTTGATTTCAGTTACGGAAAGTTTAGCCGGTATGCTCAAGCCTTCTTGATGTGGATATACCCAATTTAAGCGTTCATTTATCCAATCTTTATTTTTCGTTTCAGGCAGTGGTTTTAATTTTTTCACGGTATCTAAAATAATTTGCGCTGTAGTATCTTCTGTACGTTCAGTAGAAGTAGGCAATTTATCAATAAAGGATATCTGCCATTTGGAAGTGTCATTTAATAACACAGCGGGGCTGTCTTGAATTTGACGAAGTGGCAAACCATCTGCATGGCGGGCTAGTGCAGGTCCTATCCAATCGAGATACGATTTAGCGCTCGTTATGATATGTTCTGGTAAAGTGCGCTCAGAAGAATTCGTTTGCTTTGTGCAATAGGATTTAAATTTATCAAAATCACGCAAACAGCCAGTCATTATTAATTTTTCGCGCGCGCGCGTCATCGCAACGTACAATACGCGCATTTCTTCTGCTTTATTTTCGTGGATTATTTGTTGGCTTATAGCTTGGCGCGATAGAGTTTGATAGCGAACATGGTGTTTTACATCGTTTAAATACAAGCCTAATCCTAATTTTTTATGAAATAGTACAGGGTTTTTCGTATCCGTTAAATTAAATTGTTTACCTATATCGGCTAAAATAACGATAGGAAATTCCAATCCTTTGCTTTTATGAATGCTCATAATGCGCACAACGTCTTCACTTTCGCCAAGACTTCTAGCTACTGCTAAATCATTGCCTGTATTTTGCATTTTTTGAATGAAGCGCAAAAAACGGAATAGACCGCGAAATGAAGTTTGTTCATAGCTAGAGGCACGGTCGTAAAGTGCGCGTAAATTGGCTTGACGTACCATGCCTTCAGGTAGTCCGCCTACATAATCATAATATCCCGTTTCATTTAAAAGGAGCCAAATGAGTTCCGGTACGCTGTGACAGCGAGCATAATTTCTCCAGCTATTTAATTGCTCTAAGAATTTAGTGATTTTCTGTTTTAGTTTTTGCCTTAATGGGCTATCTTCTTGGCTGGCTTTTATCAATGCGTTATACATATTGCCCTGCGGTGATATTAAGCGAATGCGCGATAATTCTTCAGCATTTAAATTTATAATCGGTGAATATAAAACGGCTGCGAGCGGTATATCCTGTTCAGGATTATCGATTATTTGCAGTAAAGACAGCATTATGCGAACTTCTGTTTCTTGAAAATAACCCGTTTCAATGCTGGCATAGACAGGAATATCAGCATCGCGCAATTTTTCCACTAATATTTTGGCTTTATTTTGCACTGAACGCAATAAAATGACGATATCGCGCCATTTTAATGGTCGATAATCCTTCGTGTGCTTATCAAAAACGAGATAATTGTTTTGCATCAATTCTTGCAGGCGATTTACTATATAGACGGCTTCTTTTTCAAATCCTTGCAAATCACTTTCTTCGTCATCTTCTTTGGGGGTGGGATGGATTTCTTTAGCAAATAAAGCTACTTCTATCGGTGAACAGAGGGATTTATCGTTTTGAGGATAAGAAAAACCACAGCGCAAAGCTTCAGCTTCGCCATAATCGAGTTCGCTGGCTTTTTTTGTCATGATTTGAGAGAAAATAAAGTTTACACCATCTAAAATTTCTTTGCGACTGCGGAAATTTTGAGCTAAATCAATGCGTTCACAGTCTTCTTTATCGGGATACGTATTGTATTTTTCAAGGAATAATTCTGGTTCAGCTAGGCGAAATTTATAGATACTCTGCTTTACATCACCTACGAAGAAAAGATTGGGCGTGGTAGAAGAGGCGATTAATTTTAAAATAGCTTCTTGTACGCCGTTCGTATCTTGGTATTCATCGACCATTATTTCCTTGTATTTTTGTTGAAGTGTATAAGCCGTATCAGTTGGGATTAAATTATCAGCAGTAGAAGTTTCATCAGCTAGAATTTTCAAAGTGAAATGCTCTAAATCGTTAAAATCGACAATCATTTTTTCTGCTTTAGCGCGAGCAAAAGCCATGGAAAAATCCAAAGTTATTTGGCAAAGTGTTTTTGCCTGTTGCTTTAGCTTAGGCATATCGTTTAGTTCATCATCTAAAGGTCTAGCAAAGTAATTATCTTTTAAATTGGTGATGATTTTTTTTATATCATCGCGCATAGCTTTAAATCGTTCTTTTACCTCTTCATCTGTGCCTTTAGTGGCGCGCATTGTGGAAAAGCTCAATTCATTCATGGCAGTATAGAGATTTATGAAATCATTCTGCGCTAAATACTGTAAATTAGAAATTAATTCATAATCTTTATCAATCGTCTTTAAATAGTAATCGAGATTTAATTCACTAGCTGCCTGTTGCATGATTTTAAGATTATCGAGTGCAAGTTCAATTTGATTTATGACAGTATCTTTGATTATCTGTAGCCAAGTACAATCAGAACTGTTCGGCGATAAATTGAAATAATCAGGCAGTGCTTTGAGCCATTTTTCGGGAAAAGGCTGGCTTTGCGCGTATTCGTATAATTTTAAGATGATGTCATATATATTGTCATCGCCACGTTCATTGCCATACGTATCGGTAAATTCCAAGAAATCTTCGTTATTTTCCATATCGTATTTTTCTTCAAATAGGGCATTTAATACATCGAGCTTTAAAAGGTCGATTTCCTGCGGATTGGCAAGGCGAAACTTAGGGTCTAAATCTATTTGATGGAAATTTTGGCGAATGATATTCTGACAAAAGGAATGCAATGTGGAGATAGAAGCGGCATTTAAGAGTATTAATTGGCGTTCTTTTTCTTTTATGGGTAATCGTTCGGAAATAGCTTGAGCGATGCGTTCGCGCATTTCGCTAGCGGCGGCATTTGTAAAAGTAACGACGAGAATTTCATTGATATCGCATTTTTTATTTAAGATATGTGAAATGACGCGTTCTACCAATACAGAAGTTTTGCCCGAACCTGCTGCTGCCGCAACTAAGATATTTTTATCATAAGTGTTTATTGCTCGTTGTTGTTGCTTGGACCAAGGCATGAAATCCCTTCTTTCTGGCGTAGTTTTTCCATGATTGTATCATCATCATTGTCTTTTAATTCGTTATAAGCGTAGCCTGCAATCGCTTTATCAAAGCGACAAATAGAGATGTACGGGCAGTATTTGCAAGCCGTATCATCTTTTGATTTATATGGGAAAATAGTCATTTCACCTTGTAAAATTCGCTTGCCAGCTTCTTTTAACAGCGCTTCTATATGGTTTAAGAGCAAATCAAATTCTTCTTTCGTTTTTACATAAGAGCGACTAAGTGCAGAAATGCTGTCTTTATTTTTATTTAAACGAACTTTGATGAAGTTCAAGGAGTCATCTATTTTTTTGATGATTTCAGGGTCAGCAAGTACCCAGCCAGGCATTTTTAATTTTTTATCAATCTCTGCATGCAATTGTTCAGTAGATAATTTTGCTTTGCTCGTTATGAGAGGTATCTTTAAGAAACAGTATAAAATGCCAGCAGGAATGGCATCACCATTGCCAAGCAGTGCATCAGCAGAATTTTTAGCGACTAATAAATACGTCAAAAGTTGAAGTTTTAAGCCATAATAAATCTGTAGCAGATTGATAAAGGCACTGCCGGATTTATAATCAATGACAAGATAATAATTATCCGTGATATCAATGCGGTCAATTTGTCCCGTTATCTCGATTTTATGGCCGTTATCATCATCGAATATGAGTGGAGGCATAGAACTGTTTAAACTGAAACTCTGCTCTAAAGCGCGCGGCTTAAATTCGCTATGCTTAGAAAACTCAATCAAGCGATTTAAAGACAAGATGGAAAGTTCACGGATACGCTTTAGCAGATGTTTATAGCGATTGTTGCTCAAGAGAATTTCATTTTGCAGTTTTGGCGCGATTGTAGATATTATTTTATCGCAAATCTCAGCACATTCTTGTGGTGAAACGGATTGCCAAGAGCGATTTTCCTTTATCAATATATTGCCGAATTGGTGCATAACAGCATGCAGTAATATACCTAAATCGGGTGAAGCAAAGCGGAATTCTTTTCGTTCTTGTAGATTTAAGGCATAGTGTGCAAAATGTTTAAATGGACAATTGAAGAATTGTTCAAAGCGGGTTACACTGCCTTTTAATATCTTGCGTTTCGTGTATAATTTAGCGGCAACACTAGCAGGTAAAGTCTCCTGCGGTGCTTTAGCGAAAATACCTGAGATAGCTATATCAAGCGGTATATCCTTTTGTTTTAATAGATAATCGTAAACATCTTGCCAAAAATCATCCATATGTCCCGTTTCATTTAATTTGCGCAGTGCCAAAGTGAAATTTGTAAGACTGCGCCTTTTTGTCGTAACGAGCATGGTTGTATCTTGTTTGATAGTTTCTAACGGAATTGATGTGAATTTTGCTTTAGGCAGAATTTGGCGAAGATTAGTTATTATAATAGATTTATTGAGCCCTGCGCCTTCGCTATCTGCAAGAGCATAAGATACCCAAAGATAATCAGTAGCGAGGCTAAAACCCTTGTACAGTAAATACCGTTCAGCAAAATTATCTTCACTGACACCACTTGAGATATTAAGTCCTTGGCTTGCCATGATTAATCGTTCGGCATCAGTCAATAAACCTTCATTTTTCATATGGCGAGGCATGATTTTTTCATTAGCACCGAGAATGTAAATGGCTTTTTTATTGTTTAATGTATTGTGTTCAAATGGCGCAATCGTGACATAATCATAACCAGGCGGAATTAGAGCGATTTTAATGCTATCTAGCCCATCATTTATCAGTTGCTCATAATTTTGCAAAGAAATAAAATCACTGCCACACGTTTGAACCATTTGGTCGAATAACTCAACGATATTATTCCAAATCTGTTGATGTTCTTTGGCAAGTGCCATATCCTTTTGCTCATTGAGTTGCCATTGGGATAATTTTTCTGGCACTTGCATTTGCACGAGAAAATCATAGAGCGCACGCGTGTAATCTTCCACTGTTTCAGAATTTTTTATTTCCGCGTAAAAATCCTTTAATGGTGCGGTCAACGCGCGGCGCGTATTATTGATGTCGATGAGATTTTGCTTCTCTTCTTCATCCATCACCATTGAATCAATTTGGCGAATTTGACTATAATGCCAATCTTCTTCATTTAGCCAGCGATTAGCACCGGAGATGCCAAAGGACAATACATAATTTTCGAGCTTATCAATTTCAGAGCGAGAGGCAATGAAGAAATCAGTTTTAAACGCGCGAAATAATGGTTCATATTGCCAAGTACGAACAGCTTCTAAGCCAGAACGGATTAATTCCGCTAATGGATGATGAGCCGATTGGCGTTTGCTATCACTGAAATAAGGAATTTCATAATCTGAAAGCACAGCCTCTAGTAAATTGGCATATTCATCTTCAGCGCGCAATAAGATGCCGATTTCATGATGATGGTAATTTTCCTCACGGCATAAGCGCAAGATATCAGCGGCTACAGCTTCACATTCTAAACGGCGATTGGCAGTTTCCACGATATTTAAGCCATCGCTATAATCTGCGCTAGTTAGAGGAAATTTAAATAATTGTTGTTCGATAAAAGCTAAAGCATCTTTATGATAGCGATGATTTTCATTTAAAATCGTTACTTTAGTGACAATATCTAATTTATGTGCTATCTTGCTCAATTGCTGATAAATCGAGTATTGGCGGTGAAATAAAGCAGTAGGCGCTTCATGCTCAATGCCATTTAAATTATCAATACAGATAGTTAAATAAACATCATCAGCTAGTTTTAATAGTTTTTCAAGAATTAAATAATGTTGCGGATTAAACGCATCAAAACCATCAATCCAAATCTCAGAATTTTGTAGCCAAGTGCAATCATCTAATTTGTCTATGGCAAGGCTCATGATATCTTCCGTATCATGATAATGCCCTTCCGTTTGAGCGTTAAGACCTTCATAGATAGAAGTTAAATCCGTAAGCTTTTGTTTTAAAGTTTCATTTTCAATCACAGAAGCAACGGCTTTTAAATCAGCACTCGTGATATTAGCAGTCTTAAATTCCTCAATGATATTGGAGATGGAAGAAGTGAAATGGTGTTGCCTTGCGGCTTTAGCTAGGATAGAGAGTTTTTGTCTGCTCAAAACGCGCGACAATAATAATTGTTTGCCGATTTCAGAAAGATGTGGACAGATAGCACCGCCACAGCGCATCAAAATTTGGTAAGCAAGGCGACTCATGCCGAGAATATAAGCACGTGAAAAGCCGCCTACATCTCTTAAATCGTAAGCGAGTTGCCGTTCAATGGCGAAAGTCATATGGTCAGGCAAGAGCATTATGAGCGGTGTACCCTGCGGTGATTGACGAAGTTTTTCTTCAATCATCTTTAAGCAATAGCTCGTTTTACCCGTGCCTGCTCTACCGATAATAAAATTTAACATAATAAAAATCCTTTTTATTTATAGTCTATTGTTTATAGCAAATACGTAATTATATATATTTTACGGCTTTTATCGCTGTAAAAAAAGAAAAATAAACTCATCTAAAACAGAATTTTTTATTAAAATTAAAAAAAATTGTTGTAAAATTTTTCGGCTTGTATTACAATTATGTGTAAATTTTGCTGTCATGACAGTAGGATATATAATAGTAAAAGGAGAGATTGGAAATGTTATTGCAACGATTAGAAGCGTTGCCTATGGGTAGTTTTCATTATAAGTTATTATTCATAACAGGTCTTGGCTGGTTATTTGATGCCATGGATACAGGTATTATCGGATTTGTATTGCCAGTACTCGGCAAGGAATGGGGACTTGCAGCAACTCAAATGGGTGCTATCGGTTCTATCGGTCTTGTCGGCATGGCTATCGGTGCAGTCATTGCAGGCTCAATTGCTGACCGCTTCGGTCGAAAGACAGTCTTTTCAGCCACCGTCATCATGTACAGTATAGCTACAGGTCTTTGTGCTATATCTTGGAGTTATGAATCGTTATTATTATTCCGTTTCTTTGTAGGCTTTGGTTTAGGTGGCGAGCTTCCTGTTGCAGCAACACTAATGTCTGAATATGCTCCAACTAATTTACGCGGTAGATTTATCGTCTTATTAGAAAGCTTCTGGGGCGTTGGCTGGATTTGTGCTGCGTGCATTGCTTATTTATTCATTCCAGTTTATGGCTGGCATTATGCTTTCCTAATCGGTGCACTTCCTGCAATATATGTATTTTTCATTCGTTTACATATGCCAGAATCTGTACGTTATCTCTTATCTAAAGGTAGAGTAGCTGAAGCACAAAAAATTGTCAGTGATTTAGAAAATAAATTAGGCGTAAAATACACTGGCGATTTAACTGTAAAACCAGAAGAAATCAAAGTTGAAAAACCACATTTAAAAGATTTATGGTCCAGAAAATATTTAGCAAGAACCATCATGCTTTGGATTGTATGGTTTGGCATCGTTTACAGCTATTATGGCATTTTCACATGGCTTCCAGCTATCGTTTATCAGCAAGGTTTTGCTTTTGTTAAAACTTTTGAATATGTACTTTTAATCACATTTGCTCAACTTCCAGGTTATTTCTGTGCTGCATGGCTGGTTGATAAAATCGGCAGAAAATACACTTTATCAATCTTCTTATGCATGAGCGGTGTAGCAAGTTACTTCTTTGGTCAATCAGATACAGCTCAAATGATTATTTTCTGGGGCTGTGTAATGTCCTTCTTTAATCTCGGTGCTTGGGGCGTTGTATATACTTATACACCAGAACTTTATCCAACATCTATCCGCGCTATGGGCAGTGGTTGGGCAGCAGGTATCGGCCGTATCGGCGGTATGGCAGCACCATTTGTTGTAGGTATCATGCTTGAAGCTGGTAGCGATATGCACACAGTATTTTATATGTTTGCCGCTGTATTTGTAATCATTGCCATTGCAGTATTTAGCTTAGGCATAGAAACAAAACAGAAGAACTTAGAAAACATTTAAATATAGCGATAAAATAGCAGGTACGAAAAGTATCTGCTATTTTTTTATCTTTTATCGGCAAATTAAAATTGAAAATAAACAGCTTTTTTTGATTGATAACTTGCCGATAACGGCATAAAATTATAAAAGATTGAAGGTGAGATTGTGAAATATTGTTCAGTAGCGCAAATGGCGGCAAGATGGCAATTATCAGAAAGAACAGTGCGAAATTATTGTGCTAAAGGCAAGATAACGGGAGCTTTTTTGACTGGAAAGACATGGAATATACCAGAAACGGCACAAAAACCATTGCGAAAAAAACGCAGTAAAAAAAGCAAAAATAATTTATTGGCTGTTTTGCAAAGAGAGAAGGAAAGTAAACTATCTGGTGGCATCTATCATAGATTGCAAATAGATATGACATATAATTCTAATCATATTGAAGGAAGTTTATTAACACACGAACAGACGCGATATATTTTTGAAACGAATACTATTGGCATATCAGAAAATGTAGTAAATGTAGATGATATCATAGAAACGACAAATCATTTTCGCTGTATAGATATGATTATTGATAATGCTAAAGGTAAATTGACAGATGATTTTATTAAACATTTGCATAGAATTTTAAAAACTAATACCAGTGATAGCAGGAAAGATTGGTTTGCTGTTGGTGAATATAAGAAATTGCCAAATGAAGTTGGCGGAAGAAAGACGACAGAACCTGCACAGGTAAGTGAAAAAATAAGACAATTATTAAATGTCTATAATGCTACGACTAAAAAGAGTTTAGAAGATATAATTGCTTTTCATGTGGCTTTTGAAACAATTCATCCATTTCAAGATGGCAATGGACGAGTAGGCAGGCTAATTATGCTGAAAGAATGTTTAAAATACGATATCGTGCCATTTATTATCAGTGATGATTTGAAAATGTTTTATTATCGAGGTTTGCATGAATGGAATAAAGAAAAAGGGTATTTAATGGATACTTGTTTGACAGCTCAAGATAGATTTAAAAAGTTACTGGATTATTTTAAAATTGGCTATAAAGATGAATAAAATGTATTTAAGGTTACTTTCTTGAGAATGAATATAATACGTGAGATAATAAAGGATATAAATTAAATGACAATGTTAATACAGATTTTAAATAAATCGGTTGTAAATACAAAAATGTAAGAAAGAAGGGGTATCATGAGTGTTGATTTAACGGAAGAGGATATAAAGTTTAAATATATAACCCCTGCAATAGAAAAATCTGGCTGGGATAAAGATAATGTATTTTATGAATACTGTATAACAAATGGAGCTGTTCAAGTTCGAGGAAATAAAGTAACACGAGGAAGTCGAAAAAAAGCAGATTATGTATTAACTTATGGTATAAATAAAAAACCATTAGCAATTATAGAAGCTAAAAAAATGAATTATTCTATAGGGCATGGTATGCCACAAGCTATGGAATACGCTCAAATGCTAGATGTAAAATTTGCGTATTCTTCAAATGGAAAAGGTTTTGTAGAATATGATTTTTTTACAGGTAAGACAAAAGCTTTAAAATTGGAAGAATTTCCAACACCTGAACAATTATGGGAGCGTTATATTAAAGGCGAAAAATTGAATAAAAATATGCTTGATGTTGTACAAGAAGCATATTATATTGACCCATTAGCGAATAAAAAACCTAGATATTATCAACAAGTAGCTATTGATAGAACTGTTGAAGCTGTTGCTAAAAATCAAAAACGTATTTTATTAGTAATGGCAACAGGTACAGGAAAAACATATACAGCATTTCAGATTGTATATAGATTAATTAAAGCTAATAAGGTAAATCGTGTACTTTACTTAGCAGATAGAAATATTTTAATAGACCAAACCATAGGGCAAGATTTTAAGCCGTTTGAAAAGGTTATAACTAAAGTTAAAAATAGACATTTAGATAGTGCTTACGAAATTTATATGAGTTTATATCAGCAGCTTGTCGGAGAAAATGGCGAAGAGATTTTTCGTCAGTTTAAGCCAGAATTTTTTGATTTAATCATTGTTGATGAATGTCATCGTGGTAGCGCTAGAGAAGATTCACAGTGGCGAACTATCTTGAATTATTTTAAAGACGCCGTTCAAATTGGTCTTACAGCAACGCCAAAAGAAACGAAAGACGTTAGCAATCAATCGTATTTTGGAGAACCTATTTATACATACAGTTTAAAACAGGGTATAGCAGATGGATTTTTAGCACCATATAAAGTTATTCGTGTAAATATAGATAGAGATATCGACGGTTGGCGACCATATAAAGGGCAATTTGATAAAAATGGCTTACAAATTGAAGATAAATTATATTTAGGCAAAGATTTTGATAAAAATTTAATTATTGATGAACGTACGCAAGAAGTGGCAAAACGTATTACAAAATGGCTAAAAGAAAATGGCAGGTATAGCAAAACTATAGTTTTTTGTGTAGATATAGAACACGCTGAAAGAATGAGGCAAGCACTTGCAAATGAAAATAGCGATATCATGAAGGTTAATCCTAAATATATCATGCGAATTACAGGCGATAATAGAGAAGGAAAAGCCATGCTAGATTATTTTATTGACCCTAGCGAAAAATACCCAACGATTGTCACTACTTCAAAATTGATGACTACAGGCGTAGATGCTAAAAATTGCAAATTGATTGTATTAGAAAATAATATAAATTCTATTATAGAATTTAAACAAATTATTGGTCGTGGTACTCGTTTAAATCCAGATTATGATAAAAATTATTTCACTATAATGGATTTTAGAGGAGTAACAAGATTATTCTCAGACCCTAATTTTGATGGTGACCCAATTGTCATAATTGATGATGATACGGATAATCTAGAAAAAACGGGAGAAGATACATCAAACGAAGGTAACAATACATTTACAGAACCAGTGGTAAATGAAGGTAAAGTAAAATACCATGTTGATAATGTAGATGTAAATATAATAAATGAACGTGTACAATACCTTGATGCTAATGGAAAATTAATAACAGAAAGTGTCGTTGATTTTACTAAGAAAAATGTTCGTAAAGAATATGCTTCATTAGATGAATTCATTAATGCCTGGAGTAGTACAGCGAAAAAGCAAGTTATTCTTGAAGAATTATCAAAACATAATGTTTCTATAGACGAATTGTATAAAGCTACAGGTAAAAAAGATATAGATGAGTTCGATTTAATTCTGCATATCGTATATGACCAAAAACCTTTGACTAGAAAAGAACGCATTAATAATGTAAAAAAGAGAGATTATTTTGCTAAATATTCGCCTGTTTGTAGAGAAGTATTAGATGCTTTGATGGAACAATACATGAACGAAGGCATAAGAGAAATACAAAATCTTCAAGTTTTGCGTAATAAAAATTTTGCTAAATGGGGAAGCGCGCCTAAAATTGTAAAAATGTTTGGCGGTAAAGAAAAATATTTTAAAGCAGTAGATGAATTAACAAGTTTAATTTACGATAGTGAAATATCCACAAATCAAGGAAATAATGTATATAACCAATAAGAGGAGCAAATAAATTAAGATATGAGTTTAGGAACATTTGTAAAAAACATTCAAAATATAATGCGTGGTGATAGTGGTGTAAATGGTGATGCACAGCGCATTGAACAATTAACATGGTTATTATTTTTAAAGATTTATGCTAAAAAAGAAGAAGAATGGGAACTTTTTGATGATAATTATAAATCCATATTGCCAGAAGAATGTAAATGGGAAAATTGGGCAGTAGATAAAGTAGATGGTAAATCGTTAACAGAAGATAAATTATTAACATTTGTTAATGAAAAACTGTTTAAACAGCTAAAAAATATAAAATTGCCAGCTGATGCACCTATTAAGCATAGAATTTTAAAAGATGTATTTGCAAGCACCAATCAATATATGAAAGATGGTGTCTTGTTGCGTCAATTAATCAATGAAATCAATAAAATAGATTTTGATAATATTAAAGAATTGCACGCTTTTGGTGAAATTTATGAAACCATCTTAAAAAGCTTGCAAAGTGCGGGAAATGCAGGGGAGTTCTATACACCTAGGGCAGTAACTGATTTTATCGTAGAAATGGTAAATCCAAAGCTTGGCGAAACTGTAGCTGATTTTGCTTGTGGAACAGGTGGATTTTTGACTTCTACATTAAATCATTTAGAAAAAAACATGAAAAATACAGAAGATAGAGCAGAATATAATAATGCTATTTATGGTATAGAAAAGAAACCTTTACCGCATTTATTATGTGTAACAAATATGTTAGTGCATGATATAGATAATCCTGCTATTTATAATGCTAATTCATTAGAACGTAATGTAAGAGAATATAAAGATAATGAAAAATTTGAAGTTATTTTGATGAACCCACCATATGGTGGAGCTGAAGGAGATGCAATAAAAAATAATTTTCCAGCGGATTTGCGCAGTAGTGAAACAGCAGATTTATTCATATCTTTAATTATGTATCGCTTAAAGGAAAATGGCAGAGCAGCAGTTATTATACCAGATGGATTTTTGTTTGGTTTAGATAATGCTAAAGTAGCTATTAAGAAAAAATTATTTAGTGAATTTAATGTGCATACGATTGTCCGCTTGCCTGCTTCTGTGTTTGCTCCATATACATCTATTACAACAAATATTATCTTCTTTGATAATACAGGAACTACGAAAGAAACTTATTTTTATCGTTTGGATATGCCAGAAGGATATAAACATTTTTCTAAAACAAAACCAATGAAATTAGAACATTTTGCTGATTGTATAAAATGGTGGAATGATAGATGCGATATTAAAGATGAAGAAACTGATACTTATAAGGCTAAAGTTTATACATTAGAAGAAATCGTAAATCGCAACTATGATATAGATTTATGCGGTTATCCTACGATTGAAGAGGAAGTATTATCTCCAGAAGAAACTATTTTAGAGTATAAAGAAAAAAGAGCTACTTTGAATTCCAAAATAGATAAGAAGCTCCAAGAAATAGAAAATATTTTAGGAGTAAAATTATGCTAGCAAATAAATTAAGAAAATCAGTATTACAATCAGCTATACAAGGTAAATTGACAGAGCAATTAGCTACAGATGATAAGATAGAAGATTTATTAAAAGCTATAAAGGAAGAAAAGGAACGCTTAATCAAAGAAAAAAAGATAAAAAAACAAAAACCATTGCCAGAAATAACAGAAGAAGAAATACCATTTGAAATACCTAAAAATTGGAGATGGGTAAGATTAGATAATATATGTATATATTTACAAAGAGGAAAATCACCAACATATTCAGATATAAAAAAATATCCTGTTGTATCTCAAAAGTGTAATCAGTGGAGTGGGTTTACTTTAGAGCCAGCAAAATATTTATCACCAGAAGTATTAGAAAAATATTCTGATGAAAGATATTTAAAGAAACATGATATATTAATAAACTCTACAGGATTAGGTACAGTTGGAAGGGTATGTTTATTTAAAACAGATTCAAAATATCCTATTATAGTAGCAGATAGTCATGTTACAGTTGTGCGTAGTACGCGTTTAATAAGTGAGATATATATAAAGTATTTTTTATCTTCTCCACATATTCAAGATAATATAGAAGATATGTGTAGTGGTTCAACTAAACAGAAAGAACTGGCATTGAATACAATAAAAAATTTATTAATACCTTTGCCATCATTAGCAGAACAAAAGCGTATAGTAGAAAAGCTTGATAATGTTTTGGCTGATATAGATGAATTAAAAGCTAATGAAGAAAAATTATCTATACTACAAAAGAATTTCCCTGATAAGTTAAAAAAATCTATATTACAATCAGCTATACAAGGAAATTTGACGGAACAATTAGCTACAGATGATAAAGTAGAAGATTTATTAAAGGCGATAAAAGAAGAAAAAGAACGCTTAATCAAAGAAAAAAAGATAAAAAAACAAAAACCATTGCCAGAGATAACAGAAGAAGAGATACCATTTGCTATACCTGAAAATTGGAAATGGGTAAGATTAGGTGAAATAGGAAAAATTATAGGTGGAGGAACACCAAAAACAACAAATTTAGAGTATTGGCAAAATGGTAAAATAGCATGGATTACTCCAGCGGATATGAAAAATGTTAAAGGAAAATATATATCGTATGGAAAAAAATATATAACTTTATTAGGTTTGGAAAAATCTTCAGCACAATTATTGCCAAAAGGTAGTATTCTTTTTTCAAGTAGAGCGCCAATTGGATATGTTGCCATAGCAAAAGAAGAAGTATCTACTAATCAAGGATTTAAATCGGTAGTGCCTTTTTCTTTAAATTTATCACTTTATTTGTATTATGTTTTATTAGGTATGGTAGATATAATAAAAAAATTAGGAACAGGAACAACATTTAAAGAAGTATCTGGAAGTGTTGTAGAAAAAATATTAGTGCCATTGCCACCATTAGCAGAACAAAAGCGTATAGTAGAAAAGTTAGATAAGCTTTTAGCTGATATAGAAGAATTAAAGATAGAATAATAAAAATACCGCATATTATTATGCGGTATTTTTACAAAGAAAGGATTGATTGGTGAGTGAACTATTTACGAGATTTATGGAAAAAGGACTTTTTTGTTAATGTTATAATATGGTCAATTTTAATATATTTAGCTATCTTTTTTGTAAATAGATATAATTTGATAAGTAAATTAATAAATATGTTTACACTTTTTATTGCGGGTTTAGTATTTTTATTAATAGTGGTAATGTGTTTTTCAAAGTTAAAACTTATTGATGCATATAAAGTAAAATCAATAAATATAATAGATAGATTGGCAGGAATAGGTTTTTTTATAAGTTTATTTAGTATGGTTTATACTATCGTGTATGAGAAAGAAATATATAAATTTTGTTTAGAATGTATTTTAATGGGTATTTCATTAAAAATATTAAGAGATAAGGAAAGTGCTTTTCAAAATATTATACTTAAAAGAGAAAATGAATGTAGTAATTTGATAGATTTAAAAGATTTATATAATAATGATATTAGTAATAGTATTATAAACAATGAGGTAAAATATTTATTAATAGATGAAAATGATGTTGATTATGATTTTTTACATAGAGATATAATAATTGAGCATATCTATAATAGTATACTAAATACTAGAGCTAATAACAGTTTTGTTATAGGTATAAATGGAGCATGGGGTTCTGGAAAAACAACAACCGTTAATATAGTGAAGAAAAAAATAAAAAGTAATATAAATGATAAAGAACTTATATTAAGTGATTTTAGTCCTTGGATATACGATAATCCTCAAAATATGATGATAGGATTACTTAAATCTATTTTAGTAGAAGCAAATATCGCAAGTAATCCACTTGAACATGAAAAAATATTTAAATCATTAGTTAATGTAATATTTAAAAAGGTAGGATTTGACAATACTTTTGTAAATAACTTTTTTTATAATTTTGATACTGTTGAAAAAATCAAAAATGAACTTAATGATTTTTTGGAATTTAATCAAAAAAGAGTTGTATTATTCATTGATAATTTAGAACGAGCAGAAGCAGATAATATAATTTTTTTGTTTAAGTTAATCGGGCAAGTTTTTGACTTAAAACGAATAACGTATGTAATTATTTATGATGAGGATAGATTAAAGGATGTCTTTTCTGATAAATTGAAAATAGATTATCATTATATTGAGAAAATTATCCAACAGAATATATCTGTACCACCTATTCAACAAGAATTATTGTCGAATATATGTAGAGTTTGTATAGAAAGATTGCTTATATTTTATGGTGAAAGAAATCTAGAAAAATATGAATTAATTGTAAATTTTATAGTATCAGAAGTAAATGATTTAAGAAAGCTAAAGAGATTTTTGAATACAGTAGTAACGGAAATTTTTGCTACACAACATTATTTATCAAAGTATACGTTATTTGCATTAAATACAATAAAATTTTTTGATGGGGATATGTATTATAATATTTATCAAAATAAGGAATATTTTATAACTACGGATAAACTTTGTGATGTGAGTACAAAACATATGGATATAGATAAAGAAGATAGTAAAAAAGCTAAAGAGTTATTTGATAAATTAATTAAAGATAAGAACAAGGAATATAAAGATTTGTTATCAGATATGTTTATTGCTGTGCAAAGGTATTTTTCAGGCAAAGATATTATTAGTAATAACTATAATGATGTAGATTATGATTTTATAAGAATAAATAAATGTATTTATAGTGGTAAATATTTTGATATATATTTTTCACAAAATGAAAATAGATTTTTGGAAATAAATAAAGAAGTTAATGATTTTATAAAATGTATAAATTATATACAAGATGAAAATTTACTATGTGATTTTGTTAGACAAAAAATAATTGATATTAACATAAAATATGAAAATGATGAATATTTGTGGATTGATAAATTTTTTAGTTATATTAAAAAAAATGATTGTAGTAACGAATTTTTGATAGTAAAAGTTTTGTATAAAAATATTTTAGAATTAAGTGATGATAAGAATACTTTTAGTAGGAGTTCAAGAAATAGAGTAGGGGACTTTATTATAATATATTTGAGAAATTGCACATTAGAAAAGTTTAATCAGATTGTGGATTTAATGAAAAATGATTATAAAAAATTAAATATAATATATAATATAAAATGTTTAATTAGTAATGTTATATCTTATGATGGATTAAAAATATTAGATGTAAATTTTAAAGCTTTAATTATAAATAATATATTTGATAATTTATGTAAAACTATAATAGAAAAGAAAATAAATTTATATGATGATAAATATTATAGTAAAAATAATGTATTTATCTTATTAAATAATGTACATGATGAAATGTATTTAAAGGAAATAGTTGGACATAATACAGTATATAGATTGTTGAAAGACTTAGTAATAGAAAATGTCAATAATGATAAAGAATATATTTACTATATAGATGAGAAATTATTTAAAAAGTATATAGTAGGTGAAATGGAAGAGAAAATAGAGTATTATTTAAAAAGAAATCCGCCTAAGACAGAAAGTGAAATAGTTTTGATAAATTTGTATCATAAAAGTAGAAATTTATATTATTTAAGTGATAATGAAGATATACCTTTTGATAAAAGTCAAATACGTAGAATAATTCCTATTAAATTTATTGTATAGATTAAAAATTAAATTTATAGGTGCAATTCATGTATTTAGATTATTGTTTATAATGATAAAATAGATTTAATTAAAGTATGAAGAAGTGGATAGAAAAAGTATAATTTATTAAACTATAGTAAAGTGAAAGAGTTGACAAAAGTCGATAAGAAAAGAAGTAAAAATTTATAAGGAGATGAAGCATTTTGATAAAACTAATGTTTGTATGCCATGGCAATATCTGCCGTTCAACAATGGCTGAATTTGTGATGAAGGATTTAGTGCGTAGAGCGGGTTTGGCGGATAAATTCATTATCAATTCATCAGCTACTAGCCGTGAGGAAATAGGCAGTGATATTCACTATGGTACAAAAGCAAAATTGCGTGAAAAGGGCATACCTTATACAAAAAGAAAAGCAGTTCAAATGACAAAAGCTGATTATGATATGTATGATTATATTATCGTAATGGATAATAACAATTTATATAATTTGAAGTATATAATTGGTGAAGATACTGAGCATAAAGTATATAAAATGATGTCTTTTGTTGGTGAAAATCGTGATGTAAAAGACCCTTGGTATACTGGCAATTTTGATGAAACATTTGTAGATATAGATAGAGGCTGTAGAGCGTTGTTGATGCAGATAGAAAACAATGCAAATATTTGATAATATGTATTGACTTATAGTGCACTTTAAGATGTAGTCTGATATTGACTAGTTTGGGTAAAAGAGGTTAGTTAATATGACATATACTATTTCGGAATTTGCAAAAAAATTGGGTTTGACTGCATATACTTTGCGCTATTATGAAAAAGAAGGGCTATTGCCTTTTGTTGAAAGAATAAATGGCAGGCGTGTGTTTAAAGATGAGGATTTTACTTTAGTGAGAACGCTTATCTGCTTAAAGCATACGGGAATGCCTATTCGTGAAATCAAAGAATATATGGATTTATGCCAAAGGGGCGATTGTACTTTAGAGCAAAGGCATAATATCATATTGAAGCAAAAAGATTTGTTAGAGAAAAAAATATGTTCTTTGCAAAGAAATTTAGAAGTTTTAAAGCATAAAGAAGAGTATTATCAAAAAGCTATTGAAGCTGGTACGGAAAATATAGATGGTCTGGATGAGATTTTATGGAGAAATGAAAAAGGTTGAATGTCTAAAAGTGGACATTCAACCTTTTGTTTTTGCTATTATTTTGTAGCTATTACTTCAACTTCGATTAATGCGCCTTTTGGTAATTTGCTTACTTCTACGCAAGAACGAGCTGGATATGGCTGTTTGAAATATGTTGCATAAATTTCGTTTACTTTGCCGAAATCATCAATGTTAGTGATGAAAACAGTTGTTTTAATTACGTTTTCCCATTTTGCTCCGGAAGCTTCAATTACAGCTTGTGCATTTTTTAAAGCTTGATGAGCTTGAGCTTCAATGCCTTCTGCCATTTCACCTGTTGCAGGATTGAGTGCGATTTGACCAGATGCAAATACAAGATTGTCGATTTCTACAGCTTGAGAATATGGACCAACAGCAGCTGGTGCATTATTTGTTTGAATGATTTTCACAATAATTCACCTCTAATTATGATATATATGTATTTTACCATAAAATAGCAAATGTATTTTCAAAAAAATTTTGCTATAATAAAAAAATAATAAGATGAGAACTAAGGAGTAATATTTTGTCTTGAAAGTACAAAAAAATAAAAATAAATTACAAAACAATATAATAAAACTGTTCTTTGGTGTAATCATTGCGATTTTAGTGCTGATTGGGCGTTATGGCTGGGTGCAACTTGTTGAAGGTGACCAGATGATGGCAAGGCTTAAAGGACAGGTACAAGAGGAAAGTGTTTTGCATGTGCCACGCGGTACGATTTATGATGCCAACATGAAAGAAATGGCTATAAGTACAATGGTAAGTTCGCTTTTCGTTGACCCAAATCATACAGAAAATCCAGAACAGGTGGCAACGGATTTAGCTCCGATTATCGGCATGACTAAAGAAGAGATTTTGGAACGTATTGGGCGTGGTGGCGGTTTCGTTTGGCTCAAAAGACAGATGGAACCAGAGATGACGAATGCTGTGAAGAACTTGATAAAGCAAAAACCTGAGTATAATGCTTGTCTTGGTTTTCGTCAGGAAAGTAAGCGCTATTATCCAAATGATATGTTAGCTGCTAATGTGCTTGGTTTTGTCGGTACTGATGATAAGGGGCTTGATGGTATTGAGCAACAGTTTGATAGCATGATAAAGGGTGAAGACCAAGAGGCTTCTATTTTTACTGATGCATTGGCTCGTCCTATTTTAGATTCAGTATTTATGATAAATTCACCTGTAGATGCTAATTGCAAAAATATCCAGCTTACCATAAATGCACAGTATCAATTCATTGTGGAAAAAGCACTCGATAAAGCATTAGTTGAGCATGGTGCGCAATCTGTAACAGCTGTAGTAATGAACCCGCAAAATGGGGAAATTTTGGCTATGGCAACGCGTCCATCATATGACCCGAACTATTTTTATAAATACAGTCCTGAAACGTGGAAAAATAAAGCTGTATCCGATATATATGAACCGGGCTCTACTTTTAAATCCATTGTAGCAGCTGCTGGTTTTCAGGAAAAAATCGTTTCTCCGTCTGATATATTTGTAGACCCAGGTAGAATTGAAGTTTCTGGCAGAGTTATTCAAAACTGGACTGGCGATAGCTTCGGCACAGTTACATTCCTAGATGTCGTAAAAAATTCCATCAATACGGGATTTGCTGAACTCGGTTTAAAATTGGGCGGTGAACGCTTGATGAATTATGCTCGCAAATTCGGTTTTGGTGAAAGGACGGGCATTGAGCTTCCGGGCGAAGAACCGGGCATTTTATTTGACCCGAAAGATATGGTAGCATCAGATGTGGCTACTTCTTCTATCGGTCAGAGTATTGCAGTTACACCTCTTCAAATGGTTACAGCGATGTCGGCGATTGCAAATGATGGTGTTCTCTTAAAACCGCATATAGTAAAAGCTATTTACAATGCAGATGGTTCAGTTTATCAGCAGATGGAAAAAGAAGAAGTGCGCCGTTGTATTGATTCTGATGTAGATAAGACATTAAAGTCTGTACTTGAGCAGGTAGTATCAACGGGTGGTGGCTCGAAGGCTTCTATAGAAGGTTATAATATCGCTGGTAAAACTGGTACAGCACAGAAAATTGATATGGTACATGGCGGTTATATGCCAGGTCATTATATCGCTTCATTCTGCGGTTTTGGTCCAGTGGAAAATCCTCAATTCACTGTGCTTGTAGTCATCAATGACCCGGGTACAGATAATTATTACGGTGGTCAAATTGCAGCACCAATAGCACATGATATTTTCGTGCAATTATTTAGATATGCCAATGTAAAACCGATAAATGGCAATCAATCCTTGATAGATGAATTAAATAAGACTGACGCACAGTAAGATAAACTTTTATTTTTGTCTATTATGTTGTAAAATTAAGAATGCTACATAGTAATAGCATTTTGTTATAAATTTTTTAAAGGCAGGTAGAAATAATGCTAGATATAAAATTCGTCAGAGATAATCCAGAGCTCGTATTGGAAAACTTGAAAAAACGCAATAATCCAATGAACCTTGACCGTTTTATGGAACTTGAAAAACAGCGTCGTGAAATCATCGCTGAAACAGAAAGCTTAAAAAGCCAGAAAAATGCTGTTTCTAAAAAAATCAGCGAAATGAAAAAGAATAAAGAAAATGCTGATGCTGTTATTTTAGAAATGCGTCAAGTTGGTGAAAAAATTAGCCAATTAGATAAACAACTCCGTGAAGTACAAGATGAATTACATGATATCTTACTTCGCATTCCTAATATGTGCCATGAATCTGTACCAGTTGGTAAAGATGACAGCGACAATCCAGAAGTTCGCCGTTGGGGCACTCCTCGCAAATTCGATTTTGAACCAAAAGCTCATTGGGATATCGGGGCAGACCTTGATATTTTAGACCCAGAAAGAGCTGCAAAAGTTACTGGTGCACGCTTCACTTTTTATAAAGGTTTAGGTGCAAGACTTGAACGTGCTTTAATCAATTTCATGATGGATTTACACGTAGATAAACAGGGCTATACAGAAATGCTTGCTCCATTTATCGCTAATAAAGACAGCATGACAGGCACAGGTCAGCTTCCTAAATTCTCCGAAGATATGTTTAAATTGGAAGGCATGGACTATTATTTAGTTCCAACTGGTGAAGTTCCAGCTACTAATTTCCATCGCGATGAAATCTTAGATGGCGATAAATTACCAGAATACTACAGCGTTTACACTGCTTGCTTTAGAGCAGAAGCTGGTAGTGCTGGACGTGATACACGCGGACTTATTCGTCAGCATCAATTCAATAAAGTTGAAATGATTAAATTCGTTAAACCAGAAACTTCTTATGATGAGTTAGAAAAAATGACTCGTAATGCTGAAGAAGTATTACAGCTTTTGGAAATCCCATATCACGTTGTAAAACTTTGCACAGGTGATATCGGCTTTACTGCTGCTATGACTTATGATATTGAAGTATGGCTCCCTAGCCAGAATATGTATCGTGAAATTTCTTCTTGCTCCAATGTTTGCGATTACCAGGCACGTCGCGCTAATATTAAATTCCGCCGTAGCCCAGGAGCAAAACCTGAATTTGTTCATACATTAAATGGTTCTGGTCTTGCTGTAGGTCGTACAGTAGCTGCTGTATTAGAAAATTATCAGCAGGCAGATGGTTCTGTTGTAATTCCAAAAGTACTTCGTCCATATATGGGTGGCATTGAAGTAATTAAAAAACCAGAATAAGTTTAGTTTAAATTATAAATAGCTCATCGTGGTTTATGCCCTGATGAGCTATTTTTATATAAATATAAGAATTTAATTTATAAGAGGTGATTTTATGAAAATGTTTAAATGGGCAATGTGCTTTTGCTTAGCGGGTATCTGTGCATTTTCAGCAGTTGCGCAGGCTAAGACGATTACACTTGATAAGACAAAAGTTCTCGTTCCGCAAGGCTGGAGCACAATCAATGAAGATTTGAAGTTTAAAAAGGGTACGACTGTCGAATTAAACAGCAATGGCGAAGTTATAAGCGGTACATTAAATCGTGATATAGCACTTCGTCCAACGGGCTGGCGCAATATGATAAATGACTATTATGAAGAAAGCAATAATAGCATTTTTTATCCGCGTATTTTCCACCCATTTACAAGTGTATCCATACCGATGCCTACTTATGCTCATGTGCGCTATAAAGGCGATAAGCCGATTACATTTGCAGCTGATGGCACAGTTTTATCAGGTACAATTGATGAAGAAGTAACGGTCGGCATTCAAAAAGATAAATATGGGCTTGTTACTTTTAATGACCAATATGAATTATCTTTTTATCCAGATGGTTCTGTGAGAAAAGGCAGATTAAATGATGATACGTTTTTGCGCCCTTATGGTTGGCAAAAAGGCTTGATTGGCGATGAAAAAGCGGGTTTTGTTGAATTTAAAAAAGGAAATGATGTGACATTTTCTAAAGATGGTTATGTAACCTCTGGTGTGCTTAAAAAAGATTTAAGCTGGCAACTACCAAATGGTGGTATTGTGATGCTTAAAGCAGGCAGTGTGATTTACTTCACAGATAATGGTCCATCTATGCAATAAAAAAAGAGCGGTTACTTACGTAACCGCTTATAAATTTAGAGAGAGAAAAGTTGTTTCTCTACGACAAACTAGTTTTATTGTATACCTTATTTATTCTTTTAGCAATTAAAAAACGCAATTATTTTTAGCTTTTAGTTTATTTGTATAAAATATTGCTATTTGTGAGTTAATATGATAAAAGTAAAAGGCTTTTTGTTTTACTTGACAATGATATGAATATTTGAAACGATATAGATAATATTAAAAATTTAATTTATGTTAGATATATTATAAAAGTCTAATGAAGTTAAATAATATCTTTAAAGGAGAAAATATTGATGTCTATAAAATTGATTGCCTTAGATATGGATAATACATTGCTTAATCGACAAAAATTAGTTTCGCCCAAAAATAAAAAAGCGATTTATAAAGCTATGCAAAATGGCGTGCATGTGACAATTGCGACTGGTAGAATGCCAGCTTCAGCTAGTTATTTTGCTAAAAATCTTGGCATGAATTGTCCAGTTGTATCTTGTAATGGCGGTGTTGTTAAATCGCTTGATAGTAAAAATACTATATTTGAAGCACATTTTCTGCCTGAAACAATTTTATCTTTAATTGAAACGTGCTATGAACATGATTGGTATATTCGTTGGTACATAGGTGATGTGATTTATGTAAAATATAAAGATGCTAGAATGTTTCCTGCATATAAGACGACTAAGGGATTAAATATCGTAGAAGTTGGCAATGATTATAAAAATTATATAAATAATGTTACTCAACTTGTTATCTGCGATATAAATGGAAAAATACAGCAAATTTACGATTATGTTGCCGAAGTATTTAATGGTAAAATAGGATTACAGCAAAATACAGGTTTTACAATGGATGTTACTCCGCCGGGCATCACTAAAGCTGTAGGACTGAAAAAATTAGCAGATTATTTAGGTGTAAAACAAGAAGAAGTTATGGCAATCGGTGATGGTGATAATGATTTATCTATGATAAAATACGCTGGCTGTAGTGTAGCTATGGAGAATGCCATTGCTGATTTAAAAGCAGAAGCATCATTTATCACAAAAGATTGTGATGAAGATGGAGTTGCTTATGCAATAGAAAAATTTGTTTTATAAGATTGAAATATTTTGTAGGAAATTGATATATAATCAATTTCCTATTTTTGTATAATATGTAATTTATTTATGCTTAAAATAAATATTGTTTTATATTTTTGTTAGTAGTATAATAAATAAAAATAATAATTATTTATTAAATCATTTGTTGAATTTATGTAAAATATTATCGGATTATTTGAAATTTTTTTATAAAATATAAAAAATATGTAAAATAAAAGTAAAGAGAGGATTAAATTTGACATGAAAAAAACAACAAAGAAATTATTAGCAGCAGGATTAGCAGCATTTAGTTTATATTCTGGAGTTGGTATGATGGACACATCTATATCAGAAGCTAAAGTTCAATATGATGTATTTGATTTTGAAGCACACCGTGGTGGTCGTGATGCTAGACCAGAAAATACGTTGTATTCATATGCTTATGCTATGGAAATGGGTGCAACTAGTATAGAATGTGATATGCAACTTACAAAAGATGGGCAAATTGTTATGAGTCATAATCCTATTTTAAATCCAGATATTACACGCGATAAAGATGGAAATTATGTTCCTAAAAATAAATACGATATTCGTACTATGACAGTTGACCAATTAAAACAGTTTGATGTAGGTGTAATGAACCCTGAAATTGGTGAATATTATGACCTTCACGGTAGAACACAAATTATGCATGATGCTCAATTACCAACATTAGATGAAGTAATGCAACTCATTCAATCGTATGGTGATAAAAAAATTGTTTTAAATATAGAAACTAAATCTTATCCAGACCCTAATACAATGGAATATAAAAATAATGCTGACCCTAAGAAATTTGTAGAAGTATTTAATGATACAGTGAAAAAATATGGCATGGAAGATAGAGTGGTATTACAGTCTTTTGATTGGAGAACACTTATTGAAATGAAAAAATTAAATCCTAATATATCTACAAGTGCATTATGGCAAGCTTCTTCTTCTTGGGAAAGTTATGGAAATCAAAAATCTCCATGGCTTGGTGGTTTAGATATAAAAGACTATGATAATGACCCAGTAAAAGCAGCACATGCTATAGGTGTAGATATTGTATCTCCATATTATATGGATGTGACAAAGGAAATGGTAGATGAAGCACATTCTTTAGGCATAAAAATTGTACCATGGACTGTAAATGACGAAAAAGATATGAATGAATTATTAGATATGGGTGTAGATGGTATTATTTCAGATAGAGCATGGATATTAAAAGATGTTTTACAAAAACGCAATATCACTCTTCATGAACCAGTTGTAAATGAAAATAGCCCTTATCATACAGGTACAGGACATAATGATGTAAAACCGATAAAAGCTGAAAACGGACGAGATGCCGCTTATTAAAAAATAAAGACTGTCGCATACTGCGACAGTCTTTATTTTTATATTCATTTTTATTTTTCTAAACCGTATTTTTTAATATAACGATATAATGTTACGCGACTTACACTGAGTAAATTAGAAAGACGACTTACATTACCACCAGCAGCTTTCCAAGCTTTAAGGAAGATTTCTTTATCTGTTTTCCATTTATTATCTGGTTTAACATTACCCATGAGATTAATATCAGCAGGTAAAATATTAGTACCAGCTGTATTGAAGAAGGAGTATTCCAATACACTTTGAAGTTGTTTAATATTACCTGGCCAATCGTAATTGCGAAGTAATTCAATTGTTTCAGGTAAAAGTTTTTTAGCTTCCATTTGATGTTGACGAGATAATTCTTCAATGATGTTTATGGAGAGTTTTGGTATATCATCACGGCGAGAACGAAGCGATGGCACTCTTATAATGCTACGGGAAATTATATTAAAGAGTTTTTCATTGAATTGGCCTTTTTCTGTCAAGCGACGTAAATTGCTATCAGTTGCGGCGATGATACGAACATCAATACTGCGTTCAAGGCTTTCACCAATGCGATGAGTTTTCTTTTCAGATAATGCTTGTGCTAGCATTTTAGCGATATTATTAGGGATTTTTTCTATTTCATCTATGAATAATGTTCCCTTGCTAGCAAGTTCCAATTTTCCTGGATGACTTACTTCTGGTTCAGTTGCGGCACCGAATAAATCTTGTTCTAAAAGTTCTGGTGTAAAATCACCGCAATTTATAGAAATGAGTGGACCAGCCATGCGCATGCTTGCCATATGAATGCCATGTGCCAAGCGTTGTTTACCGACACCAGCTTCACCTTGAATTAATATGTGGTTTTTATTGCGAGCTACGCGATAAGCACGTTCTTTCATCTGTATAAATGTCTTGCTGTCGCCTACCATGGAACTTAAGCTGTATTTTGCTGTATAACCAGAAGCATGTGCTACAAGAGTGCGCAAGTCTTCAATTGGCATAGAAACAGTAACAACGCTTTGTACTTCTTCATCGTCTTCAGAATTTTTTAATGGTACAACTGTTGTTATATCTTCATACGTTTTATTATTTGTAATCCATGTTGTTTCGCGGTTATAACAGGAAATTCCTTGAAAACCATCATAAATAGGTGTATGTGTATAGTTTAAAACAACGTCTTTTAAATGTGCTGTTACATTATTTTCATCAATAGCATTGATTACGGATAAACGTTCTTTACCCATGCGATTAGTATAGACGATTTTATCTTCTGGCATAATATGGTAAACGGCAAATGGTGCAGCGTCTAAAATCGCTTTTTGAGCTTTGATATTTAAAGATTGTTTGATATTTAATTCCAAAGCTGTTTTAAGTGTGAATAATAAAGCTAAAACAACATCTTGTGATATTTTTTCATGTTGCAAGGCTGTCAGTGATACGATATAAGTCAATTCATCATTGACAATTACAGGAACAGAACCAGAATTAACATCATGGAATTCTTCGAACCACATTTCAGGTCCAAAAATCCAAAATGGAGATTTTGTTTCTTTTACGATATTACAACTGAGTGTACCGACATTTTCTACACCTAAAGAAGCACCTTCTAATTTATCGATAAAACGGGAAGAAATATTAGCATATTTTTTTAAAACAATACAATCAGAAGTCATAAATGTTAAGCATAAATCGTATTCATGAATAAAGTCGATAATACTGTCAATAAAATGGTCTAAGTAGTTTATAGCATCAGCGTGTTTATTTTGTAATTGAGATAATTCATTTGATGATAAATGGACATTTGAAGAGATTTTTTTAGGGTTTACTTGATGTGCTTTGGATTGTTGCCAAGAATTAGCAATCCATGGATGGACATTAGGGTCGATAGTGCCTTTTGTTGTAAAGGTTTTATAGTAATTTATCAATTTTTCGCGATTGCGGTGTTCTCTAATCATAATTTAAAATAACCTCAATTCTGTAAAGTTTGTACAATAATTATCTATTTATATTATTAATATTAGCAAAACTGTAAAAAAGTATCAATTAGTTTGATAAAAAATAATTACAAGTGTTCAAAAATTTTGTTTCAGTGTTAACTTGTGACTATAAAATATATTTGATATACTTTAGGTATTATGAATTAAGGATGGGGTTTTCAAATGGCTAGAATGAGTAAACGCATTAGCAACAAAATCCATAAAGCCAAAGAAGAACAACAGCCACAGGAAAAGAAGAAATACGGAAAAGATATTTGGCTGATTATTTTAATTGCACTGAATTTCTTCTTACTTGCTACTAGTTGGCAGATGTTATTAGAGTCTCCAACTAATTTTGCTACATATTTCTTACTGGAAATAGTTTTAATTATTATGTATGTTAGTAGACATGCTAATTTGTCAGAAAATGTTAGTAAATGGCTGTTTAGAGGACAAGTATTCTTTATGGCGATAATTTTAATATTGTTCATATATAATGCTGGTTTGTATTTTATGAATTAAAAAAATCCTTGTGCCTATTAGGCACAAGGATTTTTTATTTAGGAGAAATTAATAATTGTTAGCTTTAATTTCAAAATATGCTTTTGGATGAGCACATACAGGGCAAATTTCAGGAGCCTGAGTTCCTTCATATACATGACCACAATTAGAGCACATCCAAATCATTTTTTCATTGCGTTTAAATACTTTATCTTCTTGAATATTTGCTAATAAGATATTATATCGTTCATCATGTTCTTTTTCGATTTTTGCAACCATTTCAAAGAGATTAGCTATGCGAGTAAAACCTTCTTCACGAGCAACTTTAGCAAATTCAGGGTACATAGAAGTCCATTCTTCGTGCTCACCAGCAGCTGCAGCTTTTAAGTTTTCTTCAGTAGTACCGATATTATCTACTAATTTAAACCAAATTTTAGCATGTTCTTTTTCATTAGCAGCAGTTTCTTCAAAGATTTTGGCAATCTGTACATAACCGTCTTTTTTTGCCTTAGATGCAAAGAAAGTATATTTGTTACGTGCTTGAGATTCGCCAGCAAATGCCGCCCATAAATTTTGTTCTGTTTTGCTACCTTTTAATTCCATTTAAATCGCTTCCTTTCTAATCTACTTTTTAAACCTGACTAAAAAGTAATAATTATTAATTAATATTATATACTATTTTTAACAATAGTCAAGATATTTTCATATTTTATTAGTAGAATTTGTTCTAAAAGATATATTGTATACATTTACACTTTTACACTTTTTTGTTATATAATAGAAGTCATGATTGATATTGAATGTAGTATATAGTGAATTTATTGCTATTAATATTTATGTCAATTTTATGTATATATTTGAGAGTTTGGAAGTGACATTTTGAAAAATATTATTTATTTGAAAACACAGAGGTGCAAAGGTTGCGGTATTTGCGTAGCTTTTTGTCCAAAAAAAGTTTTGCAATTAGATGTATTAAATCATTGTCAGATTGTTAACGCTGATGCTTGTATAGGTTGTGGACAATGTGAATTGCGTTGCCCAGATTATGCTATTTTTGTAGATAAGGAGGAAGCTTAATGATTAAATTAATGCAAGGCAACGAAGCGTGCAGTTATGGTGCTTTGGCGGCTGGTGTGCGCTTTTTTGCAGGTTATCCGATTACACCGTCTACAGAAATTGCTGAAACAATGGCTAAATTATTGCCTAAAATGGGCGGTAAATTCGTTCAAATGGAAGATGAAATCGCTAGTATGGGTGCAGTTTTAGGTGCTTCTCTTGCTGGTGATAAAGTATTGACAGCAACTTCAGGACCAGGTTTTTCTTTAAAACAGGAATTAATCGGTTATGCTTGTGCTGCTGAAATTCCAGTAGTTATTGCCAATGTACAGCGTGTTGGTCCTTCTACTGGCCAGCCAACATCTCCAGCACAGGGCGATATCATGCAAGCACGTTGGGGAACACATGGTGACCATTCCATTATTGCGCTTTCTCCATGGAGCGTGCGTGAAACTTTTGATGTTACTGTTATGGCGGTTAATTATGCAGAACGTTTCCGTACTCCAGTTATTTTATTGATGGATGAAATTGTAGGTCATTTGCGTGAAAACATAGATGTTCCTGAAAAGGACGGTATAGAAATTTATCCGCGTCGTCAGCCAAAGACTACTCCATCACCAGAATATAAAGCATATGCTCCTGATACTGATTTAGTGCCAAATATTGCTGATTTTGGTAAAGGATATCATATCCATGTAACTGGTCTTATTCACGATGAAACAGGCTTCCCATCAGGCAGCCCAATCGTTACAAAAGAAGTTATTGATAGATTGCATAAGAAAATAGATATTGCGCGTGATGAAATTTGCCATTATGAAGCATATAATATGGAAGATGCACAGTATGCAATTGTAAGCTATGGCGGTACAGCTCGTACAGCATATGAAGCCATGCTCGATGCTCGTAAAAAAGGTTATAAAGTCGGTATGGTACGCCTTATAACAATTTGGCCATTTGCTGATAAAGTCATTGCAAATTTGGCAGATAAAGTAGATGCTATTTTAGTTCCAGAACTTAATTATGGTCAGCTTGTACACGAAGTACAGCGTGCAAGTGAAGGCAAATGCAAAGTAGAATTTTTAGGTAAATACGATACACAGATTTTCACTCCAGCTGAAATTGAAACAGCTATTATTAAAATGTGCGAAGGAGGCAATAATTAATGAAACCTAGAATTTATGAACAGCATTTTCGTCAGAACCGCCTTCCGCATTTATGGTGCCCTGGTTGCGGTAATGGTATTGTAATGAAAGCGATTGTAGAAGCTATCGTTAAGAAAAATCTTGACCCAGATAAAACAATAATCGTATCTGGTATAGGTTGCTCTTCTCGTGCTTCTGGTTATATGGATTTTGATACACTTCATACAGCTCATGGTAGAGCTATTCCATTTGCAACAGGTATAAAACTTGCTAGACCAGAACTCAATGTAATTGTAATAACAGGTGATGGTGATTGCATGGCTATCGGTGGCAATCATTTCATTCATGGTGCAAGACGTAATGTTGATTTAACTGTCGTATTATTCAATAACAATATTTATGGTATGACAGGTGGACAGGCATCACCTACTACTCCGCTTGATAAAAAAGCGACAACTGCTCCATATGGCTGTGTTGATAATCCATTCGACCCATGCAGTTTAGCAGCAGCAGCAGGTGCTACATATGTGGCAAGAAGTACAGCTTATCATGTACCACATTTGATTAATATGATAGCGGGCGGTATTGAGAATAAAGGCTTCTCTTTGATTGAAGCTATTGTACAGTGCCCAACAGCTTTCGGTCGTAAAAATAAAATGGCAGACCCAGCACAGATGATGATGTGGATGCGTGATAATGCAGTTATGAAACCAGCTTTTGATAAATTAGCTGATGATAAAAAAGCAGGCAAATTCCCAATTGGTTTATTACATCAACATCAATTTATTGATTATGACCATGCTTATGATAAAGTTATTGAAATTGCTGGAGGTGTTGAAAAATGATGAAACAACTCCGTTTATCCGGTTCTGGTGGTCAAGGCGTTATCACAGCAGCTATTATTTTTGCTGAAGCTGCTGTAAGCGAAGGTAAACAGGCTGTTCAATCTCAGTCTTATGGACCAGAAGCACGTGGTGGTGCTTCTAAAGCAGAAGTAATCATTTCTGATAATCCTATTTACCATCCAAAAGTTATAAAACCAGATATCGTACTTGCAATGACACAAAAAGCAGCTGATAAATATTATAGCGATTTAGATAAAGACAATGGTTTATTAATCATTGATGAAGACCTCGTACTAGATGCGCCAGATTTTCCGCATATCATTAAAGTGCCAATCACTAAAATGGCTTCAGAAAAACTTGGCAAATTATTATTTGCTAATATAGTAGCACTTGGTATTATGGTAAAACTTTCAGGTATTGTTTCACTTGAAACAGTAAAACAATCTGTGGCACATCGCGTACCACCACATACAGTTGATAAAAATATGCAGGCATTAGAACTCGGTTATAATGCTGTTTAAAATAAAAACTCCCTTTTGATATAAGATTGTGCCTCTAAAAAATTATTTATATATTTTTTTCATGTCAAAAAAGGGATATATCTTTGGATATATCCCTTTTTATATTGATTTTTTTTAATCATATTCATTATTTTTTGTCAATAACTTTATTATAGATTTCATTAAAATTTCCATTTTGTCATTACTTATCTATGTTAATTCAATGGATATTGTCACATACTTATTCTTATATAATTTATTTAAATTTAATTCAATTAAGAGTTATTTTTTCCTTTTCCATACTGTAATATATTTTTCAACACATACGATATTTCAGTAAAAATAATATACTGCATTTAAATTATTTAATTCATATTTCAAAATATAATATAACACAAATTATCTTTATTCTTTAATACCTTTTTTTATTGTAAATTTAATTACAAACCATATAAAGATAATTATTATAAAGTTTAAATACTAAAGGTGATTATTATGAAAAAATTTCTAATTATTTTTATTATAATCGGTACTATATTTATTTACATTCCAACATCTTTTGCTAGTACAAAAATAACAACACCTAATTTCACAATATTTTGGGATATATCCCCACAAACAACACAAATAAACTATGTAGGTTATTCTATAATATATATAACAACACCCAATTCATCTACCTATTTTTCATCTTCTAGCAATAATGAAGTTATAAATATTCATGAATTACATTGTGTTCCCTATAATATTAATTCAGATAATTTTCTTAACCAATGGGAAAACAATCTAAAAAACAAATACAATAATATAATCTATATTGAAAAAATACCTATTAAAAACGGAATTATATATATATTGATTGATGATTATGGAAATAAAGAAGTCAGAACTCATTATTATAAAAATAGTACTGTTTACACAACATGTACGTATTTTAAAGACCCTAAAGTTACATTAAATAAATTAAAAACATTTTCATATAAAGCAATAGAAAGTATTTATCCATTCTAGAAAACATTTTATCAAATAAAATAAAAAACTACTTGAACAACACCTCAAAAGTTAGATAAAAAACAATCTTTTGAGGTGTTGTTTTTTTAACTAAATACTTAAATAAAATTAAAACAAAATTCCCATATAGCTAAAATTATAAATACACTAGATATATCTCCTATTTATTTATAAATAACTCATTATAAAAATGATATACATCCCGTATTTAAATCTAAAACAGCTATTTGGAGAAGTGTACTTCATTTATTATTAAAATTTATTATAATAACATCTAATATATTTGTTATTAGATATTTTATGTTTTTGAGATAGCTTCTTTCATGGATTTTACATAATCAAATAAATACGGTGCAGCATTTTTACCATATTTATCAACAATGCGGACGATAGCACTGCCTACAATTGCGCCATCAGAGATTTTTGCCATATCATATGCTTGTTCAGGTGTTGCTATGCCAAAACCAACAGCTACTGGAATATCTGTATATCGACGAATGATATCAACAATGCTTTTTACATCAGTTTTTATTTCACTGCGAACGCCTGTTACCCCGAGTGATGATACACAGTAAACAAAGCCTTGTGCTTCGCTGGCTATCATGCCAATGCGATTTTCAGAAGTTGGTGCAATTAAAGAAACAACTTCGACATCACAAGCATTGGCTTCATTTAGAATTTCATCTTTTTCTTCGTATGGTAAATCAGGAACGATTACACCACAAATACCGCATTCTTTGCATTTTGCGAAAAATTTTTCTTTGCCATATACGAAAATCGGATTTACATATGTCATCAATACGAGTGGAATGTCAACTTGCGTTCTAGTTTTTTTAGCCATATCGAATATTTTATCTGTAGTTGTGCCAGCGTTTAATGCTGTTTTACTAGCTGCTTGAATAACAGTACCTTCAGCTACTGGGTCAGAAAAAGGCACGCCTATTTCTACTAAATCAGCACCTGCTTTTGCCATTTCTACTATAAATTTTTCGGTATGCTCTAAATCGGGGTCTCCTGCTACAATGAATGGAATAAAAGCTTTATGGTTTTTAAATGCGTCTTTTATCTTAATCATGAATTTTCACTCCTCTATATCTTGCCATAGCGGCTACGTCTTTATCTCCTCTACCGGATAAACAGATGATGATGATATCATCTTTATTCATTTGTGGCGCTATTTTCATAGCGTGCGCTACGGCATGAGCACTTTCAATTGCTGGAATAATGCCTTCAGTGCGGGATAAGTATTCAAAAGCATTAACCGCTTCATCATCTGTTATTGGCACATATTGAGCTCTGCCGATATCGTGAAGATAGGCGTGTTCTGGCCCAATACCTGGATAATCAAGCCCAGCAGAAATGGAATATACAGGAGCGATTTGACCGTATTTATCTTGGCAGAAATACGATTTCATTCCATGGAATATACCTTCTGTGCCTTTAGCTATTGTTGCAGCGTGTTGGTCTGTATCAATGCCTTTGCCTGCTGCTTCACAACCGATTAATTTTACATCTTTATCATTGATGAAATTATAGAACATGCCCATGGCATTGCTGCCACCGCCGACACATGCCATTACTACACTTGGCAAACGACCTTCTTTTTCGAGTATTTGCTGTCTAGCTTCACGGCTGATTACAGATTGAAAATCTCTGACGATTGTTGGGAATGGGTGTGGTCCCATGACAGAGCCTAATACATAATGTGTATCATCAATGCGACGAGTCCATTCGCGGAGCGCTTCGTTTACGGCATCTTTTAAAGTTTGTGTACCACTAGTTACTGCGTGTACTTTAGCTCCGAGTAATTCCATGCGGTATACGTTTAATGCCTGGCGTTCAGTATCTTCTTTGCCCATGAAGATTTCACATTCCATGCCCATCAATGCGGCTGCTGTAGCTGTAGCAACGCCGTGTTGACCAGCACCAGTTTCAGCGATTACACGCGTTTTACCCATGCGTTTTGCTAATAATATCTGTCCTAAAACATTGTTTAGTTTATGTGAACCTGTATGATTTAAGTCTTCTCGTTTTAAATAAATTTTAGCTCCGCCCAAATCTTTGGACATCTTTTCAGCATAGTATAAGAGCGAAGGTCTGCCTGTATAATTTATCTGTAAATCTTCTAATTCACGGATAAAATCAGGGTCGTTTTTATATTTATTATAAGCTTCTTCTAATTCAATAACGGCATTCATTAAAGTTTCTGGCATGTACTGTCCGCCGTGAATGCCAAATCTTCCTTTTTTATGTTTTGTATCTATAGTCATGGTTATCACCTTTCTAATCGTAGACATTAATTGTTTTATTTTCCGTTCATCTTTTAAATGATTTGTTTCAACGCCACTGCTTATGTCGACTGCATACGGTTTGCAGGTGCGAATGGCTCTAGCGATATTTTTTATATTTAATCCACCAGCTAAGATGAATTTGCGTTTTACATTTTTTAATAATTGCCAATTGAAAGTTTTGCCTGTTCCGCCGATAGTGTTTTCAGTATAAGTATCAAATAAGAGCATATCGGCTGAGCTATTTTGCCATTTTTCGATATCAGCGAGGCTTTTTACTCGTACAGCTTTCCAAACTTGAACATCAGTTTGTTGCTTTATGGTGCGTATCATCTCTTCATCTTCATTGCCATGTAATTGCACTACATCAAGCGATAATTTACTAGCGAGTTTTTCAATTATTTCAGGCTGTTCATCGACAAATACGCCGACTTTTTTTATTTGTGGATTGAGATTTTTTACAAGCTTTGTAGCCGTATCTTCTGATATATAACGATGGCTTAATTTGGTGAATATAAAGCCTATATAATCGGGCTTAACTTCATTTATTATAGAGATATCTTCAAGGCGAGTTATGCCACAGATTTTTGTTTGTACAGAAGGCATTTTTCCGTATAATTTGCTCAGTTCAGCCGTTTTATCCAAAGCACGCATGAATGTTTCTCCTATCAAGGCTGCTTGTACATGATTTTGTCTTAAAAGCTCTATATCTTCAGCTGTTTTTAAACCGCTTTCTGATACGAAAATTATATTTTCTGGTACGAGATGGCGCAATTTTAAACTATTGCGAACATCTACAGAGAAATCTTTAAGATTGCGATTGTTTACACCGATTATTCTAGCATTGACATTTAATGCCTTTTGTATTTCAGCTTCATCGTGAGCTTCCACTAGACAAGATAATCCTAAACTATCGGCGATTTGCAAAAAGTATTTTAATTTTTCTTCAGATAAGATAGCGCAGATTAATAAGATAGCAGAAGCACCTAAAATTTTAGCTTCATATATTTGATATTCATCTATGGTAAAATCCTTGCGCAATACAGGAATATTAACGTTTTTAGCTATTTCTTTTAAATATGTATCTGAACCGAGAAAATAATCAGGTTCAGTCAATACGGAAATAGCACTTGCGCCAGCTTGTTCATATTCTTTTGCTATTTCAAGATAAGGAAAATCAGGAGCGATTATACCTTTAGATGGAGAAGCTTTTTTCACTTCACAGATAAAATTTATATCTTGCTGTGATAACGCTTGTTCAAACGGAAAGTTTTTATCTATAGGTAAAGTGAGTGCTTCTCGTTTTACATCTTCAAGGGATTTTTGCTGTTTTTGCTTTATAAGACGTTTTTGAGTTGCTTGTACTAATTTATCTAAAATCATTTAGGCTACCTCATTTGAATATTTTATGAACTGTTCCATTTGCTTATAAGCTTTGCCAGAATCTATGAGATTTTGGGCTAATTTTATGCCATCAGCAATGGATAAATCAGGTTTAGCGAGGTGAAGGCTCATGCCAGCATTTAAGAGAACAGCGTTTCGTTTAGCTCCTTTTTCTCCTAATAGAATGTTTCTTGTGATTTGAGCATTGATAAATTTATCACCGCCGACAAGTTCTTCTGATTTTGCATAATCCATGCCGTAATCTTTAGGGTCTAATGTGTAAACTTCTAATTTTCCATTGTTTATTTCACAGACGAGTGTTTTATTGCAAGCGGTGATTTCATCGAGTCCATCGTATCCGAAGACTACAGCACCGCGTTTTATGCCTAAATTAGCGAGTACTTGAGCTAGTGGCTCAACGAGTTCTTCAGAATATACACCCATTAACTGCATGGTAGCTCCAGCAGGGTTGCCTAAAGGGCCTAAGATATTAAATACTGTGCGAACACCGAGTTCGCGTCTTACAGGAGCGGCGTATTTCATAGAAGCATGATAAAGTGGAGCAAACATAAAGCACATGCCTGTTTTATTTAGCATTTGTGTATTTTGGCTGGCGTTTAAATTTAAATTTGTTCCGAGAGCTTCGAGACAATCGGCAGCGCCGCATTTACTCGATACACTGCGGTTACCATGTTTTGCTACTTGTACATCAGCAGAAGCGATTACAAATCCAGCAGTTGTGGAAATATTAAAGGTATTGGCTTCATCTCCGCCAGTGCCAACGATTTCAAATACATCTTGGCTATGTTTTACTGTAGAGCATTTTTCTTGCATAGCTTGGGCAAATGCTGTTATTTCATCGATTGTTTCACCTTTTAAGCGAAGTGCTGTTAAAAAACCGCCAATCTGTGCATTGGTTGCTTTGCCTTCCATGATTTCTTGCATTGCCTGTTTAGCTGTTGAGAAATCTAAATTTTTGCCGTTTATAACATCGTAAATTGCTTCTTTAATCATTATTTCCACCGCCTATTGCTAAAAAATTTTTAATGATTATATCGCCCTGTTTAGTTAAAATGGATTCCGGGTGAAATTGTAATCCATAAACTGGATAAGTTTTATGTTCAATAGCCATGATTTCCTCATCAGCTGTTTGTGCTGTAATCTTTAAATCATTAGAAAGTGTTTCACGTGAAACAGCTAAGGAGTGATATCTTGCAGCTGAAAAATTTTTATCTAATCCCGTAAATAACGGTGTTTCGTCAATTATATTTATCGTGCTTTTCTTGCCATGCATGATTTCTTTAGCATATGTTATGGTTGCGCCAAATGTTTCTGCTATGGCTTGATGACCGAGGCAGATGCCGAGAATGGGAATTTTATCTTTGAAATAATCGATAGCAGTTTCACAAATTCCAGCGTCTTTAGGTCTGCCAGGTCCTGGAGATATGATTATATGACTTGGATTTAGTTGTTCAATTTGATTTATACTAAGTTCATCGTTGCGAATTACTTTGATATCTTGATTTATAGAACCGATGAGCTGATATAAGTTGTATGAAAAACTATCGTAATTATCAATCAGCAATATCATAATCATTTACCTCCTGAGCTTTTTTTATTGCTTCAATCATCGATTGAGCTTTATTTACCGTTTCTTGATATTCGTTTTGCGGAATGGAGTCTTTTACTACACCGCCACCAGAGCGAACAAAGACTTTTCCTTGTTTAGCCACTGCCATGCGAATGCCGATACACACGTCCATATTACCTGAAAAATCGAGATAGCCGATTGCTCCGCCGTAGATACCACGTGGACTTTTTTCGAGTTCATGTAAAATTTCAATAGCACGTATTTTTGGCGCACCGGATAATGTTCCAGCAGGGAGTGCCGCATTTATAGCATCGAGAGCATCAAATTCAGGTCGTATTTTTCCTTGTACTGTTGAAGTTATATGCATTACATGAGAAAATCTTTCTATTTTATGAAAACTAGTCACTTTAACGGAATTGAATTCGCTGATTTTGCCTAAGTCATTTCTGCCTAAATCTACAAGCATATTGTGTTCAGCTAATTCTTTATCATCGTGAATTAATATATCTTCAAAGGCTTTATCTTCAAGTTCATTTTTACCGCGTGGCATTGTGCCAGCGATAGGGAATGTCTCAAGCAAGCCATTTTGTAATTTTACGAGTGTTTCAGGTGAGGCACCTGTCAGTTCAATATCTTTGCCGCTTAAATAAAACATATACGGTGAAGGATTAGTAGTGCGAAGTACTCTATAAGCGTTTAAAAGGCTTCCAGAAAAATCTGCTTGTTTTCGATTGGAAGGAACAGCTTGGAAAATATCGCCTTCTTTGATATAAGCTTGAGTTTTACGCACGACATCTTCATATTCTTCTGGTGTGAATTCTGATTTAAATTCAGATAAGAGCTTTCCTTCAGTGATTGGAGCTTGTTGACCTTTAGCCACTAAATCAGCTAATTCATTTAGTTCGCGTATTGCTTTATTGTAATTTTTTTCTAAATCATTTGTCTTAATATTGACAATTAATATTATTTTCTTTTTATAATGGTCAAAGGCAATTACTTTATCAAATAACATTAAGTCTACATCGTTAAAAGGAATGTCTTCTACATCTTTAAAATCGAGCTTTGGTTCACTGTAGCGAATATATTCATAGGCAAAGTAACCAACTAAGCCACCAGTGAAGGTTGGTAAGAAATCGAATCTAGGACTTTTGTATTGTTGAAGAATTTTACGAATTTCTTTAGTAGGGTTATCCGTGGTAAAAGTAGATGTCATAGCTCCTTTAATAGTCATTTGATGATTTTTGCAAAATATTTCCAGTGAAGGATTAAATCCTAAGAAAGAATATCTACCCCATTTTTCATTCGTTTCTGCACTTTCAAGAAGATACGTTGTTGAACTTATGTGTTTTAAAGCTCTTAACACATTTATAGGTGTGCGTATATCGGAAAAAATTTCTTTGCAAACAGGTACTATATCATATTTATCAGATATTCTTTCTAATTCAATAAGACTAGGTTTTATCATGGTCGTTCTCCTTTTTGAAAATAAAATACCCGCCCTATGACTAAAATAATAAGTCAAGGACGGGTATAAATATCTCGCATAGCAGAAGCTATGATACTTTATAAACTCGCGGTACCACCTTGTTTGGACAATCTGTCCCTCTTTGCAGGATACTAACATATCCCTCACAGTTAACGCTTGTGTTGCGTTGCGGAATACTCAGATTAAAAATCTTTTGACCGCACCCTCAGTGGTCCATTTAATATGCTGCGTACTATAGGCTCTCAGCTCCCCTACTCTCTGTAAGTGCATTTCATATTTTTATCTCCACCTCATAGGTTTCATAAGGCAAGTATTAAATTTTCTGATTGATTTTCTCATATTATTACACATTAAAAATATATTGTCAATAGTTTTTTGTAAAGTTTACAAAAATTTTATTTAGATTGTTTGAAAAAAATTTTAGCTATGTTGTATAATTTGATATGACAAAATAAATTGATGGAGATTTTTACAATGAATGATGATAAATGGGAACAAACTATAGCAAAAAGACGACAAGCTCGTTATAGAGAAAATAAAATAGGCTGTTTTTTTATTATTATCGTTTTAATCGCTGCTTTGATTGGTGCTGGATATTATGCATATTATAATCATACGCATAGTCCAGAGTATACTTTAAAAAGGCTACAGACAGCTTTTGACGAAAGAGATGTAGAGGAAATTCATAAATATGTGGATTTAAAATCCGTCCTTTCGCCTAATTATAAAGTATTATGTGATGATATCTTCGCCCATGATACTATTTACACAGAACAAGAGCGAAATGTGTATCAGACTTTTTATGAAATAATAGAGCCGATTATCACAGATGGAACGATACAGAGTATTAACAAATACATTCAAACGGGCAATTGGCAGCGATACAATTATAATTCTATGCTTAAAGGACGTCAGCTCGGCATAGATTATGCGGAACTTATTAATCGCTCATTGTTGTTTAATATCAATTTTAAAGAAGTTAAATCAATGGAGCAAATAGACGATACGCATGTTGCTGTTGTCTTAGCTGTTATGGATAAATACACTGAAACTGATTTTGATTTAAAGGTTACTTTGACTAAAGATGAAGATAATGTTTGGAAAGTGACGGGTGTTGATAATTACCAAGAATATTTAAATACGATTTCTAAATTGTATCACGATGATATCACAAGTTATTTGTCTGCGACAAAAGCTGATTTAGATAGAAGTAATGCTCGTTTTGGTCAATTGCAAAGTGAATTTGTCATCTTAGCAGAAGGACTGAAAAACAATCCTTCAGAAAGTCAACGCGCTTTGCTTAAATCGTATATTGAAAATAAAATCATACCGGCTTATCAAGATTGGTATAATTATTTGCAAAACAATCAAATTCCACTTGGTGCGCGTCATTTGCATGAATTACGCTTAGAAAGTGCCTCTTACAGTATTCAGGCATGGAAAAAATATGCTGATGGAATTTATAAGAGTGATTACAAGGAATTAGGCGAAGCAGAACGCATTCATAATAAAGCAATGGAAACAGAACAAAAAGTAACAGATACGATAAATAATATGCCAGCATTATTTATGCCTACAGTGGATTAAAAAAAGAGCACTTTTCTTTTTTAGAAAAGTGCTCTTTTACTATTTTGCCATGGCTTCTTGTAAAACTTTGTTTTCTTCTTCGCTTAATGGATATTTTGAAATACCGTTTTCAACTGGTTTGACATAAGTACAAGATTCTTGTCGACCGAAGATAGATGAGAATATAACACCGTTGTTATTATGGTCTAACATAGCAACAGCATAACTCATATCTCCACCCATATCATGAAAAGCACTGAAACGGTATACAGCGATTTTTTGTAATGATTTTTCAAAGAGATTGCGCATAGCAGCGTAATCTTCATCAATTTTATTGTTTTTTACAACAAGTTCATTCATTTGAGCGATATTATCAGCAATAATATTTTCTAAATCTTCACCTGTAGCGCCGTTAACTAGCATTTTATAGCGTTTTTTAGTGCTACTGAGTTTTACTAATGTAACAATAGATAAAATAATCAATAATACCAGTAATATAGTCATAGCAATCAATATTATAGCTAAATTATCTTGCATAAATTGATTTAACATAAATAAAAGCTCCTTTCTATGTATATTGATAAAAAAGACTGTTTCTTCTATGAAACAGTCTATAGAAAATCAGCTTTATTATAACATTCGATATTTTTTTTGTAAAATATTTTGTTTTAGATTAAACGTTGAAATCAAAGACTTTTGAAGTATTATTTTTCTGTTTTGACAGTAATAATTCTATGATGCGGTCTAAATCATCATCACTGTAAAATTCAATCTCTATGCGAGATTTTTTCTTGCCTTGAGAGATGCTTACGTTTGTACCTAAAATCTGTTTTAATTGTTCAGCTACATCGCGTAAATAAATTTTTGTATCTTCCTGCTCAGGTTTTTCATCAAGCATGGAAGTATCGTTTTTGAGGATTTTTTTTACAAGTTCTTCTGTTTTGCGAGCAGAAAGTTCTTTTTCAATTACTAAATTAGCCACTTTTTGTTGGAGTTTTTCATCTTCAATTGATAGCAGTGGTTTAGCTTGTCCCATATTGAGTTTACCTATGGAGATTAATTCTTGAATAGGTTTAGTTAATTTTAAAAGGCGCATGAAATTTGCGATATGAGAGCGACTTTTACCAACTTTGCGGGCTACTTCATCTTGTGTCATGCTGAATTTTTCTGTTAAGGATTTATATGCGTGTGCTTCTTCAATGGCGTTTAAATTACTGCGTTGTAGATTTTCAATCAAAGCGATTTGCGCAGTTTTTTTATCATCATAATCTTTTAATATTACGGGAACTTCAGAAAGACCTGCCATTTGGGCAGCTCGCAGGCGACGTTCACCAGCAATTAATTCAAATTTATCTTGATTGTTTATACGTACTATGAGCGGTTCAATAATGCCGTATTCTTTAATAGATGTAGTTAGTTCTATCATTTCATCGGCAGAAAAATCTTGACGTGGTTGGAAGGGATTAGGTAAAATTTCATCTATTTTTAAATATTCCATGATGTGTCCTTTCTATAGTAATGATATAATACGTAACTAATATATTTTAGCGTATAAAATGGAATACAAGCAATAAAAAATAAATTTATTTTTTTGGCAGTGTAAATATGTTCACTTTTATGATACAATTTTGCATTAGATACTATTTTAAAGGAAGATTTGTCATGCCGAAATATAATACAGCATTAATGTCCATTGATGTTAATGAAACGAGAAGATATGCTGGGCTAAATAAAGCACCGGATTTTAATAAGAAGACGATAAGAGAAGCTTGTAGAGAGATTTTATATGTAGCTGAACCGCGCGGTTCATGGGAAGTATACGATTATGATGCACAAAATGGCATAGTTTTAGCACCTACTCCGTTTAAATTAGAAGGGAAAAAAGTGACGAAACATTTATGTCGTGCTAAAAAAGTAGTCATAATGTCTGTTACCATTGGCGAAGAAGTAGAACGCGAGATTTCACGCCGTTTTAAAGATGGTGAATACACTTTATCTGTGCTAATGGACGCAGCAGCGACAACAGCAGTTGAACAAGTAGCTGATGGAATAGAAAAAGCCATCGACCAGAAATTTTTAATGCAGGGCTTTGTGCGTCGTTGGCGTTTTAGTCCTGGTTATGGGGATTGGCCGATTGATTGTCAAAAGCAGATGATTGAATTAGCTAAAGCTGATGAAATAGGCGTAGGTGTTACTTCTTCATTGATGTTGACGCCACGTAAATCCATCACAGCTATTATTGGTCTTGTGCCAAAAGTAGATGATGTTGAAGTAGAAAAACAATCATGTAAATTTTGTCCGAAGGTAGATTGTAATTTTCGAACAAAAGATTTTGAGCCACAACCAAAAGAGGCTTAATTGATAAAGAGAAAGAAGGATATGTAGGCTTATGATACAGATTTTTGATGGTGCTATGGGTACTATGTTACAAAATGCAGGAATGAAAACGGGTGATTGTCCTGAGTATTTAAATATAACAAATCCGAAAATGGTGCAAGATGTACATCGTGCTTATTTTGAGGCTGGTTCTGATATTATTGAAACGAATACTTTTGGTGCTTCTCGCATTAAATTAGCAGAATATAATTTATCAGATAAGGTTGCAGAAATTAATACAGCTGCTGTTCAAAATGTAAAAATAGCAACAGCTGGCAAAGCAAAAGTAGCTGGTTCTATGGGGCCTACAGGTGGATTTATAAAACCTTTGGGAGAGTTGGATTTTGATGAAGTTTATCAAAATTATTATGAACAAGCAAAAGCTTTAGCTACTGCTGGAGCAGATTATATTTTGATTGAAACATGTATTGAAATTCAAGAAATGCGTGCAGCTTTATTGGCGGCAAAAGATGCTTGTGATTTACCTGTAATTTGCCAATTATCCTTCAGTGAAGATGGACGCACTGTAACAGGAACAGACCCTCAGTCAGCAGCTATTATTTTATCAGCAATGGGAGCTGATGTTATCGGTGCAAACTGTTCTTTAGGGCCTGAACAATTAGTGCCGATTGTCAAAGAATTAGCAGAAAATTGTAGTTGTCCTATCAGTATTCAACCAAATGCTGGTATGCCTCATCTCGTTGATGGAAAAACTGTTTTCCCTATGACGCCAGAAGATTTTGGCAAATGGGCACCTGAATTAGTAAAAGCTGGTGCTACTTTTATTGGTGGTTGTTGTGGAACTACACCAGCACATATCAAAGCGATTAAAGAAGCTTTAAAAGGTGTAGTTGAACCTGTTCGCAAAGAGCCAAGCAACGATTTAGCTTTAGCTAGTCGTTCTAAAACAGTATTTATTGGCAAAGATTTACCTACACGTTTAATCGGTGAACGCATAAATCCTACAGGACGCAAAAAATTAGCGGCAGAAATAAAAAATGGTTCGTTCATTTCTGTAAAACGTGAAGCGATTGAACAAGAACAAGCAGGTGCGCAAATTCTCGATGTAAATATGGGTGTTGCTGGAATCGACCAAGCTGAAGCAATGAAAAAAGCAGTCATGGAAATTTCTCAACTTGTAAACATTCCATTAGCTATAGATACGAGTGATGCCAAAGCATTAGAAGCAGGGCTAAAAGCATACCCAGGAAGAGCTTTGATAAACTCTGTAAGTGCTGAACCAGATAGATTAAAATATTTCATTCCTTTAGCAAAACGCTATGGTGCGGCAATTTTGTGCTTGCCTTTATCAGAAGAAGGAATTCCTAAAACAGGCAAAGAAAGATTAGCTGTAGTGCAAAAAATTATCGATGAAGCTAAAAAATATGGATTAAAAGATAATAATTTCTTGCTTGATGCTCTCGTCATGACAATAGCTACGGATAAAGATGCTTGTAATGAAGTTTTAAATACATTGCGTTTATATCGTAAATATATAGGAGCACCATCAACTATGGGACTCAGTAATATTTCCTTTGGGCTTCCAAATAGACCACTCATCAATAGTACATTTTTTGCAATGTGCTTAGCGGCTGGTTTAGATGCTCCAATCATGAATCCGTATGATGATTCTATGCAAAATGCATTATCTGCGGCAAGTGCACTCTTAGGTAAAGACCCAAGCGGTAGAGATTACAGCATAAGCCATTCAGGTCAAAATATTCCTGTAGCCAAAGCAAAAACTGTAGCTTCGACTGGCGATATTATAGAAGATATAAAAAATGCGATTATCAGTGGAGAAAAAGAAGCTATTGCTGATATGGTGGAAAAAGCTTTAAATGATGGATATAAACCAAATGAAATAACAGATAAAGCACTTAGTGCAGCGATGAATGTTGTCGGCAAGGATTTTGGTGCGAAGAAAATCTTTTTACCACAGGTAATGCTTTCAGCTGAAGCGATGAGAGAAGCATTTATTAAAATAAAAGAACGCATTCCTGCTGATAGCATGAGTGACAAAGGTAAAATTGTCATAGCGACAGTAAAAGGCGATATTCATGATTTGGGTAAAAATATCGTAGCTGCACTGTTAGAAAATAATGGCTATCGTGTCATTGACCTTGGCAAAGACGTGGATAAAGAAGATATTATCAAAGCGGCTAAAGAAAATAATGCCGATATGATAGGTCTTTGTTCACTCATGACTACTACTATCACCCAGATTGATGAAGTTATAGAAGAGCTTAAAAATAGCGATTTCAAGACAAAAGTCATGATTGGCGGTGCCGTAGTAACGAGCGAATACGCCGATAAAGTTGGTGCTGATGCATATGCTTCTGATGGTGTTGAAGCGGTAGAACTTGCTAAGAAATTAATCGTGAAAAATTAATTATTAATATATAGATAGAAAAAGAGTTATAACAAATATTTTTTACTTGTTATAACTCTTTTTTTTAATGCGTTTGTAGCCATTTAGACCAGCTTATTTTATAGTTATTATTGTGATTTTCTTTAGCATATTGATAGAATTTTTTTATCATGGTTGCTTTTTGATTGTAATAAATATCTTTCCAATTATTGGACTTATTTGTATCTACAGTATAAGCAACATAATTTCCGCCGATTAAGTATTGACGGTATAATATATCTTTTAACGGAATATCAGGATTTTTTAATATATCATACATTGCCATAAATTCAGTAGTGCGACCAGCACCAGCTTCACAATGAAAATGAAGCCAAGCATTTGGCGGTAAGTTGCGATATAAATCGATAAATTGGTCAATATATTCTGGTTTTGGCCAAATATGGTCTGTAGTAGTAATGCGAACATAATTTAAACCGTATTTATGCACTAAATCTTTTTCAGTCATAGCTGAATGTACTTTGATTTTATCAGTGGATATCACTTTATCTGAACTGATATTGCCAATTTCAATCGTTTTACCTATTTGAGCATTGAGGCGTTGGCGTTCATCTTTAATTATTTCGGATGTAGTTTTATCGATATTTCCCCAATCGTGTAATCCGTACCAACTAACAGCTGTATTATCGTTGAAAAAGCCGTGGGTTTCTTGGCGTAAATCAATGATGTAAATATCTTTATCAGTTTGTGTTTTTAAGTATTTGATGAGTGATTTAAATTGCTTAGGTGAAAACTGAGCACTACCTGAAATATCAAGCTCATAAAGACCTTTGCGCGATGGAATGTAATTGCTATCTAAATCGTATTTATCTGACATTTTTTGAAAATTTGATTTAGATGTGCGAAAATTACGCGGCATATTTGTATTATCTTCCACATCGTTTCGCCAAATATAGCCATTATAATTTGTCTCTTGAGCGTAGGCAATATTACAAAGTAATAATGTGATGAGTGCCAATAAAATAAATTTTTTAGAAAGCATAGATGATGTCATGAAATCACTCCTTTTAGTATATATGAATTTAACCTCATTATACCATGGACGATTATAAACATTGCTTATTTTTTAGAAAAAAACTTTTGATGAAATCCATAAAACGGCGCGAAGCAAGTGACATTGTATGTTCATTTTTCCAAGCAAGTGCTACAGGTCGCATGGGTTTTTCTTTTATTGGTCTAATTTGTAAGCCTTTTTCAAAACCATTTAAAACAAGGCTGTACATTGCCGATACCCCAAGTCCTTGTCTGACCATGGCTAAGATAGAATAATCATCATATACTTCATATTCAATCTGTGGTGTTTGATTTATTTTTTGAAAAGCATTCATTATGACGCTATAATCACCTTCATCAAGTAAAATAAATGGTTCACTGGCAAGTTGTTTTAGTGAAATACTTTTATATTCGATGAGTGAATGATTAGGTGGCAGTACAGCTAACAGTTCATCTTCATAGAGTATTTCTACCTTTATACCTTTTACAGCGTTGCTATTTACAAAGCCAAAGTCTACAATTTCTGTCTGCACCCATTTTTGAATGCTGGTATAATCTCCTTGTTTTAAGATGAAATTTACACCGGGATAAATTTTTTTAAATTGCTTCATTAATTGAGGTAAGATATTACGGCTCACACTGGTAAAAGTCCCAATGCGAATAATACTATTTTCTAATCCAGTTAGTTCTTTTTGTTTTTGTTTTAAAGCACATTCCGCACGGTAAATAGATTGAAGATATGGTAAAAATTCTTTTCCATCAGAAGTTAGAGTTATACCGTCTTTTTTGCGGTCAATTAAGATAACGCCTAATTCTTGCTCAAGTGATTTTATCGTTTGGCTTATTGCGCTTTGTGAATAACCGATTTGTTTAGCGACTTTTGTAAAACTTGTGAGTTCAATAACTTTGCAAAAAATACCGTAACGTGATATCATGTTTTCCTCCATTAGTATTACTTATGAAGTCATTATAAATATTCGTTTTCTTTATGTAAATAAGGTTGTTATAATAATTAATGCAAAATATGAAAAAAGGAGAGATTTCATGTATCAGAATTTGTCTGATAACAAACAAGTATTTAAAGAAGGTATGCGAGATGGTATTCCTATTGCCTTGGGATATCTAGCTGTTTCTTTTTCTTTGGGGATTGCTGCTAAAAATGCTGGATTATCTGCGTTTCAAGGTTTTTTTGCCAGTATTTTGACGAATGCTTCTGCAGGTGAATATGCAGGTTTTACAGTGATTGCTACTATGGCTACATATTTAGAAATGTTTCTTGTCATTTTGATTGCTAACTCACGTTATTTAATAATGAGTTGTGCTTTAAGTCAGCGTATGCATCCAGATACGCCGTGGTATCATCGTCTTTTAATTGGTTTTGATATTACAGATGAACTTTTTGCAATAACGATTGCACGCCCTGGATATCTTAATCCATTTTATACTTATGGAGCAATGCTTGTCACAATGCCATGTTGGTCTATTGGAACAGCACTTGGTATTATTGCAGGTAATTTACTTTCTGTAAGTTTAGTCAGCGCATTTAGCGTAGCATTATATGGTATGTTTTTAGCTGTAATAATTCCTCCAGCACATCAAAATAAAACAATTGGTTTATTTGTGCTTATAAGTTTTGTAGCAAGTTATATTGCCAATTATTTACCATATGTTTGTAATTTATCTGATGCTACACGCATAATATTACTTACTGTTATATTAGCTTCAGTTGCAGCAATTTTATTCCCAATAAAACAAGAGGAGAAGGCACATAATGAGCAATAGTGAAATTTATATTTATATACTTATAATGGCTGGCGTGAGTATGGCCATTCGTGTTTTGCCACTTACTTTAATTCAAAAACAGATAAAAAGTCGTTTTATACAATCTTTCTTGTATTATGTACCGTATATTACATTAGCTGTCATGACTTTTCCAGCGATAATAAATGCGACACAAAGTCCTTTTTCAGGAGCATTAGCATTAGTTGTAGGTATTATAACAGCATGGTTTGGAGCAAGTTTATTTCAAGTCGCTGTATCGTGTTGTTGTAGTGTATTTATTTTGGAATTATTTATTTTGTAATTTATATGAATAAAAAAGCTGTAATAAATTGAGCTAGCTCAATTTATTACAGCTTTTTATCTTTAAACGCATAATATTTGTTCTCAATAAGAGATGATTTCTGCAAGATGTTTTAAGTCTTCTGGATAAACTTTTTTATTGGTTACAGCATCACGTAAATCAACGCTTACGATTTGTCCTTTATTTAAACCAAATACAATACCATATAAACCAGATATAGCAGCAAGTGCAGCCTGTTCACCTAAAACACTAGCAAACACACGGTCATTAGCTGTTGGAGAACCACCGCGTTGTACTAAACCTAAAGTAGTTAAACGAGTAGAAACACCTGTTTTTTCTTGTAATTCTTTAGCTAAAGCTTGCATATCACCTACGCCTTCAGAAGCTAAAATTACGAGATAAGTTTTACCTTCGTCATGTAATTTTTTAGCTTTAGCAACGACTTTTTCTTGATCGTATTCATCATCTGGAACGATTACCATATTTCCGCCGCCGGCAACTGCTGTATATGTAGCGAGCCAGCCGTATTTGTTACCCATTACTTCTAAGATGAAAATACGATGATGTGCTGCTGCAGTATCTCTTATTTTATTGATAGCTTCCAAAATTGTGTTAGCTGCTGTGTCACAGCCAATAGCATAATCTGTACCCCAAATATCATTTTCAATAGTTGCAGGGATACCAATAACAGGAAAACCAGTTTCTCTAGCAAATTCTTCAGCACCACGTAAGCTACCATCACCACCGATGACGATAAGTGCATCTATATCACGTTTTTTTAGATTTTCATAAGCTGTTTGGCGTCCTTCTTTTGTGTACCAGCGTTTGCAAAAACTAGTACCAAGGAAAGTACCACCACGTTGAATTATATCAGCTACGGAAATAGAAGATAATTCTTCCATATTATCATCAACTAATCCACGATATCCATCATAGACGCCCCAAACGCGAGAACCATTGCTAAGTATTGTACGAACAACAGCTCTAATAGCGGCATTCATGCCAGGTGCATCTGTACCACTAGTCAATACAGCTATATTTTTATCCATAAATAAAACCCTCCTAAAATTTTTCCAAAACATCAATATAAATCTATAAAAAAACTCTATTTTATGATTATTTCGCTAGATGGTATACAAAATCCTTTTAAATCTTATGCTAATCTTGACAAGTAAAGCAATATAATGATAAATTTTATTTTAGAAACTGTGTAACTGACGGAAGTGGAATTAACTACATGAAGCACAGTAGATTATCAGCCGACCGTCTGGGCAAAATATATTAATTTATCAATTTACTTACAGGAGGAAATCGTAAATGAATTCTATGGAATTAAAGTACGGATGTAACCCTAATCAAAAACCAGCACGTGTGTATATGAAAGATGGACAAGATTTACCATTTACAGTTTTAAATGGCAAACCAGGATATATTAATCTTTTAGATGCTTTTAATAGCTGGCAATTGGTTCGTGAATTGCGTGAAGCTACAGGTTTACCAGCAGCAGCTTCATTTAAACATGTAAGCCCAGCAGGTGCTGCTGTTGCTGTGCCATTATCTGATACTTTAAAGAAAATGTATTTTGTTGAAGGTGTAGAACTCACACCTATGGCTACAGCTTATATTCGCGCTCGTGGTGCAGACCGTATGTCTTCTTATGGTGATTTCGCTGCACTTTCTGATGAATGCGATGCTGCTACAGCTCGTTTCTTAGCTCGTGAAGTATCCGATGGTATCATTGCTCCATCTTACAGCGCTGAAGCTTTAGAAATCTTAAAGACAAAACGCAAAGGTAATTATCTTGTAATTCAGATGAATCCTGATTACAAAGCACCAGAACTTGAAACAAAAGAAGTATTCGGTGTTACTTTTGAACAAAAACGCAACGATATTAAAATCACAGAAGAATTATTCAACAATGTACCTACTAAAAACAAAGAAATTCCAGAAGCTGCAAAACGTGATTTACTCATATCATTGATTACACTTAAATATACACAATCAAATTCCGTATGTTATGCAAAAGATGGACAGGCTATCGGTATTGGTGCAGGTCAACAATCTCGTGTACATTGTACTCGTCTTGCTGGTAATAAAGCAGATATTTGGCATTTACGTCAAGCACCACAAGTATTGAACTTACCATTTAAACCAGATGTTCGCCGTCCAGACCGCGATAATGCAATTGATGTATATATCTCCGATGAATATATGGATTTACTCGGTGGCGATGATTGGAAACGCGTATTCACAGAAAAACCACCAGTATTTACTAAAGAAGAAAAAGAAGCTTGGCTTGCTAAAGTAAAAGGCGTATCTCTCGGTTCTGATGCGTTCTTCCCATTTGGCGATAATATCGAACGTGCTCATAAATCCGGTGTAGAATTTGTTGCACAAAGTGGCGGTTCTATTCGTGATGATAATGTTATTGAAACTTGTGATAAATACAATATGGCAATGGCATTTGTTGGAATTCGTTTATTCCATCATTAATATTAAAATAAAAGGTTGAGGCTTTAAGCTTCAACCTTTTTTCGTTATAAATTATAAATTGTACATATGATTTAAAGGCCCACTGCCTTTACCTAAATTTAAATTGGCTTTTAAAGCTCCTGTGATGTAATCTTTGGCATTTTGAATGCTTGTTACAAGGTCATGTCCAGCGGCAAGATTAGAAGCAATAGCAGAAGAAAGTGTGCAGCCCGTTCCATGTGTATTAGGATTATCTATGCGTTCTCCTTTAAACCAATGAATAGAACCATTGTCCCAAAGTAAATCATCAGCACAATCTTCTAAATGACCGCCTTTAATTAAAATAGCTGTAGGAATTTTTTTGAAAATAGTTTCAGCGGCTTTAATGCAATCTTCCTTAGTCTTTATAGGAAAATTACATAAAACTTCTGCCTCAGCTAAGTTTGGAGTTATGACTGTAGCGAGTGGTAATAATTTTTCAATCAAAGTATTAGCAGCATCTTCTTCCATCAAACGACTGCCAGCAGTAGAAACCATTACTGGGTCAGCTACTATATTTTTAGCTTTGTATTCAATTAATTTATTAGCAATTGTTTTTATGATATCTTTATTAGCTACCATACCAATTTTTACAGCATCAGGATTAATATCTTTAAAGATACAATCAAGTTGTAGTCCCATAAATTTTGCATCTGTTTCTAAAATACCATAAACGCCCGTAGTATTTTGTGCAGTTAAAGCGGTGATGGCACTCATAGCATACATTTTATGTGCTGTTATAGTTTTTATATCAGCTTGAATACCAGCCCCACCACTACAATCTGAACCAGCAATTGTTAAAACTTTTTTCATAATATTACCTCACTTATATATAATTCTTCCTATTGTTAATTAATTGATAAGCAAGTTCATTTTATAATATTTTTATTTTACCTGCAAAATTTTTCAGCTTCTTTTCAGAAATATTCAGTAGTATTTTTTTAGAATAAGACAGGAGGATTAATAGATGTGGGTAAAAATATAAATATCATATTAAATAAAAAAGATATAGTAGATAAATTTACTATATCCAAATCTACAATATATATTATTTTTGCCATCTTATGTGTATTATATATTTGGCACTTAGGATATTATCCATTATTCAATCCAGATGAAGGTAGATATGCAGAAATTCCACGTGAAATGTTATTTAGTGGCAATTTTATTACGCCACATTTAAATGGTGTGGAATATTTTGAAAAGCCAGCTTTGCAATATTGGATTACGGCAATATCTATGCTTATTTTTGGTGAAAATGAATTTGCAGTGAGATTATTTCCAGCGTTATGTGCTTTAGGTGGTGTTTTTTGTACATATTATTTAGGTACAAAAATGTTTAATCGTAAAACAGGTCTATTAGCTAGCATTATTTTAGCAACATCATTTTTATATTTGATAATTGGTTCTTTAAATATTTTAGATATGCCTGTATCTCTTTTTATAACGCTGTGTATGGTATCGTTTTATCAATTTAGTGTTACACAAAAATCTAAGTTTTTATATATTTTTTATGCATCTATGGCATTTGGGGTATTAACAAAAGGGCTTGTTGCTATCGTTTTTGCAATAGCGATTGCAGTGATATATGCTATATGCACTAAACAATTTAAATTGATATGGAAACTTTTTTCACCTATTGGTATTAGTATTTTTTTAATAATTTGCGTACCTTGGTTTTATCTTGTTTGTAGGGATAATCCAGATTTCTTTTATTTCTTTTTCATTCATGAACATTTTTTGCGCTATACAACTACTACGCATCATCGATATGCTCCAGCATACTTTTTTATACCATGTATAATTTTAGGTATTTTCCCATGGACGGGCTTTTTATTTGCTTCAGTATCGTTAAGAAAAATATGGGCTAGATTAAAAAATAGTTTTAGATATAATCAATATATTTACTTAATTATTTGGTTTAGTATAGTATTTATTTTTTATTCATTATCTGATTCTAAGTTAGTACCGTATATCATACCGTGTTTTCCACCTTTAGCCATATTGATTGCTAGTAGATTGGCTAATTTAGATAAAGATAATATCAATTTAAAAATACCTTTAATAATAAATGCAGTTATAGCTTTTTGTATTGTTTTGGCTTTGACAATTACAGTAGTAAAAAGTGATTTTATAACTGTTCGAGAATTTATGTTATTTGGCAGTCCTTTAATCTGTGTAGTGCTTATTTCAAATATTATTAGTTTAGTTTTGTGGTTTAGGTATAAAAATGCTTATCAAATTATTGTAATAACTATTATTTCAGCAATATTATTTAGCTTTTCTGTACAACCGATAATGACAGAAGTAGCAGAACATCGTAGTGGAAAAGATGTTGCTCAAGTGGTTAATTTATGGAAAAATCCAGATACACTTATTATTTGTTATCAGGATTATTTACAAGATTTACCATTTTATACGAAATCACGAATTGCACTTTACGATTATTATGGTGAATTGGAATTTGGTTCAAAACATGAAAGTGGTCAAAATTGGTTTTTTAATAAAACAGATTTACTAAAAGCTTGGCAAAATAATGAGAATGTTATTTTAGTAGTGCCTCAAAAGAGAAAAGAAGATTGTTTGGAAACATTGAATATCGATTTAGATAAAGTTGAGTATAAAGATTTTGAACGATATATTGTAATTAAGCGATAAAAAATAGCTTTTTGCAGTGATAATTTCTGCAAAAAGCTATTTTTTTATGGTTGTTCATCATTTTCAGATGTATCATGTGTAAATTTAAATTTTTGTTGATAAGGCATTCTGACGATATTGCCTTTTTTATCGCGTGGCGGAATGATTTCAAATTTTTGTAATGCTTCTAAAGCGGCAACATTTAAATCTTCCGCTACTTCTGGACTTAAATCTGGGTCAGAATCTTCACTTGAATATTTAAAATCAGCTTGAATAATTTTTCCATTATCATCCATGATATATTCCACAATGACGAAGATTTCTTCACTTTCTGGAATGAGATTGTGGTCATATACTGGTTCAGCTGATTTTTTTATAGTAGGATTATACGATTTTAAATTTTCAGGGTTATCTACATCTAATTGAATTTGTTTGATGAAATCATATTGAGATTCGTCGATTTTTCCTAAACGAATATTGAGGTCGCTTAATTTGCGATATTTAGGCTTTTTTTCTTTGGGTGAAGTGGCAGGAGTAGGAGAAGCGATATTTTGTTTTACTTCTTCTTTAGGAGTTTCTTTTTCTTCTTCTAATTGCTCTATTTTAGGTGCAACTTCGATATTTTCCTGTGTAACGGTTATATCTGATTGCGATGATATTTGTTGTTCAGAGCTAGTTATATCATCTGTGGTCGTTTCTTTTGGTAGTTGTATATCTACATAAGTGATATCATCTTGAGTAATATTATCTTTTTGAGCAGACATACTATTTAAAGAATTAGTCATATTGCTCATAACATAGCCACCTACAGCGAAAAATCCTACATGTGCAATTAAAGAGATTATTAGACCTATTTTTAGATAATTTTTTGTCTGCATATAAAATCCTTCTTAATATTTGAGCTTTTACTATTGTATCACATAATTAAGAACGATATAACAAAAATACACCAATGCAAATAATAGCTATTCCACCAATTTTTTGTAAAGTCATTGATTCGCCAAAATAAAAATAACCTACAAAAGCAGCGATGATATAGCCGATGCTTAAAAATGGATAAGCATAGCTAACTTCTACGCGGGATAATACCATTAACCATACAATAAAACTGATTACATAAAATAATAAACCAGTCCATACATATAAATTTGTGCTTACTTTTAATATCATCGTTAAGATAGCATTTATATCAACCTGAATAGTACCAATTTGAGACATGCCCTTTTTTAAAACAAGTTGTGCGGCAGCATTTAGTAATACACCGGTTAATATTAGTAGTAAGTTTGTCAAATTAATTCACCTCATGAAAAATAAATTATATTGTTATTGTAAATTATTTTAACAATATAATATGAAAATAAAATATAAACATATTATAATCTCTATAATTATTAATATCCACTAGATAGTTTGTTTATGATAAATGTATATATTATAAATGAAATATATACAAATATATTTATTTTTAAAATTGTTTAAAAAATTTATAAAAACATATTTACAAATAATTTTTTATGTGCTATATTAAAGCCATAGGTTATGGGATATGTGATATACCATAGATGGTATGTGATATTGAAAACGAGAAGGTGTAGTTATGAAAAATACGTCTATTAGTGAATTAAAACAAATTGCTATCGAACTTAGAAAATCGGCTGTTACTATGATTTATGAAGCGCAATCCGGTCATCCAGGTGGAGCTTTATCGGCAGCAGATATTGTAACTGCTTTATATTTTAAAGAAATGAATATTGATCCGAAAAATCCAAAATGGGAAGACCGAGACCGCTTTGTTTTATCAAAAGGTCATGTTTGCCCAATACTTTATGCAGTATTAGGTAAATTAGGATATTTTCCTGAAGAATACCTCCATAAGTTAAGACAAGAAGGCTCTATTTTGCAAGGACATCCTGATATGAAAAAATGCCCAGGTATTGATATCTCCACCGGCTCTTTAGGACAAGGTTTATCTTGTGCTGTAGGTATGGCTATAGCGGGCAAACGTGACCATAAAGATTATCGAGTATTTGCTATGGTCGGTGATGGTGAATGCGATGAAGGTCAAATTTGGGAAGCAGTAATGACTGGTTATAAATATAATTTAGATAATTTAGTTGTATTCGTAGATAATAATAGACTTCAGTTGGACGGAACTTGTGAAGAAGTAATGCCAAATATTGATTTAGGAAAACGCTTTGAAGCATTTGGTTATGAAGTATTTTACATTGATGGTCATAACATGGAAGAAATTGTAGCTACACTTGATAAAATTAGAGCTTCTCATAATGGACTTCCAAAAGCTGTTATTGCCAATACTATTAAAGGTAGAGGCGTTTCCTTCATGGAAAATCAAGTTGGTTGGCATGGTGTTGCTCCTAATGATGAACAATATAAACAAGCAATGGAAGAACTCGAAGGAGGTTTAAAATAATGGATACTACAAAAAAAATCGCTACACGTAATGGCTTCGGTGAAGAAATTGTTGAACTTGGAAAAAATAACGATAAAATTTATGTTATTGATAATGATATAGGTAAATCCTGCAAAACAAGTGCTTTTATGAAAGCATTACCACAGCAATATATAAATGTAGGTATTGCTGAACAAAATGGTGCAGGTGTGGCAGCAGGTCTTGCTACTTGTGGCAAAATTCCATTTGTTGTAACTTATGCAGTTTTTGGTTCGTTACGTATGTGTGAACAAATTCGTCAAGAAGTTTGTTATCCTAATTTAAACGTAAAATTTGCTTGTTCACATGGCGGTGTTACTCCAGCAAATGATGGAGCAAGCCATCAAGCAATTGAAGATATGGGTGTTCTTCGTACTATTCCAAATATGACTGTAATTATGCCAGCAGATTATTACGCTGCTAAAAAATTGGTAAAAGCAGCTGCTGAAATGTATGGTCCTGTATTTTTAAGATTTACGCGTGATAACATCCCTGTTATTTATGATGAAAATACTGAATTTGAAATTGGTAAAGCTGTAAAACTTTCTGACGGTAAAGATGTAGCAATCATTGCTAATGGTGATACAGTTCGTTTAGCTATCGAAGCAAAAGAAACTTTGGAAAAAGAAGGAATTTCTGTTCGTCTTCTTGATATGCATACAATTAAACCACTTGATAAAGAAGCAGTTATCTCTTGTATAAATGATATTGGTAAAATTATTACAGTAGAAGACCATAATATTATTAATGGTTTAGGTAGTGCGGTTTGTGAAGTGGCAGCAGAAATGGGTAAAGGTAAAGTTTACCGTATTGGTATTCAAGACCAATTTGGTCAGTCTGCTCCATATGAAAGATTACTTGCCATGAATGGTATCACTGTAGAAAATATTATCGAACAAGCGAAAGCTATTCAAAAATAAAAGTAGTTAATCTACCCCAGTAGTGTAATATTTTGTATTTATATGGATACGAATTTTAATGATATAAAATATTACACTACTTACAAATTAATTAATTTTTGAAATGAATTTTCATATAAAATAGAGAAGGAGTCTTTAATTATGTTAGATTTTACAAATCAGGTTGTCATCGTAACAGGTAGTGGTTCTCCAAAAGGTATCGGTCGTACTATTGCAAAAACTTTTGCTAATCAAGGAGCAAAGCTAGTTATTCTTGATATTAATGAAGCTGGTGTAAATGAAACAGTTGATATTATTAAACAAAGTGGTCATGAAGCTATTGGTATTAAGACAGATATTACATCTAAAGAATCTGTTGATGCAATGGTACAGACTGTTTTAGATACATTTGGACGTATTGATGTATTGGTAAACAATGCAGGTATTTCTCAAAAAGTAACAGTAGAAGATATGACTTTAGATGATATGAAACGTATTTTTAACGTAAATATGTTTGGCTTATTCTTATGTTCTCAAGCTGTATTAAAACCTATGAAAGCTCAAAAATATGGCCGTATCATTAGCTTATCTTCTGTTTCTGGTAAGCGTGGTGGTGGTATTTTTGGAGGTGCTCATTATTCTGCATCTAAAGCAGCTGTATTAGGTTTCTCTAAAAATCTTGCCCGTGAAGTAGCTATAGATGGTATTACTGTAAACTGTGTATGTCCAGGTCTTATTAATACTGAAATATGGAAGTCTTTACCAAAAGAACAAGCTGATAAAATTATTTCTGATATTCCGGTTGGTCGTCCAGGTGAAACTCAAGAAATTGCAAATACAATTTGTTTCTTAGGTTCAAAAGAAGCATCTTATATTACTGGTGAAGATGTAGATATTAATGGTGGCTCTCATATGGATTAAATAACAGGCTATCCTTGCTATTTTCTTTAATAATATACCCCCATCTTTAAAAACAGCAGGATATAAACTATCCTGCTGTTTTTATGTAAATTATAATTTGTATAAATAATGAACGTGATTAAATTGTCTGTAATTACTAAATATTATTTAAAAATTATACATATAAAAGTTTAATTTTTATTAAGGTAATATATGATTAATTAGTATTTCAAAAAGATATTTATAAATAAGAGGTGATTAAATGAATTCAGCAGCGATAACTGCTCTTAGTATATTTATAGTAGTGTATATTTTTATAGTATCGGAAAAAATACATCGTACGGTAATTGCTTTAGTTGGAGCAATGCTTATGATTCTTTGTGGTATTTTAACACAAGAAATGGCTATACATCATATTGACTTTAATACAATAGGGCTGTTAATAGGTATGATGATTGTTGTAAGTATTACAGGTACAACAGGATTATTTAATTATTTAGCAATATGGGCAGCTAAAAAAGTAAAAGCTAAACCATTAAGGTTATTAGTTGCGTTATCTTTATTAACAGGGGTGTGTTCAGCTTTTTTAGATAATGTTACAACTGTATTGTTGACTGTTCCTTTAACATTTAGTATTACAAAAAAATTAAATATACCAGTAAAACCTTTTTTAATAGCACAAATTCTTTCATCTAATATTGGTGGGACATCTACACTTATAGGAGACCCACCGAATATCATGATTGGTAGTGCTGTACCTGAAATGGATTTTATGGCATTTATAAGTAATTTAGGTATAGTATGTATAGTTATTTTTGCAGTGACTATGGCTATTTTACTTTTATTATATCGTAAACAATTAGTTACGGTGCCTCAGTTACAAGCAAAAGTCATGGCTATGAATGAATATGATGAAATAAAAGATAGTGCATTATTGAAAAAATGTTTGTTCGTTTTATTTTTGATAATTGTTACTTTTGTATTACATTCACAATTACATTTGGAGTCTGCAACAGTAGCTTTATCAGGAGCAGCAATTTTAATGCTTATAAGTATTTCAGGAAATGAAAGAAAAATATCCAAGGTATTAAGTGAAGTTGAATGGTTGGCAATATTCTTTTTTGCAGGTTTATTTATTTTAGTAGGGGGTTTAGTAGAAACTGGTGTTATAAAAATGATGGCAGAACAATTATTAGAATTAACATCAGGAGATTTAACAAAGACGACAATGTTGATTTTATGGCTAAGTGCTATAGCTTCAGCATTTATTGATAATATTCCTTTTGTTGCAACTTTGATACCTATGATAAAGGATATGGGAACGATGGGGATGAGCAACTTAGAACCATTATGGTGGGCACTGTCTTTAGGTGCTTGTCTAGGGGGTAATGGAACTATTATTGGAGCAAGTGCAAATGTTGTAGTAGCGAGTATGGCAGCTATGTATGGCGAAAAACTTTCTTTTGGCGGATATTTTATAGTAGCTTTTCCTATAATGATAATATCAATTGTTATAAGTACAATATATTTACTTTTGTTTTATTTATAAAATGAAAATTTATTATAGTAGCTATGTTATTAAATTATATACGGGGGATAATTGCTATGAAAAAATTATCATTTATATTAATAGTTTTTTTATGTGCTTTTTTTACAGGGTGTTCATCAGATAGTGACAAATCTGTTAATAATAATAATAACAGTGAATATCAAAAAATTGAATTAGTAATGGCAGTCAATGGTACGGATACTCAGATTGATACTAAAGTTGCTAATAAATTTTCTGAACTTGTAAGTGAAGCATCTGGCGGTAATGTTACTGTATCAGTATATCCAAATGACCAATTGGCAAGCGGTAATGCTACAAAGGGTATTGAAATGTTAGCAGTAGGTTCGGTGGATTTAGCAGCATACGCTACTAGTGTCATGGCGGCTTTGGATGAAAAAATTGGTATAGCGACAATACCGTATACTTTTGATAATTATCAAGAAGCAAGACAGATTATTGATACAACAGGTGGAGAATTTTATAAAGAACGCTTAGCAGAAAAAGGAATTACTTATTTAGGTTCATTTCATAATGGTTTTAGACAAATTTCAAATAGTAAACATGAAGTGCGTACACCAGAAGATGTACAAGGTTTAAAAATTCGTGTTCCAGGTGGAGAAGTTTATATGGATTTTTTCCGTACATTAGGTGCTGACCCAATAGCTATGAGTTGGAGTGAAGTATTCACAGCTATTCAACAAGGTACTATTGATGGACAAGAAAATGGTGTTAGTATTACAAAATCTTCCAAGATGAATGAAGTACAAAAATATATAACACTGTGGAATTATTCATATGAAAATGATTTGTTTATAGCTAATTCTAAAATATGGAATTCACTTGAACCTAAAACACAAGAATTATTGAGAGAAAAAGCAAGAGAAGCTTGTGAGTGGGGCCGCGATCAAGTAGAGCAAGAAGAAGATGTAATAATTCAAGAATTTAGAGATGATGAAATTATAGTTACAGAACTTTCTCCAACAGAATTAAATGCATTTAAAGAAGCTGTTGAACCAGTTAGAGAAAAATTTATTCAACAGTATGGTGCAGATAATTATGCTGCGTTTTGTTTAAATCCGTGATAAGGAGAGGAGTTTTATAATGTCTACATTCGATAAAATATTTGGCAAGATTGAAGAGATTATTGCTGGTATATGTTTAATTGTAATGTCAGTATTAGCATTTGCTAATGTTTGTGCACGTTATTTCTTCCATGCGTCATTTTCTTTTTCAGATGAGATAACGACATATCTATTTGTTTTATTAAGTCTTATGGGGGCAGCTATAGCGGCTAAACGTCATGAACATTTAGGATTTACTGTTATTGAAGATTTAGTTTCTCCAAAAATAAAACGAGTTTTAAATTTTATAAGTTACTTAATGGCAGTAGTTTTTTCGGCATTGATTTTTTACTATGGAATTTTAATGGTAATTAGTCAATATAATTTGGAACAAAAAACAGCTAATATGCAGTGGCCAGAATGGATTTTTGGTTCTTTTGTTCCAATTGGAGCGTTTTTTGTACTTGTAAGATTTTTACAGATACTCATTCATATTATTAAAGGTAAAAATCGCAAAGAAGAACGTAAAGCTTTAGAACAACAACGTCAGGAGGAGATGATGTAAGATGATATCGGCAATTTTATTTATATCATTTGCTTTTTTTCTATTAATTGGTACGCCTATTGCAATCTGTCTTGGAATGTCTAGTGTATTTGCTATAATCGCTGATAGTGCAGGTCGACCAATGGAAGCAGTACTCAGTGTTGTTCCAATGTTAGTATCTTCATCAAGTAGTAAGTTCGTATTATTAGCAATTCCATTCTTTATCTTGAGCGGTAATATCATGGAAAAAGCTGGTATTTCTGAAAAGTTAATTCGCTTAGCGGAAGTTTGCGTTGGTCATATAACAGGCGGTTTAGCTATTATTTGCGTTGTTGTTGCATGTTTTTTCGCAGCTATATCAGGTTCGGGTCCAGCAACAGTAGCAGCTTTAGGTATGATTATAATTCCAGCAATGATTTTTGCAGGATATAATCCTCAGTTTTCATCGGCTTTAATGGCGGCAGCTTCGGCAATTGGTGTAATTATTCCGCCTAGTATAACATTTGTTATTTTTGGTTCTATCACAGATACTTCAATTGGTTCATTATTTATTGCTGGCTTAATTCCAGGAATTATAATGGGTATCGGTCTTTTAGCTGTTGCTTTGTGGAAAGGCCGTAAAATGAAATTGGAAGTAATGGAAAAAGCAACAAATAAAGAAAGATGGCTCGCTTTTAAAGATGCTATTTGGGGTCTTATGATGCCAGTAATTATCCTTGGTGGTATTTATGGTGGTATTTTTACGCCTACAGAAAGTGCAGCTGTTGCTGTTGTTTACGGTTTATTTGTTGGTATATTCATTTATAAGAAAATACATTTTAAAGAATTTTGTCATTTATTAATTGATTCTGCTAGTACTACTGCCGTTGTTATGTTTATAACAGCTGCAGCAACTATTTTTGCTTATGTACTTACACGTGCTAAATTAAATACAATTATTGGGGATGCAATTTATAATTTCACTGGAGATAGTACAATTTTATTTTTGATATTGGTAAATATCGTATTTTTAATTGCAGGTTGCTTCCTTGATTCAACGTCAGCACTTTATATATTTGTTCCATTGTTTATGCCTGTAGCATTGACTTTAGGAATTGACCCTATTCATTTTGGCGTTGTTATTATTGTAAATTTAGCAATTGGTTTATTTACGCCACCTGTAGGTATGAATTTATATGTTGCCTGTGGATTAGGAAAAGTTTCGTTAAAGGAACTTTCTATAGCTATATTACCTTTTGTTATAGTGTCTCTTGTAGTGTTATTGCTGATAACTTACATTCCTCAAATTTCACTTTTCCTCGTTCAATAAATATTTTTTAGGAATGAGCTTATGCTCATTCCTTTTTTTATAAAAAAATACTTCTAAGTTTTATATTAAACTTAGAAGTATTTTAATTTATTCTTTTGCAAAAGAATCAACTAATGTATCTCTAACAGTATTAAAAACATTAATTACATCGCGTTGTTCAATTAAATTTACGATAGCATAGTGATTTTTTAAACATAAATCAATACCACCATCTTTTTGCAGTACTTTTTTTATTGATGGTTCAAACATTAGAACAAGTGTTTCTAAAATGGATTCTATCAATTTATTATGTACGCATTTCGCAATAGATAAGTGAAATTGCATATCGAGTTTTATTAAATCATCTATCGAACCTTGATTTGATTTGGCAATATTATTTGTTTCATCTACTAAATCGCGAATGGATTGTATTTCTTCTGGCGAAGCTTTATATATAGCCATAATAATAACAATAGATTCTACCATTACACGTAATTCGAAAACATCAGTTGTATTTTTGGGGTCAAGAATTAAACGAAATATGAGAGGATTGAATACTTCGTGCGATATTGTATCTTGTAAAAAAGTACCTTGACCACGTTTTGTTTTAACTACTCCCATAGCATTTAATACACGAATAGCTTCTCTAAGTGAATTTCTACCGACAGCGAGTTGTTCGCATAGTTCAGCTTCTGATGGAAGTTTGTCACCAGGTTTAAAATCACCTTCAATAATAGCTTGAGAGAGTTGTGTGATAATTTCATTTACTAAAGTATCAGAATTTCCAATTTTAGCTAATCCCATAATTTCACCAACTAACAAATTATTTATTTCACATATATAATATTATAATACTACTTATTGTGACTCTATAATATTATTTTAAGCTAAAGTTTAAATAAATGCTATATATATAGTGTTTTTTCAGAGAATTTTCATGAAAAAACGATAAAATTTCTTAATTGTAGATAATAAAATAAAATAGTATAATTATAGCGCTTGTTATTTTTTAATAAAGGAGGCTATTTTTTGCGAGATTTTCTTTTACGTAATAAAGGTTTTATTGTCGGAATATGTATTTTGGCTGTTTTTTATCTGTATTTAGCTCATTTAGGTTCATATCATTTAATGGACCCAGATGAAGGTAGATATCATGAAATTCCGCGTGAAATGTTACTCACTGGTGATTTTATTACACCTCATTTAAATGGCGTGGAATATTTTGAAAAACCAGCACTTCAATATTGGGCTACAGCGATTATCATGAAGATTTTTGGTGTAACTGAGTTTGCAGGACGAGTTTTCCCTGCTCTTTCAGCTATTGGATGCGTAGGACTTACTTTTTGTCTTGGTTCTATGATGTATACGCGCCGAGTAGGTTTATTGGCGGCAGCTGTTTTAGCTACATCATGCTTAAATCTTATTGTAGCTTCAATCAATATCTTAGATATGGCACTTACATTTTTTATGACAGGGTGTATGGTGTCTTTTTATGCTTTTGAAAGAACCGAGAAGAAAAAATATTTACTGTTATTTTATATAGCAATGGGCTTAGGTGTACTTACAAAAGGTCTTGTGGCAATTATTTTGCCATTAGGTATTTTGTTTTGGTATACGATTTTTACAAAAAGACCACGTTTATTTTTAAAGCTTTTTTATTTGCCGGGTATAATAGCTTTCTTGATAGTTACAGTACCATGGTTTTATCTCGTGTGTCAGGCAAATCCTGATTTCTTCTATTTCTTTTTCATTCGAGAACATTTCTTGCGTTTTACAACAAAGATGCATGATAGGTTTCAGCCTTGGTGGTTTTTCATACCATTTGTTTTCATTGGTATGCTTCCGTGGACTGGATTTTTGGTATCTTTATTCAGCAAAAAAGGCGTTATACGCAAGAGTGTATCAGAAAGAAATCGCTTTGATATAATTTATTTGTTAGTATGGTTTGCTGTAATTTTCGTCTTTTATTCGATTTCAGATTCCAAATTAGTTCCGTATATAATGCCATGTTGGATGCCGATGGCTGTATTAATTGCGGCTTCAATAAAACGATTTGAAGTAGAAAATTCTTGGCTTTGCCATAGTTTTTTAATTAACAGTATTTTGTGCTTAGGTTTCGTCTTTGCTCTTGTGGGCTATGTTTTGATGTCTAATTATTTAACATTAGATGAATTCATTGCTGAAGGTGGTATGCTCACCGCTGCACTGTTTTTAGGAACTTTAGCGGCAATCATCACTTGGTATAAAACGAGACGTTTTCGTTGTACAGCAACTGTGCTGTGTATTATGGGATTTTTCTTTGGTCTTGGTTTGCACGATGTACAGCAGCAAATTCATAATAATCAATCAGCATATTATGTTAGTCAGAAAATAAATCAGTTAAATCCTCAAGATAGTTTGATTGTAAATTATGGAGAATTCTATCACGGAATTGTATTTTATACAGACCAGCGTGTAGCGATGGCTGATTTTAAAGGTGAATTGGAATTTGGTTTATCTCATCCTTCTGGGGATGGTTGGTATTTTGATGGCAATCAGCTCAACGATTTGTGGAACAGTCAAAAGCGTATTATAATTGTAGTGAAAGACCGTTATAAAGATAAATGTCTTAGTGTATTATCTACTCCAGCGAAAGAAATGATAACTGAAGGAGCATACACTATTTTAGTTAATAAATAATAAGTTTTGAAGGAGTAATATGATTATGCGTAAAGAGTTTTTACCTTTTGCTAAACCACTTGTAAGTGAAGAGGCAATTGCAGATGTAGCCGATTCCATTCGTAAAGGTTGGATGGCAATGGGTCCTAAGACAGTTGATTTTGAAAATAAATTTGCCGATTATGTAGGTTCAAAATATGCTGTATCTGTAAATTCAGCAACAGCTGGATTACATTTAGCTGTTATGGCACTTATTAAGCCAGGTGATGAAGTTATCACAACTGCAATGACATTTGCAAGTACTGTAAACGCTATTATTTTTGCTGGCGGAAAACCTGTGCTTGTTGATATTGACCCACATACATTTAATATTGATGTAAAAGCAATAGAAAAAGCAATTACACCTAAGACAAAAGCGATAATCCCTGTACATTTCGCTGGTCGTCCATGTGATATGGATGCATTAGAAGCATTAGCTGAAAAATATAATCTTGGAATTATTGAAGATTCTGCTCATGCGCTTGGTGCACAGTATAAAGGCAAGAAAATAGGTGCTGGACGCGGTAAAAATCATATAGCAGTATTCAGTTTTCATCCGACTAAAAATATTACAACTGGCGAAGGCGGTATGGTTTGCACTGATGATGAAGATGCAGCAGAAATCATGTCTATGCAACGTCAAAATGGTATGAGTAAAGGCGCATGGAACCGCTATCAAGCAAATGGTAAAGCTCATTATGATATTTTTAAACCAGGTTTAAAATACCAGATGATGGATATTCAAGCTGCCATTGGTCGTGACCAACTTAAACATTTAGAAGAATTCAATACACGTCGTCGCGAAATTGTTGCACGATATCAAAGAGAATTAGCTAATGTAAGAGGTTTGATTTTACCACCAGAAATAGAAGAAGGAAATGTTCATTCTTGGCATATCTATACACCACTTATCGATATAGATACACTTGGTTTTAGTCGCGATGATTTTATGGCACAGATGAGTAAACACAATATCGGTACAGCTTATCATTATCAAGCATTACATTTATTCACTTGCTATGGAGAAATCACTGGACTTAAAGCTGGCGATTTACCAAATTCTGAATATGTATCAGAACGCATTGTATCATTACCACTTTTCCCTGCAATGACAGATGATGATGTAACAGATGTAATTGAAGCGATTAAAGAAATATGTGGAATGAAAGGCTGATAAAAAATAATGGCAGATAGTCCAGAAATATCAATAGTAATTCCTGTTTATAATGAGGAAGAATCACTTCCTCAGTTATTTAAGGAATTATATCCGGTAATGGAAAATTTAAATCGCAGCTTTGAAATCATTTTTATTAATGATGGTAGTCGAGATAAATCTTTCTCTATGCTGTATGATTTTCAGAAGAAACACAATAAAACAGTGCGTGTTATTGACTTAAACGGTAATTTTGGTCAACATATGGCTATTACATCAGGTTTTGCAAATGTGCGTGGTCAATATGTGATTACACTTGATGCAGATTTACAAAATCCACCTGAAGAAATCCCAAGAATAATTGCTAAGATGGATGAAGGTTATGATGTCATTGGAACATGTCGTCAAAATCGCCATGACCCACTATTTAGAAAAGTGGCTTCTCGATTGGTAAACAAGGCTACAAATCGCATCAGCGGTCTGCACATAAGCGATTATGGTTGTATGTTGCGTGGTTATAGTCGTCGAATTGTGGACATTATTGTACAAAGCCGTGAAAGTACGACATTTATACCAGCACTCGGTCAAAAATTTGCAGTAAATCCAATTGAAATACCTGTAAGTCATCGTGAACGTGAATTTGGTGAATCTAAATACAGTTTTTTCCGTTTGTTGAGATTAAATTTTGATTTGATGACAAGCTTCTCCATTGCTCCATTGCAAATGGTAACAATGAGTGGGATGGTAATTTCACTTTTAAGTTTTATATTTTTCTTGTACATGATGGTGCGCCGAATTATTGTGGGCTCAGAAGCGGCTGGCGTTTTTACACTGATGGCACTTAATTTCTTCTTATTCGGTATAACTATCATGGCACTAGGTGTTATTGGTGAGTATACGGGGCGTATTTATAAGCAAATTCAGCAAAGACCACATTATATAATTCGCCATATTTATGAGGAAAAAGATAATGAATAGACCACGTATAATAGTTTTCGCATATAGTGAACCAGGTTATGTTTGTCTTAATGAATTGATAAAAGCAAAAGCAAATATTGTAGCTGTATATACACATCAAGATGACCCTGATGAAGAAATATGGTTTCATTCAGTGTATGATTTAGCAAAGCAGAATAATATACCTGTGTTTAGACCTAAAAAGATTGATGAAGAAACGGCTCAATATATAAAACAATTAAAACCGGAACTCATATTTTCATTTTATTATCGTCGTTTAATTCCCAATGAAATAATTTTAATGCCACGACTTGGTTCTTATAATTTACATGGAGCGCTTTTACCGAAATATCGTGGGCAAACTTGTATAAATTGGGCGGTAGTAAATGGAGAAAAATGTACAGGGGCTACATTGCATTTAATGACAGAAAAAGCCGATGAAGGTGATATTGTAGACCAGCGCGGTTTTGAAATTGCATTTACTGATACATCTATTGATGTATTTAAAAAAGTTAGTGTGATAGCAGGACAGATTGTACATGATAACTTAAATAGTATTGAAGCGGGAACAGTAAAATTGACACCGCAAGACAATAGTAAAGCAACTAAATTTCCACGACGCAGACCAAAAGATGGCTTTTTAGATTTTAATAAAGATGCTATAAGTTTATATAATCTCATTCGTGGTGTAACACATCCATTTCCTGGGGCGTTTGCTTTTGTAGGTGATAGAAAATTATTCATTTGGTGGGCAAAACCGCTAGATGGAAAAGGTGACATTGGCGAGATTGTATCAGTTAAGCCACTTTGTGTTGGTACGGGAAATGGTTTATTGCAATTAGAAAAATTACAATGGGAAAATGGACAGGAACTAACCGCTTCTCATTTTGTAGAAGATTTGCCAGTGGGCACAAAATTTAATATTTAAAGAAGGAAGAGGCTTTCTAATGAAAATTTTTGTTACTGGAGTTAATGGATTTATTGGCTCTCATTTTTTAGAAATGGCATTAGCTAAAACAGATTGGGAAATACAGGGTTTTGATTTAAGTGATAGCAATCTTAAACAATTTCTTGATAATCCGCGTTTTAAAATGAAAACGGGAGATATTTTTAAAGAAGAAGATTGGTTATATGAACAAGTAAAACAATGTGATGTACTTTTACCACTTATCGGCATTGCACGTCCCGCATATTATATAGAAAGACCATTTTGGACTTTTGAACTCGATTTTGAACAGAATTTGAAACTTGTTAAAAAATGTGCTGAATATAATAAACGTGTTATTTTCCCATCTACTTCTGAAGTTTATGGTATGCCAGACCTTAATAATCATATAATGGATGAAGATACAAGTAATTTAACACTTGGTCCTATTGTACAAAGTCGCTGGATATACAGTTGTAGTAAACAGATGATGGATAGAGTTATTTTCGCATTAGGTCAAGAAAAAGGTTTGAAATTTACTTTATTCCGTCCATTTAACTGGGTTGGTCCACGTCTTGATAGATTTAAAGATGCAGCTGAACATAAAGCTCGTACAATTACACAATTTATCTATGATGTTTTATATACAGGTAAAATCACTCTTGTAAATGGTGGTATGCAACGCCGTAGCTTCACATGGGTAGGTGATGGTGTAGAAGCACTTATTGATATTATTAACAATAAAGATAATCAAGCAGATGGACAGATATTTAATATCGGTAATCCTGATAATAATTATTCCATCAAAGAAATGGCAGAAATTGTCGTTGATGAAATGAAAAAATTCCCATGCTTTAAAGAAAAAGCAGAAAAAGTACAGTTTGTCGTTGAAAATTCCGATAGTTATTATGGCAAAAATTATGCTGATGTACAGGATAGATTGCCGTCTGTTAAAAAATTGAAAACTCGTTTAGGCTGGAAACCTAAAACAACATTGCAAGATGCTATTTATTATACTTTGCAGTGGTATGAAAAAGAATTAAACAAATAATTTAATAGAAAAGTAAAGCCACCGCAAAGTGCGATGGCTTTATTTATATGAGGATATTATGACAAAGAAAATTGCTATAAAAATAGATGTAGATACGAAACGTGGTTATGATGTGGGTGTGCCACGCATGCTAGATGTTTTTAAACAAGAAAATATAAAAGCTAGTTTCTTTTTTTCTATGGGAACAGATAATTCGGGTAAGGCTATTCGCCGTATTTTCCGCAAGGGATTTTTAGCTAAAATGCTAAGAACTAAAGCACCGAGCACTTATGGTTTTAAGACAATGATGTATGGCACTCTTTTGCCAGCACCGCATATTGTAGAACCTAATCCTGCACCGTTTTTACGTGCTATAAAAGAAAATCATGAATGTGGCATTCATTGCTGGGACCATGTTTATTGGCAAGATAAATTGCCGTATTTATCGGAAGAGACAATTCGCAATGAACTAACAAAAGCAATAAACTTATTTGAGAAATTGGCTGGATTTAAAGCAAAAGCTTGTGCAGCTCCAGGTTGGCAAGTAACACCTCGTAGTTTAAAAGTACAGCAAGAATTAGGTTTTTCTTATTGTAGTGATGTTCGAGGATATTATCCATTTTATCCAGTTATGAATGGCAAAAAATATTTGCCATTACAAATTCCAGGAACTTTACTTACTATGGATGAATGTTTAGGCAGTACATTAGATGGAAAAGAAATTACAGAAGAAAATATCGTCGATTATTGGTTATCTCATTGTGACCAAGATTTTAATGTATTGACTATTCATTCTGAAATGGAAGGGTTAAAACAATTACCAATTTTGCAGACTTTTATAAAAAAAGCTAAAAAACTTGGTTATGAATTTATAAAATTAGAAGAGGGAAAAAATGTTCCTAATATTAAAGAATGTGAAGTATATCATGGCTATTTGCCAGGTAGAGCAGGAACAGTTGCCCGTCAAGGAAAATAATAAATTATTAAAGCCACAGTGCATATTTATGATACACACTGTGGCTTTTTTTTAATTATTTAATTTGGTTTTTTATAACCGCATTTTGGACAAACACCATTTTCTAATGCTATACCGCATAATGGGCAACGGTCTACATCGAGATGTGGCTCATATTCTTCAGAAGCTAAATTAACACCGCTGGAGAAAGTGAGTTTTACGATATTTAATTTATCTTTCAAAAGGTCATAAACAATTTTAATCATACCTTCAACTGTCATTGTCTCTTTTGTAACGACGAGGCGACAATCTGGATATGCAGTAGCAAGTTCTGTTTTAAAAGCAGGCCCTTTCATTATATTGTTAGGTGCACCGCCTTTTATGCCTTGTTTTTCATAAACATCTAAAATAGCAGGGAGTAGAGGGTCATCTTCGCGTAAAATTAAGGCATGGTCGAAGTTTTTCAGAACTTCCCATGCTGTTTTTTGAATTTCATTACAAGGGAATACCATATTTACACCAGAATTAATAGAGCCTTCAACTTCAATAGTCAGAACACCTGTGTGTCCATGGAGATATTGAGCTTCGCCTTTAAAACCATAAAAACGATGTGCATACTGTAAGTCGAGTTTTGTGATACTTCTCATAAATAACCTCTCCTTTGTAATAATACTGTACTTTCTAGTTATTAATAATTATTTTCTATTGATATTATATTATTATTAATAAATAATATCAATATAGAAATAAAAATTTTTTATAAATTTTTTACATTTGCTTCATTATATTTTAAAATAGTTTATTTATAATAAAAGCATATCAGTTAGGAAATAGCACCTCTGGTACAAATAGCTTTATAGAGGAAGGTGACTCGCCCTGCGCGGCAGCAACTACCCTCTATAAAAATTCATTATCGAGGTATTTGATTATGAACGATTACAGTAATATTTTTTTGCTAAGTGATATGGATGGCACATTAATTAATTCAAATTCACAAATTTCTGCGGTCAATAAATACGCATTGGAGCAATTTACTAAAAATGGTGGCACTTTTGCTGTTGCAACAGGTAGAACAATCAGAAGTTGTCAAGATTTTCTTGGCGAATTACCGATAAACGCTCCTAGTATTTTTTATAATGGTACTATATTGCAGAATGTGTATAATAATGTAGCTTTAAAAACCTTGTCACTACAAAATAGTCAATTAACAGCTTTTTTAGCACAATGTTTAATTTATTGTCCTCAAATGTGCATTGAAATTCATACGAAAGATATTTTTTATGTTATTACGGATAAGGCATACGATGACCCAGTGATAAAACGAGAAGCTTTACCGTATGTTCGTGCAAATTTGGGTGAGTTAAAAGACATTCCTATTTTAAAAGTCCAGTTTTACACTGAAAAACCTGAATTGATATCATGGCTCCATAATTTCGCCCAAGCTATGGAGATTGATAAAATCGCCAAATATTTCACTTCTTGGTCTAGTTATTTTGAAATTATTCCCCAAAATGCTTCCAAAGGCATTATGTTGAATGAACTGCGTAAAATGCCACAGTACCAAGGAAAAATATTTATCGCTGTTGGTGATTTTGACAATGATATAGAAATGCTTCGCTGTGCTGATTATGGCATTGCTGCTCAAAATGCTACACAAAATTTAAAACAAGTAGCAGACATCATCGGCGTGAGCTGTGATGACCACCTTCTTTCTCATGTTATTACCAAAATTATTCCCAATTTAACTAAGTATATGGCAGCAAATCTACAAACGGCATAAAAAAAGGTTAAGATTTTATCTTAACCTTTTTTCTTTGTATTTTTTTATTTTACAGCGAATGTTTTATAAGCATTGTATAAGCGAGTCAAAGCTGATTTTATATACTTAGTTGGACAAGCTAAATTCCAACGTTCAAAACCTTCGCCAGCTTTGCCAAAGATATAGCCTTCATCAAAGTATAAGCAAGCTTTTTCGCGATTGATTTTTTCTAGTTCTTTAAAAGATAAATTAAAAGCTCGAAAATCTAACCATAATAAATATGTTGCTTGAAGCTCTGTGATTTTTACTTGTGGAAAATATTCATGCATAAAATCAATGACAATTTGCTTATTTGTATTGATTAATGTAATTAATTGTTTTAACCAATCTTCACCGTAATCATAAGCGAGACGACAAGCTTCATAACTTAGAATACTACAGGAAAAGTCTGCATCAGTAGCTTGTTCGGCTTGGAATAATTTGCGATATTTTTCATTAGGAATGAATATATTAGAAAGTTGCATACCTGCTAAGTTGAATGTTTTGCTTGGGGCTGTGCATACCATACAATTTTGGCGAGCTTCATCGGAGAGCGTTCCATAAGAAGTATGTTTAAAACTTGGCATAATTAAATCGGAATGAATTTCATCAGATACGACAAATACATCATTTTTTAAACAAATTTCACTTATATGAGTTAGTTCTTCTTTTGTCCAAATTCTGCCACAAGGATTATGTGGACTACATAAAATGAGCATTTTAGTATTAGGTTCAGAAGCTTTATTTTCTAATAAATCCCAATCGATATCATAAGCAGAATTATTATTTATTAAAGGAACTTCAACGAGTTTACGCTCATTTATTTCAATTGCTTTATACATTGGATAATACACTGGTGTAAATAAAATGACGCCATCGCTTTTTTTTGTAAAAGCTTTAATGGCTGTGAAAAAAGCATTTACAACGCTATGTGTTTCAATTAACCAATCTGCTTTTACTTCCCAATCGTGATGTTTTTTCATCCAATTGCGTACACTTTGGCGGTATTTTTTATTACTGCCAGCATAACCTAAAATATTATTATCGATAAAATTTTTCAAACCCTCTACGATTTCAGGTGCTGTCTTTAATTCCATATCTGCAACAGAAAATGGAATGACTTTATCTGTAACGAGTGGGTTATTTTTCATTTCTTGCCATTTTTGTGAGCCAGTACCAAAACGTGGCGAAATATTTTCAAAATCATATTTCATTTGTCAGTACTTCCTTTAGTGTTTTTATTATTTATGGCTATATAAACACCAAGGTTCTTCAGCCATATAATTTCCATCATTATAATAAGCAGCGCGAGCTCTACAACCACCACAGCTCATTTTGTATTTGCATTTACCGCAATTACCTTCAAATTCAAAGCTGCGTAATTTTTTAAGTACTTCGTTGTTTTTCCAGATTTCATCAAATGGAGTTTCACGAACATCGCCAAGTTCCATATTGAGATAAGCACATGGCTGAACTTTTCCACGTGGGCTGATTATGCAATAAGATGTTCCAGCTAAGCAACCACGGCGGAAACGCAATTTCATGCCAATTTGGTCAGCAATGCGCATGAATTGTGGTGCACATGTTGGTTTTAGTTCGATGTTTACTTCTTGTTGCTTTTTCATGATACGAGTGATGACATCTTCATATTCTTTAGCGCGCAATGTTTCAGCTTCAATATTTTTAGCTCTTCCTGTAGGTACTAAGAAGAAAATATGATGAGCTACAGCGCCTTCTGCTACAGCAAAATCGGTTAAATCTTCTAATTCATGTTGGTTCCAATCCATTACAGTTGTATGAATTTGAAATGGCAATCCTGCTTTTTTGCAATTGCGCATACCAGCAACAGCACCATCCCAAGCGCCTTTATAGCAGCGGAATGTATCGTGTTTTTCTTTATCCATGGAGTCGAGTGAAATACCCATGCCCATTGCACCGGCTTCTTTTAATTTATATGCCATTTCTTCTGTAATCAATGTTCCATTTGTGCCGAAAACACTGCGAAGACCTAAACTTGTAGCGTGTTTTACGAGTTCTAAAATATCTGGGCGCATGAGCGGTTCGCCACCAGAAAATATCATGATTTTAAAGCCAGCTTTAGCAATCTGATTTAAGAGAGTTTTGGCTTCTTGTGTATTTAATTCTTCATCAGCTTTGCAACCGGCTTCACGATAGCAGTGTTTACAGAACATATTGCAAGCATTCGTTGTATTCCAAGAAATTATCATTTATTAGAACCTCCTACGATACCGATTTCTTCATCAGTTAAATAGCATGATGGGTCAGATTCCCAGAAATCACCAGTGCGAGCTTCAGCGCGAGTTCTGAAATTACCATTGCAGTTATCTAAGAATTTACATTTAGCACATCTGCCTTTTAAAAGAGGTTTTCTATCTTTAAGTCCTGCCATAATTGGATTAGAAGTATCTTGCCAGATATCGCCAAATTTGCGTTCACGAACATTGCCAAATGTGTGATGTTGTGTGAATTGGTCGGGGTGAACATAACCCATAGGGTCGACTTCAGCAAAAGCTATGCCTGAACGATTGCCACCATTCATGGAGATATATTTTTTTATTTGTTTAGCGAGTTCTTCTTTACCTTCTGATAAGGCTTTTAAATACATATAAACACCATCGCAATGATTATCAACAGTGAGAATTTCTTTTTTCAAACCGCGCTCTTCAAAATCGCGTGTGCGACGGATGATGATATCCATAGCGCGGCGGGATTCTTCAGCTGTTACATCTTCGTTCATCATTTGATTGCCACGGCCAGAATAAACGAGATGGTAAAAACATACACGGTCGATATTTTCTTCTTCAATAAAGTCAAAGATATTTTCTAATTCTTGGATATTATGATGATTTATTGTAAAGCGCAGGCCAACACGTTGATTTACAGCAACGCAATTTTTAATACCATTCATGGCAGCTTCAAAAGCGCCTTCTTTACCACGGAATTTATCGTTAACTTCGCGTAAACCATCGAGGGAAATGCCAACATAGCCAACACCGATATCTTTGATTTTTTGAGCTACTTGTGGTGTGATTAATGTTCCGTTTGTTGAAAGAGTAGGACGAACACCTTTTTTAGCAGCATAATCAGCTAATTCAAAAAAATCAGGACGAATTAGAGGTTCTCCGCCAGAAAATAACAATACAGGTACGTTGAAATCTGCAAGGTCGTCAATGAATTTTTTTGCTTCAGCTGTTGTTAATTCATTTGCGTATTTTTTTGCATCGGAACTCATATAACAATGACGACATTTTAAATTGCAAGTACGTGTTGAATTCCACACAACAACAGGGCCAGCTCCTGGTCGTACGCCATTTTTAGCTTTATGAGCATCGCTTGTATAGCGAAGTTTATCGCCGTAATAATCAGTTGCAAAAAGTAATTTAGTAACACTTATCAATTAGCTCACCTATCTTATAATATATTAAAATTATGAACGACATTCATTTTTACAATATATTTATAATAACAATATCTTACTTAAAGGTCAATAAAAATACTTTATGAAAAAAATAAGCCCCTGTTTCGGGGCTTATTTAAACTACAAGAAAAATATCTTATTTTTTTATAATAGTGTACGTTTCATCAATTGGTGCGCCTGTTTCCACATCATATGTGGTAACGGAGAATTTATCCGCTGTTATATTGATGACGGAGTATGACGGACGCCAGTTTTGATTGCGGGCTGCTATATAATCCTGTTGTTGAGGAATTAAATTGTAAAATTTAGAACCGGTAGCAGAGTTGGCTGTTAAATAGAACACGCCTTCCGGATTTACAAGCGTTCCCTGAGATTTGTCAGCAATATTATAGCAGAGGTTTTGTGATTTATAATAAGCTCTGAATACGCTGTTATTATCAAACAGGTCATCAAACTTATCATGATTATCGCCGTTTTGACCTTGTGTATATTCTGTGAAATTGTCATGAGGCTGCCCATCGCTTGTGAGCTGATAAGTACGGGCATAGCTATGGTCATGACCTTGTAGTACAACGTCAATGTCATTAGCATCGAAAATCGGTGTTAACTGCGTACGCAAAATAGTACCGTCAGAGTCGGAGTGGTCCAGTCCGCTTCCATAAATATCCTGGTGCATTACGACAATACGCCATTTTGTATCGGGATAAGTTTTGACAGCTTTTTCGATAAGTGCTTTATGGTCAGCGGCGTTGAAATTGTTGCTGTTAATTACTATGAATAAAGCATTGCCATAAGTATAGTAATATCCATTGCCGGCAGGTGTTGGTGTACTTTCATCTGAAAATGTGTTCGGATTGTTGAAATGGTATTTATAAGCCGGCGTGGAGCAGTCATGATTGCCAATAGCGTTTGCCTGCGGCAGATTACGGAAAACAGTGGCGGATAAATATCCGGAATACTGGTCTTCTTGTTCTTTTAAAGCATTAGGACTTTCATCACCGGTAACGCTTATCTGGTCGCCAGGAGAAACGAGAAAGTCGATTTCCGGATGTTGCTGCATAGCTTTATTCAGCGTTATATTCCAGTTGTAAGAGTCATTCCTTGCCGCCATATCATTGCCGAGTTTCTTACCATTCGATTCAGTATTTTTCTGTTTATAGGAAGAACCGATTTGCGGGTCGCCGACAAAAATGAAACTGAAATTTTCCGGGTCTCCTGTTTTATACTGTTGTGCCTGCTGCCATTGACCATTTAATAATACCTGATAGTAATACGTGCGGTTCGGTTTAAATCCGCTTGCCGTAACTTTATTGGAATAATATTGTACTCCGTTAATTACTGCACCCGGCTGACAGGTACCCTTAAATTCTTTAGCATTATTCATTTCTTTATTGTCAGCTATACGCACTATAGCACTGTCGGACTGTTTTTCAGAATACCAGCCGAAATTGAGTTTGGAAAAATCAGCTCCAGGAGTAAGAGCTACCTGTTGATAATTTGTTTTCAGATTATCCCAACCGGCTTTCCATTGTGCCCAGTTTGTATCATCAGATAATGAAGTTTTTGTCGTTACCTGCGGTTTTGTTGAAGCATCATTCCAATGTTCTGTAGCTGCATAGGCAGTGAAAGAGCCAATACTTAAAGCGGCAGTAAGGCATAGAGCAATTATTTGTTTTTTGCTTTTTTTCAAATGAAGCATTTAGTTTTCACCAGACAATCTATTAATTAATGAATTTAGAATGAAAATTCGACTTTGCTGTAGAATGTATCAGCATCTTCATCAGTGGATAAATCTTTACCAGTGAAATATTCGATATCAGCAATAGTATTTTCTGTTAAAGCGTATTGTATGCCAAAAACCATGCCTTTTTGGTCTGCACTAGCATCATCGTATGTTGGTTCAATAACGGCATTTTGACCTAAATGACGGTAACCTACATAAGCGCCCCAAGAACCAGGGTCAGATTTTTTGGCACCTTTATAGTCAAGTTCAATAACGCCAGCTTTTTCATAACTATCAGCATCAGATTGAGCATATTGACCAACGAGTTTTACATTTTTATTGAAAGCATAGCTACCACCTGCATACCAAATGCCAAGACTATCATCATTTAAATCAATAGTTTTAACATCATGTGCTTCAAGATTATTTAAAGCTGTATAACCTGCATTGAGTGCTAATTTATCATTTGGTGTATAATCGAATTGTGCACCGTAATATTCGGCTGTAACATCTCTACTTGATTCATTATCGCTAGGTGCATCATGCTCAGCATTGTAACGGCCTGCCATGAATATAGCATTTAATTTATCATTGCCCCAACTTGCTGTAACACCGGAGAATGGGTCATCAATTATCATACCTTGTGCAGTGAAAAGAGGTACTTTACCTGATTGAACAGTGCCACCAAATAATGGACCTTCAACCCAAGCACGGTCGACTTTAGTATCATCAGCGTTTGAATCAGTACTTAAATTCATTGTATGTTCAATACGAGCATTTGCGCTCCAACCAGAATTACCAATATAAGCTTTTGGTTCTAAACGAAGTGTGAGGCTATTAGTATTTTTGTCTTTGCCTACATCGTGATTTTCATCAACGTATTTATATTTGACTTTGCCTTTCCAAACGACATTATCGCTTTTCTTTTCAAGGTCAGCTACGCGTACGCCAAGATTATCAAGTTCTTCTGCAAATTCAGCGGCTAATTTATCAACGAGAGCTTTATCTGCTTTTTCGATATCTGTTTTAGCCATAGCACGTGCCACAATTTGAGCCATTTCATAGCGAGTCATTGTATTTTGACCTTTGTATGTACCATCTGGATAGCCATCGATTACACCATCAGCAGCAAGTGTAGATACTGCGTCATATGCCCAGCTATCAGCAGGAACATCACTAAATGGATTGCTAGCGGCAAATGTTGTGCTTGCTGCACCGACTACAAGAGCAGCTGTTATAGCAGAGATAAGAGTTTTTTTAGACATGAAATAATAACCTCCGAATATAATATAGATAATAACTATGTCATGTGCAAATGTTCATATTAAAGAATCCTTGTTACCTTTAATAGATTAATCATTTGTACATCAACGGATTTTATTATAAAAAAACTATAAAAAATAATTATGAAGTTATAGTAAATAGATATTTAATTTTTTGTAAAAAAAATATAAAATTATTTGTTTTTGTAAAGGAAAAATGAGTTTTTGTAAAGGAAAAATGAGTTTTTGTAAAGAGAAACATGATGATATAATAAAATTGGAGGATATTATTATAATTACAATAGAGAGGGATTTATATGCGAATTTTATTGGCAGAAGATGATAAACGTCTATCAAAAATGTTAGAATTCTTATTGAAAAAAGAAAATTATATTGTTGATTGTGTATATGATGGACAAGAAGCGTTAGATTATGCTAACTTATCTGATTATGATATTGTGATATTGGATTGGATGATGCCAATAAAAGATGGTATTGAAGTCTGTCGTACACTTAGACAGACAAATAAACAGATAGCAATATTAATGCTTACTGCTAGAGATACTTTAGATGATAGAATAGAAGGCTTAGATAGTGGTGCTGATGATTATTTAGCAAAGCCCTTTGAATTTCCAGAGCTACTGGCAAGACTTAGAGCTTTATCACGAAGAATTGATAAGACTTTTTATAGCGATATAATAAAATATAAAGATTTAGAGCTTAATTGTTCTAGTGCAAATTTACGTTATAAGGATAAAAAAACTATATTAAGTCCAAGAGAATGTCAAATAATGGAATTATTTGTACGTAATATAGATTGTGTTTTACCGCGTGAGCAAATTATGGATAAAATTTGGGGATATGATACGGAAGTAAGTTCAAATACATTAGATGTCACGATAAAGGCTATTCGTCAAAAGCTATCTAAAATAGAAGCGAACGATTGTATTCATACAATACGTGGTATTGGCTATAAATTTAAAATGGATTAACGGATTGAATTTATGTTTTTAGAATTTAAACAAAAAATAGTTAAAGATTATACTTTTTTTACTAGTATATTGCTTATGGCGATATCTCTTTCAATTTATGTAACGAGTTTTTATATGTCGTACAAAGAGCAACTTTCTCATATAGAAATGTTGGCAATAGAAGAAAGTGAAGATTTATTTTATAAATTAAATGATAATGGATTGAAAAATTTATCTATTAAAGAAGAACTCACTACTGAAGATGAAGGTTATTTTGCTAGAATTTTTGTGTATGGTTTCGATATTAGACATGATGTGGTATTTGAACACAATACACTAGAGTGGAGCAAAAGTTTTATGGAAAAAGCGATTTCACAAGATTTATTAGAATATGATAAAGTGTATTTTAAATTTGAATTAGTAGATAATCGCCATTTGAAATTATTTACGACAATGAGGTATCCTTTGATAGAGCAACAAAAATTTTTAGGTGAAGTTTATGTCGGTATTGAAGCAACACATTGGGCACGTGAGCAGGTACGTATTTTTTGTTATTTAATATTATTTAATTTATTGGCAAGATTTTTTATTCGTTATGTTGCTTATAGAATGGCAAACAAGGCTATGGAACCTGTTGTACAATCGTTTGAGCAACAAAAGCAATTTGTGGCAAATGCATCACATGAGCTTAGAACACCGCTTAGCATCATAATTTCAGGACTTGAAGTCTTAAAATTAGATGATGATAATAAATTATCGCCATTTTCACGGGATGTGATGGGGGATATTAATGATGAAGCTTTGCGGATGAAAAAATTGATAGATAATTTGCTTATAACGGCAAGAAATGATAATAAAACGCTAAAAGTAAACAAAAATTTATTTTCATTAAATGATGTATTGACTAAATTATACAATAAATTTTTCTTATTAGCTGATAGGAAAAATATTAAAATCAATTTAAATTTGATAGATGATATTTCTATTTATGCGGATAAATTGCATATTGAACAAATATTAGCTATTTTGATTGATAACGCTATTAAATACACAGCGGAGAATGGAAGAATTAATATTAAAGTACAAAAGCAAAAACAAGAAGTTATAATATCTGTTATAGATAACGGAAAAGGAATTTCTAAAGAAGATTTACCACATATTTTTGAGCGTTTTTATCGAGCTGAGAAATCTCATACAGATTACGGCAATGGATTGGGTTTATCCATAGCTAAAATATTGGCAGAAAAAAATAATGGAAAAATTACAGTTGAAAGTGAAGAAACTGTCGGTTCTTGTTTTAATTTGATTTTAAAGATATAAAATAAAAGGCACTATTTATAAATTTAAATATAAATAGTGCCTTTTTTATATTTAGTTTTTTATTTTTTTTAGAATGTGATTACAGAGGATAAACAATATAATCATATAAAAAATCAATACCCCTATAGATGAAATTGACGGAGATTGTCCATGTGTTATGGAACGGAGTAGGGTGCTCGTATGGGTTAGGGGTAAACATTCAATAAAATATTGCAAGAGTGCAGGGAGTTTATCAGTATTAAAAAATGTACCGCAAAGAAAAGACATAGGAAGTAAAATATACGTATTAAATCGAGACATATCTTCAAATGTCTGTACGGTCATTGCAGCATAAAAACCAATTTGAGCAAAAATTATACAATTTATAATTAATACTATTAAAAATAAAGGTGTAATAGTAAGTTTTGCCCCAAATAGGTAAGCTAAAATGATGATTATAGCGGAAGATATCATACCGCGCAAGACAGCAGCTAAAACTTTGCCTGCTACAAAAGCAAGGGGTTTTATAGGCGCAATAAAATATTCTTCGAGTGATTTATGATAAACTTTTTCAGCATGAACAGGGGTTAAACTATTAAAAGCGATATTCATTGAATTTAGTGCTAAAATACCTGGTACGAGAAAATCAAGATATGAACCCCCTGTACTAGTATTTATAGCACGACCGAGCCCCCATCCAAAGGCTACCATATATAAAATAGGTGCTACCATACGGCTTAAGATGAATTTTATCATGCGATGTTTTAAAACAACCCAATCACGCCAAAAAACAGTCCAAATATCGTATAACATCAATTAACCGTCCTTCCTGTCAGTTCGACGAAGACATCTTCTAAATTACTATGGCGAATAGTGGTACTCGTATCAAGTGTAGAAGCGAATTGTGCGCATTCTTGGCGAGAATTAAAAAATTTATATTCACGGCTATTTTCTCCATCCCACTCAACGACGTATTTACCGAGTTGATGACAAAGTTCAGTAGGGGTGTCAAGTTTGATTAATTTTCCTTTATTTAAAATGGCAACACGATTACATAAATTTTCAGCTTCTTCAATATAATGGGTGGTTAAAACGACAGTCACCCCATCTTTGGGGAGACGGCGAATTAAATCCCATATACGGCGGCGAACTTGTGGGTCTAATGCGACGGTCGGTTCATCTAAAAATAAAATTTTAGGATTGTGCATTAAAGCTCTAACGATGAGCAAACGGCGCTTCATACCGCCAGATAATTTTTTTACGCTATCATTTATTCTATCTTGTAATTCTACATATTCAAGCAATTCATTGATGCGCTTATGGCGTTGTTTTGTCGGCATATGGTGCAATCTTCCGTGAAGTTCCATATTTTCCCATACTGTTAAATCTTGGTCAAAATTTATGTGTTGAGGAACAACACCAATGTATTTTTTTATTTCCTGTTCATAGGAGAAGATATCTTTATTATCGTATAATATCTTTCCACTAGTAGGTTTAGTTAACATGGTAAGCATACGAATAGTAGTTGTTTTGCCAGCACCATTTGGCCCTAAGAGGCCGAAGATTTCTCCACTATTGATGTTTAAATTGAGATTATCCACTGCTGTTTTTAAAAGTATTTTTCCATCTTTGTTTTTAGTAGGAAATTTTTTTACTAAAGAATTAATAGTTAGCATATATTCACCTTGTTTATTTTGTTAGTGCTACTGGAAAAATTATCTTATCTTGCGGGTTTTGACAATTTTGGTAAATATCGGCTTTTACACCGAATACGTTAGCAAGATTATCGGGATTTAATGTGTTTTGAGGGCTACCTTGAGCAAAGACTTGTTTATCTTTGATGATGACAATATCATCGGCATACATTCGAGCATGGTTGATGTCGTGTAATACCATTATTATAGTCATATTTTCTTTTTTATTTAGTTCTGTTACAATCTGCATTACTTCTAATTGATGAGCGATATCAAGATATGTTGTCGGTTCATCTAAAAGTAATATCTGTGGTTGTTGAGCAAGTGCCATAGCTATCCAAGTGCGTTGTCGTTCTCCACCAGAAAGTGTTGAAACGAGGCGGGATGCAAATTTATCTACTTTAGTTTTAGCCATAGCATTTTCAATGATGTCTTTATCGTTTTGATTGTCAGAGCTTTTAAATAAAGAGCGATAAGGAAATCTACCATAGGAAACGAGTTCTTTTACTGTTAAATCATTCGGTGTAGTAGCTCCTTGAGGCAGTATTGCCATCTTTTTAGCGATTTTTTTTCGCGACCAATTTTTGATATTTTGGCTATCTAAGAATATATCACCTTTGTAATTTCGTGATAAACCAGAAATAGCTTTTAAAAGTGTTGATTTACCGCAACCATTTGGCCCAATGATAGCAGTGCGCTTTCCTGGTTTAAAATCGAGGTTGATATCATTTAAAATGATTTTATTGTTTATTTTGATAGTTAAACCACGTGTCGATAGCATATTAAAGCTCCTTTCTTAATAGGAACAAAAAGAATGGCGCTCCAAGTATAGCCATAAAAATTCCGACTGGTAGTTCCATTGGCGCAAAAGCCACGCGTGAGAAAGTATCGCTATAAGTTACGACAGCTATTCCGAGTAGCGCTGAAGCTGGTATTAAAAAACGGTAATCTGAACCGATTATAAGGCGAGCTGTATGAGGTACTATGAGGCCGACAAAACCGAGTAGTCCAGCCACTGAAACAGCACTTGCTGCGAGCAGTGCCCCTATTGCTGTCAAAATGATGCGAGTAGCTTCTATATTTACACCGAGACCTTTAGCTATATCATCGCCTAATTGTAATATGTTTAAATGGCGTGAGCCAATCATGGCTAATATAAAGCCAATGATGGCATATGGTAAAATGATTTCTACATGTGGCCAAGAGCGTGCGGAAAGACCGCCGACCATCCACATCAGTGCACCATGAACTCTATCACTGTACAATACGAGTATAGCTGATATACCTGCACCTAAAAATGCAGAAACTGCGACACCTGCTAAAATTATGCGCAATGGACGAATGCCGTTTTTCCAAGCAAGGGCATAGATGCAAACAGCAGCAAACATAGCACCAACAAAAGCTATTGGTGTGATTAAATATTCCATATTGGGAAATAATACGATTACTAATATACCGGTAAGCCCTGCACCGGAGGAGATACCGATAATATGTGGGTCTGCAAGCGGATTTTTCATTACCGCCTGTAAGATAGCACCAGAAATGGCTAAATTCATACCAACGAGTGCTGCTACAATTGTGCGAGGCAGGCGAATGTTCATCAATATTTGTTGATGAGAACCAACTGCACCGGTTGATACATTTTGCCATAATTCATCAAAAGGTATAGCAACTGCGCCGTTCATGATACTGCATAAAAAGCCTGTAAAAGCCAAAATGGCGAATACTGCTAGCATTAGTATTCGCCATTTATCAATTGCTATGCCCAATTTTGTATTTTCATTAATTGATTTATTTTGCATAGTCTAATCCACCATTAATTGAATTTATCCGGATAAGCCAGTTTTGCCATAGTTTCTACAGCTTCTGGATAATGAATACCAGGGCTTAACAAAAACATCTCTTGAGGTAAGAAATAAACTTTATTCGTTTGTACAGCTGGAAGTGTTTGCCAAGCTGGATTGTTCTCTACATTTTTCAGCATAGCTTCTTTAATCGTTTCCATTTTCCCCATACTTGTTACAAATATTATTTCTGGATTTTTTTCTACGAGTGTTTCTAAGCTGTATGGTGCTGCTGTAGGATTGCTTTCAAGTGGTGTTATGCCATCTGCGATATTTGTGAAGCCTAAGATTTTGGCAACAGAACCAGCAATACTATTTTCTAATTGTACTGTAACATTTTGTGATGTACTGTGTAAAATAGCGATGCGCTTATTTTCTTGCGGAATTTTCGCTTTTATAGCAGCGATTTTACTGTCCATATCATTTATGAGTTTTTGAGCTTTATCAGTATTGCCTGTAATTTGACCTAAGATATCGACTGTATGTTGAACTTGTTCGTAAGTGCGCATATCAAGTACGATTACAGGAATGTTATTATCTTCAAAAGTCGATACAAATTTGTCATTCATGCCTTTATAGGCAATTACTAAATCAGGTTGTTGTTCGATAACTTTTTCTAAATTGATATTGTAGACATTGCCGACTTCAGGTAAATCTTTATCTTCATCTGGAATGCCTGTTTTTGCAGATACTCTGGCAATAATTTTGCCGTCTACAGCATGAAGTGGTTCCAAAAATGAAGCAGACAGCGGAAGAATTCTTTCAGGTTTTTTATTTAACGTTACGACTCTGTCAGCAGCATCTGTAATAGTTAAATAACTATCAGTATTTTGTGCTGTTTGTTCATTTTGATTGCCACAGCCTGTGAATATAAAACAAATGCTAATGATGAGCAAAAGACATGCCAGAGATATTTTTATATTTCTCATAACGTCTATTAAAAGCGTTTATTAAACGCTTTTGCTCCTTCTAGTCAAGATTGTAGATAAATAATTGAGTTTTTTATCTTTTTGAGCTGGTAAATCAGTGATTACTTCTTCATCTGGTAAACCGCAACGGCTTACGAGAACAGCATTTTCAATCATATCATTATCTGTTAACGCATCTACGATTTCAGGATAATTTTTGTAGACTTTCATCATTACAACATTGTTTGATACAGCAAGTGCTTTATCGATAGTTTCTTTATCTGCTGTTGCTGGAATAACGCTGATAATATCATTTCCTTCAACGAGTGGATAACCGAGTTTACTTCCAATAGCACAAAATGCTGGAACACCTGGAATTGTTTCAATATTGATGTCTTTTTCTTTAGCTAAAAGGCGATAAACATAGATGTATGTGCTATAAAACATTGGGTCGCCTAAAGTTAAGAATACGACATTTTTACCAGCTTGCAGTAATGCAAGGATTTCTTCTTTATTTTTTTGCCAAGCATCAGTCGTTTCAAAATTAACGACCATAGGGAATACCTGGTAAACTATTTCAATATCTTTTTTTAAATATGGTTTTGCAATGCTAAGTGCTACGCTACCATCTTTTTTTTCTGTTTTTGGGGCGATTAAAACATCAGCTTTTTCAATAGCTTTAATCGCTTTCATTGTTAATAATTCTGGGTCTCCAGGTCCTACTCCAATACCATAAAAAGTTCCTGCCATAAAAAATCCTCCTGTACAAAAAGGTATGTAGCGGAAAAATCTACTACATACCTTATTTTTTTACTTGTTTTAGATACGTTATTTATTTTACACTTGCAAAATAGAACGCGTCAAGCTTAGTAATATTATTCAGCTTCAAGAGCATTCCAAGATTCATTAGCTCTATCTACAAATAATTGGCGAATATTTGCATTTTCACCTAAGCCGTGAATATATGTTGTTACATTGAAACCTTCTGCCTGTAATATTGATTTATGTGAGTCAGGTTCATCGCCTGCCATATCGTTGTTAGCATGGTCGCCTGCTACCATCATTAATGGCATTATAGTTACGTTTTTAATTTTTTGTGCTTTTAATTTAGGGATAATGTCTTCAAGATTTGGTTTACCTTCAACAGTGTAAATCATTACTTTTCCACCGTAAAGAGCATCTAAACGGTCTTGCATTACAGCGTAATAAGCATTGGCAGGGTCTGGTGTGCCATGAGCCATGATAAGCACAGCATCATCTTTGCCGAGTTTTGGCATTTGACTGCCGAGAGCTTTCATAGTGTCTTCTACGTCATCTCGTTGGTTTTCTTGTCCCATCCAATACATTAAAGGTGTACCGATTGTCATTTTCTTGAATTGATTTTTATAAATGTCATAAACGGCTGTTTTATAATTGTATTCCATGCCAGGAATTATATCCAAAGATGTAAGGGCTACGCGAGTATAACCTTCTGCTTTTAATTGAGCTAAAGCTTCTTCTGGTGTAGGAATAGTGATGCCTTCTTTGGCTTTTATGCGGTCAATGATGATATGGGAAGTAAAAGCAAGCACTACTTTTGTATCAGGGTGAGCTGCTTGAATTTGTTTTACAGTAGCTTCGATTGTTTTTGCACGTGTTTCTGGGTAAGTAGTTCCAAAGCTCATAACTAAGATAGCATCTTTGTTTGGAGCTTTTTGTAAATCCGCATCAGTTGTATTATAAGTACGAACACCTATTTGAGATGCTTGTAAAAGTGCAGGTGTAGCATCTTTTACTTCAGTATTGAGGCTGTAAGCTGCAAATGATGTGGTGCAAAAGCCTGTAAGTGCCATACAAGCCATAGATGCAATTAACATTCTTTTCCATTTTGATTTCATATTATCGTTCCTTTCTCTTTGTACAAACTAAAACTTAAAGTTGTCTATTAAAATTAATTGTGTTGTTGAGTGAGTGAGTGTTGATAGAAAGATTTTATTAATTTTAATAATGACAAACGATAAGTTTTCAAATGAGTTATCACGATAATACCTGCTTTAGTCTTTTTAGGTTAAAAGTTCAAAAAAAAAGAACCTTCTGCGCGCTAAAAGGTTCTTTGGATTGCTTAATAAAGCTTCAAATCTCCTACCTATCTCTCGCAGGTCATAACGGTGATTGACAAACAGGCAGTTCTTCTGACTCAAGTTCATAGCGTCTTCAAGCCTTCCCAGGATATAAAAAATATCCCAGTGACGTAATTTTGAAGTTGCTCCCTTCTACAGCGGCGGGACCGTAGCAGCTTATACTGCTTTCTCTATTAAGTCCAATAATGGACACCTGTTCCACTCAATATTAAATTATAAATTAAACTAATTGTATAATTAATTTAATCTCTTTTTTTACAATACCATTGTTATTCATATTTTGTCAAGGTATTTTACTGTTGGGAAACGTTTATGGTATCAGTGGCAAGTCCAAATTTTGTAATTCCTGCTCCTTTTAATTTATCTAAAAGTGCCATTATTTTTCCATAATCAATACTTTCATCAGCGCGAATGACAACTGCAAAATCAGGATTTTGACTGTATTGTACCTTGGCATTTTGAATTAGAGTTTCTTCATCAATGGGTTTATCTTCTAAGTACAAAGAGCCATCAGCTTTCATGGTAACGAGATAATTGACATTTGTCTGTGTTTGGGCATTAGCCACCTTAGGCATATTTACAGGGATTGTTTTTAAATCCACCATATATAAAGTGCTGAGCATGAAAAATACGAGTAAGAAGAACATGATATCAATCATTGGGATAATCATGACTTCTGGTTTGCGGAAAGAACGTCTGTTGCGAAGGCGCATTATTTATCACCTCTATTAATTAACCCTTCAATTAGTGAGAAGGCTTGTTCCATATCAGTTACAATATGGTCAATGCGCTGTACGAAATAAGAGTGAATGGCTAGTGAAATGATAGCAACACAAAGACCTGTAGCTGTAGCTATCAAAGCTTCACCGACGCCACCTGTAATGGCAATAGCTTGACCTTCTTGGAGATTGAAGATACTAAAAGCAGAAATCATGCCGACAATAGTACCTAGTAAGCCAAGCAGTGGAGCCATAGTTACAATTACATTTAAATAATACAGGCGAGCTCTAAATTTAGATAAGCTGATACCTGATTGAACTTCAAGCATTAACATGATGTTGATATTCTTGTTGTGCATTTTGTTAAAGGCAAAGCTTAATAAAGCAGCTAAATCTCCTTTAGTATTGTTTGCTAAATTTTTGGCTTCATCAATTTTGTCATTTACCATTAAACGGTAGAATTTATCGGCAAATTTTCTACCAGAGTCCGCTTTAGAAAAATAAAATAATCTCTCTACACCAACGGTAATTATAAAAATAGAACATAATAGCAGAATGTACATGACAAATCCGCCTTTATGAAAATATTCTACGCCTTGCATTAATAAATCCATAAAAAATCCTCCTGTTGTAAAACATCTAAAATAACTCATAAAAATGATAGTATTATAAATGAACATTGTCAATTAAACATTTTTATAAGCTATTTATTCAAGAGCCATTTAATTGCCATAGCTGTTCTTTGCGCAGAATTATGGTAATGGTTTCCATGATTTAATTGAAATACGGTATTAATTTTTTTAGCATGATAAAATTGTTCGATTTCTTTAGTATTTAATTCAACTTTCTTTAAAAATTGATTGCGTGATTTAGCTTCTTTATCACCTAAGGAAAAATATAAATATTTAGGAATTGTTTTCATTTCATGAGAAAAAATAAATTCTTTAAAATTAGGGAACCATAAAGAGCCAGAAACACTAGCACATCTTGAAAACAAATCTGTTTTATAAAGTGAGTAAATGGCAAATAAACCACTTAGTGAATAGCCTATGATACCTCGCCAAGCGATTGATTTTGATAGATTTTTTTCAACAGCAGGAATTATTTTTTGCGTTAAAAATGTTAAATATTCATCTGCCCCACCTGTATAAGAGTCGCCATTTTTGAAAATAGGCGGTGTATTCCATGGAACCATATCATAATTCCAGTTAAGATTACTGATGGATACGAGTGTAAAATCCTCATGATATGTATCTTTTATTAATTTATATATTGTGTTACTTTCATCAATATAGTTGTTTAAATAAATGATGGGTTTATTTTCTGTGTTACTTTCATAAATTAAAATTTTTTTGTTGTTTATAGTAAAATCTTTCATCTTATTCACCTGCTATCTATGATGTTTTAATTTGATTGTATATCAAAAAGAAAACTGAAAAAAGCTGAAAAACATGATATTATGTAGTAAATTTGAGAAATCAAAGAGATAAGGAAGTGCTTTAAATGATAACAACAAAAATAACAGTGGCACATAGTGATGTTGCATCGTTTTTATCAAAGTTTCAGAATGTTCCACGATTTTTGGCGTACTGCAAACAATGTCAAAATTACAATGCTAAATGGTCATGTCCAGAACTTACGATAAATCCTAAAACGTATTTAAATGATTATAGTGAGATTTATCTAATCGGTTTAAAAATAATTTACGATGAAGAAACAAAAAAAGAAATAAATACAAAAGAAAAAATAATTGATTTTACAACTAAATTATTGCGTAAAATGAAAAATCAATTATCAGATTGCTTATTGGAAGTAGAAAAAGAAATTCCAAATTCAGTATCATTTTCTTCAGGCGGTTGTGCGTGGTGTTGTAAATGTACAAGACCTAGTGGAAATCCATGTAGAAAACCAGAAAAAATGCGCTATTCGTTAGACTCTTTTGGTATAGATTTAAGTAGAGTTACAGAAGAATTTTTAAATATAAAGCTTTTATGGGGCCTAGATGAATTGCCAGATTATCATACATTAATTCATGCTATAGTTGTTAAAAAAGATACTGATTGCGAATTATTAATGCAAAAATTAAATGCTATCAAAATTAATGCTATACAATTAAATAAAAGTTTGAAATAAATAATAAAAAACAGCGTATGACAATAAGTCATACGCTGTAGTTTTAAAAAGAATCTTTCCTCCTATAAAGTTAAGGGAAATATAAAATTGGGGGAAAGAAAGAGAGTTAGCAAATTATTTTAATTTCCAAGCGATGTCGGAAAGGAATAATTGGTCTTTGAAAGCATCGAGGTCGAGGTCTTTTGTGATATGAACGAATTCGATACCCATGATGTTTGCCCAGTCGCGGAGTTGTTCAGCAGTTACAGTGTAGCTGATTACGCAGTGATGAGCACCACCTGCTAAAATCCAAGCTTCAGCGGATTTTTCAAGGCAAGGAAGTGGTTTCCACATAACGCGAGCAACAGGGAGGTTTGGCATAGGCATGATAGGTTTAACGCATTCAACATCGTTTACGATAAGACGCATTCTGCCACCCATATCGATTAATGTAGCAACAATTGCTTTGCCTGCTTTACCTTCAAATACGAGACGAGCTGGGTCATCTTTGCCGCCGATACCGAGTTCATGAACTTCGATTTTTGGTTTGCCAGCAGCAACGCTTGGGCATACTTCAAGCATGTGAGCACCGAGGTTGTAGCTATCTTCGCCATCTTTACCGAAATGGTAAGTATAGTCTTCCATTAAAGCTGTACCTTCATCAATGCCCTGTGCCATAGTTTTCATAACAGCAGTGAGGCAGGAAATTTTCCAGTCGCCTTCAGGACCGAAGCCATAACCTTGAGCAGTCAAATCTTGAGTTGCAAGACCAGGAAGTTGGTCCATACCATAGAGGTCTTCAAATGTATTTACAAATCCATCAGCATCATTATCTTCGAGGAATTTTTTAATGCCGACTTCCATTTTTGCTTGATAGCGAACAGATGCAATGTTATCTGTATTCATTTCATATTTTGCTTCATATTCTTTTACTTGAGCATCAATCTGTTCTTCTGTTACAGCGTTGATGTATTGTACTAAATCGCCAACAGCCCAAGTATTTACAGACCAACCAAATTTGATTTCAGCTTCTACTTTATCGCCTTCAGTTACTGCAACGTTACGCATATTGTCGCCAAAACGAACAACTTTTAATGTACGGCTAGCAATAACACCGATAGCAGTACGCATCCAGCTTGCGATTTTTTGCTGAACAGCATCAGTTTCCCAGTAACCAACAACAACTTTACGAGCAAGACGCATACGAGTGCCGATAAAGCCATGTTCACGGTCGCCATGAGCGGACTGATTAAGGTTCATGAAGTCCATATCAATTCCTTCGTTAGGAATTTCTTGGTTGTATTGTGTATGAAGATGTAAATAAGGTTTTTGTAATTTTTTCAAGCCACGAATCCACATTTTGGATGGGGAGAATGTATGCATCCAAGTGATGATACCAGCGCAAGTATCGTCATAGTTAGCATCCATTACAAATCTGTCGATTACTTCGGCAGTAGTACCTACAGCTTTGAATTCAATTTTAGCTGGTAATTTACCAGAAGCATTTAAGCCGTCAACCATTTTTCTAGCATCGTCTTCAACGGATTTTAAAGCTTCAGGACCATAGAGAAACTGGCTACCAACGATGAACCAAAATTTGTAGTCTTGTAATTTTTTCATAAAAAACAACTTCTTTCTTAAATATATTTATCTAAAACAATTTTAATAAACGTAACCCTGTATATCAAATATAAATATTGCAATTTGTGTGAAAATTTATATTTATATTTGTCATACAACATGAGTTTATTATATCATATATGTTTTACAATTATCAATACTAAAATAGAAAAATCTTATAATTTTTTTAATTCTCAATGAATAGTTTTGTTGACACAATTATATGGAAGGAAAGTGAAAAAATAACTGAACGGATAAAAAATGAAAACGAAAAATTTGGTAAAAGTAACTTTAAATAAATAATTCTGAAAAAAATTAAAAATTAAACTAAAATACCTATTGTCAAATATTCGATAATGTAGTACAATAATTCACATGAAGATATCATACAACTTATATACATATTTCATAATAAGTATGATGTATGAATTGTCAGTTAATTCTAATATGTACAATTTAAATGAAAAGGTAGGTTTTTTCTATGTCCACAGCTATTAACACAGAAGCGCTTCAACAAAGTAAACGTATGCGCAAATTAGTATCTGTTGCAGCCGGTATGGCTGGTCTGTTGTTTGGTCTTGATATTGGGGTAATTGCTGGTGCATTGCCATTTATTACAGACCAATTATCACTTACAAGCCAAATGCAGGAATGGATTGTAAGTTCTATGATGTTTGGTGCGGCTATTGGTTCGGTTATTACTTTATGGATTTCATCTAAATTAGGTCGTAAAAAATCTATTTTAACAGCAGGTCTCTTATTTATTATTGGTTGTTTTGGTTCCGCATTCGCTACAAATTATGAAATTTTGTTGGTTTCTCGTATAATCTTAGGTTTCTCCATTGGGGTTGCTTCTTATGTAGCACCACTTTACCTTTCTGAAATGAGTGAAAAGGAACATCGTGGTCGTTTGATTTCCATGTATCAGCTCATGATTAACTTCGGTATCGTTATTGCATTCATCTCTGATACACTTCTTGCTCCAACAGAAAGCTGGAGACTCATGCTTGGTATTATCAGTATTCCTGCATTCTTATTAGTAATCGCTGTTTCTAAATTACCAGACAGCCCACGTTGGCTCGCATCTAAAGGTTTCACAACTGAAGCTCAAAAAGTACTTAATGTTCTTCGTGGTAGCAAAGAAAAAGCTCATGAAGAACTCCAAGATATTACAGATAGCTTAAAAGTTAAACAAGCTGGTTTCTCTTTATTCAAAGCAAATAAAAATGTTCGTCGTGTTGTTTTCCTCGGTATGTTCTTGCAGTTCATGCAACAGTTCACTGGTCAAAATATTATCATGTACTATGCTCCAAAAATCTTCAGTCTTGCTGGTTTTGAAAGCCATACAGACCAAATGTTTGCTACTATCTTAGATGGTATGACATTCGTTGTATTCACATGGATTTCCATGCAGTTCATTGATAAAACTGGTCGTAAAATTGCTTTAAAAATTGGTTTTGGTATCATGGCTTTAGCTCTTATCGTTCTTGGTTGGTGCCTCATGCAGTTTGAAGGTGGCAATACAGCTCAATGGATTTCTTACACTGCTGTTGGTATGACAATTCTTTCCATCGCTGGTTATGCTATGAGTGCTGCACCTGTTATCTGGATTTTATGTTCTGAAATTCAACCTCTTAAGAGCCGTGACTTTGGTATTGCTTGCTCCACTACTACAAACTGGGTATCCAATATGATTATCGGTGCTACATTCCTTTCCCTTCTCGAAGGTATTGGTTCCGCTCAGACATTCTGGTTATATGGTATTTTGAACGTAATCTTCATTTTCTGCACAATCTACATTGTTCCAGAAACAAAAGGTGTTTCACTTGAAAAAATTGAAAGCAATCTTATGGAAGGTAAAAAACTTCGCGATATCGGTTGCTAATGATGGGATAAGTTCAAGGAGGAAAATATTATGTTAATTACAATTGGTCGTCAGTATGGTGCTGGCGGACGTGAAGTTGCTGAACTTTTAGCTAAAGAATTACAACTTCCATTATACGATAGAAAACTTGTTGCACTCATTGCTGAACACTTAGAAAAAGGCTGTAAATTAGAAGAACTTAATTTGACATATGCTAATCTTTATGGTGAAGAATCCCCATATGAACATATTTTTGATAATGTCATTAAAAATGATGACATGTTCATGTTCCGTCCACAGGCAAAGGCTATTAGAGCTTTAGCTGAACAAGAAGGTTCTGGTATTTTCGTTGGCCGTTGTGCTAACTATATCTTAGATGACCACAAAGCATTTTCATTCTTCATTGTAGCTGATGATGAATTTAGAAAAACACGTGGTAAACTTGTTTATCACAAGTCTTTAGATGAACTTAAAAAAGAAGATAAGAAACGTGCTTCTTATTATAATTATTATACTAGCCTTAATTGGGGTGATGCCAAAGATTACGATTTAGTAATTAACACAGGCAAGACAGGCATCGAAGGTGCTGTAAAAATCATAAAAGATTATGTTATGAGTCATTCCAATTAAATAAAAAAACCCGCGGTACTGCTACTACTGCGGGTTTTTTCTATTTGTCTTAAATTGTCTTAACAGAATCGCGTTCTACTAATTTTGGTGGGAATTTTATGCTAGCATTGAAATTTGGATTATCCAAAAGTTTTAAAAGCTGAACAGCCACGATTTTTCCCAATTCTTGTTTTGGATGAGCGAAAGTGGTTAGCCCTATCGTAGATTCTAATGCTAAATCATCAAAACTGATGATAGAAATATCATCAGGAATTTTTTTACCTACCTTAGAGAAAATGTCGATGATAGTTTTAGCCATTTCATCATTATAGCAAACTAGAGCAGTAGCATCGCCTATACGGTCAAAAATTTCTTTATCTAAGTCGCCTCTTATTATAGGTTTAATATCTTCTGTTGTGTACCAGTACATATTTCGTTCGGAAGCCAGCAAATGGTGGTGTTTCAGCGCATTTATTACACCAGAGTAACGCAGTTGACCCTGCATGTCATCGGATTTAAAAATACCAGCGATATTTTTATGACCATGTTTTATTAGATATTCAGCAGCAGCTTCACCTAATTTATAGTCATCCATTCGTATGCTAGGAATGCCCATTAATGGATTGGTATCTGCATGAACAAAGATACAAGGAATACTTAAAGCTTTTATTTTTTGATAAAAATCAGTGTTGATGAACGGTATACCGCTTTTAGATGGTTCGATAATCAATCCATCAATATTATTTTTCAACATGCTATCTAAAATATATGCTTCTTTTTCTACTCTATTATAAGTAAAAGCTAATTGCATAAAATAGCCGTTTTTAGTCAATACTTTTTCTATTCCTTTTACAATGCTTGGGAAGATATAATCATCTAAATATGTTAAGATTACGCCAATATTACGAGAGGAGTTCTTCTTAATTAGATTTTTTGAAGCTGATACATATGTACCACTGCCGCGACGGCGTTCAAGTAAGCCTTCACTTTCGAGTACACTTGTTGCTTGGCGAACAGTTTGACGACTTATAGAGAATTTTTTACCTAATTCATTTTCAGAAGGTAAGCGCATACCTACAGTAAATTCTCCACTTAAAATCTGTTCTCTAATCCAGTTCATTAAATCTATATATTTTGGTGCATCTATAGAAGCCATAGTATATTCTCCTTTCTTTTAAATTTTTAAATTAGTAAACAACTTATATTAGTTTAGCAAATAATGAATATATAATACAAGTATTATGGTGTATAAAGAAAATAATTTTCAATTAACTTATACGGTTTTTATAATAATAAAATAGAGGAATATTAAAGTTTGAAATATTCCTCCATGGCATGAAATTTTTGTAATAATACAGGGATTAAAGATTGTCTAAAAGCATTTCACCTACACTGTCATATAATTTGCTAGCGCATTGTTTTGCTTGTTCTTTAGCTGAATTTAAGCTAAAACCATTGAATTCTTTAATCATAGGTACATCATTTTGAGCATCACCAATAGTTAAAATTTTTTCAACTTGCCAATCTGGGTGAAGTTTTAATAATTCTTTAATACCATTTGCTTTAGTGATATTTTTTTGGCATACATCAATACAATTTAAATTCAAATTAGCTGAGAAAGCATTGTTAAATTCACTTTCAATGCGTTTAGCATACATTTCAGCTATTTGTTCATTTTCATAAGCAAGACTTATTTGTACAGGATTTATTTCTTTTAAAGCTTCTTCAATGGTGATGATTTTAATGATATTTTGATTTTTGTATTTTGGTAGTTGAAAATATTTGAGTAATTGGGATTTATCACTGTGTATAGTAGTTCGCATCATATCTACAGAAGAATACATTATGTGCCAACTGTTTGTTGCTATATCTGAATAAACGAGCTTAGTTAGCATTTTTTTATCTAAAAGAAATGATTTTTTTATATTTAAATTTTTATCAAATAGAGTTCCACCGTTATTGCAGATGATAAAATCGTATTCTAAATCGGATTTATTGACTTCAAACATTAAAGAGCGTACATCGCGACCACTGCAAAAACAAAAAATATTACCAGCTTTACGCCATTTTTTTACAGCTTCAATATTTATTTGCGGAATAGTATCATTTTGATGAAAAAATAGTGTTCCATCAAAATCACTGACTGCAATTTTCAAAATAAAAGACTCCTTTCAGGAATGGACTATTTTCATTATACAAAAAAAAGCAGACAAAAGTCTGCTTTTTATTGTCGCCGAATAGGTATGATAAAACCCACAGTTTAACTGGGGGTTGTTAAGAATTCTTAAAGAAAAGGAAAGAACCTCCGTACTACAATATAAGTGGTCTGGCAACCATATAAAGTATAGGAGGTTCGTGTCAATGAATGATATAAAAAGTTTATCACATAGTAAGTGGAGATGTAAATATCATATTGTTTTTGCACCAAAATACCGTAGACAAGTTATTTATAAAAAAATAAGAGTAGATATAGGAAAGATATTAAGACAGTTATGCGAAAGAAAAAAAGTAGAAATAATAGAAGCAGAATGTTGCCCAAATCATATCCATATGTTAGTGGCAATACCACCGCATTTGAGTGTAGCAGGATTTATGGGGTATTTGAAAAGTAAGAGTAGTTTGATGATATTTGATAGACATGCAAATTTAAAATATAAGTATGGAAATAGACATTTTTGGTGCAGAGGATATTATGTAGATACAGTAGGAAAATATGAAAATGCGATAAAAGAATATATAAAAAACCAATTAGAAGAAGACATAATGATAGATCAAATAAGTTTAAAAGAATATATAGACCCGTTTACAGGTAGCAAGGGACAATAAGGCAAAAATAAAAGCCCCAAAGAGGGGCTTTGCCAGTGAAAAAAATGTGGTTGTCAGATTATTCAGCGCATCTTTTAAGATGCAACCACAAGAGAAAAACCCTTATAGGGTTGAGCAAACCACCAGTTTAACTGGTGGTTTTGATTTTATCATATCAATAATGTTTTTGCCATTGATGATGAAATGTTCCTTCACGGTCAATGCGTTTATACGTATGAGCACCGAAATAATCTCTTTGGGCTTGTATGAGATTTGCTCCGACTGTTTTTGTACAAAGACCATCAATATAAGCCATTGCATTAGAAAATGCTGGTATTGGTACACCAAAGCTAACTGCTTTAGCAATGGTTTTCCTAAGGCTTTGTTGGTTTTCTTGCACTTTATGGAAGAAGAAATCATCTTCAAGTAAATTTTCTAGGTTAGGATTTTTTTGATAAGCATTTGTAATATTATTTAAGAATTTAGCTTTGATGATACAACCAGCTCTAAAGATAGAAGCTACTGAACCTAAATCTAAATGCCAGTTATGAATTTCAGAGGCACTTTTATATAATTCAAATCCTTGTGTGTAAGCTGCTATTTTAGCAGTGTACAATGAGCGACGTACATCTTCTACAAAGTTTTCATCAATTTCAACAGGCAATGTTTGTTTTAAATCACTATCTGCGAATTGCTGGCGTTTTGCGTAAAAAGAACTGATGTTACGAGCATTACAAGCACTCGTCATAATGGATGTATTAACACCTTGTTCTAATGCGGCGATGCTAGTCCAGCGACCAGTTCCTTTTTGTCCAGCACTGTCGAGAATTTTGTCGACGAGATAACCTTCAGCCATATCGTCAGTTTCTTTTAAGATATCAGCTGTTATGCTGATTAAGAAGCTACTTAATTCGCCTTGGTTCCATTCATGAAAGATTTGGGAAATTTGTTCGTTAGATAAATTGCCTACGTTTTTTAATAAAAGGTAAGCTTCAGCGATTAGTTGCATATCAGCGTATTCAATGCCGTTATGAACCATTTTTACATAATGACCAGCGCCATCTTCACCGATATAAGTACAACATGGTTTACCATCATCAGCTTTGGCTGCGATTGCTTCCATTACAGGTTGAATTTCTTTATAGCTTTCAGCGTTACCTCCTGGCATTAAAGCTGGTCCATTTAACGCGCCTTCTTCACCACCAGAAACGCCGATACCAAAATATTTAAATCCTTTGCTTGTCACATAATCATAGCGGCGTTGTGTATCTTTATAAAATGAATTGCCACCGTCCATGATGATATCATCTGGGTCAAGATGTGGAAGTAAGCTGTCGATTACTGAATCAACGGCTTTGCCGGCTGTTACCATGATGAAAAATTTACGAGGACGTGCAACTGAATTTATAAGTGATTGAATATCATAATAAGCTGTGATATTTTTGTGCGGATGATTTTTAATAAATTTATCTGTTAAATCGGGCGTATAGTTGTATACAGAAACTTTGAAGTTATGATTTGCCATGTTAAGGGCAAGACAACTACCCATAACACCCATACCAATAACGGCTATATTTGCATTCATAAAAAATACCTCCAAATTTAAAATAAAATGATATTAAGTATTATAACACCTATTAAACCGGCAACAGCAATGATTGTTTCAAGGGCACACCAAGTACGCATGGTGCCTTTGATACTTAATCCAAAAAATTCTTTAAATAACCAAAAGCCAGGGTCGCTAGGTGGACTTAAAATTACGCTACCAGCACCAACAGCTAAAACCATAAGTTCAGGACTTACACCAGTAAGTGGAATAAGTGGAGCTATAATGCCACCGGCAGTGAGTGCTGCAACTGTAGCTGAACCTACAGCAATACGAATAACAGCAGCAATAAGCCAACCCATAAATAATGGAGATAAAGCTGCGTCTTGAATAAGTGTGCCGATATAGGTACCGAGACCACTGTCAATTAAGATTTGTTTTAATACTCCTCCACCAGCAACAACAAGTAAAATCATGGCTATAGTTTTGACAGCTCCATCAACGCTTTCCATTACTTCTTTCATAGATTTACCACGATTTAGTCCAAATGTAAAGATAGCAATAATAACAGATATGGTAAGTGCAATATCTGGATTACCTAAAAATACAAGAATATGATAAATGGTATAACTATCATTTAATATCATTTTAACGATAGCAGAAGCAGCCATTAAAATAACAGGAACAAGAGCAGTAAATACACTGATACCAAAAGAGGGCATTTCATTATCTTTAAAAATTTTAGGATTATATAAACCTTTGGGAATTTCTGGTTGTAAATTTTTTACGAAATTAAAATATAATGGACCAGCAATTATTACTGTTGGAACAGCAATTAAAAAGCCATAAATAAGAGTGGTACCTAAATCAGCATTAAAAATGACAGCAATAGCGGTAGGTCCCGGATGTGGAGGTAAAAATGCATGAGCAGAAGAAAGGGAGGCTGCCATAGGAATACCAACTTCTAATAAGTTTACTTTCGCTTCAGCAGCAATAGTAAATACGAGAGGAATTAAAAGAACAAAACCTATTTCATAAAAAAGTGCAAGACCAACGACAAAACCAGTTAAGCATACAGCCCAACGTACATTTTTTACGCCAAATGTAGAAATTAATGTAGTAGCAATACGTTGTGCTCCCCCACTATCTGCCATTAATTTGCCTAACATAGCTCCAAAGCTAACAACGATAGCAAGACCACCTAGTGTACCACCTAAACCTTTAGTAATAGATGGAATAATGTCGTCAACAGGTAATCCTAAAACAAAAGCCATAAAAATAGATACAAAGATTAAGGATAAGAAACTATTTAATTTACATTTTACAATTAAAATGAACAATATGACAATACCAATAGCTAATAAGGCAAGAGGCATAATAAAAACTTCCTTTCTATTTTGAATTGATAGATATCAATTAATTTATTATTTATACATCTGATTTTGGTAAGTTGTTATACGAGTAAATTCAGGTTGTAGTTTTTGATAAAGGTTGTTATAAATATCAAATAATTCTTTGTATGTTAAAAAATTTTCTTTTTGTGGATAATAAATTTTTTTAGATTGAATTAAATTGGCAGTATCAGAAATACTATTCATTTCTCCACTTGCAATAAAACCGAGAACAGCTGCTCCAAATGCAGCACCTTCACTATTTTGTGGTAAAGTAATATTTTCACCGAAAATATCAGATATAATTTGAAGCCATAAAGTTGATTTAGTAAAACTTCCACTTACGCGAATATCTTCTATTTTTCCGAAGTCTTTAAGAGCTGTTAAAACACAGTTTAAACTAAAACAAATACCTTCCATAGCAGCTCTAATCATATGTGAGCGGCTATGGTTTAAGGAAAGACCAAAGAACATACCACGTAATTCTGAGTTCCAGTATGGAGCACGTTCACCAGTAAAAAATGGTAAAAGTAATAATCCTTCTGCGCCAGCTGGAATTTTTGAAGCTTTTAATGTCATGAGATCGTATGGGTCAATATCAATATCATCTAATCGACGGCTATTATAATGACAAATTTTATCACGCATCCAACGCATAATAATGCCACCATTGTTTATAGCTCCACCAGCTACCCACATGTCATCAGTTAAGTTGTAGCACCATGTACGATTTTTTTTATCAACTTTTGGATTTTTTGTAAGCATACGAATAGCACCACTTGTTCCTATTGTTGCACTTAATTGTCCTGGTTTAACCGCTCCAATACCTACATTTACAAGAACGCCATCAGTTGCACCTATTACAACAGGTAGTCCTTTTGGTAAATTAAGTCGTTGAGCTGCATCCGGTGTGAGTTTTTGTGAATATGTTGTAGAAACAACAGGTGGAAGTTGTTCTTTTCTTATATCTGCGAAAGAAAGAATATCTTCATCCCAATCCATTTTATGAGCATTATATAAACCACTAGCAGAGGCAGAAGATTTATCAATTACCCATTTATTAGTTAATTTTTCAAATACATAATCTTTTAAAGAATAAATGTATTTCATTTTAGAAAAAACATCTGGGAAAGTTTTTTTTAGCCAAAGGATTTTTAAAAATGGATAGCAAGCATGAACTGGACAACAAGTTTTTTCATAGAAATTTCTAGTTAGTTTAATATCTTTCTTTAATTCATTAACAATTTCTACACTACGACTATCTGCCCAAGTTATCATGTTACTTAAAAGTTCTCGTTTTTCATTGGCAGGTGCGAAACTATGCATTACAGTGCTAATAGCTATACCAGAAACGGGTATTCCTTTATATATCAAAGTATTAGCTGTATCACGAATAACTTTTTCAGTAGCTTTATAAATAATTTCTGGATTTTGTTCAGCCCAATCGGGATATGGGGTTTCAAGTGGATAAAATTCGTTACTGTCGCAAAGATTAACACCATTTTTTTGATAAGCAATTGCTCTTACACCAGTAGTACCAATATCTACTCCAATCCAAACACTATTATGCATATTGCCAAAATTTAACATGAGATATCTTTCCTTTCTATATTGAAAAAAACAAATTAAATGAAAAGTTTTTATTTTATGTAAGTTGCAACTTTATTTTATGATAAGAGTATATCAAATAATAAATAATTTTGCAATAACTTTATCATTATTTTTAAAAAAAATGATAAAGTTATTGCATTTTAGAAGTAATAAAAAGTAAAAATATCTGTTAAAATAATAATAGGAAATAAAATAAATGAGGTAATGAATATGGAAAATAATGTATCAATTGTGACATTAATGCGTAGTAGCTATAATAATATGACTAAATCAGAAAAAAGAATTATAGATTATATTTTAGCAAATGAAAAAACGGTTATAGGTCAAACAATTTCTGATTTAGCAACAAATACAAATAGTTCAGAAGTCACAATCTCACGTTTTTGTAAAAAATTAGGTTTTAATGGTTTACAAAGTTTGAAAATAGCATTAGCTAGTGAAGTTTTTAGTAGGGATGAACTTATATCACAAGAAATAAATACAAATGATTCTTATAGAACTATAGCAGAAAAATTATTTTTATCTATAGCTGATGGTTTACAAGATACTTTAAAACTTTTAGATTTTAATGAAATAAAAAAAGCAGTTGACTTAATTTCAACTGCTAGGCAAATTTGTGTTTATGGTTTTGGTAATTCATATACTGTTTGTAAAGATATAGAAACACGTTTTATGCGTTTTGGCATACCGATAAAAGCATATTGTGATTTACATATGCAGTTAACGGCTTCATCTGTATTAACAGATAAAGATGTAATAATTGCTGTATCACATACAGGTTCCAATATAGATTTATTACAATCAATAGAATTAGCACATAAAAATAATATCCCAGTTATAGCAATAACGAGTTATATGCATTCACCATTATGCAAATTAGCTGATATTGTTTTACATGGTATGGGGCGAGAAGTAGCTTATAAATCAGAGGCAGTAGCATCACGTTTAATTCATATGGCTATTGTTGATGTATTATATATGGGTGTTTATCAAAAAAATGTAGATAAAGGTTTTACTAATATAAAAAAAATGCGTTCAGCAATTGCAAAAAGACGAATGTAATACAAAAAAGGTACTGATTTTACTTATTAAAAACCAGTACCTTTTTTTAAAATTCTACACCTTTTTGCGCTTTAATTCCTTGTTTAAATGGATGTTTTATTTCAGTCATTTCTGTTACTAAATCAGCTTTATCAATTATTTCAGGTTTTGCATTTCTGCCTGTTAAAACGAGGTGAAGCGTTTCGGGTTTATGTTCAATTAAATCTAAAACTTGTTGAAGAGAGATTAAATCAAAATCAATAGCGTAATTGATTTCATCTAATATAATCATATCCCATTTACCACTTAACATTTCATCTTTAGCTTCATTTAAGGCATTTTGTGCGGCTTGTTTATGTTTTTCAATATCGGTATTACCGCGACGAGTAAAACCTTCGCCGCATTGTTTAACTGTTATTTCGGGAGAAAATTTATTAAGTGCTTTTAGTTCGCCGTATTTCCAGCCACCTTTTATAAATTGTAATATCAATATTTTTAATCCTTCGCCCCAAGCGCGTATGGCAAGACCGAGAGCCGCCGTTGTTTTTCCTTTTCCGTTACCTGTATGAACGATAGTGAGTCCGTGTACATAATCATTATTTGGCATAGTAAAATCCCTCCTTAAATGTGTAATCCGATGAATTTAAAATTAATGATAGAAATGAGGCAACATAAGATGAGAAATAAAACTGATACGCTATACATTAATTTTATGGTTTGAGCGATATGTTTTGCTTTTAAATCATTGAGATTATCACCCATATATGCGCGAAAAGATTGACGTCCAAAATAGTAATTGATACCACCGAGGCGAATGCCGAGCGCTCCAGCAACGGTAGCTTCTGTATAACCACCATTAGGGCTTGGATGTTTTTTAGCATCGCGCATCATCATTTTAAAAGCATTTTTATAATCAAGATGATTAAAAAAGGCAACGATGATTAATAAAATTCCTGTAATACGCGCTGGAATGAAGTTTAAAACATCGTCTACGCGTGCAGCTGTTCTGCCAAAATAAAAATATTTGTCATTTTTATAGCCAATCATGGCATCCATAGTATTGGAAGCACGGTATAATACGGCAAGCGGTAAACCACCGATGAAAAAGAAAAATAATGGGGAAATTATACCATCTACAGTATTTTCAGCTACTGTTTCTACTGTAGCGCGTGTGATATCAGCTTCGTTCATGCGATTGGCATCGCGGCTTACAATATAATTGACTTTTTCACGTGCGGAAGATATATCATTTTGTATGAGTTTATCGTAAATATCTCTGCCGGCTTTAGCTAATGATTTTGGTGAAATCATAAAGCTTAAAATGAGTGCTTGAATGAGAATATTTAACCAAATTGGGATATTGAATAAGTTCATGGCCATGATTAAATAGTACGGTATGGCATAAGAGATGATGAGCATTATGAGAACAAGAATAAAACCACAAACGAGTTTTGTAGGTTCAGCGCTATTATCTTTGCGCAATAATTTATCTAAAAAATCGATTAATTTTCCCATCAGGGCAACAGGATGAAATTTTGTATAGGGGTCGCCGATTATGCAATCAATAATAAACGCTAATAGAGCGATAAAAGCAATTTCCATTATATTCAACTCACTAATTATATTTTATTTACTTTAACTTGCTATAAAGTAAAAGTTTGTTAGCATATTTATTATAAGAGTTGTTGAATGTAAAAGCAACAAAGACTATAAAAAAATAAATTGCTATGGTATGATAAAAATATAAATAATTATTAGTGAAGGTGAAATAATGAGTGTAGAATTATTGCATTATACACGTGGCAAACATGTGGAAAATATTCATCGTGGTGATGCTGTTTGCGTATCTTCAGATGGAAAAATTTTAGGAAGCTTAGGCAATGCTCATTTACCAATGTTTTGGCGCAGTGCTGCAAAACCATTTCAATTATTACAATTTGTAAAAATGGGTGGAGTGGAAAAATACAATTTAACGCAAGCAGAATTAGCAATTCTTGCTTCTTCACATAGTGGTGAATCTATTCATGTAGAAACAGTTACTTCTATATTGCATAAATTGGGGCTTACACCTGATATTTTAAATTGCGGTGCTGCTCGTCCTATGAGTGGTAAGGCTTTTAAAGAATTAGTTAGACAGAATTTAAAACCATCAGCATTGCATAACCCTTGCTCTGGTAAACATTCTGGTATTATCGCTTTATGTCAATTGCTTGAAATTCCAATTGATTATTGTGAGCCGCACACTTGTGATTTTAATCATGAGTTAGGCGAACAAAATAGTCAGCGTATATAGAAATATGTACGTAGAGATAGACTAAGATCTATCCAATACTGTTTGAATTGCTGGAAAGCCCTAAAGATATCTGAACTACAACGTAAACATGAAATAAAGTTAAACGTGAATGTGGCGAAAGCAGAAAAAATCAGATATATAGCATAAGGTTAAATCCTAAGTGTTGAAAAATGGACAATCAGCAGCGAAGCTCCGAATAGGAGAACGTTCAACGACTATTCCTCTTGAGGGAAGTACTCAGTAAGCTATTGACTGAGGAAGTGGACAGACTCTAACAGGTAAAGCTGAGGGATAAGATATAGTCTGTGCCGTTACGAAAGTAACGGAAGTTCATAAGAGAACTGTATAGAAAGTAGCGTTTCTATATGAACGAGACCTCATAATACGACTAAAGCAGAACCTACAGTTCTTGTATACGTTATTTAAAATAGGCAGTTAATATATAAACACTTGCTATATTGCTATACATATGTCATGATTATATTAAATGATAGTATGGAAGTAATACGTGGTAAAGGATATATTTATTCATTAATTAGAAGAAAGCGTAAGTGTTTATTATGGAAAAAGCTTATAAATTTAGGATATACCCTAATAAAACACAAGAAAGTTTACTTCAAAAAACTTTTGGCTGTGTACGTTTTGTATATAATCACTTTTTAGATAGAAGAATTAAAGCATATGAACAAAATAAGAAAAATATAGGTTATAATGAATGCTCAAAAGAGCTTACTCAATTAAAAAAAGAAAAAAAGTGGCTTAAAGAACCAGATAAATCCTCTTTACAAAATGCTTTAAAGAATTTAGATACAGCTTATAAAAACTTTTTTAATAAACAAAAAGCAGGCTTTCCTAAATTCAAATCTAAAAAGAATCGGTATAAATCGTACAAAACAAATATGACAAATAACAACATTGTATTTTTAGGAAATAAAATAAAATTACCTAAAATAGGTAAGATAAAAATAAGAGATAAATATTGCCAAATAGAAGGTAGGATTTTAAGTGCGACAGTATCACAGACTCCTAGTGGAAAATATTACGTTGCACTATGTTGTACAGACCTGCCACAACTTGAATTCATAAAAACGAATAAATATGTCGGTTTGGATTTAGGAATAAAGGATTTTGTCATAACCTCAGATGCAGTAAAATATAGTAATCCTAAATACTTGCAGAAATCATTGACTAGATTAGCTAAGCTTCAAAGAGAGCTTTCTCGAAAAACAAAAGGAAGTTCAAATTGGGAAAAGGCTAGAGTAAAAGTAGCAAAGTTGCATGATAGAATTGCCAATCAAAGACGCAATTTACTACATCAAGTAACATGTCAACTTATCAGAAACTACGATGTAATCTGTCTTGAAGATTTGCAAGTTGAAAACATGATGAAAAATCATAAATTAGCAAGAAATATAGCTGATGTCAGTTGGTCAGAGTTTATGAGACAACTAACATATAAAGCCAAATGGTTTGGCAGGGTTATTGTCAAAATAGATAAATTTTATCCTTCAAGCCAATTATGTCATATTTGTGGGTATAAAAATACTGAAGTAAAAAACTTAAATGTTAGAAAGTGGAACTGTCCTGAATGTAAAACACATCACGATAGAGATGTAAATGCAGCTATAAATATTAGAAATGAAGGATTAAGAATATTAAACATAGCTTAATCTTGAATAACATATACAAGAACCGTAGGAACTATGGGGATAGCTCGGAGATACTGTATTCGTTAGAATACTTGACCGAGAACCCTGTGACTTTAGTCGTGGGAGGTTCAGGATTATATTAAACCAGACCATCCAGCTCAAAAAATTATTCATAAAATAGTTGCTATGTCAGCTGGTATCAGTGAAGATGAACTTGATATCGGTATTGATGGTTGTGGTGTGCCTGTCTTTTATTTACCAATAGATAAAATGGCTTATGCTTATGCACGTTTGATGAATGCAGAAGAAGGTAATTGGGGTGAGTATACAGAAGCAGCTATAAAAATTCGCGATGCTATGTGTGCTAATCCATTGCTTGTTTCAGGTACAGGGCGCATAGATAAAGCTGTAACAGAACTCACTAAAGGTCGTGTTTTAGCTAAAATTGGTGCAGACGCTGTATATTGCTTAGCTTCACGTGAAAAGAAAGCTGGTATTACTTTTAAAATTGAAGATGGAAGTTATGCAGCAGTAACGCCTATGGTTATTGCTATGTTGAAGTATTTTGATTTTATTACAGAAGAAGAACATGCTAAATTATTAGAAATGTATCCACCAGTGCTTAAAAATCATCGCGGTGATATTATTGGTACGATTGAAGCTGTTTTCTAAATTTATTTAATAAAAAAATCTAAGCTATTACTTCATGAATTTATTTAGTTGGATAATGGAGTAATAGCTTATTTTTATTGTACTAGGATAAATAGTGCTATTTTTAAGCTTAATAGTATTAGTAAGGGTGATTTTTCTTTTGAATATTATTGAATTTATTAAATAGCTATATTATTATAAATGAAGGAATAAAACATATATATGAAAGGGGCGATTGAGCATGGCAGGAAAAGTTTTTACCGATGAACAAAGAGAATTGTTGAATAAAAATCCGTATGTAGAGTCAGTTGAAGCATCAAGAATAATTTATACAGAAGCATTTAAGGTGTATTATGTAAAAAATTATTTAGCAGGAAAAAGACCAACAGAGATATTTGTTTCAGCAGGTTTTGACCCTAGTATTTTAGGTAATAAACGAATAGAAAGAGCATCTGCTAGATGGAGAAAATTATATGCAGATGGTCAATTGAAAATTGATAATGAGGAGAAAAAGGAAGCAGTAGATATGGAAAATAAACCAGAAAAAAGACGTAGAGGTCGTCCACGTAAAAATCCGATAATAGAAGAAACAAATGTAAAAGAAAGTGTAATAGCAGAAACTAAATCAGCAAATGAAGCTGAACCTAAAAAGCGTAGAGGTCGTCCACGTAAAAATCCAGTGGAAGTTGAAAAAGAAGTAACACCGACTAAAAAAAGAAAAAAACGTACCAATAAAATTGCAGCAATGGCACAGAGTTTAAAAACAATTGAAGACAAATCTAATAATGAAGAAGCACAAATAAAAACACTAGTGCAAGATAAACCAGAAAAAAGACGTAGAGGCCGTCCACGTAAAAATCCAGTAGAAACACCAGTGGTAGAAAATGTTCCTAAAAAACGTCGTGGTCGTCCACGTAAAAATGTACAACCAATTGTATCAACCGAAACTCATGAAGTAAAAAAAGCTCCAGTTAAAGTGATTTCTACAACTGTATTGCCAAAAGAACAAGAAACTGAAATCAATGAACGTCCGATAACAGCACTTGTAAAAGCAATTAATCGTCTTACAAGACAGGTCGATTCACTTAAACGCTTAGTAGCAGGTAAGAAAAAAGTTAATTATTAATAAAAAAAGGATGAACTGCACCCCAAAAGTTGGACAAAAAAAACAACTTTTGGAGGTGCAGTTTTTTTATGACTAAATACTCAAATGAATTTAAAGTTAAAGCAATTAAAATGGTTTTAAAAGGAGATTCTATTTATCATGTAGCTAAAATTCTAAACATGCCAAACACAGCTTCTCTTTGCAGATGGATATTTCATTATGAAAATGGTGGCATTTCACAACTTCTTCATAAAAATCGTAAATATACTCCTATCTTTAAGCAAAAAGTTATTGAATATAAATGGCTACATCATTTATCATTAAATCAAACAGCAGCCAAATTTTCCATTCCTAATACTGGTACAATTTCTACATGGGAAAAGTTGTATAGTTCTTATGGATTTTCTGGTTTGCTTGCTAAGAAACGAGGTAGACCATCTATGAAAAAATCTAAATTTAAAAATAAGGTTAACAAACCTAAAAAAGAACTTTCTTATGTTGAACAATTGGAACAAGAAAATTATCAATTAAGGATGGAAAATGACCTATTAAAAAAGTGGCATGCCTTAATGAAGCAATGGGAAAAGGAAGGAAGACACTAGTTTTAGTAATTGCTAAATTAAGGAAAAAATATACTCTAAAAGCCCTATTAAACTATACAAAATTAGCTAAAAGCACATATTATGATGCATTAAAAAAATTATCAAAAGAAGACAAATTTTTTGTTTTTATAATTTTTTATTGGAAAAAGTTGGTTTATTTCGTTGTTTCAGATAAAAATCTAAAAGAATACAGAAAATGCCCATCGCGCCGAAAACTACGCATATCAAAACGAGTACAGGGTCTTCAAAAAGATTTTCTTGTATATCGATAGGATTTTCCGGATTGATGTATATACCTAGATGATTACCTATTCTGGAATAATTATTGGACGTTCCAGTCGGAATATTTTTATAGATATGTCCCTGATATTCGTACGTTACGTAGATGAAGTTCATATTTTCAGGCGGTTTATCATCTTTATCTATGGGTTTGGGGTCATTGTCAGGTATAAGCTGGGTTATCGTAGCAGTCTGTTTTACATAAAAGCAATTATAATAAATACCGGGAGTTATAAAAATAAGGATTAATAAAATGTAGCCGTAACCTAAAATGAAGGGACCGGGGCAACGGTCAAACGGTAAAAAACTTTTAACGGCACCGAGCAGAGATTTATTGTTTGCATTGGAGGAGATGCCGTCTGTTTTTTCTATAGGGTTGTTTCGGATATATTTTTGTCTATTACGGTTTATTCTTCTGAATATAAATTTTATTAAAATGGCTGAACTGATTATAGCTGAAAGAAAAACAAATATAATAAACATCATTAAATTATCATCCATATTCTTTCACTTCCTTTTTAGCAGTTATTTATTTAATTATATATTTTTTCGGTAAAAATATGATTAAATTTTTGTAAAATTAAAAGATTTTATAAAAATAAAAGACAATGCTTATACTTTGTTATAATAAGCATTGTCTTTTGCAAATTTATTTTAAAACTTTATATACGGCGCAGCAGTCTTCTTTGCCGTAGCCTTCTTCTTTAGCCTGTTTGTAAAAATCACGGGCTTTTTCAGTAAATTGTGCCGTATAGTTCATTTTTTTCGCCATATCACAGCCTAATGTCAAATCTTTTAGGGTTAAATCCACCGCGAAACGATTGGCAAAATCTTTTTCAATAATCAGCGGGCCGCGGCGGTGCAGCTGATTGGAGTCGCCGCCGGTCATGGCGAGCAGTTCCAAAAACTGGTTTGTATCGATGCCGGAGCGCTGCGCCAGATGAATTCCTTCGGCTAAGACGGCCAGATTGGTCATGCCGACCATATTGCTGATAATCTTGAAAGCGTAAGCCTGTTTTACGCCGCCGAGATAGTGGACGGGCGAACCGATGATATCCAGAATATCTTTGCACCTGTCGAAAGTCGCTCTGTCGCCGCCGGCGAAAATCGGTTCCTGTGCCAGTTCCGCCTGCGCCGGACCGAGCCCCAGTGTGCAGCCGAGATAATGAATGTTTTTCCGTGCGGCGTACGCTTCGATTTCTCCGGCCGTATGCGGGTCGATAGTGCTTGTGTCGATATACACGGAATGCGGCTTCATATGATTTAAAAGCCCATCATCTTCTATCATTACGGATTTAACTGTTTGCGGTAGTGGCAAACAAGTGAAAATAATATCACAGTCAGCTAAATCTTTAGTAGAATTTACGAGTTTTCCTGTAGGGCCAGCACTTAGGGTTTTTTCAATATGTTCTTTATTTCTAGCAAAAAAATATACATCTTTGCCGGCGCGAATGAGATTGCGAGCTAATGGACCACCCATAAGACCGATACCGATGAAACCGATTTTCATGATAATAATCTCACTTTTTAGGATAGTTTGTGATAGAATATATTAGATATATTCATTAGTAAAAGTGTTAATTTAACATTAACACAACATTTTAGATTAGTGAATAAAGGATTATATTGAAAGGTTGGAGGGTTTTTAATGAACAGTCATGATTTTCATGAACTCACACATTATGTAATGGATTCCCCAGCGCATCCACCTGCGAGTTTATTTGCTGGCGGTTTTGATGATTGGAGAAGTAGAGCACGTCTTGCTCATTTTTTGGCAATGCCAGAATTAAAGAAAAAAGATGAAGCTGTAGAATTATTTCGTTCTGTAGTAGAAGTTGAAATTGATGAAGAAAATCCTGAACAGGTAGAAGAAAAGGTTTACGCTTTACAGAGATTGTCCTCTTGTTTGCGTGAAGATAAAAAATATGAAGATGCTCTTCGTTATATCAATTTAGCGATAGAACTCATTGAGTCTACAGATTATATGTATAAATATATCTTACGCGGTGAAGTTTGGGCAGACCGCTGGAACATACTCCATGATATGCGCGATATTGAAACGGCTGAAAGTGAAATTGATGAAAAAATACAAGCTTACGGCAATTTACCAGTAAAACACATTAGTTATCTGTACTACGGTTATCGTTTTAAAGCGCAACTTATGGCAACAGGTATGATGAAGGATGAAGCGCTTGATTATATGCGAAAAGCACTTTCGTATATGGACATTCCAGAACAGTATAAAAAAGGATTGGAAGTCGCTTTTTCAGCAAAACATGATAATATTGCTTGGATTTTGAACACCATTGACCATGCGTGTCCTCCACCAGAAAAAATTCATTGGGATATTTAAGAGTTTACAAAAAATACATGTATAATTATTGAGATTATATATGTATTTTTGTACATAGATATATAAGATAATAAGAGGAGGATTTTTATGACGGAGGCAAAAAAACATGTAGAAGGAGAAGCAGACCATTATATTAAAACTTTAATTGGTGCTGTGCTTGGGTATGCAGCTGATGGGCTGGATATGTTTTTATTGTCATTTATTTTAGTTTTTATCATTAAGGATTTTGGGCTTACAACAGCTGAAGCGGGTAATCTTACCTTAGCAACGACTATTGGTATGTGGATAGGTTCATATATTTTTGGATTATTGGCAGATAAATATGGACGCACAAGAACGTTATCATTTTCAATAATTTTATTTGCTGTAGCTACCTTTTTAATGTATTTTGTCAATGATTATACAATTTTACTAGTTTTGCGTTTTGTAATTGGTCTTGGTATTGGTGGCGAGTTCGGCATTGGTATGGCGATTGTTACAGAAACTTGGGCACCTGATATGAGAGCAAGAGCGACTTCTTGGGTAGCACTTGGTTGGCAAGGCGGTGTATTATTAGCTGCTATCATACCAGCAATAATTGTTCCTATGTTTGGCTGGCGTGCTGTATTTCTTGTAGGCTTAATTCCTGCACTTATAGCAATTTATGTGCGTATGCATCTTAGAGAACCTATTTTGTGGCAACGCAAAAAACAGCGTCAAAAAGAATTATTAGCTAAAAAAGAAAATGGAACGCTTACTGAAAAAGAACAGAAAGAATATTACCATTTAGTAGGTATGCCACTTAAAAGATTATTTTCCACTAAAAAAATCACAGCTACGACAATCGGTCTTACTGTAATGTGTTTAGTACAAAATTTTGGTTACTATGCGATATTTAGCTGGATGCCAACAATTTTATCTCAAAAATATGGTTATAGTTTAGCTCAGACAAGTGGTTGGATGGTAATTTCTATTGCAGGTATGATTATCGGTATAATTTTATTTGGTATCTTAGCTGATAAAATTGGCCGTAAAAAAACATTTGCTCTTTGGTATATTTGCGGAACAATTTACTGCATAATATATTTCTTCTTCTTTACAAGTCAAACAAGTTTATTGTGGGGCAGTTTCTTATTAGGTTTCACTGTAAATGGCATGATGGGTGGTTATGGTGCTGTCATCGCTGAAAATTATCCATCAGAAGCACGTTCTACAGCTGAAAATATAATTTTTGGTACAGGTCGCGGCTTATCTGGTTTTGGTCCTGCTATAATAGGTTATTTGGCAACAGGCGGAAGCTTGATTAGTGCAATGAGTCTTGTATTTGTTATTTATCCTATCGCACTCATTTTCATGTGGTTTACTGTTCCAGAAACAAAAGGTATTGAAATTGATTAATATTGATTAATAAAGAAAAAGGCTATGCAAGAGCATAGCCTTTTTTATATTGATTTATAAGTTTTCAATGATTGAAAGAAGTTCGGCGTAATTATTGATAAAAAAATCAGCTTGTTGTTTTATTTCTTCAATATCATTATTAGAGTATTTATCATAGATAGCAACCGTTTTTAAACCTGCATTTTTAGCTGCTTTAATGCCTACTAAAGAATCTTCAAAGACGATACACTGTTCTAGTTTAGCATTAAATGCTTGCATGGCTTTTAAATAAACTTCTGGATTTGGTTTAATTTTAGCAACATCTTCACGTGTGTAAATCAAATCAAAATATTCATCAAGTGGTGCTTTAGAGATGATATTTTTATTTAAAGTGCGGTATATTTCCATATTAGTTCGTTTAGTCGTTGTAGTTATCGCAAGAGTGAAATTTTTTTCTTTTAATTTTTTTATGATTAAATCGGCTTGCGGTTTATAATCAATTATATTTTGAAGAAAATCTTGAGCTATTTCATAGCGTAGTTTTATGATTTCTTCTGGGGATAATTGGAATTTGTATTTCTCTTTTAGATATTGGCAATAGCATAGATAAGGATTTACTTCTGAGCTGAATTTTTGAAGTTGTGTATCGCGGTCGTTTTGAATAATTATTTCATCAACTATTTTATTGGTTTGATTTTCGATGAGTTTTTGGTCGATTTGGTTCCAAACGCCGACTGAATCAATCAATGTGCCGTCCATATCAAAAAAGATGAATTTTTTATCTGTTAGCATGATAAATTCCTTTCTTGTATAAATAAAATGCAAATATATTGTAACAATTATACAAGGAAGTTGAAATATATTTAAAGTTAGAAAATAAATGTATTAATCTTTTTCTTTACAGTTCCTAGTATTTATGATATATTAATTTTCGTATGTATGATAGACATTCCCGTTCTAGGACAGACGCAACTCCGACGATATCGTGGAATTGGGAGAAATAAATATTTAGGAGGAAATTAAATGTTAACTCAGGAACAGAAATTACAGATTATCCAAGATAATGCAACTCATGAAGGAGATACTGGTTCTCCAGAAGTACAGGTTGCTATTTTAACTGCACGTATTGCTTACCTTACTGAACATCTTAAAAAGAACAAAAAAGACCATCATTCCCGTCGTGGCTTATTAAAAATGGTTGGTAAACGTAGAAGACTTTTGAGCTACTTATATGATGTTGATGTAGAACGTTATCGTGCTCTTATCGCAAAATTAAATTTACGTAAATAATTAATGAAGAAGCGGGAGCATTTCCCGCTTTTTCTTTTAAAGATAAATATTGTGGTATTGTAAATCTCTATAGTAAAGATATTAGATATTTTGTTAGTTATCGATAAGATGTTTAATATCTTTACTATAGCCGCAATATTTATCCTGATTGAATTATATTATTAATAATTAGGAGGAATAAAATGTATACTTTTGAAACGACACTTGGCGGTCGTAGTTTTGTTGTTGAAACTGGTAAAATGGCTAAACAAGCAAATGGTGCAGTTCTCGTTCGTTATGGTGATACAGTGGTACTCGTAACTGCAACTGCTTCAGCTGAACCACGTGAAGGTGTAGACTTTTTCCCTTTAACAGTTGATTATGAAGAAAAAATGTATTCCGTAGGAAAAATTCCTGGCGGTTTTATAAAACGTGAAGGTCGTCCATCCGAATCAGCTATTTTAAATAGCCGTTTGATTGATAGACCAATTCGTCCACTTTTCCCAGAAGGATATCGTAACGATGTACAGATTGTAGCTACTGTTTTATCCGTAGAACAGGATAATGCTCCAGAAATCGCTGGTATGATTGGTGCTTCTTGTGCACTTTCTATTTCTGATATTCCATTCTTAGGCCCAATTGCTGGTGTGCGTGTAGGTCGTGTTGATGGTGAATTTGTAATCAATCCAACTGTTGAACAACGTGCAAAATCTGATTTGAATTTAACAGTAGCAGGTTCTTATGATGCTGTAATGATGGTTGAAGCTGGTGCAAATGAATTACCAGAAGATGTCGTATTAGAAGCTATTTTATTCGGTCATGAAGAAATTAAACGTTTAGTTCAATTCCAAAAAGATATGGCTGCACAGTGCGGTAAAGAAAAACATCAACCAAAATTATTTGAAGTTCCAGAAGAACTCGTTAATGCTATTCATGAATACACTTATGATAAATTAAATGCTGCAGTACGCGATGCAGATAAATTGCGCCGTGATGAACATGTAGCAGAAGTAAAAGCAGAAGCAAAAGAACATTTCCTTGAACTTTATCCAGAAATGGACATGGAAATAGATTACGTACTTTATAAAACCTTAAAAGGTATTGTACGTCATATGATTACACATGAAAAAATTCGTCCAGATGGTCGTGGCTTAGAAGAAGTTCGTCCAATCAGTTGTGAAGTTGGTCTTTTACCTCGTACACATGGCAGTGCACTCTTCACACGTGGACAGACACAGATTTTAAATATCACTACACTTGGTGCTTTAGGTGATGAACAAGTTATTGATGGTATCGGCGATGATACACCAAAACATTATATTCACCATTATAATTTCCCTGGTTATTCCGTTGGTGAAGCTCGTCCAATGCGTAGCCCTGGTCGTCGTGAAATCGGTCATGGTGCACTTGCAGAACGTGCATTAGTTCCAGTTATTCCATCTGAAACTGAATTCCCATATACTATTCGTCTCGTATCCGAAGTTTTAGAATCTAACGGTTCAAGCTCCATGGGTAGTGTATGCGCTAGTACACTTTCTTTAATGAATGCAGGCGTACCAATTAAAAAACCTGTATCTGGTTGCGCAATGGGACTTGTAAAAGATGGCGATGCTTATACTATTTTGACAGATATTCAAGGCATGGAAGATGCTCTTGGTGATATGGACTTTAAAGTAGCAGGTACACCTGATGGTATCACTGCTATTCAGATGGATATTAAAGTAGCAGGTATTAGCAGAGAAATCTTAGCTTCTGCGCTTGCTCAAGCTAAACGTGGTCGTGAATTTATTTTAGGAAAAATGCTCGAATGCATCAATGAACCTAATAAAGAATTATCTCCATATGCACCACGTGTTAATACAATGAAAATCGCTGTTGATAAAATCCGCGACGTAATCGGACCTGGCGGTAAAACTATTAAAAAAATCATCGATGAAACAGGCGTTCAAATAGATATTCATGATGATGGTAATGTATTTATTACAGCACCGGACGGAGCTTCTGCTCAAAGAGCACAGGAAATAATAGATACATTAACTCGTGAAGTAGAAGTTGGCGCAACATATAAAGGTAAAGTTACACGTATCATGAATTTCGGTGCATTTGTAGAAATTTTACCAGGCAAAGAAGGTTTATGCCATATTTCTCAACTTGCTAAAGAACGTGTAGGTAAAGTCGAAGATGTTGTAAAAGTTGGCGATGAATTAGATGTACGAGTTACAGAAATTGACCGTCAAGGTAGAATAAATGTTTCGCATAAAGTGCTTTTAAAATAAGGGCTGGTGAAAAACTTTGCATATTGTTTTAATTGAACCGGAAATACCGGCAAATACAGGTAATATTGCTCGTCTTTGTGCTAATACAGGCATTGAACTTCATCTTGTAAAACCATTAGGTTTTTCAACAGATGATAAATATTTAAAACGTGCAGGTCTTGATTATTGGCATTTAGTAAAGGTTCATTATCATGAAAATTTCGCAGAAGTTTTAGCATTGTATAAAGACCATAAATTCCATTTTGCTACAACAAAAGCAGCTCATGTATACAGTGATGTTAAATATGGTATGGATGATATGCTGGTTTTTGGTAAAGAAACGGCAGGTATTCCAGAAAGTATTTTGAAAGAACATTGGGATGATTGTATTCGTATACCAATGGCATGTGAATCACGTTCTCTCAATTTATCAAATTCTGTAGCTGTTATAGCTTACGAAGCTATGCGCCAGCTTGATTTTGCTAATTTAAAACAAATTGGACGCGACCACTTGGATTGATAGGGGGACGTAATTACCATGCAAAATTTGCAAGATTGTATAGATGAATTAAAGCAGTCATTACCACAAGATGCTGTTTTACTCAATGAACCAATGTCTAAACATACTACATTTAAAATCGGGGGGCCAGCTGATTGCTTTGTAATGCCATCTACAGTGGAAGAAGCAATGTCAGTTATAAAGACAATCCGTAAATATGATGTACCGTTTACAATGCTTGGCAATGGTTCAAATCTTCTCGTAATGGATAAAGGGATTAGAGGTATTGTTGTAAATTTAAACGAACGTTTTGCTAAGATAACACAAGATGGAACTACTATACATGCTCAGTGCGGAGCACTTATGGCAGATGTATCTAAATTTGCTGGTGCTTGTGGTCTTACAGGCATTGAATTTGCTGTAGGTATTCCAGGTAGTATTGGCGGTTGCATCTTTATGAATGCTGGAGCATATGACGGAGAAATAAAAAATGTTGTAAAATCCGTTACAACTGTAAATAAAAATGGTGAAGTTGTTCATTATACGAATGAACAAGCACAATTTGGTTATCGTCATAGTGCTTTTCAAGATAATGGTGATTTAATTTTAGAGGTTGAATTAGAATTATCTTTTGGCGATAAAGAAGCAATACAAGCTAAAATGGCAGACTTAACTGCGCGCCGTGAAGCAAAGCAACCACTTGAACTTCCAAGTGCTGGTAGTACATTTAAACGCCCACCAGGATATTTTGCTGGAACTTTAATTGACCAAACAGGACTTAAAGGACTCACTGTAGGGGGAGCTCAGGTTTCTAAAAAACATGCTGGATTTGTCGTTAATATCGGTGGAGCAACAGCACAAGATGTTCTTGATTTAATTGCTGAAGTGCAAAAACGTGTTTATGAAAAACATGGAGTAAAACTATATCCAGAAGTTAAAATGATTGGTGAACAATAAAATATAACATAAAAGCTATAGCAAAGAATTTATTTTGCTATAGTTTTTTATTTAAATTAAAAATAAATTATTGATTATTAAGGATATAAAAATGATATATTTTATGCAGGGCTTGTTATTTGGATTGGCTTATGTTATGCCCATTGGCATACAAAATATGTATGTTATTAATTCTGCTATGCAAAGAAATGTAAAAATAATTTGTCTGACTACGATATTTGTAATTATATTTGATATTTCGTTGGCTATTAGTTGTTATTTAGGTATTGGAATTTTATTAGATAAATATAAATTTTTACGTGATTTTGTGATGTTTATTGGAGCGATGGTCATTTTCTATATTGCTTTTGATTTATGGAGAACGAATAGTAAATTAGAAATAAAATCAACTTATGATTATAGATTGTCAAAAATAATTGTTTCGGCTTTTTCTGTCGCATGGTTAAATCCTCAAGCTATTATTGATGGTTCATTGATTTTAGGTAGCTTTAGAACATCTTTAGATGGGGATAGTTCTATATATTTTATCATAGGAGTTTGTATCGCTTCTTGTTTATGGTTTTCTTCATTAGCTTTTATAGCACATAAATTTATAAATAAATTATATAGATTTGTTAAATATATTAATTTTATTTGTTCTATCATTTTGTTTTTATATGGATTGAATTTATTATATATGTTTTGTTTAGATTTATTATGAATTATACATATAATTAAATTTTGGAATTATCTTGATTAAAACCCTAAGAGTTTTAGTACTTTTAGGGTTTTGTTGTATAATAAAATAAATTATTGATGGAGGGATAAGCATGATAGGCGATTGTGCGAATTGTAAAAATCATATCTGTGCAGGAAAAGGCATTAGTTGCAAAAAAATAAATCAAGAAGAAGTGCTTGATTTATATACGGATGAAGAGAAAAAAATAATGAAAGCAGCAGCCTTTGTGGAAGCTACATATTACAGTGAGCTTACACGTTTAGAGGAAATAGTAGAATTTGCTAAACAAATGGGATATAAAAAATTGGGTTTAGCATTTTGTATTGGTTTAAATAAAGAAGCACATTTAATCAATAAATTTTTAGCACGTGAATTTGAAGTAGTATCTATTTGTTGTAAAAATTGCGCTATACCAAAAGATAAATTAGGATTAAAAAAAGTAAATCCTAAAAGTACAAATGAAAGTATGTGCAATCCAAAATACCAAGCTGAATTTTTAAATGAAGCTGGCTGCGAATTATTCATTTCTTGTGGTTTATGTGTAGGTCATGATGCGATATTCAATAAAAATTGTTTCGGTCCTGTAACTACATTGGTCGCTAAAGATAGAGTTCTTGCTCATAATCCACTTGGCGTAATTTATTCGCGTTATTGGCGTAAAAAACTAAAATTAATGGAAGAACATGAGATATAAAAATAAGCCACAAGAAATTATCTTGTGGCTTATCTATTAAATTAATGAATATTAAGCTTTTGTTCTAAATCTATCAACGATAGTTGCACAAGCAGCATCACCTGTGATATTTACAGCGGTACGAAGCATATCGAAGATACGGTCAACACCAAATAAAATTGGAAGTGCTTCAATTGGAATGTTAGCAGACATGAGAACTGCAACAACTAAAAGTGTAGGACCAGGTACACCTGCTTGACCTACAGCACCAACTGTAGATGTGAAGATGATTGCGATATATTGTGTGAATGTGAGTTCAACACCAAACATCTGTGCAAAGAAGATTGCAGCCATAGCATAATAAGCAGCATTACCATTCATATTGATAGTAGCACCGAGTGGAAGTGCAAAAGAAGTAGTTTCTCTTGAAACGTGCAATTCTTCAATAGTTGTCTTCATATTGAGTGGCAAAGTAGCCATGGAAGAAGCTGTAGTGAATGCAAAAAGTTGAACTTTGTACATGGATTTGAAGAATTGCTTAAATGTAGTGCATTTAGAGAACATAGCAACACTACCACCGATAATACCATAGTTAATGATTGCAAGAACAACGATATATAATACTACTAAATAAACGAGTTTTACTAAGATTTCTGAACCGAATTTACCGATAGAACCAGCCATCAAGCCAAATACACCAAGTGGTGCGATGCACATGATAGCAGTCATAATTTTTACAGTAACTTCAGTCATATAGTTAAAGAATTTAAGTAAAAATTCCTTTTTTTCGCCTGTTAAATTAGCAATAGCGAAACCAATAAATAAGCTAAATACGATTATTTGTAAAATATTACCAGATACGAGTGCTTCGAAAGGATTTGCAGGAACAAAACCGATTAAAGTTTCCCAAAATCCAGGGATACCGCCTTTATCAGCATATTCACTAGAAGCCTGCACACCTAAACTAGCTAAACTGATACCTTCACCAGGTTTGAAAATTAAGCTGAAGACAAGTCCGATAGCAGTGGCGATAACAGTAGTAATTGTGTAATAAACGAATGTTAATAGACCGATTTTACCAGCAGAACTAGAATTTCCTAGTGAAGCTGCACCACCTATCAAAGAGAAGAAAACCATTGGTACTACAACCATTTTGATTAATTGCATGAATAAATCGCCAATTGGTGCGAAAATTTGTGCGGTTTCACCTAAGACTAAACCAACAACAATGCCCAAAATCATGGCGATTAAAATAAGTGTACCAAGCTTATTAATAATCGTTTTTGCTGTCATTATAGAGTTCTCCTTAAAAATATATTTCCATATTATGTAAAAATAATATAACGAAATTATACTCTTTTTGGAGAAAATTTACAACTATACTGTAATTTTATGGATAAATAAATTAAAAATATCTGTTAAATGTGTATTTGTTTTTTGTATACGTACATAGTTTATTTTAAAATAATTCCTGAAAGAATTAAATTCAGTTTATAACGAATGTTGTCTTGATATTTGAGTGGTAAGCTACTAAATGAAGCGGATTGAAATAGAGAATGAAACATTTCAGTTATGATTTCAGCCGGTATATCATTGCGAAATTCGCCATTATCTTGTCCGGTTTTGATGATTTCATCAAAGATATCTTTAAAAGGAAGCGGTTTTTTTATCGAAACATGAGGCTTCATTGTTAAAGCGCTTTTATCTACAGCGCGCATGAATAATGGCAAAATAAAACGGTTTTGGTCTAATAGATTTGCCGTGTATAAAACGAGTCCTTCTAGTATTTGTGCTTGTGTTTTTTCTTTGTTTAAAGACTCAAGATAATGTTGTCGAATGTTCATAGCTAATTGAATTAGTAAACTGCGCAATAAATCATCTTTTGATTGGAAATAATTGTAAAATGTACCAATACCTAAATTAGCTTTTTGCATGATATCCGCAATAGCTGTATCTTTTAAGCCTTTTTGAGCAAATAACATAATAGCAGATTGAATTATCGTTTTCTTTGATTTTATTTTTTTTGCTTCACGTTTACTGAGATTGTATTCCAAAATAATCACCTATTTATTTGTATTTTATAAAAATGAATGCGGTTCGTTTTCTTTAAAATATATTATAATGGCATTTATCTTTTTTCTCAAACAAGAATAGTTTTTCAATAGCATGCTATAAATTAATTTTGTTTTTTGATATAATGGCAATTAGATTTAATGAAAAAATATAAAGGATTTCAATTTTATGAAAAAGGATGAGATATTGTCAGCTATTGGCATTTTTTTCGGTATAGGTATCGTTGCTTTAGTATCTGACTCTATTGATAATAATTTATTATTAGCACCGTTTGGTGCTACGAGTATAATTGCTTTTTTGTTGTATGATAGTGAATATGCTCAGCCGAGAAATATTATTTTAGGCTATATTATTACGAGTACTGTGGGAATTTTAGTAGCTTATACTTTAGGGCATAATTGGATTGTTTACGCTTTAGGTGTAGCTATAGCTATGTTGGTTAAATCTTGGTTTAAAGCAATTCATCCGCCATCTGCTGCTATGCCAATTATATTATTGAAGGCAAATGAACAGGGTATCGTGCATTATTTTTTGTTTGATGTAGTTCCTGGAATTTGTTTATTAGTTCTTATAGCTATAATTTACAATCGTTTTATTTTACATAGAGATTATCCTTTATGGCGTAGATAATAAATTTAAGGAGAATTCAGGTGAAGTGGGCTAATCATAAATTAGTTACAACAGTAGTTGTATTTGCAGGAACAGGAAATCTTTTATATGCAGCGTATAGTTTTTTGGGTAGTGTATTGCCTGATAGGTTAGAAGGTAAACCACCAAAAGAGAGTAAAGCTTATTGGAAATGGCGTTCAAAGCACCGCCAAAATACACATTGGACAGTTCCTTATTTAGCGATAATCGCTGTTTTATATTATTTGCATGAAATAGGCATACTGCATGATTTGTCTTGGGAAATAGCTAAATTACCTATATTTGTCTGTGTGGGAGCTTTGTTACACATTCTTGAAGATGGAATTTGTGGCAAAGTACCGCTTATATGGAGAAAGAAGAAAATAGGAATAAAATTGTTTCGTGTGGGAAGTTCATGGGAATATTTTATAAGCTATACAATTTGTTTGGCTGCTTTGTATTATAAATTTATGTTGAAATAAAATCTAAATAAACAGAAGAAAGTGGTGAAATTTATGCAGAAAAATAAAATTGGTTTTATTGGAATTGGTGTTATGGGAAAATCAATGGCAGATAATCTTTTAAAAGCAGGTTATGATGTCATGATTTATACGCGAACTAAACAAAAAGCTGAAAGTTTATTAGCTAAAGGTGCTAAATGGTTTGATAGCGCAATGGATTTAGCTAAAAATGTAGATGTAATCATCTCTATGGTAGGCTATCCTCAAGATGTAGCAGAAATCTATTTAGGTGAAAATGGCGTAATCAAGAATTTAAAACCTAATAGCACGATTATAGATATGACGACATCTAGTCCTAAATTAGCACAAGAAATATATACAGAAGCTAAAAAATATGAAATAAAAGCATTAGACGCACCTGTATCTGGCGGTGATGTAGGTGCTAAAAATGCTACACTTGCCATCATGGTTGGTGGCGATAAAGAAGTTTATGAAGAAGTTTTGCCGATTTTTGAAGCTATGGGAAAAACCATTTGCTATTTTGGTAAAGTAGGTTCTGGTCAATATGCGAAGATGAGCAATCAAATAGCTATTGCTTCTAATATGATGGGTGTTTGTGAAGCCATTGCTTATGCAAAAAAATGTGGCTTAAATCCAGAGGATTTATTAAATGTCATTTCTACTGGTGCAGCTGGTTCGTGGTCACTCAGTAATTTAGCACCGAGAATGTTAAAAGGTGATTTTGTACCGGGCTTTTTTATTAAACATTTCATTAAAGATATGAAGATAGCCATAGAGTCAGCGGAAGAAATGAATTTAGATTTACCGGGATTGAAATTAGCAAAATCTTTATATGAAAAATTAGCTGAAAATGGTTATGAAAATGATGGAACACAAGCTTTGTTGAAATACTATGATGTATGATAAAGCAAAATCCATTTTAAAAAAGTTTTATGGTTATGAAGATTTCCGCTCCGGTCAAGCAAAAGTTATAAAAAGTTTGTTAAGTGGCAAAGATACAGTTGCTATAATGCCTACGGGTGCAGGAAAATCCATTTGTTTTCAAATACCAGCGTTGCTTTTTTCGGGTATTACATTGGTTATATCACCGCTTATTTCATTGATGAAAGACCAAGTTGATAGTTTAAAAGAGTTGGGAATTTCGGCTGTGTACATCAATAGTTCTATTGATAAAACTGAATTTGCGCATAGTTTGCAGGGAATTGCAGCTGGATATTATAAGATAATTTATATAGCACCGGAAAGGCTTACGCCAGAGTATTTGCCAGCGATATTTAAAAATTTACCAATAAGCATGATTGCCGTTGATGAAGCTCATTGCTTATCACAATGCGGACATGATTTTCGCCCTAGTTATAAAAATATATTGACCTTTGTTCAGTCTTTGGTTGAAAAACCTTTAATTGGGGCATTTACGGCGACTGCCACGCCAGAAGTAAAAGAGGATATTATAAAATTACTAGGTCTTAATAATCCGAATGTATTTGTAACAGGCTTTGATAGGCCTAATTTATATTTTTCTGTACTGCGTGGAGAGAATAAAGATAAATTTGTTGTAGATTATGTACAAAAGCATTTAAATGAAGCGGGCATTATTTACGCGGGAACGCGAAAAGATGTAGATGCCCTGCAAGCTTTATTAGAAATAAAAGGCATAAAAGCAGGTCGCTATCATGCAGGTATGAGCGATGAAGCACGAAATAAAATGCAAGAAGATTTTTTATATGATGATATTTCAGTAATGGTGGCAACAAATGCTTTTGGCATGGGCATAGATAAACCTAATGTTCGTTATGTCATTCATTATAATATGCCTAAAAATATGGAAGCGTATTATCAAGAAGCGGGTAGAGCTGGTCGAGATGGTTTGCCGGGAAGTTGCATATTATTATACAGTCCGCAAGATACACAACTTCAAAAATTTTTAATAGGTAAATCAACTGAAAGTCAAATTCGGCAACAATTAGAATATAAAAGATTGCAATCCATGGTGGATTATTGCCATACACCGCAGTGTTTAAGAGCGTTTATCCTGCATTATTTTGGTGAAATAGATGTAGATGAAACGTGTGATAATTGTAGCAATTGTAAAATAGAAGGTGAATTTGTCGATATCACCATTGAAGCACAGAAAATTTTATCATGTGTATATCGTGTACATGAACGTTTTGGCGTAAAGATAGTAGCAGAAATTTTAAAAGGTTCAAAAAGTATGCACATGAAACAATTTAATTTTGAACGATTATCGACGTATGGCTTGATGAGAGATTTGACTATAAAGCAAATAAGTGATTTAATTTTGCGCTTAACGGCTATGCAGTATTTGAATATTACAGAGAGCAAATATCCTGTTTTAAAATTAAATGCACTATCTTGGCAAGTGTTGCGTGGTCAAAAAAAGGTTTGGCAAAAAGTTGTAACAATTAATAAAGCTGAGGCTAAAGGTGATTTATTTGAAAAATTGCGCTTAGTGCGCCGAGAATTAGCGATAAAAGCTAAATTGCCACCGTATATGATTTTCTCAGATGCTACACTTATAGAAATGGCACAAAAAATGCCTGTGACGTTAGAAGATATGAGTCATATTAGGGGAATTGGTGAATTTAAACTCAATAAATACGGCAGTGAGTTTTTAAATGTGATAAAAAAATTCGTGTCTTAGACATGATTTTAAATATATATATTAAGATTTTGAGGGGGACTTGTAATGATTAATCCAATTTTAAAACTGCAAAATGGCAGTGATGTCAGAGGGGTGGCTGTTGAAGGCGTAGTTGATGAACCAGTCACATTGACACCAGAATATGCTAACCGTATTGTACAAGCTTTTGTCGTATGGCTCAGCAAAAAAAGCGGTAAAAAAGCAAGTGAATTAAAAATTGCAGTTGGTCACGATTCACGTATTTCTGCGCCAATGTTAAAACAGCAAGCTTTAATGGCAATTGTAGCTCAAGGTGCTATTGCTATTGATTGTTCTATGGCTACAACTCCAGCTATGTTTATGTCTTTAGTATATCCGGAAACAAAATATGATGGTTCTATGATGATTACTGCAAGCCATCTTCCATTTAATCGCAATGGTATTAAATTCTTTGAACCAGAAAATGGCGGTATGGAAAAGAAAGACCTCACTGATATGCTAAATATTGCTTGTGAATTGACGGAACAGACAGCAGATATCAGCAATGTAGAAAAATTTGATTTAGTTTCTTTATACGCTGAAAATCTCTGTACTAAAATTCGTGAAGGCATAAATAGCAAAGACAATTATGATAAACCACTTACTGGCAATCATATCGTAGTAGATGCTGGTAATGGTGCTGGCGGATTTTTTGCACAAAAGGTTTTGGCACAATTAGGTGCAGATACAACAGGTAGCTTATATTTAGACCCAGATGGACATTTTCCAAATCACATTCCAAATCCAGAAAATAAAGAAGCTATGGATGCTATTCGTGGAGCAGTACTCAATAATAAAGCTGATTTAGGTTTGATTTTTGATACTGATGTAGACAGAATGTCTGCTGTATTCAGTGATGGTCAAGAAGTAAATCGCGATGCACTCATCGCTATGATGGCTGCTATCTTAGTGAAAGATTATCCAAATTCTACTATTGTTACAGACTCCGTAACTTCAGATAAATTAACTGCATTTTTAGAAGGTGAATTACATTTAAAACATCATCGTTTCCAACGTGGTTATAAAAATGTAATCAATGAATGCAAACGCTTAAATGAAGAAGGCATAGTATCTCCACTTGCCATTGAAACAAGCGGTCATGGTGCACTTAAAGAAAATTATTATCTTGATGATGGCGCATATATGGCTGTTAAACTCTTGATTGCTGCAGCACAGACAAAAGCAGAAGGCAAGACTTTAAATAGCTTGATTGAAAAACTTGAACCACAATTTGAAACAGCAGAATACCGCTTAAAATTAAAAGGTGAAGATTTCAAAGCGTATGGTGCAAAAGTTTTAGAAGTATTTACTGCCCGCGCTAAAGAAAAAGGCTATCATATTGTGACACCAAATTATGAAGGTGTGCGTCTTAGCTTTAAAGGTGAAGCAAATGGCTGGGCATTACTTCGTCAATCTTTGCATGACCCTAATATGCCTCTTAATGTAGAAGGCAATGGTGAAGGCGATTGTGCAAAAATCACAGCTATGATGAAAGAAATTTTAGGTGGATTTGACCAATTAGATATTTCTGTATTGGATAAATAAGCAAATGAAAATAAGCCATTAGTAAAAACTAATGGCTTATTTTCTATAAAGTAATTGTACATCAAATTACTTTAAGGTATAATTTAAACAAATAATAAAGTACTAAATCCATAGAGGTGAATTATATGTCAAATGCAGAGGAAAGATATATAGAATATGATGCAAACGGTTTTACTCTCCGAGAAGCAATTGTTGAAGCTAAACGGTGTTTAAACTGTAAAAAACCTACATGTCGCATGGGTTGTCCTATTAGCAATAACATTCCAGAATTCATTCATGCGTTATCACAAGGTGATTTGGGTAAGGCATCAACTATAATTGCAGAGCGAAGCAATCTTCCAGCAGTTTGTGGCCGTGTTTGTCCGCATGAACGTCAATGCGAAGGTTCTTGTATTCTTAGCCGAAAAGGTAAAGGTATTAGAATTGGTAAATTAGAGCGTTTTATTGCCGACATGGATGGTGAATTAGAATTAGTAGCACCGAAAAAAGAAAGTTCACAACCAGGAAAGATTGCTGTAATTGGTTCTGGTCCTGCTGGGCTTACAGTTGCAGGTGATTTGGCAAAAATGGGCTTTAAGGTTACGGTGTTTGATTCTAATCCTGAAGCTGGTGGTGTATTGATGTATGGTATACCTGAATTTCGTTTGCCAAAACAAGTTGTACGTCGTGAAGTGCGAAAAATAAAAAAATTGGGAGTAGAGTTTCGTCTTAATGTGATGGCTGGTGTGGATATAACAGTTGATGATATGTTTGCAGAAGGTTTTGATGCTATTTTTATCGGTACAGGAAATGCATTATCAAAATCTTTATCCATTAAGGGAATAAATTTACCAGGCGTTGTACAAGCAACATATTTTTTACAGATGGTAGAACTTGCTAGTTGTGAAGCAATAGACAAAAAAGAAATTCCGATTAAAGCAGGTGAAGATGTACTTGTTATTGGCGGGGGCAATACAGCTATGGATGCAGCAAGAACAGCTATGCGACAAGGCGCTAAAAGTGTAACTATTTTAAATCGTCGTCGTGAAGAAGATATGGCTGCATTAAAATCTGAAATAGAAGCGGCAAAAAATGAAGGCATCATGGTAAAAGTACTTTTAGGCCCAATGGAAATTACAGGAGAAGATAAAGTAACGGGTCTTACATGTTGTGTACGTGAGTATAAAGATGAATTGAGTAAAGTTGTTGATACAGAAAAACAGCTACATATGCCAGCTGATAAAATTATCATAGCAATAGGTCAGAAACCAGCTAGTAGAATAGTTGATTCAACTACAGGTATTGAAGTAGATAAATCAGGTTATGTTATCACACGAGAAAAACCATATGGAATGACAATGCGTCATGGCGTATTTTCAGGTGGTGATGTAGTTAATGGACCTGCAACAGTTGTTGTGGCAATGAAAGATGCTCAAAAAGTAGCGCGTGGTATAGCTCAATATGTAGAAGCTAAAAAATTAATGGAAGAATGTGGCATGAAAATGACGGATTAATTAAATTATAGAGTTTTAAATAAGAACAATAGTATGTATATAATAAATTTATAAATACTATTGTTCTTTTATTATGCAAAATAAAAGAAACGTGATAAAATAATATCCGATTTTTAGTTGAAAATGAAAATAGAGAGGTGTATTTATCATGGAAAGTTTAGTAAAAATTTTGCAAGAGCAAAAAGGGTTTTCTGAATCAGAGTCAATGATTGCAACGTATTTATTAGCTAATTTTCGTAAATTGGCTGGAATGTCTACACGAGAATTAGCAAAAAATGCATATACAAATTCAGCAGCTATTGTGCGTTTTAGTCAAAAACTTGGATTTACTGGTTATACAGAATTTAAAGTTAAGTTTTTAGCAGAAATGATGCAACATATAAATCGACCATCAAATAATGAACTTTTAGTTTCAACGCATGACAGTATTCATTCTTTAATTGAAAAAGTGACAGCAATAGAAATTGACACGCTCAAACATACAAGAGCACTGTTAGACCCAGAAGCATTTTTGAGAGCGTTACCTCTTTTTTCTAAATCGGAGCATATTGATTTTTATGCAATGGATAATAATTTGGATATAGCTAGGATAGCAGCATCTGGTTTTATCATGGCAAATAAATGTTCAAGTGTACATTCATCTATGACTATGCAGTATTTACAAGCAACAGGTGGCAAAAAGCATTTAGGTTTTTTTATAAGTAGAACAGGTAATAATAGAATGCTTGTAGATATTGCGCGTTTATTAAAAATGAAAAAGAGTCCAATCATATTAATTACAGCTAATAAGAATTCTGAATTAGCAGCAATGGCCGATGTGACTTTTACAGTTGCCAGTGTAGAAAATATGGAAGAATTAGGGCCACGTGTATTTTTATTAGGTGTCAAATATGTTACAGATATTCTTTTTGCGATGCTTATGACAAGACTTGACTATAATGAAACTCGCCAAAAAGAACAATGGTTAAGTAAAAATTTTCGTTATTGATAAATGTAAGACTATATACATTTATATTTTATAAGTTAGATTGTGTTTATTTAAATTTTAATTTAAATGATATTATTTTCAGATTATTTGTAGCATTGATACAAAACAGAACTTTTTGTGAACCGGTTGATGTAGCAATGTTTCATAATCCCTTTTATCTATTGAAACGGTATTATGTAGGTGCTATATTAAAAATGACCTTAAGGAAAGCTCCTTGAAAGCGTGCACAATTTCAAGAAAAATAAATAAAAAAGGAGAATTCCAAATGAATAAGCAAAAACTTTTTGACCGTTTCATTGAGATTATGGGCAACTTTGCTCAGATACGTGCTGTAGCGGCTTTGCGTGATGGCTTTATCATGACTACGCCGTTTACGATATGCGGTTCAATTTTCTTGTTGATTGCCAATCTGCCGATACCGGGCTACGGTGATTTTATGGCTTCTATATTTGGCAGTGATTGGACAGCAGCTTTAAATGCTGTTGCCGGAGGAACTTTTAACGTACTGGCATTGATTGTCGTGCTTGCCATCACATACAAATTTGTAGCTAATGAAGGCTGCGATGCTATTATGGCTGCCATTTTAGCATTATCCACGTTTTTAATTTTAATGCCACCGACATTGACGACTGCAAATGGAGAAATTGTCGGAGATATTATTCCGAAAACATGGGCAGGAGCAAACGGAGTTATTACTGCAATTATCGTAGCATTTTTCGTATCGCATGTTTTTTGTTATTGTGAAAAAAATCATATCGGCATAAAAATGCCAGGAGCAGTGCCTCAAGGCGTAGCAAGAGCTTTTACCGCACTTGTACCGGGTATGATTTTCTTCACTGCGGCTGCTGTTTGTTACGGCATCTGCTATTATGTCGGAGCAACTACAGTTCCAGAACTCATCTTTAAAGTTATCCAGACTCCGCTTCAGGGTCTTTCAGATACACTTGCCGGCGGCAGTATTATTGTCGGATTGCAGGGAATTCTGTTCTGGGCCGGTATTCACGGACCGAATGTTGTCGGTGGTGTAGTAGGACCGCTTTTGATTGCCAACTCACTTGATAATCAGCATCTTATTGATATGGGCATGAGCCTTATAAACAATCCTCAGGCTAAGATTATCACCTGCCAAATCAACGATGTATTCGTAAAAAGCGGCGGTTGCGGTTTAACATTAGGACTTTTATTGGCAGGTATCTTTACGGTAAAATCGCAGCAGTTGAAATCCTTATTGCGAATGGCTTTTGTACCAGGTCTTTTTAATATAAATGAACCACTTATTTTTGGTTTACCAATTGTATTTAATCCATATTTATTAGTACCATTTGTATTAGTACCGTTGATTGCAATGTTTGTTACGTATTTTTCGATTGTTTTAGGTTTTATGGCGCCGTTCAGCGCGGTACAGGTACCGTGGACGACACCGCCTATTATTGCCGGTTTTCTGCTTAACGGCTGGCAGGGAGCTGTAGTTCAAATCATAAATCTTGCAATAGCGACAGTAATATATTTTCCGTTCCTCAGAGCACAGGACAAAGCGTTCTTAAAAGAAGAACAGGAACAGATGGAAATGGAAAATGAAGGCAATGATGAGAAAAAATAAAAAAACTTCAGCTTGAAGCAATTAACTATCGGATAAATGCCAATAAAAATAGTTTATCTATAGATAAAGGAGAAATTATGCTGAACTTATTAAACAAGAAAAAAACAATGGCGCTCCTAATGGGGCTTGCCGTCGGCATGACGAGTACGGCTTTTGCGGCAGAAAATCAGACAGTACAGGCAAATGAACAGGTGAAAGAAGTTTCTGATACAGCTGCTTCTGATGGAAATGAAAAAACAAAAGATACAGCAGACGATAAAAAAGATACTTCCGCAGTGGACAGTTTCAGTGATGTGCCGCAAGGTCATTGGGCTTATGAAGCACTTGATTATTTAGCTCAACATGGTGTTATTGAAGGTTATAATGATGGAACTTTTCAGGGCAACCGTACTATGACACGCTATGAAATGGCAAGTATTGTAGCAAATGCTATGAAATCAGATAAAGGCGATATTGGTGATAAAGCTGTACTGAAACAGTTAGAAGCCGAATTTCATGCAGACATTCAGAATATGCAGAAACAGATTGACGCTAATAAAGCAGATATTGAAAAATTAAAAGAAGATGCTGAACGGGTAAAAATATATGGTTTCGGCCGAGTTAGCTGGGATAATGATAATATAAAAGGATATGCGGATCAAAATGATAATAATCGTTTCTATCTTGATTTAAAAGGTTCATTTAAGGTTAATGATAATTGGAATTTTAATTTTGAAAGTGAAACTAATCAACGTTATGCTAGATATGTTACCTCTAATGGTGATGTAAAGTATCATGAAGGTCATGATGATTCTGACGGTGTAATTCAGCGTGTTTGGGCAGAAGGAAATATTGATAAATTACATGTTGATGTAGGTCGTAGATGGCGTGGATTAGGTTTTCAAAATGTTTTATTAGGAAATGAAACAGATGGTATAGTTTTGGATTATCCATTAGATAATAATGGTTTGAAAGCATTAGCTTTTTACCAAAAACCAACAGATGCAGGATATGATTTTGCTATGTATGGATTAGGTATTCAAGGACCAGTTTCTAAAAATCTTCAAATTAATTTAGCTTACGCTATGCTTGATATAGATAAAAATGAATCTCCAGGTTATGACCCATATAATGGAAATGCACCACTTGTAAATACATTTGGTTCACATGGTTTAGTTTTAAGTGCGATGTGGAATCCTTTAAGAAATATCACACTTATTGGAGATTATGTACGCACTAATGCGGAAACGCAGCATGTAACTGAATATGTCGGCGACCGCGTAAACAATTTTGATATTGACGAAAATACAAGTAAATCAATCCGTTTGAATTACCGTTGGACAAATCTCAACGACCCAGGTTCTTTCCAGCTTTATACGCGCTGGTTTGATTATGGTCGTCATGGAAATATCATGGGCGATGAAGAATGGGGCTTATTAAAACCAGGTTCTAACGGTTGGGTATTTGGTTTTAAATATGTTCCAGCTAAAAATATAGAATGGGAAACAATGTATGAAATTGCCGATATGTATGACGGTACTTACGGAAAACAGAATGAACAGTATAAACGTCATTTACTTCGTACCCAAGTGGATTTCCACTTCTAAAAATAAATAACAAAATTAAAGGAGTTAATTTATCATGAAAAAAATTGTTTTATTATGTGCATCCGGTATGTCTACAAGTATGTTAGTAAAAAAAATGCAGGAAGCAGCAAAAGCTGAAAATTATGATTGTGAAATAGCTGCCTATTCAGCAGCAGAAGCAGTGGAAAAAGCTTCAGATGCTGATGTAGTATTACTTGGTCCACAAATTCGTTTTTCTAAAGGTAAAATTGCTTCTGAATTACCAGGTGTTCCAGTAGATGCTATTGATATGCGTATGTATGGCCGCATGGATGGTAAAGGCGCATTGGCTTTTGCAAAAAAATTGATGAAGGACTGAGATTGATATGGAAGGATTAGAATTAACAGCATTTCAAATTATTTCTGCAGTTGGAACAGCGCGTAGTTGTTATATTGAAGCAATTCAAGAAGCTAAAAAAGGTAACTTTAAACAAGCAGAAGATTTAATTGCAGAAGGAGAAAAAACTTTTATTGAAGGTCATGATGCACATAATGAACTGCTACAAAAAGAAGCTTCTGGAGAAGGCAGTGCTGTAAATCTCTTAATTTTACATGCAGAAGACCAATTAATGAGTGCAGAAGGATTTAAAATTATTGCACAGGAATTCATCGACGTTTACCGTCGAATGAAGACAGACACGGAGGATTAATATGAGTTTTCCAAAAGGATTTTTATGGGGCGGCGCAGTTGCCGCCCATCAATTAGAAGGCGGCTGGCAAGAAGGCGGTAAAGGATTAAGTGTTGCCGATGTAATGACGCTTGGCGGACCGGGCAAACCGCGTGAAATAACGGACGGTGTTTTTCCTGGAAAAATTTATCCCAATCATGAAGCTATAGATTTTTATCATCATTATGAAGAAGACATTGCGCTTCTTGCTGAAATGGGATTTAAGTGCTTCCGTACAAGTATTGCATGGACACGCATTTTCCCTAATGGTGATGAGACAGAACCAAATGAAGCAGGTTTGAAATTTTATGATGATTTATTTGATACCTTAAATCGCTATGGAATGGAACCAATTGTCACATTATCCCATTTTGAAATGCCATATCATTTGGTAAAAGAATATGGTGGATGGCGTAATCGTAAATTAGTTGATTTCTTCGTACGTTTTGCTGTAACTGTATTCCGCCGTTATAAAGATAAAGTAAAATACTGGATGACTTTTAATGAAATCAACAATCAGCGCGATGTTAATACGGCATTTACTGCTTTTACCAATTCCGGCGTATTGTACAAAGAAGGCGAAAACAGATATGAAGTCTTATATCAGGTTGCCCATCATGAATTTGTAGCTTCGGCACTGGCTGTAATTGAAGGTCATAAAATAAATCCAGATTTTCAAATTGGTTGTATGATAGCAATGTCGCCTGTATATCCTGAAACATGTAAACCTATGGACCAAATGGCAGCATTGAAAGAAATGGACAGAACGTTTGTTTTTTCGGATGTACAGTGCAGAGGCCATTATCCGACATATATTTTAAAGGAATGGGAAAATAAAGGCTATAATATCAAAATTGAAAACGGCGATTTGGATATTCTGGCACGCGGTAAAGTGGATTATTTTGCTTTATCGTATTATATGAGTTTTGTCAGTGCTTATGACCCGGACGGCAAAGACCATATAGGAAAAGAAGTAAAAAATCCGTATGTTAAAGCTTCGGACTGGGGCTGGCAGATAGACCCTGTCGGATTACGCTATTCGCTGAATGTGCTTTCTGAACGGTATGAACTGCCGCTCATGATTGTGGAAAACGGTATCGGACTGCATGAAACACCGGATGAAAACGGTGTAGTACAGGACGATGAACGTATTAAGTATTTTGCCGAACACATAGCTGAAATGAAAAAAGCTGTTGATGAAGATGGTGTAGCACTTATGGGCTACTGTCCGTGGGGCCCGATAGACCTCGTATCTGCAAGTACGGGCGAAATGGAAAAACGATATGGTTTTATCTATGTAGATAAAGATAATCAAGGAAATGGAACATTAAAACGTGTACCGAAAAAATCATTCTATTGGTATCAAAAGGTTATAAAAACAAATGGTGAAGACCTTAGTATTTAAAAAAAGAAAGGAGAAAATATTATGAATTTAAAGAAAAAAGCTCTTGCAACAGCAATATTTATGGCTTTAAGTGCCACACCAGTTGTATTACCTGTAAATTATATGACTTCTTCTGTTGTTTGTGCTGCACCAGCAAGTGAAATAAAAGCAGAAGATGCATTTCAGGTAGATTTTAAAAATGGTATGCCGAAAGGTTTTGAAGCTTCCGACGGCTGGACGAACGGCAATATGTTTAATGTAAATTGGCATAAAGAAAATGTTACTTTTAATAATGGTAATTTACAATTAGTTATTGACCATGAAAAAAATTCAGGTAAAATCCCTTATTCTGGTGGTGAATTCCGCAGTCAGGGCTTTTACGGATACGGACGCTATGAAGTCAGCATGAAACCGATTAAAAACGACGGTGTAGTATCTTCGTTCTTTACGTATACCGGTCCGTCCGACAATAATCCGTGGGATGAAATCGATATAGAATTTTTGGGCAAAGATACGACAAAAGTACAGTTTAATTATTTTCGTGACGGAAAAGGCGGCCATGAATATTTATATGATTTAGGCTATGATGCTTCACAGAGCTTCCATACGTACGGTTTTGAATGGCATAAAGATAAAATCATCTGGTTCGTCGATGGTAAAGAAGTATACCGCTTAGAAGGAACGACAATTCCTGTAACGAAAGCCAAACTCATGATGAACGCATGGTGCGGTACAGGTGTTGATGAATGGCTTAACGCATTTGATGACAAAAATTTACCTGTACAGGCTGAATATCAATGGATAAAATACACACCATTTACTGAATAAGGGGTGCATGGATATTGTTTAGTAAAAAAAAACTACTCCAATTTGCTTTAGCAGGTATAGTTTTAGTAAATACTAATATGCTGTTTTCCGTATCGGAGGCGGCCGATGATGGTATTCATGTGGACCAGGTCGGATATCTTACAAATCACGATAAAGTAGCTATGGTAGCGGATGCAAAAGACAAGACTTTTGAAATTATTGATACCAAGACAAATAAAGTGGTATTTACAGGAAAATTATCCGCACCAAAATATGATGCTATGTCGGAAGAAACTTTAAGCAAAGCGGATTTTACAAATTTAAAAACACCGGGAACATATATATTAAAAGTGGGTAATCGTGAATCGTATGATTTTGAAATAGGTGATAATGTATATGCCGTTCCTACTGTACAAAGCTGGCGTTCATACACTTTATCGCGCAGCAATACACCGATTGATGATACAAATGTCTCCGGCTTAAAATTAAACGGCGGTCATCCGCAGGATAAGGAAGCGCAAGTTTATTTTACGGATAAATTAAATAAAAAAGGCGATGTGGTGGATGTCAGCGGTGGCTGGTATGATGCTGGCGATTACGGCAAATACATTACAACAGCCGGTTTGAGCAGTGCTGAGCTTATGCTGGCATATGAAGCAAATCCAGACCATTTTACCAAAGGACAGCTTGTATTCCCGAAGGGAGTAAACAGTGAAGCCAATCTGCCGGATGTATTATCCGAGGTAAAATTTGAAATTGACTGGATGCGTAAAATGCAGCGACAAGATGGCAGTACTTTTCATAAAGTAGCAGGATTAACTTGGCCTAGTTTTGAAATTTCACCAGATACTGATACACAACAACGCTATATTTTTAGTACTGCAACATACAGTTCTGCTATATATGGTGCAAGTTTAGCTATAGGTGCGCGTGTTTATGAACCATTTGATAAAACGTATGCACAAGATTTGAAAAAAGATGCTGAACGTGTATGGGAATATTTACAGAAAAATCCTAACCCTATTTATCGTGTTGATGAAGGACAGGAAAATGGTTCTGGTCCATATAATAAAAATACGGATATTGAAGAACGTCTTTGGTTATCTGCAGAAATGTTTTTGACAACAGGTGACAAAAAATATGAAAATTATTTACAACAAGAAAAAGAACGTTTAACAGATAAACCTAGTTTCTTTACATGGGATAATACTTTAGCTCTAGCTCAATTTGCGTATGCTAAAGCTCCAAATGCTGATAAGAAATTACAAACAGAAGTTAGCAATGCTTTTATCAGTTATGCAGAAGATATTTTAAAGAAAATTAATTCTGATGGATTTGAATGTGCTTTAGCAGAAAATGAGTATACATGGGCATCAACAAAAAATGCTTTGACTCAGGCAGATATATTATTAATGGCTTATCAACTCCAACCTAAACAAGAATATCTCGATGGAGCTTTATCACAAATTCATTATTTATTCGGTCGTAATTCATTAAATAAAAGTTTTATGACTGGTGTAGGTGATAATCCACCAGAACATCCACATAATCGTATACATGAAAGTACAGGAGCATATGTTTCAGGATTAGTTGTAGGCGGACCAAATCATGTTATTGGTGGAGACCCAGACCAAACAAAATATTTGGAAAGCGGACATATTCCAGTAGCTAAATCTTATATCGATGTATTGACTTCATGGTCTACAAATGAATATGCTATCGATTATACTGCTGCAGCAGTATATGCTTTATCTTGGTTTACAGAACCAGAAATAATAGATAAAGCTCAATTAAAATTAAATAGAGATTTCCCCTCAATAACTCTGAAAAAATGACAATCCCTTACCTAAATAATAAGAGAGTGAAATGAGAGAAATAAATAAAGGTTGTGGCTAAAAAACCACAACCTTTATTTTATAATTTTGCATATAAAGCAATAGCTTTTCCGAGAATACGAATATTATTACAGTTATCTATAGTGAAATTTAATGGTGCATATTTAGGATTTTCAGCACGTAATTGAAGTGTGTTTTCAAATTTATACACGCGTTTTAATGTAGCACTATCATCTATTAATACAGCAGCGATTTCACCATTTTCAACTACTGGCTGTTTTTTTATATAAACAATATCTCCGTCATAAATGCGAGCACCAATCATACTATCACCACTTATGCGCAAACAAAAATCAGCATTAGTATAATCATCGCAAGGCATATATCCTTCAATATTTTCTTTAGCTAAAATTGGAATACCTGCGGCAATTTTTCCAAGTAGTGGAATGTGTTTTAATGTACGATTTTTTTCTAAAAAAGTATCCGGTGATATATGCAATGCTTGTGCAATTTTTAAGATATTTTTATATTTAGGTTGATAATTACCAGATAAATATTCGCTAATAGAAGATTTATTAATACCTGTTAGTTTAGCTAAATCATTTTGTTTTAAATTTTGTTCTTTTAAAATATATCTAAGTGTAGTAGCAAAAGAAGACATATAATCACCGCCTTTGATATATTATTCAGCTTTTAGTGGTCTCATGAATAAATTTAAAAGTTCTTGTTTTGGGTCTTTATGGTCAATGATTATTTTATTAATAGTAGTGCAAATTGGTAATTCTATTTTATATTCATTAGCCATTTTTAAGAGAGCCTCTGTAGTGGAAACGCCTTCAGCTAATTTATTAAATGGTTTATTTTGGACAAAGTCTTCACCAAAACGGCGATTATTACTATATGGAGAGAATAAAGTCGCCTCATAATCTCCTAAATGGCTTAAACCATAAATAGTCATGCCGTTGCCACCTAAAGCTTTAATTAAATTAGAGAGTTCATGTGTACCTCTAGCCATTAAAGCGCCTTTTAAGCTAGTATAATGCATACCATCTAGCATACCAGCAGCAATACCGATTACATTTTTAGCAGCAGCACCGATTTCAGTACCAATTAAATCTTTACTGTAATAAAAGCGAATTAAATCGCTACTGAAAATCTGAATAATTTTTTTACTTATTTCGTTATTATTAGCAGAAATGACCATGCAATTAGGAATTCCTTGTAAAAAGTCTTGAACGTGACCAGGACCTACCCAAACTCCGACGTTATATGAACCGTGTAATTCTTCTGTTAAAACTTCTGATAAACGTTTTCCAGTAGAAACTTCAATACCTTTCATGCATAATATAAAAGTTTTATTTTGATATAAATTTGTTTCATTTATTTGTTTGGCTAAATTTCTAAGTTGTTGAGAACTGATAGAAATAATGATGATATCAGCAAAATTTAAAGCTGTATTTAAATTATAAGTAAAATTAATATCTTGTGGTAATGTTAGATATTCATTTTTATGTGTTGTAATTAAATTTTTTAAATTAGTGGAGTTTTCCCTACCCCAAACAGTTACTTTATGGCCGATATGATGGGCATACCAGGCGTGAAAACTCGCCCAGCGTCCACAGCCAAGTATAGATACGTTCATAAATAAGCCTCCGATAGATTAATTTGTTATAATTATAGCATAAAGAGTATATAAGATGATATAATCTGTGTTTGTTATGGTTTGTAATATATGCTAAAATATAGAAAAATATAGAAAATTTTTATGGGGAGATGGAAAAATGGATTTTAAATTCTTGCATAGTAATATATATGTTTTAGATTTAGAAAAATCAATAGAATTTTATAATAAAGCTTTAGGTTTACAAGAAACTAAAAAATGGCATTTAGATACACCTGATTTTACGCTTGCTTATATGGGTTATGGAGAAAATTCACATCAATTAGAATTAACTTGCTTAAAAGGCAGAACGGAACCTTATAATTTAGGTGATGAAACTTTCCATATTGCTTTTGAAGTAGATGATTATGAAAAAGCACATGAACTTCATAAACAGATGAATTGTATTTGTTATGAAAACGAAGAAATGGGAATTTATTTTATTAAAGACCCAGATGGAAATTGGCTAGAAATTATACCAAAAGGTAGATTTTAATTTATATATAAGGAGTAAATATAGATGGAAAATAGCAAATTTCAACAAATGATTGATGATTTTACACTTGATAGCGATGCTATAAAGGAAATTGCGGCATCATTTCGTTACGATATTGATGCAGGTGTAAGAGAAACAGGAGAATCTTCCTTACGCATGTTAAAATCATACATTGGACTTCCAACAGGTAATGAAAAAGGCGAATATTTAGCTTTAGATTTTGGTGGAACTAATTTGCGTGTAGTGCTCATTCGCCTTGAAGGTAATGGTAAATTTGAAGTTATTAAAAAAGTAGCTAAACCACTTGTAAAACCTGGTGAATATGATTTTATTTGCGCAGATGCTAATGCAGATGAATTATTTGATTTCATTGCTGATATGGTAGAAAAAGCAGTTGATGGCGACCATGATAAAAAATATCTTTTAGGCCATACATTCTCTTTCCCATCTGCCCAGACAAATATTTATAATGCTCGTCTTATTATTTGGACAAAAGAATTTGCTACAAAAGGCGTTGAAGGCGAAGTTGTAAATGACCTTTTAAAAGCAGCATTAGCACGTAAAAACTTATCAAATGTTGAGCCAACAGCTGTTATCAATGATACAGTAGCTGTTTTATTAGCAGCAGCATATAAATTGGGCAATGTAAATGTAGGTTCTATTTATGCGACAGGACATAACACTTGCTATTATGAAACATATACAAGTGCAGGTTTAGGTAAACCAGCTATGGTTATCAATATGGAATCTGGCGGATTTAATAAATTAGCTATCAATAAATACGATTATAAATTAGATTTAGAATCCGAAAAACCATATGAACAACGCTTAGAAAAAATGGTATCTGGTCGCTATATGGGTGAATTATTTGCTTATTGCTTAGATGAAGCTTGGGGCATTGGCAAAGTATCTTTTACAAGCATTGATATTTCCCGAATTTTAGCTGATAATAGTGATACTTTAAATGATGTATGTGCACTTTTAAAAGAAAAGACTAATTTGGATATCGAAACAGAAGATGCTGTTTGGGTAAAAGCTTTAGCTGAAACAATAGCTAGTCGTTCTGCACGTATTGTTGTAGCAACATATTGCGGTATTATGTGGCATTTATATCCAAATGGTGGCATTCCAAAACAGTATATAGCTGTAGATGGTTCTGTATTTGAAAAAATGCCTACAATCAAAGAAAACATGCAAAAAGCTATTTATGAAATTATGGAAGACGATGCTGATAAATTAGAACTTGTTTTAGAAAACGGTGGTTCAGCACTCGGTGCAGCACTTGCTGCCGCTATGGAACCAGTTGAAGGTTAATTAGTGAGGCGTTTTTTATGAAGCAGTCATTATCGTTGAACTTAAAGCAAAAATTATTAATGACACCGAAACTTCAACAATCAATAAACATTTTGCAACTGTCTTCATATGAACTTAGTGAACTTATTGAAAAAGAATATATGGAAAATCCAGCGTTAGAAATGGACTCAAGCTCATCTGATGAGCTTGAGCCCGTTTATAATTTTGACAAAGCTGTAGAACTTATGAATTATTTAAATAAAGATGATGAAAAACCAGAACCTCTAGCAGCTGATGATGATTATAAAATCAAAGAATTATGTCAAAATTATCAATCGCTAGAGGAAATTTTATTAGAACAGTTAGATTTTTCTTTTAATAATGCTAAAGAAATAAAAATAGCGAAATATATTATAGGATTGTTGGACCAAAATGGTTATTTAAGAGTTGATTTACAAGAAATAGCCAGTTTAGTAAATGCAGATATTATTTCGATAGAAGCTGTACTAAATAAAATACAAACATTTGAGCCAATTGGTGTAGCAGCTAGAAATTTACAGGAATGTTTAAAAATTCAAGCTGAAAAGGCTGATATTTATACGGGATTGGTAAAGGTAATTATTGATAAACATTTAGAGCAAGTAGCAGAAGGAAAAATAAAAGAAATTGCTATTTCAGAGGGAAAAGAACCAGTTGAAGTGCAAAAAGCTGTAGATATTATTCGCTGTTTCAATCCAAAACCGGGTGCTTCATATGGTAAATCAAATCCTGAATACATTAGACCGGATGTTGTAGTTAAAGATATTAATGGAAAGTTAGAAGTTATTGTTAATGATTCAGGTTTGCCGAGACTTCATATTAATAAACTATGTAAACGAGGTAATTTATTAGATGTTGCTAGCCGTAAATACATTGAACAGCATGTAAATTCTGCTATATGGCTTATTAGAAGTATAGAACAAAGACACCAAACTTTATTAAATGTAGTTAATGAAATAGTAAGGCAACAAGAAGCGGTTTTTCGAAAAGGTATTGCATATATGAAGCCACTGTCTATGAAAACAGTAGCAGAAAATATTGGTGTACATGAGTCTACAGTGAGTCGTTGCGTTGCTAATAAATATATGGAAATGCCGTATGGTATAATTGCATTAAAAAAGTTTTTTGTTGCTAATATAAATAAAAATGACAGTGATGATGCGATGATAGCTGATAAAGTAAAAGCTGTTATTCGTGATTTTATTGAAAAAGAAAACAAGCAAAAACCGCTTAGTGACCAGCAATTAGCTAATTTATTGCAGGAAAAAAATATGAAAATATCTCGACGTACTGTAATGAAATATCGTGAACAAATGGGATATCCGTCTTCGACAAAGAGAAAAAGATATTAATAAATCAGAGCAGGTGGAATAGTTCTATCTGCTTTGTTATTTAAATAGGAGTAGAATTTTGAATAAGAAATTATTATTTAAAGCAGTAGGTATTGCAAGTGTTTGTGTATGTGGATTTACTATGAATGTAAATGCAGAAAGTGTACCGACAAGACAGTTGATGGGAAATGTGCAAAATGAACCATCAGCAGTGATGCCTAGTAAAACCATCGATGTAAAAATAGGAAATCAACCGCAAATTAATCAAATTGGCGATAAACAGATAAAAAAAGAAGAAATAGTAAGTACTCCAGTTGCAAAAACTGATTTAAAATCAGTCATATTGAATTGGCAAGAAATACCAAATGCAGTCATGTATGAATTAATTGTAAAAGATGCTGCAACAGGTGAAAAAGTTTTTAGTAAATACAATATATATGCAGCTGGCTATCAATTAGATGATGGAGAAGTAGATTTACAAAAAAATTTAATCTGGCAAGTGCGCGGTTTAAATATAGATAAAGTACCAGTAACAGATTACAGTAAGCCTCAACCTGTTAGACAAGGTATTGATTTTTCAGCTGATTGGCAGGCAGTGGATAATAATAAATACGATAATAGTGGTTTTTCTAAAACAGATAATAATGTGTATTTAGTAGATAAAAATGTCAGTGTAAGTCCTTTAAAGCTTACTACTCATTTTGATGAAATGGCATATATGCCAGTATATCCAGTATATTCATGGGTGCCAGTGAAAAATACAGACCATTATGATATTGATGTTTTTTATGTAAAAGATGATAATCACAATGATGTAGAAAAAGTCGCTTCATATAAAAGTCCACAAAATATGGATTTTTATGATGACAAAGCTTATGTAAATAAAGGTTTATATTTTTATAATATTAGAGCATATGATAAAGATAATAAAAAAATCGCTGAATCAGTAAATAGTTATTTTAGTGTACAGACTGATAATATAAAAGTAGCAGCACTGGGCGATAGTATCACTCATGGTGGTGGTGCAGTTAGTACGCCACCGAGTGCAACATTGTACAATTGGGAAACGTATGCAGGTGTGCCTGTTGTCAATATTGGTTTTAGTGGCAATTTAACTTCAGATATGCTCAAACGATTTGACCGCGATGTTTTAGCATTTAAACCGAAACTTTTAGTAATCATGGGTGGCGTAAATGATATTAGAACAGGTATAAAAGCAGATACCGTAATTTCTAATTTAAATGCAATAAAAGGAAAATGCCAGAAAAATGGTATCATACCTGTTTTTCTCACAGTAACACCAGTTAATCCGCCAAAAATGAAATCTGTAGCTAAACTTGATATAAGTTCAGGTTGGGAAAATGAACGAGAAAAAGTCAATAAATGGATAAAATCTCAAGATTATTATGTTGATGTAGCCGAAGAAATGACTGATGACCGTGGATTTTTAGCGGATAATCTCACTACAGATGGATTGCACCCTGATTATGAAGGTAAAAAACATATTGGCGAAGCTGTTGGCGATTATTTGAGATTGAATTTTGAGTATATGTTATATTGATTGGAGAAATAAATGAATACAGTAGAGCAAGTAACGAAAGCGATAAAAGCTGTAGATGATTTATGTGGTCATTGCCCTGTATGCAGTGCAGAATGTCCGATAGCTATAGCAAGACGTGCATTAGAAGGATATAAATACGATTTACAGACTTATTATCAAAGTGAACAGGAGATTTAAATGAAAAATTTATGTTGGCTGGCAACTGGTGGTACGATAGCTTCTCGTCCTAGTGAAAATGGATTAGTGCCAGGATTTACAGCGCAAGAAATGCTTGATTTATTGCCACAATTAAAGACTTATGGCAATATTGATTGTTACGATATCATGCAGTTAGATAGCACAAATTTGCAACCAAAAGATTGGCAGTATATGGCTCATTTTATTGAAAAATTTTATGATAAATACGATGGATTTGTCATTACGCATGGTACAGATACGTTGAATTGGACAAGCTGTGCTCTTTCATGTATGCTGGAAAATTTAGCAAAACCCGTTGTGGTGATTGGTGCACAGCTTACAATAGAAGAAGAAAACACAGATGCTAAAGAAAATTTAAATGCAAGTTTTGCGGTTGCTTCATCTGGCTTAGCTGGTGTTTATGCAGTCTGTGGCGGTCAAGTAATCTCGGGCTTATGGGCGAAAAAATTATACAGTGAAGATATGCGCTCTATACAGAGTGTTAATACATTGCCTATAGCTACATTTAAAGGAAATGATATAAATTGGATACAGACTGAATGCGTAGCTGTAAACGGCGAATTTAAAGTTCATTATGAATTAGAAGAAAAAGTCGTTCAGATAAAAATTATGCCAGGTTTAGATTGTGAAATTTTATTTGCTTTAACTAAAATGGGCTATAAGGGCATTGTCTTAGAAGCGTATGGAGCAGGTGGCATACCTTTTTCCGAAGATAAAGCTAAAGATATAAGTGGTGCAATAAAACAATTGACTGAGCAAGGTGTAGTTATTGTTTGTACGACGCAATGTGTTTATGATGGTGTTCATATGAACCGCTATGAAGTTGGAATTAAAGCGATTAAAGCAGGTGTCATTCCAGCTGGAAAATTAACATCAGAAGCTGCAACTGTAAAATTAATGGTAGCTTTGGGACAAAAAATGACACGAGAACAGATAAAAGAATTATTTTAAAATGAAAAAGGAGAAATCATAAAGATTTCTCCTTTTTTTTGTACATTTTATTTTCAATATAGCGAAGACGTATAAACAATAAGAATGCAGAAGCAAAAATACCTAAGACCATGCTTTGCCAATAAGCGAAAGCTCCTTGATGTCCGTAATAATCGAGTAATATACCAACTGGCATACAAATTCCCCAATAAGCCATCATGCTGATATAAAAAGCAGCTTTTACATCTTTATAACCGCGTAAAATACCTTGAATTGGACAAGCAATAGCATCGAATAATTGCCAAGCTACAGTATAGAATAAAAAATGAGGTATATATTCTAAAAGAATTGGTTCAGTAGCGTACATGCGAGCTACTAAATCTCGATTGAATAATACGAGAGCTATTACGATTAAAGCAGTAGCAAAGGCAACACAAAGACCGAGACGAGCATAATTTTTAGCTTCACGATAGCGTTTAGCGCCTACTTCAATGCCGATTATGATTGTTAAAGCTAAAGAATAACTCAGTGGCAACATGTATAAGACGCTAGAAAAACTCATAGCAGCTTGATGTGCTGCGATATAATTTGTGCCGAATTTACTGATAAAGATTATGATAAAGCCAAATAAACTGGCTTCCATGAAAATACCTAAACCGTTAGGAATGCCGATAGATAGATATTCTTTTAAAGATGCAAAAGAAAATTTAAATCTAAATAGATGAAGATTAGTAAATTGCTCATTTCTTATGATGATGTATATAAAGATAGAAAGTAATACATAATAAGTGATGGCAGTTGCAATACCAGCACCGATACCACCGAGTTTTGGCATTCCAAATGAGCCGAAAATGAAGCAGTAATTTAAAAAGGCATTTATAGGCAATGCTGCTAAATATATTTTCATAGATACGGCTGTGCCGGCAACAGTATCAGTTAAAGAACGCAGTGGAAACGTTAAAAGACCGCCACTTAATCCTAAGATTAGTGCTAAGATATAATAACGAGCTACATATGATACAGTAGGTTCTAAATTTAAAAATATTAATAGTTCATCAATGAAAAAATAATAACTTAGTAAGAGAATTATTTCTATAATACAAGCTAAAACCAATCCAGAACGAATGACTAAATCGATATTTTCTTTTTGGTTTTTGCCGATTAATTGAGCGATAATTGGTGTCGCAGCCATTAATATACCTGTAGCACTTGCGATAATTGGCATCATTAAACTGCCACCGATAGAAGTTCCTGCAAGTTGTTCTGCACCTGCATGACCAGACATCGTTGCATCAAAAAAGTTCATACCAATGATGGATAATTGGGTAGCTAAAACTGGTAACATGACAGTAATCAGTCGACGAAAGCGATACCATGTACGTTTAGTTAACATAGATATACTCCTTTTTATTTAATATCACAAATATTATAAAGGATGGTGTTAAACGATAGTCAATAAGTTTTTATATAATAAAAAAGGCAAGAAAAATTCTTGCCTTTAAGGTTTTAAATGTTAGATTTCATTCGTTTTATATTGTAGTTTTTAGCATAAAGTTGTGTTATATGTAATTTTTTAGATAAAAAAGGGAAAAAAAGGGAAAAACTACTTGCACAGATATAAAAAAAGTGAAACATTACAAAAGGTTTAAAATGGGCTTAAACCCTTGCGGTTAAAAGCTTTTAAACACTTTGAAATATTTCACTTTATGATTAAATAAATTGGCGGAAAGTGTGGGATTTCCGCATAAAATCAATACTTTTTAGCCATTTTATGAAAAAAGGGGCAAAAAAGGGGCAACTTCACATAAATCACATCTATATAAATGCTAAAACCTAGCAAATTTTTACTTTGTTAGACGTATTTTTATATTAAGGTAATTCACCAGCACCGCCATTTATATTTTTGGCTATGCTTAAACTTGTTACTGTATAAAGTTATATTTCATCAGAAAAGTATCATGACTTAAAATTGAGCGTTGATATATGCAGCAGCTCCTAATTTTAGATTTTGATAAATCTTTTTGGCGGTTCACTAATATAAATTAAGCTGGTTGAAAAGATTAACCACTGCAAAAATGCATTTGTTAGAAAAAAATCAGTTAGAAGGCATGATAAATCCCGCCAAAGCAGAAAAATAGACTGAAATTTCAGTTTATTTTTCAACTTACGGAAAAATATTATTTGGGAAATTTTTAAAATGGCAAATTTCTCAACATGGAAGGAAATTGATTTTTATTTTTATTTATCTAGCCGAATGTTGGGGCTCGCAAGCTACCCGCATTGGCAAATTGTTTTGGAAGTACCTTTTTGATATCATTTCATAATATTTTATATTATGTCATTAATTCATGACGGGCTGATACAGGGTTTTTCTGTTAGTGATTAATATATTTATACTCGCCAAATGATTTATATTGCTATAAATTAAAAAGCTGATGTAATCATTAAGAACTACATCAGCTATGATAATGAGATTGTTTATATTATATACCTACTTTATTTAACTATGGTTAGTATTTACTAAAGTATATTATCAAAGCTCAATTTGTTATACTGGTTAGTTCTATGATAATTACATTAATTATTATGTCTTAGTTTGGCGGCTAGATGTTTACTTATGAAATAGTCTGAAGTATGCATCATATATTATTGATAATAATTCTCATACAGTGATTAACTGATTAAATGTGATTTTTTATTTGTTGAAATATATCTAAGTTTATAAAATACGCTGTTTTTGTAATATGGCTTAGCAGCGTTTTATAAAAATGTACGTTTTTGATACATCTATAAATGATTGATGTAAAATCTAATTAGTGTTAGAACCGCCAAAATGTTAAAAAAATAAAACTGATATATTGTTCCAGCAAGCGCAATTCCATTTTAAAGATATGTCGCTTGCCTTTATATAAGTTTAAATGATAAATTTCAAAGGTGGCAGTTTAGCACTTTTGAAGTAATATAAAATGTCTTATCAAAATAATTATTGAATGATAGCCGTTTTTAGACGTCTTTTATTAATGTAGGTCAAATTATATGCCAGCATATTTTTTATCTATTATATGGCAAGATATAACCGCCATAAAATGTTGATATATTATTATAAAATGCTTCTAGCTCCAAAATAGCACACTATCATTTTATCTAGTAAGGCATTTTTATTTCTGTATACAGTTACTGTATCACAATATAATTTTTCTGCAATAGCTTCAATTGTATTATGCTCAAAATAATAGAGAGGTATTATATCATAATATTTTTCTTTTTGTACTATGAATAAACAACGTTCCATTTGTTTTATGTGTATTTTATCTATAGCGATATCAGCTTTTATTTTATTCGCCATATATTTTCTTTTGTCTTCTATAGTCCATGATACACCAGTTTTATTTATCTTATGAACTGCTGGACAAGCTTCAAAATATTCTTTTTCTAAGTTTTGTATATCCTCTTCTTTAAATCGTATACCTTCTTTTATTTGATTGTATGTTGATAGATATTTAGACATCTGCCTTCTATAGTATTTTGTATTATGTTTATTTTTATTTTGATAATCCTGTTTTGAAGTCATAATATACCGCCTTTTATCATAAAATAATAAATATAATTCATGGCATATATATTATCATTACCATTGATAAATATAATTGGTATAAATTTTTATATACTTATATTGTAGATAATGATATTATATAAATGTTAATATATTTGTTATTTAGATTGGCGGTTTTTCGGGTGTATCCGTATCAATCTATAAAACTGGTATTCATACTCGATACCACTTTCAAACGTATAGAAGCCGTTTATTATTGAGTGTGTATCTAAGTAGTAACCTTTTTTTGTTTTTGGCTGCAGTCTCCAATTTTTATGGTGTATGACAGCCGTTGAGCGTTGGGGCTTTTGCAAATTTTTGCTAGAGTTCCAACGCTTTTTATATATGTTCGGTAATAAATAAAAAGCATTACTATCTTTCTTTATAAAATAGTTGGCCAAGTTTTCAGCATCTTGCAACGTTCCGCCATATAATTTTATTTTTACAAATCCATTTTTCCATATATCACGTATATGAGATACTTTTATAATATTTTTGCTGGTATTAATAATGATATGATGATGTATTCTATTTTTTCCGCCGATTTCTGTTACTGCAATATATTTTATATCTACATTTAACTTTTTGGCCAAGCGTTGTAATCTTTTTCTAAAGTTAGCTAGATGTTTTTTTGCCTGTTCTCCTGCTACTGGCTTATCATATGTCAATGTGCAGTATAAATCATTCTCATTAAAATTTTGTAGAAGCAATAATCTTAATAAGTTTGTAGCATATTTAATATTTCTTTTTTCTTGTTGTTCTGATGTAGTATTCATCTTGATGCATCTTAATCTATTTTTAACTGGTAATCTTTTACTTTTTGTTATTTCTAAAATATCATCATTTCTGATACTTATTATTTCTCTTTTATAAGCCATTCTTTTTTGCTCCTTTCGTTATAGTTTTATGTATGGTCATTAAGATAATAACCTTATCAAGTCATAAAGGGCCTTATTTTTAGCCCTTAGTCAGTAGGTTTCCCCAATTTTGGGGACACGCATATATTAAGATTTTTATTATGTAATACAAATACTTAATGAAGAAAGTATCAGAACGCAATTTTACGTTATGTAATACAAAAGCCCCAATTTTAGGGGCTTATTATTTAATCGTTTAAATGTAATGATATCCAGTTCAGTAAAAAATAAAATGTTGCTGCATTAACTTTTTGATAAATCACTATGTTTTTACTTGTATTTTTGTTCATATTAAGCCTATATAATGGATTTTTGTTTTTATCCAATTTAGATACTATTAATTTAGTAGTGATATTAGTTTTTAAATCTTTCATTTCTAAAGTAAAACTATCATCTACAAGATTAAATCTTTCGTATCTGTCGTTCATTTTGCCAATATCTATAATAAAATCGTTCTCATTATTCATTTTTTCGCCTTCATTCTCTCATATATTTTTTATGTTTATCTTTGATAAATTCTTCAAAACTGGCAAGATGTACCAGCTTTTTTTGTGGGCTTACATCACGGAAAGCCTTTTGATATTTTGGTATCAATCGCATTTCATTTAATAACCGCCATAATGTACATCTACTGATATCATAGAGCTTTAATATATGCTTTAGTTGTACATATACATCATTATTTTTTATTCTGATATCTACTAAAGTATCTGCTATAGTTCCCATTTTTTATTGCTCCTTTTAAAATCTTAGAAGTGCAATTCCTTTATATAAGCATTTATATAGATGTGGTTTATGCTTACTTTTGTATTTATTTTTATTGGAATTTGTTATAAAATATAAGTGTCTTTTATTCGTTCCTTGTTTTATTGCAAGGGACTATTTTTTTTAAATCATTAAGTAAATCAACATTTACATCATTTGACGTACTCCCCATAGCTAAAGCTAGGGAATTCTGGGATACTGACGAACCTTGCTATCAAATGACAGTCTTACGAGTTCTCTCCGCAATGGACAACGCCCTGCCCATATTTATCGTTCAACGAGAGCAAATTCGTTGGACGTTCCTTATATCCCCAGTGTTAAAACACGGGGCTTTACGGCACACTTGGTAAATTTTTTAATACAAGATGTAAGGCTTTTTCTTTTGTTTTATCCGTTACATCTTTATTTTTTAATATGCTTTTTAACGTATATTCAATGGCGGTCAAATTAAATACATTTTCATAAACACCGTTGAATATATTGTTATCTAATAAATATTGTTTTTTTGTTATAACTTTTAAATTCATATAGTACCTTTTTCAAGCCTTATATATTTATATAGGGCTTTTTTTTATACTTTTTAACAGTTCTTTAAATATTTTTCGTTTAATGCAATGAATTTCTTCATGAAATCAAGCATTTTTTCATTGACAATACTGTGATGAACAGTTACATCTTTTCTTTTTTCTTTATAGATTGCTAAGATTTCATAAGCAGATTTACTATCGTTAGAACATATGAAAGCTTCTATCTTATTGTTTTTATCTGTAACTAAAGAAAAACTCTTTTCCATGCCTTTTGTTCCTTTCATTAGTGCCGCTATAAAATATTATTTATTGGCGGTCTTTTTTATTCTTGTATTAAGTCTTTGGGTTCAACATCAAGGGCTTTGGCTATTTTTCCTAATGCTTTATAACTACTAAATGCACTATCTTTTATAATTTTGCTTATTGTTGTATCAGATAAGCCAGCTTCTTTTGCTAAATCTGTAGGATTGAACAACTTTTTAGCCATAGCATTATTGAAATTATTTTTATTTAAATTTAACATCATCTAACCTCCTTTATTATCTTTTAAAGCTATTTTTATAAAAAATTATCCTATTTAGATTATATATTTAAAAATAAATTTTTTCAAGTAATATGTTTATATTTTTTCTTATATTTAGTTTGATTTTATCCTTTTGAGCTATTATAATGTTTTTAAGGAGGTGTAGAATTGAGCTTTCAAAAGAATTTGAAATATTATAGAAAAAAAGCAGGATATAAAACTGCTAGAGATTTTGCAGAGGTTTTGAAAATACCTTATGCCAGTTATGTTGCTTATGAAAATAAAAAACGTGAGCCTAAATATCAAACATTAATACAAATTGCTAATGCTTTAAATGTGAGTATAGATAGATTAATAGGTCGATATGATAGTTCTGTTTTTAGTGCGGATATTGAAGATTTAAAGCAAAGAATAGAAGATATTTTATCTATTCAAGAACAAAAAAATATATCGTTAAGTCTTTCTTTTGAACATACGAAAACATTATTTTTTAATATAAATATTGATGATACATCTAATCAAGAAATAGAAGTGGATATATCATATTTGAAAAAAATATTAGATGATTGTTATTCTAAATATTTTTATAGCCGAGAAAAAGAAATATTAAATACTTTGTCTCTTGCTATTGTTAATACTGCTATTAGTAATAATTTAGATAAAATATCTAAACTATTAGAACAGGAGAACATTTTTACTACTGATTTAAATGATATTTTCTTTAATCGTGAATTATTAGTTTTTGATAATCCAAACTATAAAGATTTAATGTTACAACACATAAATATTTATAGAAAGTTAGAAAAGTTAAAGGATAATTTAATAAGTAATGCTATTAATAAATAGATATACTAGGCAAGTACCTATTTATTTAATTGATGATTGATTGCATTGCCTAAGCAATTAATTATTAAATAGCTGAAGTAAAACTTTTAGCCCCTGCATTTTTGCGTTGGCTAAAGACAATATATTTAAAACTGCACGATAAAACGTCGTTCAGTTAAAGACATGCATACAATGTAAAAAAATACCGCCATAATAATTTTTAGGCGGTAAAATATAAGGCTTATTTGTTTTTGCAGGTATAATCATAAGCACCAGCAAAAGAAAATGGCTTAAAACGGCGAATATTTCATCAAAAAATTTTTGATGTGTTATTGGCTTTATTAAATATACTCTTTTTTAGTGTAGATGATGTCTTGTTTTGGAATATCATGTTTCACGATAGCAGTAAATTTTTTGGCGGTAATATGTTTTTCATAGCCAATATTTTTATGTTAAGTTAAAGCCTTGTATAGATGTTTATATGTATCTATAGATATATTTATATAAGTCATGCTTTAAATCGCTTATAATGGCGGTTAATTTATAGAAAAGAGGTGGATTTATTGAAAATTTATTTATCAAATGATTATTTTTCTGATTTACTGGTTAGAATGGCACATCATAGCACCGCCATAGAAGGCAATACACTTACACAAGGGGAAACAAAAAGTATTTTGATTGATAACTATATCCCTCGTGCTATGAATATGCGAGAACTTAACGAGGTATTGAATTATAAATCATATGTTAATCAAATGATTGATGATTTAAAACATGATGTATCAATAAATAATGAGTTTATAAAGTCCATTCATGCTATTTTATGTAATAATGCTATTGACGGCGTAGCTGGCAGATTTAAGACTATACCTAATTTAGTGATTGGGGCTGATTTTACACCAACACCGCCATATTTAGTGCCGAGTGCATTAGAAGATTGGCGGGCCAATTTACAATATCAAATAGAATTGGCCAAAAATACTGATGAAATAATTGAAAGTATTTTACGCCAGCATATACAATTTGAGCATATACACCCGTTTTCAGACGGTAACGGCCGAGTTGGCAGGGCCTTAATCGTTTATAGTTGTTTGCAAGCTCACATCTTGCCTATTGTTATACCTGTAAACGATAAACAAAGATATATAAACTGCTTGAATACTGAAAACATGGCGGAATTTATGGCTTTTGCTAAAGAACTTCAAGCGAATGAGTTAATTAGATTGCAGGCATTAGCAAATAATAATGAGCATGATTTATATATTGAAGTTGATTTATGATAATCACTTCATGCTGCTGAAACGATAGCAGATTTATTTTAATCATATTATGATGAGAACTTTATAAAATTTATCCAGCATATTTTTATATGCTTTTTATTTTAACTATATAATATTTCAGTGCTTTTCAATTGTTATATAAGCATTTATATAGATGTGGTTTATGTGAAGGTAATAATTTGAAAAGGTGATTTATTATGTGGATTGAAGAAATTATAAACTCAAAAGGTACTAGATATAAATTTTGTGAAAGGTTCTTAGTTAATAATAAAAAGATAAAATTATCTGTTACATTAAACAGTAAAACAGCTCAAGCAAAAAGAAAAGCTACAGAATTATTGCAAGCTAAATTATATGATGTATTAAACAAGGTAGAAAAAAAGCAACTTGAAAAGATTAATAGTCTAACCTTTATACAAGTTGCTAATGAATGGCTTGAATATACCTCGCCAACTGTAAAAATAGATACAAGAATAAATCATAAAAATTATGTAAATCGTATAAAAAAAGTCATTTCAAATATGTTATTTGTTGATTTTACGCCAGCTGTGGCAGAAAAAATCGTTTCTGATATGTATTATAAAGAACAGCTATCATATAGTTATTCAAATTCTACTTTAATAGTTATAAAAGCTGTAATGAAGTATGCTAAAAAGTCTAAATATGTGCAGGATATAAGCGATTTTATAGATATAAGGTTAAAGAAAAGACCTGCTACAAAAAAAGAAGTCCATAAATTACAGAATAAATTTCTAAATGCTGATGAACTGAAATCATGTTTGCATCAATTAAAAGAAATAAATCCTCGTATTGCTTTAGCCATGGAATTTATAGCCCTTACTGGTCTACGCTGCGGGGAAATGCTCGCCTTGCGTATTCAAGACTATGATAAATTAAATTCTGTAGTAAATATAAATGGTACTCTTTTAAAATCAGCTCGCAATGGTGAAGATATTCAACGAGGTACGCCCAAAAATATTTATTCATATCGTGATGTTATCATAAATGATAGGGCTAAAAATATACTTGATGCCATAATCTTAGAAAATAAAAGACTTGCCAGCTGGAACGGTAAAAAATATAAAGATAGAGGGTATATATTTACTAATAGCACTGGCAATCCTTTTAACATTCAATATATCAATAAAAAACTTAGACAAATTAAGATTGCAGATAAGAAGATATCAAGTCATATTTTCCGCCATACTCACATTAGTATGTTATCAGAATTGGGCTTGTCTTTAAAGTCAATAATGCAGCGTGTAGGGCATAACGACCCAAAGACAACATTAAGTATTTATACTCACGTTACTGACAATATGAATAATGAAATGAAGAACAAATTGAAAGCCCTAAATTTTTAGTCTTTGATAGCTGATGAAACACCAGTATAATTCAAAGGGGCAAAAAAGGGGCAGACTTTTTAAAAGCAATGAAAAAAAGGGAAATACTTCAAACTATCAAAAAGCCTTTAAATACTAGCATTATCAAGACTTTGAAATACTTTGAAATATTTCCCTGTATTATCAATTTAAATGGCGGAAAGGGTGGGATTCGAACCCACGGTACGTTGCCGTATCACTGGTTTTCAAGACCAGCTCCTTAAACCACTCGGACACCTTTCCACTAAGATACTATAATAGTATATCAATTTTATATAGCTATTGTCAACTGAAAAATTAAGAGCTTTTTATAAAGATTTGTAAAGATTTGTAAAGATTTTGTGTCTTTTTTATTAACGCTGGATATAGGCTTGATAAGTTAAAATAGATGAATTATACTTAATATGCAGTATTTATAATACAAGATTAAAAACATAAGGATGGTGAATAATAATGGATGATTATCCGGAGAGTAATAGGTTAAATATAATAAATTTACAATTAAAAACGGAAGAACAATCTGCCATTATTATGTGCACTATCGATAAAATTAATATAAAGTGGTAGGTTTTCTTCGTATTTTGAAGGGAGAAATCTATCGCATGTTAAAGATATATAAATCCATGGAAAGTGGTCCTTTAAAAGAATTGAATTTAAGAACTCTAGAAAAAGGAGCATGGATAAATATTGTAGCACCTACACCGTATGAATTAAAAGTAGTGGGCAATCTTACCGAAGTTGAACCGGATTTTTTACGTTCTGCACTAGATAATGAAGAACGTTCACATACGGATATTGAAGATAATTCCATCATGGTATTAACAAATGTACCAGTTATGCGTACTTTTGAATCATACGATACGTTGCCACTTGCGATTATTTTAACGCCAGATTATATAATCACAGTATGTTTGGAAGATACTCCAGTAATATCTGATTTTAATGAAAGAACATACCGTTCCTTTCGCACTTTTAAAAAGACACGTTTTTTGTTTCAAATATTGTATAAATCAGTGACTTATTATTTGAAATATTTGCGTCAGATTGATAAATTATCTGATGAAATTGAATCGCGTTTGCGAGATTCTACGCAGAATAAAGAAATCTTACGTCTTTTGGAATTGCAAAAAGGTCTTACTTATTTTAATGCTTCTTTGCGTTCTAATGGTGCTGTGCTTGATAAATTGATGCGACTTCGTTCAAATTATAATTTGCAAAATATTATTAAATTGTATGAAGAAGATGAAGATTTACTAGAAGATGTCATTATCGAAAATAAACAGGCTCGTGAAATGGTTGAAATGTACAGCACGATTTTGGCTAGATTAGTAGATACGTTTTCTTCGATAATGTCTAATAATTTGAACTTAGTAATGCGATTTTTAACAGCAATAACAATACTTTTAGCAATTCCTACAGTAATATCTAGTTTTTTTGGTATGAACGTAGAAGGTTTTCCAGCCTTTTCAAGTGGGCCTTTTGCTTTTATAGATATATGTGTGATATCCATTGCATTATCTGTAATATGTGCGACTGTATTGTGGCGAAAAAATATGTTTTGACGAGGCTAGTAATATGAGAACCTTAATTGAAGCAGAATTATGTGATGGCGTGATTTATGGTGATAATGTAAATTGCGAATATGTATATATGCCAGCTTCAGAAATTGGTGTTTCAAATCCAATTTGTATTTTTGAAACGACCGATAAAAAAGAAGATATAAATATGACTGAGGCATTAAAGATTATTACACGGCGCAGTTTAAAACCGGTAAGACATCCTAAATTGGGCTTATCATCGTGTTAATAGAATAAAGGATGTGTAAAAATGTTAGTAATTTCTTCATCTGATTTAATAAACGAATTCACTTTATATGCTAATAAAGCTGTAGATGAAAAAGAAACAATGATTGTACAGCGTAGTAATGGCAAAAATCTTGTTGTTATGTCTATGGATAAATTCAATGAAATACAAAAACAAATTTTTTTAGCAAATGAAGCCGCAAAATAGTGAGGTTAAAAAATGAATAATGATATACATGAGCATGTTCATGAAGATGGAACGGTGCATACACATCATGGACATACACATAGTCATACTCAAACAAAAGCCGTTTTAAATAGATTATCGAGAGCTATTGGTCATTTAAATGCTGTAAAACGCATGGTAGAACAAGGCAGAGATTGTAGCGATGTCTTAATTCAATTATCTGCGGTAAATTCTGCGCTAAAAAATGTTTCTAAAATTATATTAAAAGACCATATTGAACATTGTTTGGTAGAAGCTGTAAAAGAAAATGACCAAGCAGCTATTGATAAATTAAAAGAAGCTATTGATAAATTTGTGAAATAACAACCCTTAGAAATACATTCTAAGGGTTTTGTATTTTGCATACAAAATTTCGTGAAAATTAGAATAAATTAACGAAGTATTGTATTTTTTGATAATCAATGCTAAATTAAATAAATAGTAGACTTTTTATATTATTTTTGTAAAAAGAATGTATTTTAATTATAAATTTGTTAGCTAGGATGAATGAAATGATAACAATTAATGCCAATGCAAAAATAAACCTTACTTTAGATATATTAGGTAAACGTGATGATGGATATCATGAAGTTAGTATGATAATGCAATCAATTAATTTATTTGATACATTGACGTTGAAAAAATTGAATACAAAAGATATTATTTTGCATGGTGATGTTCGCGGTGTAGAAAATGTGCAAGATAATTTAATTTATAAAGCAGTAAAATTGTTTTTAGATACATACAAAATACAAAATGGAGTAGAGATTGAACTTATTAAACGCATTCCTATAGCCGCAGGATTAGCTGGTGGTAGTACTGATGCAGCGGCTACACTGCGCGGATTAAATGAATTATTTGAAATGAATTTATCTGTGATGTCTTTGTGCAAATTAGGTGAAAAACTAGGTTCTGATGTTCCGTTTTGTATTATGGGTGGCACGATGCTTGCCACAGGTAGAGGCGAGATTTTAGCACAAGTTGCTGATATGCCGAAGGTGAATTTAGTTTTAGTTAAACCTAAAATAGACGTTTCTACTGCATGGGTATATAAAAATTATCATAAAGTAGAAAATGAAGTAGTTCATCCTGATAATAAGAAGATGCGTAAAGCATTAATTTTAAAAGATATAAATCAAATTTGTGCTTGTTTAAAAAATGTATTAGAATATGTAACTATTAAACAGTATCCACAAATTAATGATATAAAAGAGAAATTATGTAGCTATGGTGCCAAGACGGCGATGATGTCGGGCAGTGGGCCTACTGTATTTGCTATAGTAGAAAATAAAATTTTAGCTGAAGAAATCGCAGCAAAGATAAAAAATGATTTTGATGCCGAAGTATTTACAGTAGAAACAGCTTCAAAAAATTTTTAATGGAGGCGTTTGTATGAATAATAAACTTGCACCTATAAAATTGGATAGTTATCAACCACTGCGTGAAGTGGTTTTTGAAACACTTAGAGATGCTATACGCAAAGGTATTTTGAAACCGGGTGAACGTTTAATGGAAATTCATTTAGCAGAACAGCTCGGTGTTAGTCGTACTCCAGTAAGAGAAGCTATACGCAAATTGGAGCTTGAAGGCTATGTAATCATGATGCCACGTCGTGGTACATATGTATCAAATTTATCCATTAAAGATATCAATGAAGTTTTTGAAATTCGCACATCATTAGATTCACTAGCAAGTGGTTTAGCAGCTGAACGTATAACAGATGATGAATTAGAACAGCTTCAACGTTTACTCGTTATCATAGGTGAAGCTATTAAAGAAAGAGATATGGATAAAATTGTAGAGGCAGATACTAAATTCCATGATTTATTATATCAGGCTAGCCGTAATAATCGTTTAGTAGGTATTATTCATAATCTCAGAGAACAACTTACAAGCTTTCGAGCTAAATCCATGGCATATCCAGGCAGATTGGAAGAAACACTTGAAGAACATCGTCGCATAGTAGATACAATTGCTCAAGGTAATGTAGAGGCAGCACAAAAAGCTTCTGAATATCATATGGAACGTTCTGAACATACTTTGCTTTTAAGTATGGAAGACAAAGAAGGTAACATGGAATAGATAAGAGCTATTTTATCTATACTAGTATAATGAGTGTATGATATAATAAAAATAGACATTAGTTATAAATTATTAAATAAAAAGGAAAGTGAATTTTACGGTGAAATCAGATGGATTGATTACAATTATACTGGCAGCAGGTAAAGGAACACGCATGAAATCAAAATTACCTAAAGTACTGCATTGTGCAGGCGGTAAACCAATGGTTAAACATGTGCTTGATGCTGCAAAAGAAGCTGGTTCCACACATAATATTGTTGTAGTAGGTTTCGGTCATGAACAAGTACAAGAAGCTTTAATAGGTCAAGCTGAAATTGTTTTACAAAAAGAACAACTTGGTACAGGTCATGCCGTAATGCAAGCACAGCCACTTGTCAAAGATGAAGATGCTTCTGTTATGGTACTTTGTGGAGATACTCCACTTGTAACAGGAAGTATGTTAAAAAAATTCTATGAAGAACATATCGTTTCAGGAGCAATGGCTTCCGTGCTTACAACAATTATGCCAGACCCATTTGGTTATGGTAGAGTAATTCGTGGTATAGATGGTTCTGTAGAAAAAATTGTTGAACAAAAAGATGCAAATGAAACAGAACTTGCTATCGATGAAATTAATACAGGTATATATTGCTTTAATGCAAAAGCATTATTTGAAAGCCTTAAAAAAGTAAATAATAATAATGCACAAGGTGAATATTATTTACCAGATGTATTATCAATTTTGCGTGAAGAAGGTCAAAAAATAAATGCTTCTATCGCTGAAAACTATGAAGATACATTAGGTATTAATAGCCGTGAACAACTCGCTAATGCTGAAAAAATTCTACGTCAGCGTAAAAATAAACAGTTAATGGCACAGGGTGTTACACTTATGGACCCTGCAACAACATATATTGACTATGATGTAGAAATTGGTCAAGATACTGTAATTTATCCATCTACATGGATTGAAGGTAATAGTAAAATTGGTGGAAATTGTAAAATTGGTCCAAATAGCCGCTTGAATAATGTAGTAATAGGTGATAATGTAGAAGCTATGTTCGTCTTCGCTGAAGATTGTGAAGTAGCTGATGATGTAAAAATGGGACCATATGTACATCTTCGTCCAAATACTAAAATTTGTGATAAAGTTAAAATCGGCAATTTCGTTGAAGTCAAAAATTCAACAATTGGCGAAGGTTCTAAATTACCACATCTCATCTATATCGGTGATACTGATATGGGCTCAGGTGTAAATATGGGTTGTGGTACTATTACTGTAAATTATGATGGTAAAAATAAATACCGTACAGTAATTGGAAATAATTGCTTTATCGGTTGCAACTCAAATTTAGTAGCACCTGTTAAAGTTAATGATGGAGCATATGTTGGTGCTGGTTCTACAATAACAAAAGAAGTTCCAGAAAATACACTAGCTATAGCTCGTGAAAGACAAAAAAACATTGAACACTGGAAAGATAAAAGAAAATAAAAATACTATTACTAAAATTTAAAGTTTGGTAGTAATGTAAATAATACATTATTATATGTTATTTATTTATTTTTATATATTTCAGGAGGAGTAAAATGAACTTCGATACCTCAAAATTATGTATTCTCGCTGGTAATGCAAACCCTAAATTAGCGCAGGAAGTTGCGCAGTATATCGGCGTTGAATTATGTCATGCTTTTGTAGGTCATTTTAACAATGGCGAAACACAGGTAATGATTAGCGAAAGTATTCGCGGTAAGGATGTATTTATCATTCAACCAACTAGTCAGCCAGTAAATGACAATCTCATGGAACTTTTAATCATGGCTGATGCTTGCCGTAGAGCTTCTGCACAAAGTATTACTGCTGTTGTGCCATATTACGCTTATTCTCGTCAAGACCGCAAAACTCGTGGTCGTGAACCTATCTCTGCAAAATTAGTAGCAAATTTAATGACTACAGCTGGTGTAACTCGTGTAGTAACTGTTGATTTGCATGCAGGTCAAATTCAAGGTTTCTTTGATATTCCTGTAGACCATTTAGCAGCAGCACCTCTTTTAGCAGGTTATATTCAAACTAAAAATCTTGAAGATGTAGTAGTTGTTTCTCCAGACCTTGGTGGTGTAACTCGTGCACGTGCTTTGGCTGACCGTTTAAAAGCTCCAATTGCTATTATTGAAAAACGTCGTCCAAAACCTGGCTGTGCAAAAGTTATGAACCTCATTGGTGATGTAAAAGATAAAAACTGTGTTATCATCGATGATATCGTAGATACAGCTGGCTCCTTGTGTGAAGGTGCAAAAGCTCTTGTAGCACATGGCGCAAAATCTGTATATGCTTGCTGTACACATGGTATTTTAAGTGACCCAGCAGTTCAGCGTATTGAAGATTCTCCAATGGAAGAATTAATTGTTACAAATACTATTCCATTACCTGAAGAAAAACATTCTAGCAAAATCATTTCCTTATCTATGGCTGCTCCTATCGGAGAAGTTATTAGCCGTATTTATCAGAAAAAATCTGTAAGCAAACTTTTTGATTCTATCGATATCATAAAAGGTAAAGGCTGATAATAAGTATATAATGATATTTGAAAAAGGTCTCTTTATGAGGCCTTTTTCTAGGTTTTACAAGAAATTAAGTAGTTAATATTATTTTAAGATAGACTTTATATTATTTATAAAATAAGAAATAAATATTAGGGAGGCTTTTTATGTTTACAATAGAAATTATTAAAGCTATTGTATTAGGGGTCGTTGAAGGCTTAACAGAATGGCTACCAGTCAGCAGTACAGGTCATATGATTTTGGTAGACGAATTTATGCGCCTTAATGTAAGTAAAGAATTTATGGATATGTTCCTTGTAGTTATCCAATTAGGCGCAATTTTAGCTGTAGTTGTTTTAAACTTTGATAGATTAAACCCTTTTTCACGTAGAAAAACATATTTGAAGAAAAGACAAACAATATCCTTATGGGGAAAAGTTATTGTAGGTTGTATACCAGCGGCTGTAATTGGACTGGCGTTAAATGATTTCATGGAAGAACATTTCATGAATGCTTACGTTGTAGCAGCTATGCTCATTTTATATGGCGTGTTATTTATCGTTGTTGAAAATTACAATAAACACCGTCGTCCAACAATAACAGATGTCGATAATCTTGATTATAAAACAGCATTGATAATAGGCTTTTTCCAAGTACTTTCTTTAGTACCAGGAACATCTCGTTCAGGTTCTACAATCTTAGGTGGTATTTTATTCGGTACAAGTCGTATTGTAGCTACAGAATATACATTTTTCTTAGCTATTCCAGTAATGTTTGGTGCAAGTGCATTAAAATTATTTAAATTTGGTTTAGCTTTTTCATTTGAAGAAACTATATTGCTTTTAGTTGGTATGGTAGTTGCATTTATCGTATCTATCATTTCTATTAAATTCTTACTTCGTTATGTAAGAACAAATGACTTTAAAGCATTTGGTTGGTATCGTATTATTGTAGGTATTTTAGTTCTCATTTTTATCTATATTTAAAATCTAAGTAAAAAAGAGTTTTGCTTTTGCAAAACTCTTTTTTTATTATTTATATGAAAAACCTTTACCATTTACCTCAGAAGCATTAGAAATTATAAAAAAGGATTTTGCATCTGATTTTAAGGCAATTTCTTTTACTTTACTCAATTGTGTAAGCGTGATTACTACATAGAGAATTCTTTTTTTAGTGTGAGTATAACCACCTTCACCCTCAATAAAAGTAACACCGCGACCGAGTTCATTCATGATATGTTCAGCGATTTCTTCTGATTTATCTGAAACAATCATTATAGATTTTCGTTTATTAAAACCAGTAACGATGCGGTTATCTACTTCGCCCATGATGTACATATAAATCAAAGTATAAATAGCTGCCTCAAAACTGAATAAGACCAATCCGCATAAAACAATGAGACAATTTAAAGCAAAAATCATCGTGCCGATATTATAAGAATAAAGTTTTCGAATTAATGCTGCTACTACATCGGCACCGCCTGTATTAGCACTAGCACGTAGTATTAAACCAAAACCGATACCTGAAACAACGCCTGCTACAATAGCAGAAAGCATAGGATTGTTATGTAGTGGCGTCAAAGGTGTTAAAAAAGAAGTCAAGTCAATAAAGGTTGAATATAAAAATGTGCCTAATATGGTATTGATAAAATAGATTTTACCAAAGAAATGATAAGCGATATATAAAATTGGTATATTGAAGACAATATTTTGTATACCAATTGGCAGGTCAAAAAGATAATGAAAAATAATAGCTATACCAGTTATTCCACCAGATAAAAAATGGTTTGGTATTAGAAATAAATTACAGGAGATAGCTGATATAAGTGCACCAATTACAATCATAGAATATTGTAAAAAATATTTTTTCATATAGTAAATACCTCTAGAATAATTAGTCTTCAACTATTATACATGATATGTTTTTTTAGGCAACTATTTTTTTAAAAATTTTTTTGAAATATAAATAAAAATAGTTACAGAAAAGATTTCTGTAACTACTATATGTTAGGGGTTTTATTATAATTTCTTAATGCCTTTTACATCTAAATCCATACCATGCCAATCTTTATCTACTTCAGCAAGAATTTGAACAGGTACGTTGAGTTCTAAATTGAACCAGCAATCATCATCAACTTCTACATTCATTTCAGTTCCATTGTTGTCTTGGAATGTGAAGATATCATCGTAAACGTGTTTTGTGAATTGACCTTCAATTAATACACGTTGGTCATCATAAGAATTTTTTTGAATTTCAGCAATTGTAGTTGGCTGTATATTGCCAGAATTATGTCTAGCAGCAAATACAGCAGCACTGCCTACTACACAGATGATTAAAACACTTAAAATAGCGATGAGTAATTTTTTCATAAAGGTAACCTCCATATATTATATATTATTTATTATTACAATTTTGTTTTTTATTTTAGTATGGTAACTACAACATCTTACACTTATATAATAAACAATTATTATTAAAGAAAAATTACAATTAAATTAAAATTTGATTAAAAATACAGAATAGTACTTTTTATTTGTCGAAAAAAATGTTTTCATATAAGTAGATAAATCTTTAAGGAGGAGTTGCAATGACAAAAATATTTATAGTAGAAGATGAAAGACGCATTGCTCGTTTTTTGCAGATGGAACTAGAGCATGAAGGCTTTGCTACAGCAAGTGAAAGTAACGGGTTACGTGCATATGAACGAATCATACAAGAAGATTACGATTTAGTATTATTAGATATAATGTTGCCAGAGATGGACGGGCTTACTATTTGTAAAAATGTACGAAAAATATCTGATATTCCTATTATAATGCTCACAGCTAAAGATGAAATCAGTGATAAAGTAACAGGGCTTGATATTGGTGCAGATGATTATATAACAAAGCCTTTTGCTATACAGGAACTTTTAGCACGAATTCGCGTAGCATTGCGCAAACATAATAATACAGCTAAGCAAGAAGAAGCTGCTACCTTTGTTTTTAAGAATATAATTGTTTATTTAGACCGCCATGAAGTTACTGTAAATGGTAAATTGGTAGAACTTACGAAAAAAGAATACGATTTATTATTGTATATGTTACAAAATCATGACCATGTATTATCGCGTGAACAGATTTTGCAGTTCATATGGGGTTATGAATACATGGGCGATACGAATGTTGTAGATGTATATATCAGATATTTGCGTTCTAAAATTGATGATGAATTTAAGGAAAAATACATTCATACGGTAAGAGGAATTGGTTATGTTATCAAAACTTAAACAGTATATAAAAGAACACATTCATCTTCGTTTGAGATATATGCCTATTTCATTGAAATTAGCGTTTATTTATAGCATTATGTTGTCAATGATACTCATAATAACATTAAGTGCTACTTTAGTTGGCATTCATTATGTACTGTATCATGAAGCGGAAATTTCAATCACGCTTTCAGCAAATTTTGTAGAGAAAAAAGCTAATGAAAAAGGGCTAGAAGAGATTATTAAAGATGTGGAAAAATCATCATTAATTCCAGGTGTAGTAATGCGCATAACGGACAAGGATAATAATGTGATTTACGACAGCATGCCGATGTATATTTCAAATGATAAGGTACAGAATAATTTGCAATTACAAACGCAAAGTCCTAGTTTCGGTGATTACATTCGCAATGCACTATTGCCTGAGAACTTAAAGTTTATTAATTTTAGGCATTTTTGGATATTCTACACCCAAAGAACGATTGAAAAAGATGATAATGTATATACCCTGCATTTTTTGCGTACGATAACGGCTGAAAAGGTTTTCTTAGAAGAGCTTTCTGAAACAATTTTATATGTTGGTCTTGTTGGTGTGTTGATTTCTATAATCTGCGGTTTTCTGCTTAGTAGAAAATTATTAAAACCGCTCAGCGATATAACTAAAAAAGTTAAAGATATAGAAATTCAGGACTTAAATAAGCGGATAGAAGTGCCACCAACGCATGATGAAATTGAAGAACTCGCTAATACGTTTAATTTAATGTTAGAGAGATTGCAAAAGGGCTTTGAACAGCAAAGACAATTCGTTTCCGATGCTTCGCATGAACTCAGAACGCCAGCCACTGTAATTTGTGGTTATTCAGATATGTTGGCACGTTGGGGCAAAGATGACCCGCAAACGGCTGATGAATGTATAACAGCAATTCATTCTGAAGCTATAAATATGCAACGCTTGATTGAAAAATTATTATTTTTGGCACGCGCTGACCAAAAAAGACAGGTATTGCATAAAGAATCAATTAGCATGAAACCACTTATTGCAGATATCGCTAAAGATACTCAACTTATAGCACCACAACACAGTGTGACTTGTAGCTTAAATGAAGATGGGTATATTTTTGCTGACCCATTGTGTATGCGACAAATGTTGCGTATCTTTTTAGATAATAGTATAAAATATACACCAGATGGCGGGAAAATAGAGATTTCTTCGCATAATGATGGCAATAAGATGATTGTAAAAATATCTGATAATGGTATCGGTATTGGTAAAGAAGAACAAAAGAAAATATTTGAACGTTTTTATCGTGTTGATGCAGCCAGAACTAAAAACGGTGTAGGCGGTACGGGACTTGGGCTTTCTATTGCAGAATGGATTGCACAAGCACATGATATTGAAATAAAATTAGATAGTGAACTGGAAAAGGGAACGACGATAACTTTATTCATACCGCTTGATTTTGGCTGATAGTAATAGCTCATTATGGATTTTAGTACAAAACTCATGAAAAAATATGTACTAATTGAACATAATGAGCTATAATTTTTTTTATAACATTTATTAAGATAAAAAGAAGGGATTTTTTTTATGTTAGATTTACATAATTTATTAGTTTGTCATCATTTATTAGATGATAAAACTATTGAAGATTTTAATAAACTTATGGGAGGCGCAAGTGTAAATAAAGGAAAACTTGCAGCACAGTTTATTGAGCAAGCAGAAAAATTAGGTTTATCTGGAAACATCATTAAAGTATATATCTTATATATGTTAGCCCATAAAAATAATTGTGTATCCTATGCGGTAGAAAGCTCTGGTGGCAAAATCGGTACAAGTTTATACAAAGCTTTTTGCCACGATATTGATATATTGAGTAAATTACTCGTATTAAAACCAAGTATAGTATTAGGCTGTGAATATTTAGATGATTATGAGCCAACTGTTAAAAATGTATCAGCTGCTTTTAAAACATTAGAAGAAAATTTACTTACAGCAAAAACTGTAGAAGAAAAAGCTGATGCTTTCATTGAATATTATCGTACTTATGGCAGCGGTGATATGGCAGATTATAGAGCTTTCCGTTGGAGTAATAGCGATGAAGAATTAGTCGGCATTAAGTATTTTGAAGCAATGAGTCTTGATGAACTCATCGGTTATGAACAGCAAAAACAGCAGTTGAATGATAATACATTGGCATTTGTAGAAGGCAAACCAGCTAATAATGTACTTTTAGTAGGCGCTAGAGGTACTGGTAAATCTTCTGGTGTAAAAGCTGTAGTAAATTCATTTTTTGATAAAGGTTTGCGTCTTGTACAGTTGACTAAAGACCAACTTATAGCACTTCCTATAATCATGGAAAGACTCAGAACATACAGCAGTAAAAAATTCATCATATTCTTAGATGATTTATCTTTTGAAGAATTTGAAGTGGAATATAAATATTTAAAATCTGCAATCGAAGGTGGAGCATCTGCTAAACCTGAAAATGTACTCATTTATGCTACATCTAATCGCCGTCATTTGATAAAAGAAAGTTATAAAAATCGTGGCGTAGATGATGATGATATGCATCGCAATGATACGCTCAATGAAACGATTTCCTTGTCAGACCGCTTTGGTCTTATCATCAATTATTTAAGTCCAAATCAACAGGAATATTTAGATATCGTTGATGGTTTATTGCGTCAACACGGTGTAGTTTTAGATAAAGAAGAATTGCGCATAAAAGCAGGTGCATGGGCACAAGAACATTCTGGTCGTTCAGGTAGAATTGCACAACAATTTGTAACGTATTATTTAGGACAGATTTATAATAAATAAAAGATAAAAAGGACAAAAGAGAAGACTTATTGCTTTTAGCAATAAGTCTTTTTTTGAAAACAGGCAATGAATAAGAATTTAATAGATTTTGTAAGTTTAAATAAACAAAGTAAAAAACCATTATATGTACAGCTTTATGATGAGATTGCTGAAAAAATAAAATGCAAAACATTATCTGCTGGTTATAAATTGCCACCGGTACGCATTTTAGCGCAACAACTAAATATAAATAACGGCACTGTCGTGAGTGCGTATAGAGAATTGGAAAAAAACGGCTATATTTTCACGCGCCGTGGCAGTGGCAGTTATGTAGCTGAGCAAATGAATACAATTAGCTCGGAAGTTGATGAGAAAAAAGATGTATTGATTGATTTAGCAGAGGAAGTAAATGCAGAAAATATCCCAACTGATGTAATCAATATGAGCAGTGTATCTTTAAATCCAGAGATGATTTCTATGGAAATCTTTCAAAAGGCAATAGATGAAATTTTAAAAAGAGATAAAGGATATGCATTTACGTATCAAGATAGTAAGGGGTATTTGCCACTTAGACAATCCATTGTGCAATCTTTAGCGCAAAAGAAGATAAATACGACACAGCAAAATGTGCAGATAATATCAGGGGCACAGCAGGGAATAGATATTGTAGCGCGTGCTTTATTAAAACACGGAGATATCGTTTTTGTAGAAAGTCCGACATATCCAGGTGCAATGGCGGCTTTTCGTTCATGTGGAGCAAAGATTATAGATATAAAACTCACAAAAGAAGGAATTGATTTAGCAGACCTAGAAAATAAATTAAAGCTATTTAAACCGCGTCTTATATATGTGATGCCAAATGTGCAAAATCCTACAGGGATTTCTTATAGTAAATACGTTCGCCATAGACTCATGGGATTGGCACGGTATCATGATGTATATATATTGGAAGACGATTATATCGGTGGTCTGTATTATAGCAAAAATGAAATGTTACCGCTTAAAACGTATGATACAGATGATAGGGTAATTTACATTCGCACTTTATCAAAAGTTTTTATGCCTGGGCTTCGTTTAGCGTATTTGATTGTGCCTTCAGATTTAGCGCAAAGATTATTAAATGTAAAATACATTTCAGATATTGCAACCTCAGGACTTACACAGCGAATTTTTGATTATTATTTGCGTGAAGGATTATGGCAAAAACATTTAAATTCTATTCGCAGTATTTATAAAACTAAATTTGATTTCATTTTAAAGATGATGAAAAAATATTTGCCAAAGGATATTTCATATATAAAACCTACAGGGGGATTATCTGTTTGGCTTAATTTACCAGAAAGACTTCTAGCTGATGATGTGATTGAGAATGCTAAAAAACAAGGGGTGATAATTTCAAATGGTGCACCGTTTTTTGTGCGAAGAGCACCCCATAGACAATTGCGCATAAGTTTTGCTGTATTGTCTTTGGCAGAAATAAAAACGGGAATAAAGATTTTGGCAGAGATAATGAAATAGGGGGAGTTTTGATGAAAATTGGGATTGCTGGAAATGGCAAAATTGTAAGAGAGATGATAGGTGCTGCTAAAACTGTAGCAGGCATATCAATTGAAGCTATTTGTTCTAGAGCGCAAAGCAAGGCAAAAGCAGAAAAAATCGCTCAAGAATGTAATATTAGCAAGGTTTATACAGATTATCAAAAAATGTTATCGGATAGCGATATCGATTTTATCTATGTAGCAGTTTCAAATAATGTGCATTATCAATATACTAAGCAAGCTTTAGAAGCTGGAAAAAATGTTATTTGCGAAAAACCTTTTACAGTGAAAGCAAGCGAAACAGAAGAATTAATACAGATAGCGAAAGATAAGCATTTATTTTTATTTGAAGCGATTACTGTTATTTATGCGCCGAATTATCAATATATAAAGGATAATTTGAAAGAAATTGGCACACTTCATTATGTACATGCCAATTATGCACAGTATTCTAGTCGTTACGATAAATATTTAAATAAAGAAGTAACACCAGCTTTCAGTCCAGAAAGTGCTGGCGGAGCATTGTATGATTTAAATATTTATAATTTGCATTTTATTGTAGGTATATTCGGTATGCCTAAAAATATAATTTATCGTGCAAACTTAGGCTTTAATGGCATAGATACTTCTGGCACGGCACTATTGGATTATGATGGATTTACAGTAGTATGTAGTGCAGCTAAAGATTCTGAAAGCGTAAGCGGAATTGTTTTCCAAGGCGAAAAAGGATATATGCGTTTAGAAGGTGCAACAAATGAATGTGCGCTGATAAGGGTAAACAAAAAAGGCGAAACAGAAAAAATCGTTAGTAAAGAACGGTACAATCATCGCATGATAAATGAATTCATTGCATTTGAGCAGATGTTCAAACAACAAGATTATAAAACATGCTATGAAAACTTAGACCATTCCATGATGGTGATGAAAGTATTAGAACAAGCACGTGAAAGTGGAAATTTAGAGTTTTAAGTAAAAAAGCTTCCAGTACAAATTGTATTGGAAGCTTTTTATATTATATCGATACAGGAATATTTTTAGTTTGTTATTAATAAGTAACTTTTTGCTACGTTTGTGTAGATAAGTATAGAAATTGTAATGCAAATCTTTTGTATTTTGATGGGTATATATAAATTATCAAGACTTTTATTAAAATTTCATTAAAAAATTTATAATCATGCCAGATTTTTAAAATTATAGAGGATATACATATATATAGATAAGTTTTTTTATAAAGAAAGGTTGATTGTTTATGAATAAAGTATCTATTAAAAATAATGTTTATGTTGTTGCGAAGGTTTCAAGCAAGTATAAGAACAAACTAGATTATTACTTGATTATTCCAGGAAGAGGATATGAATATGCTTTTACAAAAAACTATAGAAAAAGTTGTTATATTTTTTGTAAATCTCCAATTTTACTTAACAAAGTATTGTACAACAGAAGTCATAATATACCTTTAATGGTTTTAAAGAAATATTTTCATCATAATATGTCATATCTCATTGATTGTTTAGAATTAGATGATTTTGTCTTGAAACGAGGTGCAAAAAATAAGTATCATAAAGCAGCTTAGATTTTTATAAATTAATAAAATTTATGTGGTGCTTGTTTTATCAAGTACCACATAAAAATATATAAAGGAATTGTGTTATAAAAAATAGAAAATATACTATTAAAATTGATATAAGATTTTGTTGTTAAATTTAAATAAGGCGGTGTAATTATGGTTAAAAACATAGTTTTATTTATAATGAGTTTATATCGTGATGATAGTATTGAGAAAGAATACACAGATGATAGTAATTTATTTAAGGCTAGTTGTAAACACACTAATGAAACAGCATTGAAATATATAGCATGGAAATTAAATCAAGAACAGCAACAGATAGATGAGATATATGCTTTTATTTCTGAACAAGTGCGAGAAACATCTTTAGATAAATTTAAAGAACTCATACAAGATGAATATTATAAAGATAAAATAATTGATGTACCGCTTTATAACAATGGAGAAATGAAAGGCTCTTTTAAAAGTATATCTGAAATGTTTGATAAATTGCAGGCTTATAAAGAAAAAAATCCTGATGATACAGTAGTTATCCATGTAGATATGACTGGTGGTTTAAGACATGCTTCAATGTTGATGTTGGCATTGATTAGAATGTTGAAATATATAGGTATGGAGCTTGGATTGGTGCTGTATGTTAATTTCAATACTGCAAAGATAGAAAATGCTAGTGATATCATGGATATGTTTACATTACTAGGTGGAGCAGAAGAATTTAATTCATTTGGTAGTGTAAATCAAATTCAAAATTATTTTGACAAGTTAAATAGTAAAAAATTAAGAACAAGTTCTTCAGCGCTTGAATTACTATTAGAAGAGATGAGAGATTTTTCAGAAGCGATAAAAGTTTGTACGAATTATAAAGATATGACAAATGTATTATCTTTATTGAATGATTCTCTGAAAATTTATAAAAGAATAATAAAATCGAAAAGTAATAGATTAAGTGAACAAGAGTTATTTTTTGCAAAGTTGATATTAGTGATAGAGAAAACGTACGCGGATATATTGCCTAAAGATAACAAGCCTAGTAGTGTACCTGCTATTATAAAATGGTGTGCTAAAAGAGATTTTTTACAAGCAGCGATAACTTTTTATACAGAATGGATACCAGTATATTTAATTGAAAATAAATTAGTAATAATAAAAGATGCTTCTATTGAAGAAGAATGTAGAAAAAATAAAGCTTGGTCGAATTGGCAAGTCAGTTTTTTTAAAAATTATAGAATGTCTCAGTCGTCGCAAATAAAGTTGGAAGATGTTGAAGAATATGAATTGACATATAGTACAGTTAGAGGTTTGATAGAAAGTGATTTATCCGCAAATAAAATTTTGGGAAAGGTAAAAGACAAAAATAAAAAATTCAGTGATTTTTTAAAGGAAACAATTGATTTTATAAAGAAAACAACTCGTTATCGTTTTTATAAAGCAGTTGTTAATTTATCCAACAATAGTATATTAAAACAGATTTTAAGAGAAAGTATGCCAAAAAATGAAAATGATTTTGAAGTATATTTAACAAGAAGACTTATAAAAGAAAACAGTAATTTGGAAGCAGTTGTTTTAAATTCTGTTAAAGGGATAGAAAAAAATAGAGTGAGAGAAATTTTTGATTTAAAAGAAGATAAGAAATTAACTACTGTAGAAAAATCAAAGGAACGAAGAGAAATGTTTAAGGAGATGTTAGAAAAAAATATCATAGAAACGAAATTACCTAAAGAACGATTATTACAATTTGTAGAAGAATATTCTAATTATGTTAATGATTGGCGTAATCAAGTTAGTCATGCTAATAGTTTGGCAGCTAGTCGGGAAAGTAATTTTGATATAGCGCAGGCAATAATCAATAGTGTTAATTTAATAGATGAAAAATTTTAATAAAAAAAACGGCATGATATCATTTTTCATGCCGTTTTTTTGTAAAAATAGGTGATAGATATAATATAACGATGATGAGGTGATATTTATGAAAAAATATGTAATGATAATAGTATGCCTTTTATGTAGTTTATGGTGGGCAGTGGCATCAGCGCAATCAGTAAATGTATCTGGTCATGGTATGAATTATGATGAAGCAGAAAGAGACGCACTTAGAAATGCGATAGAGCAAGCAGTTGGTACTATGGTAGATTCGACTGCATTAGTTAAAAATGGCATCTTACTTAATGATGAGATTTATAAATTTTCTAAAGGTTATATCACTAATTATCAAGTGATAGATAAAAGATGGCTTGAAGATGGTTTGTATGAAGTTAATATTTTAGCTGATGTGGATACAAATCCTAATTCTAAATTGATGAATGAGCTTACAAGATTGGGTATAATTAATCGTCAACTTCGTGACCCAAAGATTGCGGTTATAATTCCTGAATATCATATCAGAGCAAAAATTCCTGACCCTGCTGGTGAAACGGCTGTAATCAATAAATTGATAGAAGCTGGATTTAGTAGAATAGTGTATGCAGAAGGTATGAGAGATACTATTGGTAAGCTAGATTATTTGACAAATCAAGATATGCAAAATATCGCTAATAATTTAAATGTAGATATATTAGTAGTAGGTGAAGCCTTTAGTGAAGGTGTTGGTGATGTAAGTAAATTTATTGGTAATGGCAGAGGGAGAAATACAGGGATTTTATCATGCAATGCTCGTTTAGAAGCTAAAATCTTTATAGCAAAAACAGGACAAATAATTTCTGCTAATGGCACTTATGGCAAAGCTGCTGATGTAACAGAATTTATAGCAGGGAAAAAAGCATTGAATAATGCTGGTGAAAAAATGGGAGATTATATTGTAGAAAAGCTTTTAAATTATGGTAGTGGGAATAAACAAAATATAGAACTAAAAGTTATAACCACTGATTATAATAAAGTGAATATGGTAAATAATGCTTTACAAAATATTCGAGGAGTAAATTCAGCAAGGGTAAATAGTTATGATGAAGGTACAGCAACTATTGATATAAAATATTCAGGAACACCACAGAATATTTATAATCAGTTAATTCAAAATATAAATTGCAATCTTAAACTGCAACAAATTACGTATAATACTTTAACGATAGTAGTATATTAAGTTTTATTTGCCAGCCGAAAAAGTAAAAAACCTATAATATCAAGCATTAAAAAAGATAGACATAAAACTGAAATCGGCTGGTAAGATTTCTATTAAAGATTGAAAAATAAGGATATATAAGCTATAATGAAGAAAAAGAATATTGATTTTACTGCGGTTAAGCATTAACATTGTACGGTCTCACTTAGTTGTTCCTAAAATAGAAACAGAAAAAATTACTGCGTTAAGCATTAACATTGTACGGTCTCACTTTAATATAGCGCTTCTTATTTTTACGCTCTCTATTAAGTTAAGCATTAACATTGTACGGTCTCACTTTTAGATATAGAAAAGCAGGATATGGATTTAACGAGTTAAGCATTAACATTGTACGGTCTCGCTAAGGCAAACAAACATATTAAGACACATAAAGTCTTGTTAAGCATTAACATTGTACGGTCGCCTTCTATTTTATCTTGATACTTTAATTGTGGCTTTAGTTAAGTATTAATATTGTACAATGTGATTTGGGTTGTAGAATTATGCTAAATGTATTTATGATGAATTATTGATTAATATTAACAAGTGATGCTTAGCAGTAAAATGAAAGAAGACATAACTTAGATTAAAGTTATGTCTTTTTTTTATAAAAATTTTTAAAAACCGTGCCGAATTTTGGAAAAAGTAGGTGATATATAAAATAGAGACTAAAGAGGGTGATGAAAAAAAAATAAATATTTAAAGGTAAACTAAAATTTTGTGATTAAGATTGGAGTTAGTATTATGAAAAACAAAGCAAATGAAATCAAAACAAAAATTTGTATTCCAAAGGGATTTTTTGGCGGAAATTGCTCAGGTTGTCGGTATTGGGAAGAATACAATAGAGACTCAAGTGGCAGAGCATTTTGTAGTTATTATGATGATTGGTATTATCCATCAGAAAGACGAGGTTGCTTTGCTCGGAAGGAATAAAAGAAGATGAGTTTTTGCCAGCCGAAAAAGTAAAAAGCCTATAATATTAAATATTAAATAGGCAGAAAACTGAAATCGGCTGGTAAGATTTCTATTAAAGATTGAAAAATAAGGATATATAAGCTATAATGAAAAAAAGAATATTGATTTTACTGCGGTTAAGCATTAACATTGTACGGTCTCGTCCGCGTTGGGTAAATAATAAGATAATCTTCAATAGTGTCGAGTTAAGCATTAACATTGTACGGTCTCGTCCGCGTTGGGTAAATAATAAGATAATCTTCAATAGTGTCGAGTTAAGCATTAACATTGTACGGTCTCGTCCAATGGAAAGTCAGCAGCAGATGTATCTGGGACTACGTTAAGCATTAACATTGTACGGTCTCGTCCGAAACATTTAAATGTAGCTATAAAATAGAAATTCTTGTTAAGCATTAACATTGTACGGTCTCGTCCGAACATCTAGAACCTTGATGGTAGTAGCTATGCATTTGAGTTAAGCATTAGCATTGTATGGTTTCGCGCCTTCTGGTAGCTTTGTTTTAACAAATACGCTAAGCATTAACAATGTATAATGTAATTTAGATTGTAGAATAATGCTAAATGTATTTATGGTGAATTTTTGATTAATATTAACAAGTGATGCTTAGCAGTAAAATGAAAGAAGACATAACTTAGATTAAAAGTTATGTCTTTTTTTATAAAAATTTTTAAAAACCGTGCCGAATTTTGGAAAAAGCAGGAGATATAATATATAGAATAGATATTAAAGAGGGCGATGAAAAAATAAATAAATATTAAATTTAAAGGTAAACTAAAATTTTGTGATTAAGATTGGAGCTAGTATTATGAAAAACAAAGTAAATGAAATTAAAACAAAAATTTGTATTCCAAAAGGATTTTTCGGTGGGAATTGTTCAAATTGTATTTATTGGGAAGAATACAATAGAAATTCTGATGGTAGAGCATATTGTAGTTATTATGATGATTGGTACTATCCATCAGAAAGACGAGGTTGCTTTACTTATGAAAGAAACTGGTAATAAAGTCTCTCCTTAATTAATTTTATATAGAGTTATTTGTATCCCATGAGCATAAGTTACTAAATGTAGCTTATGCTCAAAATTTTTTAAAAGCTATGCCGAATTTTGGAAAAAGCAGGAGATATAATATATAGAATAGATATTAAAGAGGGCGATAAAAAAATAAATGAATATTAAATTTAAAGGTAAACTAAAATTTTGTGATTAAGATTGGAGCTAGTATTATGAAAAACAAAGTAAATGAAATTAAAACAAAAATTTGTATTCCAAAAGGAACTTTAGGTGGAAATTGTTCAGGTTGTCGGTATTGGGAAGAATATAATAGAGACTCAAGTGGCAGAGCATTTTGTAGTTATTATGATGATTGGTATTATCCATCAGAAAGACGAGGCTGCTTTGCTCGGAAGGAATAAAAGAAGATGAGTTTTGCCAGCCGAAAAAGTAAAAAGTCTATAATATTAAATATTAAAAAAGATAGACATAAAACTGAAATCGGCTGGTAAGATTTCTATTAAAGATTGAAAAATAAGGATATATAATATATAATGAAGAAAAAGAACATTGATTTTATTGCAGTTAAGCATTAACATTGTACGGTCTCGCGTTTGATAATTAAATGTTTGATAATTAATTATAGAAAAACCATGATAAACCTGTTAAGTATTAACATTGTACGGTCTCGTGTTTGAATCAGATTGCCTTTTACATAAATGGCACTATATTAAGCATTAACATTGTACGGTCTCACATGAGTTAAGTCACTTGTTTTAGATGGACTTATTATAGTTAAGTATTAATATTGTACAATGTGATTTGGGTTATAGAATTATGCTAAATGTATTTATGGTGAATTTTTGATTAATATTAACAAGTGATGCTTAGCAGTAAAATGAAAGAAAGACATAACTTAGATTAAAAGTTATGTCTTTTTTTATAAAAATTTTTAAAAACTGTGCCGAATTTTGGAAAAAGTAGGGGATATAATATATAGAATAGATATTAAAGAGGGTGATGAAAAAATAAATAAATATTAAACTTAAAGGTAAACTAAAATTTTATGATTAAGATTGGAGTTAGTATTATGAAAAACAAAGCAAATGAAATTAAAATTAAAATTTGTATTCCAAAAGGATTTTTTGGCGGAAATTGTTCAGATTGCATTCATTGGGAAGAATATAATAGAAATTCTGATGGTAGAGCATATTGCAGTTATTACGATAATTGGTACTATCCATCAGAAAGACGAGGTTGCTTTGCTTATGAAAGAAACTGGTAATAAAGTCTCTCCTTAATTAATTTTATATAGAGTTATTTGTATCCCATGAGCATAAGTTACTAAATGTAGCTTATGCTCAAAAATTTTTTAAAAACTGTGCCGAATTTTGGAAAAAGCAGGAGATATAATATATAGAATAGATATTAAAGAGGGCGATGAAAAAATAAACAAATATTAAACTTAAAGGTAAAATAAAATTTTATGATTAAGATTGGAGTTAGTATTATGAAAAACAAAGCAAATGAAATTAAAACTAAAATTTGTATTCCAAAAGGATTTTTTGGCGGAAATTGTTCAGATTGTATTCATTGGGAAGAATATAATAGAGCTTCAGATGGTAGGGCACATTGCAGTTATTACGATAATTGGTACTATCCATCAGAAAGACGAGGCTGCTTTGCTTATGAAAGAAACTGGTAATAAAATTGCCTCCTTAATTAATTTTATATAGAGTTATTTGTATCCCATGAGCATAAGTTACTAAATGTAGCTTATGCTCAAAAATCTTTTAGTGATTAGAAAGGACGTATTTTTTATGGAAAAAACAATCATTACTTTTGTATTATTAGCTATGGTAACTTTAGTTCCTGCGGTAGGCTTTGCTAGTGAAAATTCAAGTAAAGAAATAAAACATCTCAATGGTGTATCATGGGGAGAGTCATACCATGAGTTTTCTGAAAAGTATTCGATAAGACCGATATTGGAAGCTTGCGAAATAAACTTAGATAAAAAGATAAACTTATATGGTCAAGAAATGGATACAAAAGCTATTGCATATTTTAATAACGATAGATTATTTATGATGCAATATTGTTTTCCAGAAAAATTGACTGATGAAGAATTTGACAAAGTAACTAAGGTTATTACTAAAGAACTTGGTGAAGTAGTAGCAGAAGATAAAAATAAGGAAATAGGTAAAATGATAGCATGGAGAAATGATGATGAGTTAGTTGCATTAAATAAAGAAGGCATTTATTATTTAGGTTTAAGTTTATTTGATACAGATAACATTTTTTCTTTGGAAAGAATGAATGTATTAAGCGTTAAGAGATAATAAGATTGTATGAAATCATGTACTTTAGAAATATTTAATAATTTTTAGAGTACATGATTTTTTATACATAAAGATAAGATTTAAAATTTTTTATAAAATTTATATAAACTATGCCGAATTTTAGAAAAAATAGAGTATAAGTATAATAGAAAAATATAAGATTGGAGAATTTGATTATGAGAATAAAAGAAAATATCTTTAAAGAAATTGTAGAAAGTCCTGCACCACCTCCAGAAGTTGGCGGTATAATCGGTGGCAAAGAAGATATTATTACCTGTTACTTTGCAGATAAAGGTAGTAAGGAAAATTGCTATGATTCATATTATCCAAGTACAGATTTATTAAATAAACAGATAGATAAATGGCAAGATGATGGAATTGATTTTTATGGAATTTATCATACACATTTTGCTGGTGATGATGGTTTATCTAGTAGTGACCGTAGATATATTGTCAATATAATGCAAGCAATGCCATCACAAATACAGTATTTATATTTTCCTATAGTATTTAAAAATAATATGCTTATATATAAAGCTATACGTGAAAATAATATAGTGAAGATAGTTCAAGAAGATATTGAAATAATTTAAAAAAATTTACCAGCCGAAAAAGTAAAAAGCCTATAATATCAAGCATTAAAAAAATAGGCAGAAAACTGAAATCGGCTGGTAAGATTTCTATGAAAGATTGAAAAATAAGGATATATAAGATATAATGAAGAAAAAGAATATTGATTTTACTGCGGTTAAGCATTAACATTGTACGGTCTCTCCTTGCTGAAAATATAAATGAATTATTTGACCGTATGTTAAGCATTAACATTGTACGGTCTCTCCTTTATCCTTTAAATCCATTCTTAGCAGATTGAAGTAGTTAAGCATTAACATTGTACGGTCTCTCTTTCATCTCTATTCGTACACTGTAATATTGTACAATGTGATTTAGATTGTAATGTTGTGCTAAATGTATTTATGATGAATTATTGATTAATATTAACAAGTGATGCTTAGCAGTAAAATGAAAGAAAGACATAACTTAGATTAAAAGTTATGTCTTTTTTTTATAAAATTTTTTAAAAACCATGCCGAATTTTGGAAAAAGCAGAGGATATATAAAATAGAGATTAAAGATGATAATAAAAAATAAATAGGAGATAGAAAAAATATATAACATAGATAAAAAATTAAAAAACTATGCCAGATTTTAGAAAAAATGAAAGATATATATATTAAAGAATTGATGAGGTGGTAATTATGAAAACTTGGATGAAAAATTTTATTTTATCAATATTGGCTATAATAGCAGTAATTATTTTTCATGAACAAATATGGCATGGTATATTATATGTTTTAAGTTTTTTTCTAGGTTTAATAATAGATTTTGTTAGTATTTTAGTTGTAATTGGTGTCGGTATGTATATTATCTTAGATTTACTTACTTAGATAAAATTAAAATTTTTTATAAAAATTTTAGAAACTAATGCCGAATTTTAGAAAAATAAGAGGATATATATAATGAAAGAAGGTGGTATAAAGAAAAATTTTTAATGGATAATGTTAATTTATTTGAGTTTTTTAATAAAATAAAAGGAGTTTTGTTATCATGAAAAAATATTTTGCACATTTTATCAGCTTGGCAGTATTTGTTATGATTTTAGGTACAAGTCTTGTAAGTGAAGCGGCAATGAAAACTGTAGCAGTAGGTAATTTCATTGACGGTACACAAAGTAGATATGGCAAGATGATTTGCGAACAATTACAATCAAGTATTCAAAATGGATTAGTACAAAATAAAAATTATACAGTAGTAGAACGCAGTAATCTTGACCAGATTTTCAGAGAGCTAGGCTTGCAAAATTCAGGTGTAGTGAATAGTTCATCAGCTATAGAAATCGGTAATTTATCTGGAGCCGATTATACCTTGATGGGCAAGGTTGTTGAAGCAGAAATAAATCCATACAATAACTTAGCTTATGAAGGATTAAAAGCAAAAGTAGCTGTTTCGGTACAGATAGTGGACAATGAAACTGGTCAAGTTTTAAGTTCTGATATGGTATCTGATACTGATAGCAGTGCTACTAAAAATAATTTGAAAAAATTCATCAAAAGTGATTTAGTGCCAGGTCATATGAGTGTAAATAGCGATAGCCTTATCTACAACGCAGCAGAAAAAGTAGCTAATAAAGTCTTAGAAAGAATGAATAAAATAAATCCTTTAGTAGGCATGGTAGTAGCGGTTAAACCAAATGAAGACACTGTAACTTTTGATTTAGGATACGAAGATGGAGTAAAAGAAGGTGACATCTATACGATTTATGCTGAAGCAGAACCAATAGTTCATCCAGTAACAGGAGAAATCCTTGGCGTTGATGAAAAATATGTAGGTACTGTTAAAGTTGAAGAAGTAAGAAATAATCTTTCAATAGCTAAAATAAAAGATTGTGAGGTAACTCCTATGGTTAAAGACAAAGTGAAACGTAAATAAATAAGCCCCTCTTATTTTTCGGTATAGGTTTTTATAATCTATACCGAAAATTTTTTAAAATTTAGTTGAAACAATGTCGAATTTTAATTTTTTTAGTTGATATATATAATAGAAATTAGAAAGGAGAATTGAAAAAATAAATATAATTGGTATTATCAACATGAAACAAAATTCTTTTAGTTTTTTAGATTTATATTAGAAAGGATAGGATTTTTATGAAAAAAATAATTATTACATTTGTATTATTAGCTATGGTTGCTTTAGTTCCTGCAGTGAGCTTTGCTAGTGAAAATTCAAATAATAGTGGTATAAAACAACTAAAAGATATAGCATGGGGAGAAAGTTATCATGATTTTTCTACAAAATATTCAATAAAGCCATTATTAGAAACATGTGAAATAACTTTAGATGAGAAGGTAAATTTATATGGTCAAGAAATGGATACAAGAGCCGTAGCATGTTTTTATAATGATAGATTATTTATGATACAGTATTGTTTTCCTGAAAAATTGACTGATGAAGAATTTGATAAATTAACGGAGGTAATGACTAAAGAACTCGGTGAAGTAGGAGCAAAAAATGAAAATAGTATAATAGGTGAAATGAAAGGCTGGAAAAATAATGATGAGCTCATTGCATTAAATAAAGAAGGTATTTATTATATAGATTTTAATTTTCTGGATACAGATGAGCTTTGTTCCTTAGAAAAAATAAAATCTTTAAATATTAATAATAAATAATAGGATTGTATAAAATCATGTACTTTAAAAATATTTAATAGTTTTTAGAGTACATGATTTTTTATACATAAATGTTGTTTTAGTTGTAAATAAATCTGGAGGAATTTTTTATGAAAAAAACATTAATAGTTTTAACTAGTGCAGCTTTATTTAGTTTTGGTGCAAGTATCTTGCCTGTTAATACTTATTTTGCACCTGTAAAGGCAGAAGCACAGTATCAAAATCCAGCTTATGCACAGACAGAAACAATAACAGCTGATGGCTATGGCGTATTACCACCAAATAAGCCATTTGGTCAAGCAAAATTGATGGCAAGAAGAGCAGCAGTTGTAGAAGCTCAACGTAATTTATTAGAAACAGTAAAAGATGTAGCCATTGATTCTGAAACAAATGTAGAAATGTCTATGACTTTAAATGATACAATACATTCAAAAGTTAGCGGCGTCATCAGAGGTGCTCGGGTAGTAGACGAAGAATACATTCGTGAAGATGGTATTTATCGAGTTACAATGTCAGTGCCGATGTATGGTGATGGTAGCTTAGGTCAAGTGGTTTTTGATAATGTAATTGGCAATAATCAGAAAGTGCCAGTACCTGCACCTAGTCCAACATATAATCCTAATACAAGCCAGATTAATGGAAATTATACTGGACTTGTAATTAGAGCAAGAGGAGCAGGTCTTGTCAGAACATTTTGTCCTGCTATTTATGATACTTCTGGTAGAGCAATTTATGGTGTATATAACGTAGATAAAAAATACGCAATAGATTATGGTGTTGTTGGCTATGCTAAAGGACAACAGGGATGGGATACGGTACGCATGGGAACTTCTCGTGCGGGAAGTAATCCTCTTGTAGTCGACATTGTAGAAGTTCGACAACGTGTAGCTAATAAATGTGATGTAGTTATTTCCGTAGAAGATGCAGACAGAATATTAGCAGAAAATAGACATAGCCATTTTCTTGATAATTACGCTGTAATGTTCGAGATTTAACAGATATTGAAACTATAGCCTGATGAAATTTTCATTGGGCTATAGTTTTATCAAAAATAATATTTAAGCTTTTATAAAATAAAAAAATCGTGCCGAATTTTAGAAAAAGTAAAAGATATATAATAAGAAGAGAAAAAGAAATATAAATTAGATTAGAAATAAGATTGGAGAAATTATTATGGATAGGAGATTTAAGCGGTAGAGTATATTTCAGATATTATGATGATTAGTATTATTCATAAGAAAGACAAGTTTTAAAATAAGGTAAAAATTTACCAGCCGAAAAAGTAAAAAGCCTATAATATCAAGCATTAAAAAAATAGGTAGAAAACTGAAATCGGCTGGTAAAATTTCTATGAAAGATTGAAAAATAAGGATATATAAGATATAATGAAGAAAAAGAATATTGATTTTACTGCGGTTAAGCATTAACATTGTACGGTCTCGTCGCATGAAAGCCCATTTTATGATGAAGATGCTTTTGCGTTAAGCATTAACATTGTACGGTCTCGTCTAAAGTTTTTTCTATTGTTTCAAATTTAACCTCACGTTAAGCATTAACATTGTACGGTCTCGTCTCAACATAAATCGGGATAAGATAGCCAGTGTCGAAGTTAAGCATTAACATTGTACGGTCTCGTCTCAAAAGAACCAAGTTTTCTTACTTGATTGAGTTGGTTAAGCATTAACATTGTACGGTCTCGTCACCAGCTAAAGAATATTCTTCTTCACTCCAGCGAACCGTTAAGCATTAACATTGTACGGTCTCGTCATTGGTCGCAATCTGCTTATCCATGGGCAGTTGATTTGTTAAGCATTAACAATGTATAATGTAATTTAGGTTGTAAAATTATGCTAAATGTATTTATGGTGAATTTTTGATTAATATTAACAAGTGATGCTTAGCAGTAAAATGAAAGAAAGACATAACTTAAATTAAAGTTATGTCTTTTTTTTATAAAAATTTTTAAAAACCATGCCGAATTTTGGAAAAAACAGCAGATATATATAATAAGATAATGATTTAAAAGAGAGGAAGATATTTATGAAAAAATTATTGATGGCTTTAGCTTTAGCGATTGCAGTTTGTTTACAAAGTGGTGTTAGTATGGCTGCTACTGAAGATATGGCAAAAATAGATAGTATAGAAGTAAAAGAATTAGGATTAAATCTTATAAAAGTTGAAATGCCTTTGGAAAAAGGTTTTGAAAGTATTTATGGACAAGATTATGCACCACTTACAATTATTGTTTACAATGATAAAAGCGATATGATAGCAATAGATGAACCTTTTGCACACAAATTGACATCTGAGAAATACGATTATGTAAAAGAACAGATGATAAAAAAACTTGGTGAGCCAGATAAAGTTGAGAATTTGGCAGATAATACAATAACTATTTGGTATACAGATGATAAAAAAAATATAGATGTTGTTTTAAATTCAAAATCAATAACGCAGTTTTTTCGACAAGATGATGCAGATGTATTAAAAAAATATAAATTATCTACGCAAATTAAAGATTTCATAAGTTGTATTGTTAGTCAATATTAAAAATAATACAATAAAAGAGAGGAATGATTTTCATGAAAAAGATTTTTTTATTGATTGTTTCCTTATGTATATTCAGCTCTGTGTGTATGGCAAGTCCAGTTTATTATTATAATTATTCCAATACATCTAATTATGCTTACGAACCTAATACGGATAAAAATTATGCTCAATCGGTTGCAGCCCTTGTCAATCGGGAACGATTAAAAGCAGGGGTAAGACCATTGATATTAAATCCATATTTATGTAACAGGTCGGATATAAGAGCTAATGAATTGGCGATAATTTTTGCTCATACTCGTCCTGATGGAAGTCAGTTTTATACTGTATTAGATAGAAGAAAATTTCATTATATGACAGCTGGTGAAAATGCAGCGGCTGGTGCTAGTTCCCCTCAAGAAGTAGTAAATATTTGGATGAATTCTCCAGGACATAGACAAAATATCTTAAATCCTAAATTTCGCTATATAGGTGTAGGTTATGCTTATGTGCCTAATAGTCAATATAATAATTATTGGATACAGATATTTTCAGATTAATTTGCCTCCATTTTAATTAACATAAATGTTGCTCCTAGGCATAGGTTATAGTTTTATATAGCCTATGCCAAAAATTAAATATTTATTTCGTGATTGTATGTTTTGAAAGGAATTTTGTTATGAAAAAAGAAATGACACCTGTAATTACATCAATGATAAAGCGTATAAAATCTGCGGGTTATGAATTTAATATATATAATCAAATCGAATCATTCTGTATAGAAAGTATGATAAACAGTATGAAACTGGGTATTGCTAAAGAAAAATCATTAAAAAAGAGTTTTAGTGGTCAAGAGCTTATGCCTTTTGCTTTTAGGTTTTACAATTGTGATAGTGAGATGATAGTAATTCAGTTGCCATTTAAACATAAATTGATAGATGAACAATTTGAAAGTATAGAAAAAAATATTGGTAAACCCGATAAAATAAAAAAAAATAAGGAAGATACTATGGCGATTTGGTATTTTGTTGTTGATGAAAAAGAAAGGGCGTATATGCTAAATTCAAGTGCTTTTATTATTGTTGAAGTAGATAGTGTTATAAAAATTTTAGATTCATTTAATTTGCCAATGGAAATAGAGGATTTTGTAAATGTAGTTATTTCTTTAGATAAAGAAACACCAGAAGATTACGAAGATGAAAGGATTGCTCAAAACTTTGAATATATACTTTGCTAAAAGTCTCCGAAAGATTTTGGCTCTTTATATGATTAAGAGGCTGTACCGTATACATTAGCAATTAATGTGGAGGGCAGTGGAATGATAGCAATGGATATATCTTTTGTAAAAGAATTGACATCAGAACAGTAGGAGAGCGTAAAAAAAGAAATATCTCCCAAAAGGTGAACCTAATGAAATAAAGAATTTTAAAGAGGAAACAGTGATTGTTTGGTATTTTGAAGATGAAAAAAGATTATATGTTTTAAATTCAAAATCTGTTACAATATTTATAAAAAATGATGTTTTAGATGTTTTAGATGTATATAATATATCCATATTAATTATTGATTTTATAAATATTATTACTAATATTCCTAAAAGTATAATTTAATATTTTATATCTTTGATATTAAGCATGAATTATATAAATATGTATTTCATGCTTAGTATTTTTATAAGATTTTTAAATTTTATGTTGTGTTTTGATTTTTTAGGAATATGTAATGAGAATTTATGATTATAGTTTTATTTTGAAAGGATTTTTATTATGACAAAAGAAACAACAACTAAAATTGCAGCTCTTTTTGATTTTATTGAATATTGTGATTATAAAAATTATCCATGTAATGATTTTAAATTATATTATATGAGAAATTTTTTTAAAGATGAATTTGAAATATATCTTATGAAGAAAAAGATATCATCCCAAACAGTCTTTGGTTATCCTATTTTGCCTTATGTTTTTAGCGTTGAATGCTGTTCATGTGGTGGTTCAATGGCAGAAAAGTATATTTTTACTGAAGAATTGACACCTGAACAATTTGAAAATTTAAAAGAAGAATTATCTCAAAAATATGGTAAATATGATGAGATAAAAAATTTTACAAACGGTGTTACAATAGTTTGGCGTGTAGAGTCTGATTTATATGCGTTAAACTCTAAAGTATTTACTAAAATTTTATATAAATATAATATGGAATGTATCTTTGAGGCTTTAAAATATTTTAGAAAATACGATTTAGTAATAGATATTATTGATTTAATAAAGCTTATTATAAATTTAGATAAAGAAAAATATGAAACAACATATGACTATGGATATATATATGATTGTGCTCCTTATGGTGAAGACGAGCTTACTGAAGAAGAAAAACGCCAATTTATAGAAGATTTAGAGGCATACCGTAGAGGCGAATATGAAGCAGAACTAGAGTTTATAGAACTTAGGGATAAAACAAAGAAATTATTTGAACATAAGGATATATATATTAGGGAAATAGAAACATCAGAAAAATTTAGTTCGCTATATGGCCAAAAGATATCAGAGTATACACATACGGTTAAGACTTATATCAATGGATTGATAGCAATAAACATGCCTTTTATAAAGGAACTAACATCAGAACAGTATGAAAATGTAAAAAAAGAAATGTTAAAAGAACATGGAGAGCCTGATGAAATAATAGATTTTAAAGAAGGTACAGTAATAATATGGTATTCTCAAGATATGAAAGATATATCATATGCTTTAAATCCAAAATCGATTATTATATTTATAGAAGATTATGTTTTATATGCTTTAGATAGATATCATATTTCGATATCAAATGCTGAATTTGTAAATTTTGTTGCTAATAAATCTTAAAATATAAGTTAATATTTTTAAAAATTATAATTAAGCATGAATCGTATAATATATATATGTATGGTTCATGCTTAATGTTTTTAAAGGAATTTTATTATAAAAAAAGAATTTATTATTATATTAAATATGATTAGGAGTGTTTGTTATGGCAAAAAGACCAGTTTATATTGTTTCAAATACTAAACCGTATTTTAAGTGTAAAATGACAGATTTTGAATATTTTAGTGGATTTTCTGTAAAACAGAAACAAAAAAATATTAGAAGTTTACATGATGCTTTCAATGTTTTAAATCCTAGTAGTAGAATATTAGAAATTTCTACTAAGTCGGAAGACTCATTAGGCATTGCATTGAGTGCGTTTAATTTAATGGTAAAAAATGAAAAGGGAGAAGATTTATTTTCAGTAGAAGCAGCATTTCAATCGAGTAAAGTTTTTGAAAAAGGTGGACCATATACAGATTTATTATATGTTTCTTCAAAAGAAGCTAAAAAAGATAAAAGATTAAAAACCAGTGGCTCTATAATAGGTTTTAATTTTCAGGGAGAAGAATTTAAGTCACGACCAAAAACTTTTTTTTATAATTGGTTGTATATAAACGCTTTAAATTCTAATGAAGAATTAGCAGAGGCAATCATGAATTTTGATGCGTTTACAGATATAGAATTTAATCCGCAAAAATCCTTAAATTGTCAAGCAGAAGCAGTAGCACTATTTGTATCATTAAAGAAGAATAATTTATTACAAAAGGTGTTAAAAAATAAAGATGATTTTATGCAAACAGTATATTTTTTTGATTAATTATTATCTATTGGAGGTTTTTTATGTATATAAATCTGGAGAATGTAGATAAAATAAAAAAAGCAAATATAGAATTAAAAGGTATAACTATTATATTAACATCAAAATATGCACCTAAAAATTTGATTGGTAATGTGATTTTTAGTAGTGATGTATTATTAGGTCGTTATGTAAATAAATTATATGAACATAGAGCCTTTGAGATTGTTGAGATGTGTGCTCAAAATACTAGTATAGAGTCTTTATCGAATATAAATAAGTTATATTTATTTAATAAAATAGATAGAGAACTTAAAAAAAAGGCTCGTTTATATAATACATTGGAAGAAGAAATCAGAGAGATTTTAGATATATTTGAAACTGTTTTAAAACAAAAATCTTCGATAGCAAAACAAATAGATATTGAAACTTATTTAGGCAAGATAAACCAGTTATTACATAATAAATTACAGCAAAGTTTCATAGAAATAGTTAAAACAAAGATAAAAACAGAATTTTTGCCAAAGGTTTCTTTTGAAGCTAGTGATATAAAGATAGAAATTATTGAGGATAATGAGGTAAAAAAGTTTACACAAAAAAATTATCAATGTACAGAGTTAAAAGTCTTAAACAAAAGCAATGCAGTAATGAACATGGAGTCGTTGGGAATTTGTGATATTTTAGCAGATGGTTATAGAAAAGATTTTAATTATAGTGAGAAAAAATTGTATAAAAGAGTATTAGAAGTTTGTTTTGTATCGAATGGAAATAGTGTTTCCTTGATAAATGATGTATCAGATAGAGACAATTTAGAAGTTTATGGTATTGATAAAAATGTGATTAATAATTTTTATGATATTTTAGATAAAGTAGTAGATAGTATTAAAAAAACTTCTGATAATAAGTATTATCTTGTTTATAAATACTTAAATAAAAAAATTAATTTAACAGATGCTCCTAGAGATTTACGATGCTTTGTGGATTTTAAAATCTTATTAGAACGATATTTCTTTTGTGGCCATAAATGGGCAAAACCTAAAATAATTGTTTTTAAAGAGCCTGAAAGTTATTTAAATGATACTTGGCAGGATTTATATGCTGAATTTGTTGTTTTATTGCAAAAATATATAATTCCTAATTTGATTATAAGAACAGAAAATAAAGATTTAATGGCTAAAATAAAACATTACATCAAAATTCATGATAGTATAGCAAAGGTTAACGTATATGAAGCCGTGAAAAATAATGATGGCTTTAATCTAAATAAGTTAATTGATTAATAAATAAAAATTACCAGCTAAAATGGATAAAAGCTTATAGATAGAGAACTTTTAAAAATTAATATTAGCTGGTAATTTTTTTATAAACCTTGAAAAATAAGGCTTTATAGGTTATAATGAAGAAAAAGAATATTGATTTTACTGCGGTTAAGCATTAACATTGTACGGTCTCTTGTTTCAAATACAAATAATCCTAATTTTACATTACAATTGTTAAGCATTAACATTGTACGGTCTCTTGTTAATACAAGACTTAACATTTAAAAGCGTCGGTAACGGGTTAAGCATTAACATTGTACGGTCTCTCATTACGTAGAATGAATTACGTTTTTTTCTCGCTTTTCGGTTAAGCCTTAATATTGTACGGTCTCTCTTGAGTCCATTTATTGATATGATGTAATAGGCTGAATATGTTATTTGTTTTTTAGTGATGTTATTTTATTGATTAATATTAACAAGTGATGCTTAATTGCAAAGAGAATAAGAAAAGACATAACTTTAATATATTTTAAGGTTATGTCTTTTTTTATAAAAATTTTTCTTTTTTATGCCGAATTTTGTTTTTAGTGGTGGATATTATATATATAAAGAAAAAATGAGGTGAAAATCATGAAAGCATTATTTGAATTTGTATGGTTTCTTATTAAGGTTTGCTTAATGATATTTGCTGGTGTTGTTTTTGGTGGTATAGCTCATTTTATAATTGAAAGTGAGTTGATTTTTGTTATCCTTGGTTTGATACTGCTTTATTTCTTTGGCCCATATATTTTGGAGATTGTGTTAATGTATTCATTTGCTAAGGAGATAAAAAAGGAGCTTGATAAGTAAAATGGTAAAAAATACGAAAGGAGGTGAGTTAATGTAAATTTGTAAACCATATGAAGGATTTTTTGTACTATAGGAAGAATTTAATTGATAAGTATAAGTTTTGCAGTTTAGAAAAATAAAGGAGAAATTAAAATGAGAAAAGTATTTTTATCTTCTATGTTATTAAATGAGTTGAAACCAGAAGACCCAACGTATTATACAAGTGATGATTTTGAATTAAGTGAAAACAGGTATGATTTTCCAATGACATATCTTATTGATGATAAAGTTAAGGCTAATGATGAAATTGTAATAATTACGGCCATTCAGCAAGATAGTGGAAATAATGTTAATAATGCTACAGTGAATTATAAAAAATATAAAGCAGAAGTAGAAAAAATTCTTCAAGAGCGTAATGTAAATTTTAAATTTGAAGAAATTATGTTGACTGAGAATTTCGATTCATTGACTTTTAATAAGTTTTTTAAACAAGTAGCAGTTTTGATTAATGATAATGACCAATTGTTTGTAGATGTTACATTTGGTATGAAACCATATTGTATTAGTTTATTTGTAGCTGTAGCTTATGCTGAAAAAGCTGCTAGAAATGTTGATGTGGATACTGTAATTTATGCGCAAAAATATAGTGGTTTCAGTAGAGCTAAAACAGCTGAAGAAAAAGCTAAAGACCCAAGTAAATCTAGAATTTATGATATAACAGGATTGTTTTATTTAAATGCTATTGCTGGTAATGCTAAACCTGGACAAAAACATAAACTCGATAAGGCATTAGATTTATTGATAAATGACTGATGGGGATAATATTTTGATTTTTTAGGGAGGAACTGTATATGGGAAATACAAATGACTCTAAAGAAAAAGTTAAAGCTAGATATAAGAAGAGTAAAGAATATATTGAGATAAATCGAGATATAGAAGAAGAAAAAGATAAAAAAGAAGATAAAAAAGATATAAATAAACTAAAAAATGAAATAGAAGGATATGTGAAAACATATTTACAATATTTGTTTGAAGGCAATCTTAAGAGAAAAGAAGAAAACAATATTAACTTAAAGATAACTAGAAAATTAATGTTATTGGATTATAAGTATGATGCTTTTGCTAAAGTTAGAAAAAAAGCTTTAAATTTGCTGCCAAATCAAGATAAAAATATTTATTTAAGTAATGTCGATATAGTACAATTTAAAAAAGTTACAAAAGATAGTTTAGATAACATTGTAATAGAATATAAAAAAGATACTACTTTATTATCATTTTTTACGATATTTGAAAAAGAATATTATTTAGGTCTAAAATTATTAGCAGAAACTAAAATAAAAGAAGTAAGAGAAATAAGAAATCAAATAGAAGATAGCGTAAGAGAATATGTACAAGGTACAGCTGATGAAATTTTAAGTGATACACGTAAAACTTATTTAGTAATGAAAATTGTTAAGAATTTAATATTTTTAGAAAAAGAATATGATTTTTTTGCTAAGCAACGATTAGGTGCATTAAAAATTTTAAATTATTATAATAAGAAATTAACTTTTTATGAAGCAAAATCAGATGGATATGTTTCATTGGTAAAGAAAATTTTGGATAGTAAAGTAAAAGAGTATAAGGATACAGGAGAAATATATTCATTCATAATTGAATTTAGAAAAAAATACTATAATGAAATGAGAGAGGCAGTTGTAAATTTATTAAATGAAGAGAATGTACAATATAAAATGCGTAAAAGTTTTGTAAAAAAAGAAATACGAATTTTATATAAAGAATTATTTAAAAATGATAAAGCGTTCTTGCGAAAGGTAACAAAACAGCTTAATGACAAGAAAAGTTTTAATTATCATACAATAAAATATTTCTTTGTAAAAAACATTTTATTATATATAGAATTGCCATCTGAAAATGAAGAAGTAAATAATAATGTATATGATTATATAAGGAAGGAAGAAATACAAAAAGGAACGCCTAAACAGGAGATAGAATATCTTATAAAAACAAGAAGTAAAGAAGATTTGGAACAATTAAAGAAAAATGTAAGTGATATATTAAACAGATTTTATTCAGTAGATCGCGGTGGAGATAATAATAAATACATTTATAAAGCTATGAAAAATAAAAATGCTTTAGAAGAACAATTGAAAAATATGAAAGGGATTGATATAAACAAATTAAAAGATATAGAATTGCAAATGGAAGCAATAGAGACTTGTTTATATAAAATACAAAAAGTATTTGAAGAAAGTCTTATTGTAGATATTTTTGAAATGAATGAAGATGGAAAAGAGTATTCCATATTAGAGCATAGGGCATTAAAGCAACCATCTTTTGAATATGCTAAAGAAAAGTTTTTTTCTTATATAGATATTTATGAAAATATAAAAGATAAATTATCTGAATCATCACGAACCTTTTTTAAATATGTATTTGGATATATTATATTAGAATTTAAAAGAAGAGGTCATGATGACGTAGAATTATTCGATTATATAAAAGATGAAACTAATTTTATAGAATTTTATAATAAAAATATTCCTGATACAGAAAATCCTAATTATATAGAAAATGCTACAGATAAAAAATATGATTTACCAAATGAAAAAATAGTACATAAAGCAATAGCTTTTATAACGGATTATTTAGATATAGCGTACGATACTGGTAGAAAGCATAAAAATGTAGTATTAAAAGAAATGTATAAAACAATAAAATCAGAAAATACTGGTTTAAGATATTTTAGACGTTTTTTAGAGGAAGATTTTTTACAGTAACTATATATGGAGTGCCTTTTTGGGCACTCCGGATTTTTTATATATTATAGGATAAGAAATAATTATCATATTGATAGGAGTAATGTGTATGTTAAATTCAGTAGGTGCAATTTTATTAGATACACGTTCTATACAGAAATATGTTTTTTCTTGTAATAGATTAAAAACTAATATTGGAGCTTCTTTTCTTGTAGATAGTATTTTTAGCGATTTGATGGTAAATAAAATACTACCTAGTTTAAATTTAAAAATGCCTGAATTTTCATGGAATGAAGTAGATAATGTTCAAATGCTTGAAGATGATAGTATTGAATGTGAAGTTGCTTATATTGGCGGCGGAAATATGATTATATTGGTAAGAAAACAAGATGAAGATGTTATTGAACTTTGTAAAAAAATTGTAGGTAGTTGGAGTAAAGAAATATTAATAAAAGCACCAGGATTGAAGACAGGTGCAGCAATTGGTATGTTAGATATAGATAGTGAACATTTTCAAAAATCGTTGGGAATTTTATATAAGCAATTAAAAGATAATCAAAATACTATTTTGCCACAGGTTGATGTGCCATATGTAGGTTTTACTTTAGAGTGTGATTACAGTGGAAAAACAGCGGAATATCTTAGAGGCAGGGTAGAGGATAGTATTATTAATGAATTTGATAATAAAATGGTATCAGCGGAAATTGTGGCAAAATCAAGTGCGTATAATGTAGCTACAGAAAAATTAAAAGAAGAGTATAAGGACATTTTAGGAAATAGATTTGATTTTGTTACAAAATTTGATAATTTGGGCTATAAAGATAATGAAAGTTATATAAGTGTTGTTCATATAGATGGAAACAATATGGGAATAAAGTTTGCTTCGTGTAAGAACATGCAGGAACGTAAAAAATTATCACTAAGAACAGCTCAGATTGTAAAAAGAGGCTTTTATAAATTATTAAAGTCTGTTGTAATAGATTTTAAAGAAGGAATATATGATAAAAGCCTTAATATAAATAAAATGAAAAATAGGTATTTGCCAATAAGACCAATAATAATAGGTGGCGATGACATTACTTTTGTTTGTCCTGGTAGATTAGGTTTAGAATATGCAAAAAGATTTATTCAATTTGTTAGTAAAGAACAATTATTAGATGAAAAATTGTATTCTAATGCACAAAGTTATGCAGGAAAGATATTTAATAATCAAAATATAAAAGTTAATAATAATATGAGTTGTTGTGCTGGAGTAGCGATTGTACCAGCTAAATATCCATTTTATAGAGCGTATGAATTAGCAGAGCAACTTTGTGGTTCGGCTAAAAAGAAATCACGTGAAGATGATGAGAGTTTTGTTGATTTTGCTATATTGCATGGAGATATGTCACCAACATTAGACCAATTGTGTGTACAACAATATGAAGCACCAGAAGGTTATTTACATTATGGACCGTATTGTATAACACAAGAGCAAAATGATAAGAGCAATATAAATGATTTATTTTCTTTGATAGAAAAGATAAAAAAGGTGCCTAATAATAAAATAAAAGATTTGCGTAATGTTTTAAATGAGGATAATCATAGTATTGTTAGATTTTTAGAAAATTGTCCAGAGGTAGAAAATATATTAAAAGATGAATTGCAAAAAGAAGATGTTGGGGCAAGTGATTTATGGCAGTATATGAAAAATGAAAAGATATTAAAGACACGATATGTTGATGCAATAGAATTAATAGACTTTTCTTTAAAAGTTTGATGGTAAATAGGTGATAGATATGGAAAAATTTAAAATAAAAATAGTAGCAAAATCATCCTTACAATTATCTACAAATAAATCAGATATAACAGTTGATACAGAAGTAGTGCATGACCAGTATGGAATGCCATATTTTCCTGCTAAAAGATTTAAAGGCTTATTATATGAAAGTGCTTTAGAGATGGCAGAGATTAGCCAAGAAAAATGGATAACAATTAAAGATATAAATGATTTGTTTGGTTTAGGAAATACTGAATCTAAAATACGTATGGAAAATTTTTATTTACCAAATTACAAACAGATGTGTAGAGATTGGCAGTATTTGAATAGCCAATATAAAGGTATATTCACCAAACAAAGTGTATTAGAGTTATATACAGATATAAGGTTTCAAACGGCAATAGATAGAGAAACAGGTACTGCTAAAGCTACCAGTTTATATAATATGCAAGTTATTAATGATGGAACAACCTTTGAAGGAGAAATAGAACTCGTAGAAGATACAGAAAAAAATTTATTAATCTTAATTTTAGCATTGAAAAATTTGCGGTTTGTGGGTGCAAAGCGTAATCGTGGTTATGGTGAAATTACTTGTATTTGGGATAGTAATAAAGATAGATATAATAAAGTTTTTGATGAGTTTAAAAATGGAATAATATAGTATAAGGAGGTATAAATGTGAAAAAGATAGAGTATATTATAGAAACATTAGCTCCAGTAAGTTTGGCAGAAAAAAATAATGATAATACATTATATGTTACAAAAAAATATATTCCAGGTTCTATAATTAGAGGAATGTTGGCTGGAAAATTTATAAAGTATAAAAATTTAATAAATGCACATGAAGATGAAGAGTTTTTTAATATATTTTTATCTGGAAAGGTACGTTTTTTATCGGCTTATCCAGTAGGAAAAAATTTAAAGTTTCTGAAAAAAGGATTTTCGCCGATGAATATACCATTATCTTTGGTATGTAGTAAAGATGGAAAAAGTATAAAAGATATTTCTTTGAATAAACAAATAACTCCAGGATATAAAAAAATGAATGGTTTTATATTGAAGGATAATAATGAAATTTGTAAGGTTGATGTAAATACGCAGGTTGAATTACATATGGCGCGTAATAGTGATAAATTGCGTCTTATTGGCAGTAACAAAGATGGAAGAATTTTTAATTATGAATATATAGAACCTAATCAATTTTTTAAAGGATATATGATAATAGATGATGATGTAGTTGATTGTATTGAAGATTTCTTGGATAGCATTGATTTAACAAATATTCATATAGGTCGTTCAAAAAATATACAGTATGGTAAATGCTCCTGCAAAATGGGAAAAAGTTTAGATTGTGATATTTTTAAATATAATTTAAGCAATAAAAATGTATATTTACAAGCAATAACACCATATATTCCTATAAAAGAATGGCAATCTGTTGATGAAGTAGTAAGTAGTCTTTTATCTGATATAGAAAAACAGTTAAAAAAAGTTGGATTTAATGTAAATATAAAAAAAGAAAATATATCTATTTTATCTACTTGTGAAGAGATTAGTGGTTATGTTAATGTTTGGCAGTCTATGAGAGAAAGAAAAGTTGCCATTTCTGCGGGTTCATTAATAGAATTTATTATAGATAAAATGGATACGGATATTTTAAAAAACTTAAGTGAAATCTTGTATTCTGGATTGGGCTGCAGATATGAAGAAGGTTTTGGTCAATTTAGAATATGGCAATCGATGGATGATATAAAAATAGTAGATTATCCGACTGAAGTAATAAGTAGAGATAATATAAGTGATGAAGTTCGAAAAAATGCTAGAGAAATAATTCATAGAAGAATTATATTAGAAGTTAGAAAAAAAGCTATAATGGATGCAGAAAAAATAAATCCATTAAAAAGCAAAAATGTTTTAAATAGAATAGAACGAATACTTTTGAGTAATTATAAGGAAGAAACTATCAAACAAGAAATAAGTGAATTTAAATCGATAGCAAAAGATAATTTACGTAAAATAAGATTAAATGGAATAACTATGTATGATTTTTTATTTAAAGATTTAAAAATGCCATATGATGATATAAAATGGGAAAAATATTTAGAATTAGATGGTAACAAGATAGAATTATTAAAAAATGATTTAGGATACAATGTTTTTGACATTGATAAGAATATTTTATTTAAAGAATATTGGTTATGGTTTGTAAAACATTTAAAAAAGAGAAATTAGTTGTATAAATTTATAGGAGAGATGGTAATGGATAATGAAGCAAAAATAATAAAAAAGATAGTTTTTCCAAATGTTCCTATAAAAGTAAAATCACCGTTACGAATATCTACTGGAAAAAATGATGGCATCATAGATATGTTGATTTTGAAAGATAATCATGGACAAGCATTTATACCAGGAACTTCAATAATAGGTGTATTGAGAAATTATATATATGATATCTATGGAGAAAAGATAGAAGATGTTATTTTTGGTAATGTGAAAAATAATAGCGAAAGTCAAAGTTTAATTAGAGTTGGTGATGTAAAATTAGAAAATGTAAAAATTATTCATAGAGATGGAGTAGCTATTGATGATATCACCAATGTAAGTAAGAACAAAGCTAAATATGATTTTGAAATGATTGATAGAGGTGCAGAAGGATTATTAAATATAGAAATTACTGTACGAAAGAAATTTGAAAATATTGATATTGACGAAGTGGCAAAAACAATAGCATATATATTGGATAATGGCATGAGCATTGGGGCATTGACGACAAAAGGTTATGGAAAAATACAAACAAAGAAAAAACCTACTCCATATTATATTTTTGATTTTAATAATGAGGCAGATTCATGGGCTTGGTTAGATTATCTAGATGGTAAGATTAACAAGAAACCTGTAAAATATGAAAACGTTAGAACAAATATATCTAATGAATTTACAATGAGGATAGGTTTGTCGTTAAATAGTGCTATTATGATAGCAGATACTAATGTTCAAGAAGATTTAACGAAAAAAAGTAGCATAAAAATAAGAGCAGTACAAATGAAAAATGGAGACGATTATGTTATTCCTGGTACTAGTATAAAAGGAGTTATACGAAATAGAGCTATTAATATATTGAGATATTTATCGAATTATAATGAAGAGAAAGTAATATCGTTTATAGATGATTTAATGGGACATGGAAAGAAAGTTGATAAGGATGGCAATAATAAACTTCTACGAAGTCGACTATATGTAAATGAAATTTATCTTAGAAAGAATAATTTTGTCAGTGCAAAACAACCACGAACTAGAATAGATAGCTTTACAGGAGGAGTTTTTTATGGAAATTTGTTTGGTGATGAACCTATTTGGCAAATAGACAAGTCTAAAACAATGATTTCTATTAACTTGAGAATAAGAAAGTGTACTGAGGCTGAAGCTGGTCTTATGTTATTAATTCTAAAGGATTTATGGCTAGGAAATTTAGCAATTGGTGGTGGAAAATCTATTGGTAGAGGCACTTTTAAAGGAAATAATTGTTTAATAAAATATCAAGGAAATACCTTTAGAATAGAAAGAGTAAATGATGATGATGATAAAAATAGAAATAAGATAAAAATTGAAAAAGATGGTTGTGAAGAAGACGTTCAAGATGTTTTAGAACGGTATGTTAAAGTTTTGTGTGGTGAATTCTATGGAAAATAGTTTTTTTGATAAAGATAATTGTCTACGATATGAAAATAGATATTCAATAAAAAAAGAATATGTGTATGATAAAAAAATATCTTTAAATGATATTTTAGAAAAAGTAGCTGTTAATGATTATAAAGTATTAATACAAAATGTGAATGAAATGAAATTTGGTTATTATAGAGATAAACATTTTATATTTAATGATGGTAGTGATGTTGTTCCTAAATATTTAATACAAATGAGACTATTTAATGAAATAGAAGAAATATTGGTTTTAAGTAATAAAGAGGAATATTATTTAAGAGTTATAAAAGATGAAATGAACGGAGAAAGTAAACTTATAGAAACTGTTGATAGTATATCGGTTTTATTTGGAAAATTAGATAAAGATGAAAATTTATTAGATGGTTTTGTAGAATTATATGATGCAGGAAGAAAGATAAGAAAAGTAATTCCTTCTAGTATAAAAAGTGATTATTATGCATTAACTACGCGAAGTTATATCGAATATAATAAGAAAACTGGTCAAGCTGGATATGGTTATTATCGTTACGTAGATATAAAACCTGAAAAATAATGATTACAGAAATCATAAGTTAAGAGAGGTGAAAAAGCAGCTATTTATTCTGTAAATATAAAATAATAAATTATATTTAAATAGTTGTTTCTATATGGGAAAAAATATTTCTGATTTAAAAGAACAAGCTAGAGCACCATATAATTTTATACAATTAAATGATGTAATTGTTCCATCAAAAATAAATGAATATGTAGAAAAAGAGCAGTTAAAAAATAACAAATTAAATTATTGGAATAAAAATGATAAAAAAATATTAAATGAAGCAGGTTATAAAGCTTTCATAAAAGATAGTGCAAAATATAGTGGTTATTTTGATGTAGATATAGAAAATATAACACCTTTATATTTTGGTGGAGAAAATGGAGCTTTAATAGATGGAATACATAATGCCATTCCAGGAAGTAGTTTAAGAGGATGTTTAAAAAATATTTTTAGAATAATAACTAATTCTGCCATGAGATGTAATGAGAATGGAAATTTTAGTGATAGGTTATTTTTTTGGAGAAGTATTTCGGAAGATGATTTATTTACAGAAGAGTATCTAAATGAAATGTCTTTACAAGGTAAAAACAGGCCTAGAGCTCAAGCAGGTTTTTTGATTGAATTCATGGGAAAAAAATATGTTTGTCCTGCTAAGTTTAAAGTAATTAAAAATACAACAAACATAAAAAAAGTAGAAAAGAGTCCTCGTATAATATGGAGAAATGACTGTGTAGATGTTTTTTCAGGGAATATAGATGAAAAGGATAAATTATATTTTTATAGAATAACAGAACCTGTATGGGATAAAAGAATAGCTATATCGGACAGATTTATGAATTTTTATAAATTAGATCAGAATAGAAATAGTAAAAATTTATTTAAATTTGAGGGAAATAGCTTCTCTAATGTACCTAGAGGAATAAAGTTATTGGAGTATGCACTAAAGAAAAGATATAAAGTTATTAATCCATGTTTTTATTGTATTGAAAATGGAAAAGTATGTCATTTAGGTTCTAGTCCATATTATAGGATACCTTACAAGAAAACAGTAGATATGCATGTTCCTTCGGAATTAAAGATACCTGTAATAGATTTTACAGATGCTGTTTTTGGAAATAAGGAATATTGGGGAAGTAGAATTTATGTTGATGATTGTTATTTAAAAGATGAAGGGAAAAAAGAGATATTTTATAAAGGTTTTAATTTGAGTGTAAAAAGTCCTAATCCAGCAGCATATCAATTTTATTTAAATACAGATGATGATGGTACTAGTGTGCAAAATTGGAATGGTGATACAAATATTAGAGGGTATAAAATGTATTGGCATAAAAAAATGGATTGGAAAGGAATACAAAAAGATGATGTAAATAAGAGATACAATGGAGTTTTAATAAAAAAACCTTTTAGAGAAAGATGTCATTTTAAAGGAAGAGTACGTTTTGAGAATTTGGATGAAGTAGAATTGGGGGCATTGGTATATTTATTTAAATTAGGCGAAGAAAATTGTTGTTATAAATTAGGTATGGGAAAATCGGTTGGATTAGGTAGTGTAAAAATTTTAGCTGATTTATATTTGAGAGATGATAAATATTATACAAGGCTTTTTGATGGATGTGAAAAATTTAAGGAATATAGTTTAATAGAAGATACACAAAAATATGTAGAAGAATTTAATCAATATATGTACAAATATTTAATGAGTCATTCTAAAAAGTCGTTGGATTTGTATCAAAAAAGAATGAATGATTTAAGAATAATAATGGGAATTGAAAATATCGATAATAGTAAATGGTGTAAAAAAATTTCGTATATGGACATAAATAATGATATTGATAAGGAGATATTGAGAAAAAAAATACCATTACCAACAATAGCTGAGATAGCACAAAAATAATATATATAAAAAACCGAAAGCTAAAAAATGGCTTTCGGTTTTTGTTTGATAAGATAAGTTATATTTAAGAAAAAAGTTGTTGATAAATTTATTTTGATTGAATGTAATTGCAGATTACATCTACAGCTTTATCGATACCGCATTTGCCTGCATTGATAACCATATCATAATCTACTGGGTCGCCCCAATTTTGACTTGTGTAATAATTGTAATAAGAAGCACGTTTAGCGTCTTCTTTTTTCAATTCTTTTAATGATTTATGATAAACTTTTATGCCACGTTCTTGGCGATATTCATCATCTGCTGCAATGAAGAAATGATAAGCGTTGTCAAAATCTTTTAATATGAAATTAGTGCAACGACCGATAAAGATGCCAGAGTTTTTCTGAGCAAGTGCTCGAATAGCTTTGGATTGTGGAGTAAATAAATAATTATCATCTTCTACATTTAAATCAGCAAACATTGTTTCATATGGAGATACACTGCCATAAAGATTAGCGTATGTTAAATCAAGTTCATCAAGTCCAACGCCTTTTTCTAAGTGAGCAGAAATAAAAGCAACGAGTTTTCTATCATACAGTGGAATTTGCAGTTTTTTAGCTAATTTTTCAGCTATTTCACGACCACCTGCGCCATATTGACGACCTATTGTAATAATCATGATGAATTCTCCTTTTAATAATAGAGAGTATCTTTTAAGATACTCTCTATTTGCTAGATTGTGCAATATAAATAAAGTCTAAAGAGGATTTTAGAATATAATTAAGCGAATGGATTTTCAGTAGGATATAACATGCCTTTTGGCTGATTGAATGCTACATCTTGTACGCCTAAGAATTTAAAGATATCGAATAAAGCTTTGCCATAATGACCGAATACTACTGCACCATGATGAGGATATTGTTTTTCAATGAGAACATGGCGATAGAAACGGCCCATTTCAGGAATTGCAAAGATACCAATACCACCGAAGGAACGAGTTGCAACTGGTAAAACTTCACCTTGTGCGATATAAGAGCGGAGTTGACCTGCTGCATTGCTTTGTAAGCGGTAGAAAGTAATTTGACCTGGAGCGATATCGCCTTCAAGTGTGCCACGTGTAATATCAGGAGTATTGCCGTTTTCAAGCAAACGATTTTGAATGAGCTGATATTTAATTGCACCTTTAGCGAGTTTGCACATTGGAGTATTACCGCAATGGAAGCCCATGAAAGTATCTTTAAGAGTGTATTGGCTGTATTTTGGAGCGATATCTTCTTCAAAGAGGTCTTTTGGTACAGAGTTGTTGATATCAAGCAAAGTAACAGCATCGCAACTTACGCAAGTTCCGATATATTCGCTGAGTGCGCCATAAATATCTACTTCACAAGCAACTGGAATGCCACGAGATACAAGACGGCTATTTACATAGCATGGTTCAAAACCGAATTGAGAAGGGAAAGCTGGCCAGCATTTATTAGCAAATGCTACATATTTGCGAGCACCTTTGTGTTTTTCTGCCCAGTCGAGAAGAGTGATTTCATATTGAGCCATGCGTTTTAATAAATCTGGATATGGATTTGCTGAACCCATTTCTTCAGCCATATCTTTTACAACTTCGTCAATACGTGGGTCATTTGCATGTTCTTTATAGGAAACGAGAAGGTCGAGTTCAGAGTTTTCTTCGATTTCTACGCCGATATCATAAAGAGGTTTAATTGGAGCATTGCAAGCAAAGAAATCTTGTGGACGAGGGCCAAATGTGATGATTTTGAGATTTGCAATACCGATTAAAGCGCGTGCTACTGGCTGGAATTCATTAATCATATCTGCGATTTCATCAGCAGTACCAACTGGATATTCAGGAATGAATGCTTTGATTTTTCTAAGTCCTAAATTATAAGAGCAGTTGAGCATACCGCAATAAGCATCGCCACGACCATTGATGAGGTCTTTGCCAGTTTCTTCAGCAGCAGCTACATACATTACAGGGCCATCAAATTTTTGAGCAATTAAAGTTTCTGGAGTTTCAGGACCGAAATTGCCTAAGAAAACAACTAAAGCATTGCAACCAGCATTTTTAACTTCTTCTACAGCTTTGAGCATATCAGTTTCGTTTTCAACAGTTGTTTTAGCTTCATAGATAGAACCATACTTTGCACTGTATGCATCAACAATAGCTTTTCTACGGTTTTCGGAAAGAGAAATAATAAAACAGTCACGACTTACGGAAATAATACCGCATTTAACTTCAGGAATGTTAGTAAACATATGAAATTCTCCTTTATAATATATATCATTTTATTTTTTCTTTTTCTATTATCTTGTGCCTAAGCACAATAAAAGAATAACACTGGATAATGCTTTTGTCAATATAAAATTTTTTTAAAATTTATAATAATTTATCTAAGATGAAGAGAATAAAGTATAAATCTAGTATATATAGTACTAATCTATATTTATGATATAAAATAAAAATATATCTTAAATATATTGAAAAATAAAAGGTTCTTAATTTGAAATAAAAAAGTTTGTTTGATTTGAAAAAAACTGAAAAATATTAAAAATAAGTATTGACGGATAAATTTAAAGATGATATATTTTAATTAATAAATGTGCTTGAGCACAAAATTGAATGACAAAAATAAAAGTTGATAAAGATAAAAGAAAGGCGGTTATATATATGAAATATTTATTAGGCTTGGATATTGGAACATCGGCTACTAAAACAGTTTTGTTCGATGAAACAATGCAGCCAGTTGTTTCTGCTAGTGAAGAATATCCAATGTATCAACCACAAAATGGTTGGGCAGAACAAAATCCTGAAGATTGGTATAATGCTTCGCTACATACTATTCAAGAAGTAATTGCAAAATCTAAGATTAATCCAAAAGATATCAAAGGTGTTGGCTTGTCAGGACAGATGCACGGTCTTGTAATGCTAGATAAAGATAATAAAGTAATTCGTCCATCAATTATTTGGTGTGACCAACGTACGGCTAAAGAATGTGAAGAAATCACGGAAAAAGTAGGTGCTAAACGCCTTATTGAAATTACGGCAAATCCTGCACTTACAGGTTTTACTGCTTCTAAAATTTTATGGGTACGCAATAATGAACCAGAAAATTATGCTAAATGTAAACATATATTGTTGCCAAAAGATTATGTGCGTTTTTGCATGACTGGAGAGTATGCGACTGAAGTATCTGATGCAAGTGGAATGCAACTTTTAGACATTCCAAAACGTCAATGGTCTGATGAAATTTTAGAAAAACTTGATATAGATAAGAGTTTATTGGCAAAGGTTTATGAATCACCAGAAGTAACAGGCCATATAAATGATGAATTTGCTAAATTATCTGGATTGAGTACAGACACTGTTGTAGTTGGTGGTGCTGGAGATAATGCAGCAGCAGCAATTGGCACAGGTATTGTTAAAGATGGTAAAGCATTTACAACAATCGGTACAAGTGGCGTAGTGTTTGCGCATACAGATAAACTCAGCATTGACCCAGAAGGTAGAGTTCATACTTTTTGCTGTGCTGTACCAGGTTGTTGGCATGTAATGGGAGTAACACTTGCAGCTGGTTTATCACTTAAATGGTTCCGCGACAATATAGCTGATAACTATAAAGCAAAAGCTGAAGAATTAGGCAAAGACCCATATGTACTCATGAATGAAGCTGTTGAAAAAATTCCATGTGGCAGTGATAGATTGATGTATTTGCCATATTTGATGGGTGAACGCACCCCACATTTAAATCCAGAAGCAAGAGGCGTATTTTTTGGTTTATCTGCTATTCATACAAAAGAAAATATGATGCGCGCAGTCATGGAAGGGGTAGCTTATTCACTTAGTGATTGTTATGACATTTTAAAAGGTATGGGTGTAAATGTTTCTGAAATGATGGCTTGCGGTGGTGGCGGAAAAAGCCCAGTATGGCGTCAAATGCTTGCTGATATGTTTAATTGTGAAGTTAAGACATTATCCTCAGAAGAAGGCCCAGCACTTGGTGTTGCTATTTTAGCAGGCGTTGGTGCAGGTATCTTTAAAGATGTAGTTTCAGCATGTGATGAATTTATTAAAACAGGAACATCTTGTGGACCAATAAAAGAAGAACATGATTATTATGAAAAAGGACACGCTTTATATAAAAAATTATATTTACAATTAAAAGATTGTTACAGTGATTTAGCTAAGTTATAAGTCTATATATTATAAGGGAGAGTTTAAAATGGAAAAGGGACAAAAGATTTCTATTGGCGAAAAATTGGCATTTGGTGCAGGCGATTGCGGCTGTAACTTTGTATGGAACGTTTTAGCATTGTTCATGACAATTTATTATACGGACAGTGTAATGATTAGTGCGGCAGCAGTCGGCGGGATTATGCTGGCATCAAGAATTTTTGACGGTATCAGTGATTTGGTAATGGGGGCTATTATCGATAAAACAAAAACAAGATGGGGTAAAGCCCGTCCTTGGCTTTTATGGATGGCTCCGTTTATGGCAATCGCTTTGGTTTTAACTTTCAGTGTACCGGATATCGGTGAAACGGGAAAAATCATTTATGCTTTCTGTACGTATTTCTTTTTAACTGTTGTAGTGTATACGGCAGCTAATTTACCATATAACGCTTTATTATCTTTTATTACTGATAGTCAGAAGGAACGTACGTCTTTAAGTTCAGTTCGTTTTTTCATGGTAAATTTATTGGTAATTGCACTTGCTTTTATAACTCCTCCGGCTGCTAAAGCTTTAGGCTGGTTCGGTATTACCAGTATTTACGGTATAATCGCTATGTGCTGTCTGCTTATAACATTCTTTTTCTGTAAAGAACGTGTTCAGCCGGTAGCAACGAAAGAAGAAAATATAGGTTTTTTAAAATCCTTATCTTATCTGGTAAAAAATAAGTATTTCATTTATTTAACAATAATCTTCGTAATGGATTACATTATGTTTGCTGTAAATAGCAGCAGCGGTATGTATTATGTAAAATATATTTTTCATGATGAAAATATGTTCGGTGTAATTACTTTATTCTGTAATATTCCACTTATGTTGTCTTGTCTGTTTTTCCAGGTTATTGCTAATAAATTCGGTAAATGGAATTGTATGATTGGCGGTTATGTTGTTATGATTATCGGCTTCGGTATTATAGCATTGTTCCCGGATAACTATTACTGTGCTCTTTTGGGTAATGTTATTGCAGGTATCGGTAGAGCACCGCATAATGCGGGTTTGTTTGCTCTTGTAGCGGATGTTGTTGATTACGGTGAATGGAAAACGAATAAACGTATTGAAGGCGTAACTTACAGTGTAACCAGCTTCGGTATGAAAGTCGGCGGCGGTGTCGGCGGAGCTATTGTTGGTATTGTACTGGCTATGGGTAATTATGATGGTTCAGCTTTAATTCAAAGTGCAAGTGCCATAACAGCTATAATGGCAATATATGTATATATTCCGATTTTAATATGTGTTTTAGGTGTAATATTGATGATGACGGCCAATATTGATAAGGTATATCCGCAGGTTATAAGAGAATTGGCTATTCGTCGTGCGAAAGAAAATTGATTGTTGTTTAACAATTTAAGGGGGTTTTAATATGGTTATAACGATAAGCCGTCAATATGGCAGTGGGGGTCGTGAACTGGCACAGAAAGTGGCTGAAAAATTAAATATAAAATTATATGATAGACAAATAATACATTTAGCGGCAGCTCAAATAGGTATTAATGATTTAAGTGAGGAAAATTTAAGAGAATTGGAAAATAATGTCAGTCCATTATCTTTAGGATTTATACCGTTTTTTAACTTTGGCAATCACAGCGGAGATTTAAATAATGAAGTTTTCATTAATGAAGCTAAAGCTATAAGACAGTTGGCCGATGACGGGGATTGTGTCATTTTAGGTCGTTGTGCCGATTTTATTTTGGCAGATTTACCAAATCATTATTCTTTTTTTGTCTGTGCAGATGATAATTACAGAACAAGACGCGGTTTGGAAGTGTACGATGGCAAAACTTTAAAAGAATTAAATGAAGAAGATAAAAAACGTGCGAATTACTATAAACATTATACTAATCAAAAATGGGGAGACCCTGAAAATCACGATATGATTATAAATACCAGCAAGATGACATTAGATGAAGCTGCAAATGTCATTGTGGAATATGTAAAAAATAAATAAGGAGTGAATAACAATGATGATAAAAAATCCTGTACTGAGAGGTTTTAATCCTGACCCTAGCATTTGTCGTGCGGGTGATGATTATTATATTGCTACTTCAACGTTTGAATGGTTTCCGGGAGTACAAATTCATCATTCTAAGGATTTGGTAAACTGGCATTTAGTAGCGCATCCATTAAATGCAGTAAAATATTTGGATATGAAGGGCAATCCGAATTCAGGCGGTATTTGGGCACCGGATTTATCGTATGCTGATGGTAAATTTTGGCTCATTTATACGGATGTAAAAGTTGTAGACGGTATGTGGAAAGATTGTAAAAATTATCTTACTACATGTGATACGGTTGATGGCGTGTGGAGCGACCCTGTTGAGCTTAATGGCTCCGGTTTCGATGCATCACTGTTTCACGATAGCGACGGCAGAAAATATCTTGTAAATATGTATTGGGACCACAGAGTGTATAATCATAATTTTTACGGTATTTGCTTGCAGGAATATTCTCCGGAACAGAAAAAATTAATCGGTAAACCGAAAATTATTTATAAAGGTACTGATATTAAATATACAGAAGGTCCGCATTTATATCATATAGACGGTATGTATTATCTATTTGTGGCAGAAGGCGGTACGACATATCAGCATGCAGAAACAGTGGCACGGTGTAAGACTATTGACGGTGAATATGAAACTGACCCTAATTATCCGCTGTTATCTGCATGGTTGGAACCGAAAAACAAATTACAAAAATGCGGTCATGCTTCTCTGGTGGAAACTCAAAATGGTGAATGGTATCTGGCGCATTTAACGGGTCGTCCTCTTGATTTTTCTAATCAGCCGATTAGAGAACGTGAACAGCATGCATACTGTCCGCTCGGACGTGAAACGGCTATTCAGAAAGTTGAATGGAAGAACGGATGGCCTGTTGTTGTCGGCGGCAGAGCGGGTCTTACGGAAGTTCAGGCACCTGATTTACCGGAACAGAAATGGGAACCTACTTGTCCAATTAAAGATGATTTTGATGGAGATACGCTGAATATTAATTTTCAGTCCTTACGTATTCCTCTTACAGAAAATATCGCCACATTAAAAGCAAGAAAAGGATTTTTGCGTTTATACGGAAAGGAATCACTGACATCAGTGTTTACACAGGCATTAGTAGCAAGAAGATGGCAGGCATTTAATTTCGATGCGGCAACAAGTGTGGAATTTGAACCAGAAACTTTCCAACAGATGGCAGGTATGGTATGCTATTATAATACGGAAAATTGGACAAATGTGCATATTACATGGAAAGAAAATGTCGGTAAAGTTATTGATATTATTTGTGCGGATAACGGTGTATTCACTATGCCGCTGGAAGGCAATGAAATTGTTATTCCTGAAAATATAAAAACAGTTCATTTTAAAGTTGAAGTAAGATACAATAAATATTATTACTTATATTCCTTTGATGGAGAAAACTTTACTAAAATACCGGTTGTATTTGACAGTTATAAATTATCCGATGATTATATCCGCGGCGGCGGTTTCTTTACAGGAGCATTTGTAGGTATAAACTGCGTAGATATAAGCGGAACAAATAAACCAGCTGACTTTGATTATTTTATGTATAAAGAGTTAGAATAAATATTTATAAAAAATTAGCTGATACTTTTTGTATCAGCTAATTTAAAATATTAAGCAACATATTCTACGATAGCAACCTCAGTCAGAATTTTTTTTAAGTCTTCTATGATTTCTTCTATTCTAGTTACAGTTTTTCCGCTGAAAGAAATTTCACCACATTGGCGGCATTTATGGCAGGGAACATTTTTTATAATAACAAAATGACCATCTAAATCGACCATGTAATTAGTAAAGCTGTTTTCTATAGTACCTTTACAGAAAAAACATGTTTCCATAAATCAACAGTCCTTTCTTTTCTTGAATTTATTATCCCATTTATCAGGGTCAGGTTCATAAGCTGTTATTAAATATAGTTTGGTGTCATTTATACCGACAACAACGTGTATTATACGACAGTTAATTGTTGTCCCTAATATTAAACAGCTGGGATAAGGAAAGTCATCGGGATATTCTTCAATAATTTCCCCGTTCATGATGACATTTTTTATTTCTTTATAAGAAATTTTTCGTTGATGAATTCGGAGTAAGCAGTGTTGGGTAATTTCTATGGTATTATCATTACATTTTCTTCGTATAGTAAAAATATCCAAAGCATAACCTCCTTTAAGTTCATTATAGCATATAAAAAAAGTTATTGTTATTAATATTTAATAGGGATTTATTTTCGCATAGTAAAAGGTTATTATGGTAATATATTTATAAAAGGAAACGAAATAAAAGTTTATAATATTATGGGGGAATTTTGTTGATGGTAACGATTAAGAAAATAGCTGATTTGTGCGGTGTATCACGCGGAACGGTAGACAGAGTCATCAATGACCGTGGCAATGTCAAACCAGAAACAAGAGAGTTGGTTTTAAATATGGCGAAACAACTTGGATATAAACCAAATCCAGCCGGTAAAGCGTTATCAGCTCGTAAAAAACATCCAGTAGTGGGCGTATTACTTTCATCAGAAGGTAATCCTTTTTTTGAAGATGTTATTAGAGGTATAAAATTAGCTGCGGAAAAATATGAAATTTACGGACTTAAAGTTATTTGGCGTAATATGCGAGGATATGATGTTTCTTCGCAATATGAAATCATGGAAGATTTAAAAGATAAGGTAAATGCTTTAATCATTAATCCAGTAAATGACCCTGTAATTATAAAAGAAATAGATGAATTTGTAGATACTGGAATTTTTGTAGTAACGGTGAATAACGATGTAGATAACTCAAAACGCCAATGTTATGTAGGCAGTGATTATATAAATGGTGGAGAAACAGCAGGGGCATTATTGCAAATGATTATACCGAGTGGAGCTAATATAGGCATAATCATGGGTTCATCAAAAGTATTAGGGCATAAACAGCGTCTAGCTGGATTTGAAAAGAATATAAGTAAAAATCCTAAATTTAAAATAGTAGATATTCAAGAAAATGATGATGATGATATTTCTTCGTATGATAAAACAAAAATTATGTTAGAAAAACATAAGGAAATAAATGCAGTCTTCATTGTAGCAGCTGGTGTATATGGTGCATGTAGAGCAGTATTATCGCTTGATAAACAGAATGATTTAACGATAATTGCTTTTGATACAGTGCCTACAACTATTGAGATGATGAAAAAACATGTGATAAAAGCTGTTATTTATCAACATCCATATAGACAAGGTCAACGAGCTATGCAGATTGTCTTCGAATATCTAGTAAATGGTATTAGTCCGGATAAAAGTAAACATATTATGAAAAATGAAATAAAAATTTTAGAAAATCTATGAGGTAAAAATGATGAAAAGTGTAAATGATGTTGAATTTAAACAATACGGTAGAGTTTTAGATGTCGATACTACTGAATTTGTAAATACAATGATGGCAAAAGAAGCTATTAAAGAAGGCGTTGTATATGAACCATCAGATGCAGATTTAGAAGCATTGCCTTTATTTAAACAGATGCAAGATGAAGTTTATGGTGGTTTAGAAGTAGAATTTGGTTTTTGCAGTGGATATAATGATAAATTAAATGCAGTGGAATATCATCGTTCTTCTGAAATTGATATTGCAGCTACTGATTTAGTTTTAATGCTTGGCCGTCAACAAGATATAGATTATACAAATAACACGTATGAAACAAAAAATATACAGTGCTTTTTCGTGCCAGCAGGTACAGCAGTAGAACTTTATGCTACAACACTTCATTATGCACCATGCAAAGAAAATAATGAAGAATTTCGCTGTGGTGTAGTATTGCCAAAAGGCACAAATTTACCACTTAAAGTAAAACCAGTTGAAAATAAAGGCGAAAATCAATTGCTTTTTGCAGCTAATAAATGGCTTATCGGCCACAGCGAAAGCGGCGTGGATAAAGACGGCGGCTTTATCGGTCTGGTCGGTGAAAATACTACTTTATAAATTTCTTTAGAATAAAGAAATTTAATTAAAGAAATTACCGTTTGGCATAATATATGTTAAAGATAAATATTTAATAATTTATTTCTATATTATGCCAGGCAATTTTTCTTTGCTGGCACAAAGAAAAGTTGTCGAAAAAGAAAATGCCTTGGTTCGTAGCCCATAAGAGATTTTCACTTTAAAAATAAAATTTATTAGCTGTAACGTTCAAAAACTCACTTATGCTCAAACATTTGAACTAAAGACACATCTAATAAATTTTATTTTTAATAGCTAAAGCTACCGTGAAAATCTCTAACATAGATGAAAGTTTCAGCATGAGTAGCGAATTATAGTGTCAACAGCTCAAATTGAGTTCCTGCTGGAAACAGAAGGCACGAGCCAAATTCCAAACGTTTCGAGCCGTTGTACTGAATATATTCATAGAAGAGTTGCGAAGGCTCGCCTAGTGCAGCGATAGCGAAACGTTAAAAGGTTTTTTCTTTTTGGTTCGTTTTTCTTTTGACCTTTCAAAAGAAAAATGAATGATGGGTAGTTTGATATATATTGTGCCGCACCGGCACTTTCGTAGAATAAAAAAATAATATAATAGATATTTGAAATATAACTATCAGTGAGTTATAATAAATCTATAATAGAATAAATGAAAAGCAAGTATTTATATAATTCTTTTACATTTGCCACATGTGCTGAAACCTCATCATTTATTGATAATGTGAATAAGGTTGCAATGTTCAAACGGCTAACTAAAACGCTATAGACGGCCAATCTTTGAGCGTTAAAGTAACAACAATGAGCAGTGCCGTGAATGCAATGATAACGGATAAGCTATTGTTTATAGCAATATCAAGTATCATAATGAATAATTCATCCAAACTCATGCTATCACCTCCCATCATATAAATGACAGGTAGTCAGCGAACGATATAAATACTTGCCTTTTTTATTATATGGATTTTCAGGCATTTTTCTTGCGGGAGAAAAATATATTGCCGCAGTAAAATATAAGCGCAACGACAGCGAGCAAAGATGCGCAGACGTAAACGGAGCGGAAGCCGTAGACAGGAACAATCATGCCGAGCAGATACGGACCGACACCGCTGCCGGCATCGAGCGACATGTATAATGTGGATGTTGCCAAACTGAAGCGGTTCGGTTTGACTTTTTGGACGGCGATAGCCTGACCGGCTGACGGAATGGAGCCGTAGCCTGTGCCGACGAGGACGGCGCCGAGCAGCAAAGTGAAAGAAGAGTCAGCCAGCGCAATAGCCATGAAGCCGGTTATCATGGCAAACAGTACGGGAAACATGACGACATGGTTGCCGTATCTATCCAACAAAATACCGAACAGCGGGCGAAAGACAAGGCACGCCAGAGAATACACGATAAAAAATATACTGCCGGCAAAAGCCAAGTCGATAACTTCGCTGTATGTACCAATGAAACTCATGATGGAAGCAAAGCCTATTGCGCCCAGAAAACCAATGAAGGAAATCGGCAGAGCCGTTGTTTCAATAAAAGTGCGCAGGCGCAGCGATTTGACTTCCACGCGCTGGCGAAAACCGGGCACGATAGCATGAACTTTAGTGGCAAGCGATACGATAACAATTGTTACGGCGATTATATCGCAGAAATACAGCGGATAGACGGGATTTATTTTCGGCAGGGTGATGCCGAGAAACGGTCCGATAGCCGATCCGAGCGTGATACTCAGGGTGAAATAGCCGATACCCTCGCCGCGTCTGCTTTTCGGTATGATAGAAGTTATTTCCGTAGCGATTACGGTCGACATCATGCCGTAAGCAGCGCCCTGCACGAAGCGCAAAACGAGCAGAAACATCATGTTCATGATAAAATGATAGCTCACGGTGCTCAATAGATACAGACAGGCGGAAAACAGCAGCATTTTCCTGCGTCCGACAAAATCGAGATAGCGGCCGGAGAACAGACGGGAAACGAGTGCGCCGAGTATGAATGTTCCGGAAGCAAGCCCCGCCTCACTGACGGAAGCATTGAACGATGAAATGGCAAATGAGGTTGTGTAAACCATAAGCATATAAAAGATGATGAACAAGAGAAAATTGTTTACAATATTGAGTATATAGTCTTTTGTCCATAAAGGTTCTTTAAATGACATGAATAACATCCTTTCGCAAAATATAGTGTCAAATTGAATATTAATTTTAACACTGTTTTTACAGATATACAAGAAATCGTCAGTAGATGTTTCTGGCAGGAGGATTGCAAAAATTTTAATCGAATTATAATAAATAAGCTATAACGGTTTTTATCTATTTATGATATAATAGCTCTAATGACTTAATGTTTTTTAGGAGGATATCTTATGAAAAAGCAATTTTTGGCAATTATCTGTTCTGCATTTTTCATGCTTGGAATAGGTTCAACTGCTTCTGCGGCAGAGGTTTATCAGCCAGCAGCTACATCTTCTGTAGCAACAATTAATTATCAGTACGTATTGGCTAATATCCCTGAAAGCAAAACTATTCAACAATCTATGGCAAAGCTTTCCGAAGAAGCACAAAAGGACTTTGAAAAATCTGTTAATGAAAAAATGAATCCGGAAGAAATTCAAAAAGTTCGTATTCGTGTTGCTACTGATTTAAGACAGAAACAGATTGATTTAGTAAAACCTGTACAAGAAAAAATCAATAATGCAATTCAGCAAGTTGCTCAACAGCATGGCTATACAGTAGTAGTTGGTTCTGACGTAGTATTATATACATCTGTTGATATTACTGATGAAGTTTTAAACGCTATTAAATAATTTATGCAAACAGTGCAGGTACTTTTGTACCTGCTTTTTTATTAAATGATAAGAAGGTGTTTTTATGGGTGAATTGAAATGGTGGCAGAAAACAATTGTGTATCAGATTTATCCTAAATCTTTTTGTGATAGTAATGATGACGGTATAGGTGATATCGCAGGTATTATCAGTAAATTAGATTACTTACATGATTTAGGCGTCGGTGCAATTTGGCTTTGCCCAATATATCCTTCTCCGCTTGTCGATAATGGATATGATATATCAGATTATTGTGCTATAGCTCCAGAATATGGAACTATGGAAGATATGGAAAAATTAATCAGTGAAGCTGATAAACGCAATATAAAAATCGTGATGGATTTGGTATTCAATCATACTTCAGATAAACATAAATGGTTTGAAGAAGCTAGAAGCTCAAAGGATAATCCAAAACGTGATTGGTATATTTGGCGTGATGGTAAAGATGATAAAAGTGCGCCAACGAATTGGCGTGGTATTTTTGGCGGTTCAGCTTGGACTTTAGATGAAACGACAGGGCAGTATTATTTGCATACTTTTACGCAAGCACAGCCTGATTTGAATTGGGAAAATCCAGAAGTACGCAAAGCTTTATATGATGTATGCCGTTTTTGGTTGGATAAAGGTATCAGTGGATTTAGAATAGATGCTATCGTTTATATAAAGAAACCAGCAGTATTTGAAGATTTGCCAGTAGATGGACCTGATGGTTTAGGGAATATAGCAAAAGCGGACGGTTGCCAAGATGGAATTTTAGACTTTTTGCATGAATGGAAAGATGAAATCTTTGCTAAATATCCAGATGTATTTACTGTAGCGGAAACGGATGGAGTAAAACCTGCGGATTATTCAAAATGGATTGGTGAAAATGGCGTTTTTGATATGTCTTTTGATTTTAGCCATATTCGTTTAGGTTTTGAAGATAGCTATATTTGGTATAAACGCAATCCATGGAAACTCATCGATATTAGAAAATGCTTTACAGCTGCACAAGAAGCTACAAAAGATAGTGGCTGGGTACCAGTATTTTTTGAAAATCACGATTTGCCGCGCTGTGTAAATTATTTCTTCCCTAAAGGAACTGATACGGATTTAGCTGCAAAATTTATCGGAACGATTTTGCTCACTATGCGTGGAACACCATTTATTTATCAGGCACAAGAGCTGGGCATGACGAATATAAAATGGCCTTCAATTAAGATGTACAATGATGTTTCTTCTATTGGTCAATATGAGTTGGCAATAAAAGAAGGTTTATCGCCAAAAGAAGCTATGCAAGGTGTATGGAAATACAGTAGAGATAATGCACGAAGTCCTATGACTTGGAATAATGGCTCACATGCTGGCTTTTCTAAAGGCAAACCATGGCTTCTACTCAATGATGAATACGGTAAAATCAATGTAGAAAGCGAATTGCAAGATGAAAATTCTGTACTCAACTATTATAAAGAATTAATTAAATTGCGCAATGAACATAAAGCTTTATATGATGGTGATTATGAAGAATTATTATCGTATAGCCCAGGGATATATGCTTATGCGCGCACTGCACAGGATAAATCAGAACGCATCATAGTAATCATGAATACTACTGCTAAAATTCGCGGTTATAAAGTGCCAGAAATAAAAGGTGCACAACTTTTGATTTCTAACTATGGCAATAGAGAAAAAACATTACTTCGTTCATATGAAATCCGTGTTTATAAAGTAAAACAACAATAAAAGTTAAAGCCTCTATTAGATTTAAAACTAATAGAGGCTTTTTTTATAAGTTTATAGCATTTATAACAGTATCGAGCATATGCTTTATATCTTCTGGTAAAGTATCAATAAAGCGTGTTGGAATAGCATCGTAACCATAGAAACAACCAGCTAATCCACCAGTGATAGCACCGATGGTATCGCTGTCGCCACCGTAATTTACAGCAGTGATGATAGCATCTTCGAAGTTATCTGTATTCATAAAAGCATGAAGCATAGTGACAATACTATCATAAGCTGAAGCTGTTGGTTGTACTTCTTCATTTTTATAATCGTAATACATCGTATTATCGAGCATAATATCCATATCTTTTTTAGTGATATCTTTATTTAATATACGGAAGATAAATTGACAGTATATACGACAAGCATTATCAGATTGAGTATTTACATGCGTCATGTTAGAGATATCAAGTGCTTTAGAAACTACTGTATTTTCATCTGTATAATAAAGAGCAGGATAAAGTGTATTTAAAATTGCTCCGTTGTCTACGCTGCCGCGATTGCTAAATACATCAACTTGTGCTGCTGATTCATGCCAGCGAGCTTTTGGTATAGTGTATTTACCATGTCCTTTAGACATTGTCTTATCAATACTGCGAAGCGTTGTATCGCTGATATCTTTTGGACGACTGATAGCCCAATTGATGAAGTTTTTGCCAATTTCCGGAAACGGATTTTCAGGCTGTTTCATAATTCCATAAGCTGTAGCAAGCATTAAAGCTGTTTCGTCTGTTCCTTCACCAGGCATGGTTTTGAGCCAACCTCCACCAATCATATCGCGAACGGTACCGAATTGAGCTTTAATTTGTTCTTGCGGCATAAATTCAAGTGGAGCACCGAGAGCATCGCCGATAGCAGCTCCATAAAGTGCACCTTTAATTCGATTTAATTTGTCCACAAAATTTCCTCCAATAAAAAATTACATAAATATATGATAAACTACTGGCACAAGAAGAGCAAGCAGCATATTACCTACACGAATATGTATTATATTATCGAATGTAAGATTTATACCGATGACAGTGATTAAAATATTGCCTATGTAGCAAATATCATTGATTAAAGCTTGAGTTAAATATGGAGCGATAAAGCTAGCACATAAGGTAATTAAACCTTGATAAATAAATAGTGGCAAGGCTGCTAGTAAAACACCAATACCCATAGTAGAGGCAAAAACCATGCAAATTACACCGTCTAATACTGCTTTTGTTAAAAGTAAACTGTAATCACCAGATAAACCATCTTGGAGTGCTCCGATAATAGCCATAGCACCAATACATATTACAAGCGTAACAGTTACAAAAGCATCTACAAATTTTGATTGTTCATTAGCATGAAATACTTTTCGGGCGAATTCACCGAGTCTTTCTAGTTTGGCTTCAATATTGATGATTTCACCGATTAGAGTACCTATTAATAAGGAAAAAATCATCAGCATTGTTCCAGTTGTTTCTAAATGACCATCTTTAAATACAAGCATTTGAGACAGTGTACCGCCTATGCCAATGAATAAAACAGCAATACCCATGGCTTGTAGCAAGGAATCTTGTAGCGATTTTTTTATACCTTTCTTTAAAAATAAACCGATTGCGCCACCGATAAGTACAGCGGCAGTATTGGCAATTGTACCTAAACCAATCACGAAAAACACTTCCTTGAAAAAATTTTATAAGAAATAAATATATATATTATATCATTTAATGATTATACAGCTTATAAAATATAATAAAAAACTTTTTCTTAGACATACTATATACAAAGTGACATATTATTTTTAATTATAAATAAATTAGAATATTGACAAAATACAAATGTAGTTATATAATAAACAAAAAGAACACAGAATAGTTTATACAAAGGCGTATGAATTAGTTTTTTCATACGTCTTTTTTATATAAGTAAATATTTTATATTGTATTTTTTTAATTTAAAGGAGGTAAATTATGCTAGAAGCGATTAATTCATTTGTAACTTCATTGAATGGCATTGTCTGGGGCTGGGGAATGATAATTTTATTGTTAGGCACTCATATTTTTATGACGCTTAGGACAAAAGGTATTCAAAGAAGATTAATTCAAGGTATTAAATTATCTGTTACAAAGGATAAAGAGGCTGAAGGTGAAGTAAGTCAGTTTGGTGCTTTGACAACAGCTTTAGCAGCAACTATCGGTACAGGTAATATCATCGGTGTAGGAACAGCCGTTGCCCTTGGTGGTCCGGGAGCTGTTTTTTGGTGTTGGCTTACTGGTGTGTTTGGCATTGCGACAAAATACAGTGAAACTTTGATTTCTGTAAAATATCGTGTAAAAACGAAAGATGGCAGAATGCAAGGTGGCGCAATGTATGCATTAGAACGTGGCTTAAATATGAAATGGCTTGGCGTTTTATTCGCTTTTTTTGGCGGATTTGCTTCTTTCGGTATAGGTTGTGCAACGCAGGTAAATGCAATTGCTACAGTTTGCAGTGAAAACTTAGGTATTCCAGCATGGGCAGTCGGTATTATCATCGCTATTTTAGTAGCACTTGTTATTTTTGGTGGTATAAAATCCATTGCTTATGTATGTGAACGTTTAGTTCCATTTATGGCTGCATTTTATGTATTAGGTTGTTTATTTATTTTAGTTTTAAATGCAGATTTTATCATTCCTGCAATTGAAACAATCGTTACATTAGCTTTTAATCCTGGTGCTGCTGCTGGTGGTCTTGTTGGTGGCGGTATTATGCAGGCTATGCATTTTGGGGTAGCACGTGGTTTATTCTCCAATGAATCTGGTATGGGTTCTGCTCCAATTGCAGCAGCTGCTGCTCAAACAAGAAATCCAGTTCGCCAAGCGATGGTTTCAATGACAGGTGTTTTCTGGGATACTGTTATCGTTTGTGCTATGACTGGTCTTGTATTAGTATCTAGTATCATGAAAAACCCTGCAATAGATATGGGGGCAATTCGTGATGGTGGTGTATTAACTACATTAGCTTTTAATCAAATTCCATATATTGGACCATTTATTCTCGTTATAGGTATTATCACATTTGCCTTCTCTACAATTTTAGGTTGGTCTTATTATGGTGAACGCTGCGTTGAATATTTTGCAGGTAGAAAAGTATTAACTGGCTATAAAGTACTTTATCTTTTAGTAGCTATTATTGCTCCAATCGTTTCTTTAAATCTTGTTTGGCTCATTGCAGATACGTTAAATGCGATGATGGCAATTCCAAACCTTATTGCAGTATTGTTATTATCGCCAGTGATTGTGGCTGAAACGAAAAAATATATTAATAATATTGATTTAAAAGATGAAGAAACTGTTCCGTATTTGGAAGATATTAGAAATAAAGAAACTGTAGCTAAAGAAGAATTAGCTAAATAAAGTAAATGCAAAAACCACTTGTTAAACATATTTGTTTAATAAGTGGTTTTTGTATTATATGTTATTTATTTATTAGTTATTTTTTCTTTTGACCATAATAAGCATTAGCACCGTGTTTACGGAGATAATGTTTGTCTAAAAGTTCTTGTTGCATTGGTGTTAAGCTAGGGTCAATAGTCATAGCATGATAAGCCATAAATGCTACTTCTTCGAGAACTACTGCTTTTTTTACAGCAGCAATAGGGTCTTTTTCCCAAGTGAATGGACCATGAGAGTATACAATTACACCAGGAACATCCATCATTTTAATGCCGCGTTCTTTGAATGTTTCAACGATGACATTACCAGTTTCAGCTTCATAAGAACCATGAATTTCTTCTGGAGTCATAGCACGTGTACAAGGAATGCCACCATAAAAATCATCAGCGTGTGTTGTACCAAGAGCTGGAATATCGCGGCGAGCTTGTGCCCAAGATGTTGCATAACGAGAATGTGTATGTACTACACCACCAATTTCAGGGCAAGCTTGATAAATTTTAATATGTGTATCAGTATCAGAAGATGGATTGTAATCGCCTTCAACTACTTTACCAGTGTTGATATCTACAACGACCATGTCTTCAGCTTTCATAGTATCATATTCCACACCAGATGGTTTTATAACCATTAAACCTTTTTCACGGTCAATACCAGAAACGTTACCCCAAGTAAATGTAACCATATGATATTTTGGTAACATTAAATTAGCTTCAAATACGACTTTTTTCAAATTTTCCAACATTTGGCATTCTCTCCTTTAAAGTACCGTATAATTAACATCTAATATTTATTATACATATTTTGCCAAAAATAACAATATGTCATACAAATTTTTGTGATATATTTTTGAAAAAAGTAAAAGGCTCAACTTCTTTATTTGAAGTTGAGCCTTTTATTATTGCTCTAATTTATGTTCAAGTTCTTGTATTTTCTTTTTATGATGTTCAATAGCAAATTTTAAGTGATTTTGAATTTCTTCATTATCGGCTGATTTTAAAGCTGTTTCTAGCTTGGCCAGACGATTTCTAATTTCTAGAAGTTCATTACTTAAAATGCTAGGTTCATTTAAACCAATGCCGTAAACGCTACGAATATCTTTAAGTACGATATCCGCATAACCCGGTTCAGAAGAAACATCTTCAAGATATTTGGCAAATTCATAGATGATTTCATATGAATTTTTGCCTTCATTTAGCCATTTGAGCAGTTCAATTTTTATATTTTGCTGTTTACCGTGGTCGGATTTTATCTTGTCATCTGTTGTTGTCATTGTTTATTATAGAGCAGTTTGAAGATATTCTTTAATAGCGTTGCCATCTTCCATTGTCATAACTGTGTCGAGTGCAGCTTTTGCTTGAGCAGAAGTTATGGAACGAATTTTTTCTTTTACGCGTGGAATGGAAGGAGCGCTCATAGAAAGTTCATTGATACCCATAGCCATTAAGATTGCTGCAGCGTTAGGGTCGCTTGCCATTTCACCGCACATACCAACCCAGATATTGTTTTTGCGAGCAGAATCAATAGTGAGTTTGATTAAACGAAGTACAGCAGGATTGAAATGGTTATAGAGATAACTTACGTTAGCATTTACGCGGTCAACGGCGAGTGTATACTGAACAAGGTCATTAGTACCGATACTGAAAAAGTCAAGATATTTAGCAAGTACCGGAGTCATAACAGCAGCTGCTGGAGTTTCAACCATGATACCGAGTTGAACATTATCGGAGAATGGTTTTTCTTGAGCAGCAAGTTCGGCTTTAGCTTGTTCTATAATTTCACGTACTTGTTTTACTTCTTCTACATTGATAACCATAGGAAGCATCATTGCAGCTTTACCGTAAACACCAGCACGTAGAATTGCCTTAACTTGTGGCATGAATACTTCACGACGATTTAAGCAAATACGAATTGCACGATAACCGAGGAATGGATTTTCTTCTTCCGGAATGTTTAAATATGGAAGTGGTTTATCGCCGCCGATATCCATAGTACGAATAACACATAAATTACCATTGCATTTTTCAATAGCTTCTTTATATGCTTTAAATTGAGTTTCTTCATCAGGAATAGTATCTCTACCCATGAATAAGAATTCAGAACGGAACAGACCTACGCCTTTTGCACCATATTTCATAGCTGCTTCAACATCGAGATGTGTACTGATATTAGCCATGAGGTCAACTTCGATACCATCTTTTGTTACTGTTGGCAATTTAGAAAGTTGTGCATAATGTTCTTTCAAACGTTTTTGTTCTTCTAATTTTACCTGATAAGAAGCGATTAATTCTTCAGTTGGGTTAACAAAAATTTCACCGGTTTCACCATTTAAAATAACTTGTGCACCGTCTGGAATTTGTTGGATTTTATCTCCGAGACCTGCAACAGTAGGAATTGCTCTTGCTTTAGCAATGATTACGGCATGACAAGTAGTACTGCCGTTACCTAAGATTACGCCAGCAATTTTTTCAGTTGGGATGTTAGCGATAACAGATGGTTCGATTTCGTCACCACATAAGATTACAGCTTCACCATCTACTGTTCTTTCAGCAAGACCTAAGATACGTCTTACAACACGTTTACCAACGTCGCGAATATCTACAGCACGTTCACGGAAATAAGTATCATCCATTTGTTCAAAAATAGATGCATTTTCTTCAGAAGCTTCTAAAACTGCTTTTGGAGCACTACCGCAAGTGCCGAGTTTTGTCAAAGCATTTTCTTCTAACATTGGGTCTTGTACCATCATGCGATGAGCTTCCATGATACCAGCTTGTTCGAGCATTCCTTTTTCACGCAATGTTTTGATATTGGATTGTAAAACTTCAGCAGCGTATGCTATAGCTTCTTTAATTTTTTCTGCTTCTTTTTCAGGAGCTTCTGGAGTGTAATTATCAATATAACTTTGTAAATCTTCATTAAGGGTCATTACTTTAGCGATAGAAATACCAGTAATAACACCTTTCCCTCTTAATTCGTACGGCAAAGTACAAATCCCCCTCTCTCTCTCAAAAAAACGTTAGAATTATTCTTCGCCGAATTTGCTTTTAATAAGACCTGTAAGAGCGTCTAAAGCTGCCTGAGCGTCTTCACCGTCAGCGCTGATTGTGAGTTCTGTTCCCTGAGTAAGACCAAGGCTCATGATCATAAGAATGCTTTTAGCGTCTACAGTTTTGCCTTTAGCAGAGATTTTGATTTTGGATTTGAATTTGTTTGCTTCCTGTACGAACATAGATGCAGGACGAGCATGAAGTCCAGTTTTGTTTTCAATAATAAGTGTTGTTTCCATAAGAATAAACCCCTCTCTTAATCTGTATAACATAATTAATTATAATATCGTTTGAAAATTATGTCTTTGTTAATTATAACCAAAAAATGCACAAATGACTAGTATCTTTTAGAAAAAAATAAGTAATTTTCTAAAAAAAAGTTAATTTAAAGTCATTTGTGCATGTATTAATAAATTTTATTAATGATTATATGATTGTTACGACAGTAAGACCATATAAATTGGTATAGTAATTATGGATAAAAGAGTTGTCGAAGATACGACGAGTGTAGCGTATTCTGGGTCTGTTTGATATAAACTAGATAAAACAACTGTTTGTACCATAGCAGGCAGTGAAGCCATAATTACAAAAACTTTGTACATCAATTCAGGCATTGGAAAAATATGCGCTAAAATGAACATACTGAGTGGGGCAATAATAAATCGACCAATACAAATACCACTAAGACTAAAATCAAAACGAAGTTTTTTAAGTCCCATAGAATGGAGTGTAACCCCTATAAAGATAAGAGCAAGTGGTGTTGTGAGATTACCCATATATTGAGCTGTATCTAAAAAGAATTTTGGTAGTGGAATATCGATTATTAAAATTACTAATGAAATTAAAAAGCCCAAGATTGGTGGGGAAAAAATTCGCTTTAAAGTAGACATAGTGAGAATTTTTCTGTAAGAGAAATTTGCCGAGTCTGATTGAATACTAGCATTGCCCAAAGTCCAGAAAAATGTCGTATTAGCGAAGAAGTATAAAAGTGTGTACGGTATAGCTTCTTCACCAAATAATGCCATGGTAACAGGTAAACCGACAAAGATTACATTAGAAGTCGTAAAACTAGACTGAAAGATACCACGACGACTTTTAGGTGCCATGAAATGTGCTGCAATAACACTTAAAACAAAGCAAATTGCAATTGAAATAAAAGGAACGATAGAGCCTTTTATTAAATGAAGCAATTGGTCATGGCTAAAGGTATGTGTGATATTATACACAAAGAACAAGGGTAATGATACATAGTTTATCAATTTAGGCAAAATAGACTTATTAGTGTCATTTATCCAACCGAGTTCAGCCAAGACACAGCCAATAAGTCCCATTAAGATTAAAGTTAATACACCACTTATAGCATGTAATAAAGTGTCCAAAGTATCATCTCCCGTGTTATTATGCAATTGTATATTAATTTAAATTCAATGATTAACTTAAGAATAATTCATGAAGGAAACCTAAAAAATTAAAGCCTTCAGAAATATCTTCTGTAGTTACCATATCAATGCTACCGATTACTGTTCCATGATACAGTAAATTCACTGTACCAACTTTACTACCAGCTTTTAATGGCGCATCGATATAAGATGGCAAATTCATTTCATAAGAAAAATCATCGCTGTTTTCATGCTTCATTACAGGATAAGTAAAGCTTTCAGCTGGAGCGACTGAAACTTTAGAAACATTTGCTCCATGAACATAAATTATATTGGTTAAATCTTCAGGATTTACAGTTTGTTGTGAAGCGATTTGTTTAAAACCAAAATCAAGTAAAGCTCTGCTTTCTGTAAATCTAGCTCTACTATCAGCTGTTTTTAAAACAACAGCGATTAATGCACTACCATTTTTTTCGGCAGCAGCGACGAGGCAACCACCAGCGGCATCAGTATAACCTGTTTTTATGCCTGTTATATCATCGTAATTCCATAAGAGGCGATTAGTACTACCATAAACATCTTTGCGAGTATTTGGTGTTATCCAACTGATTTCTTGTTCTTTAGTAGAAACTATTTTGCGGAATTTTGGATTTTTGTAACCATAGGCAGCAATTTTGGCTAAATCTCTAGCTGTTGTATAGTGATTTGGGTCTGTAAGACCGTGTGGATTATTAAAATGAGTATTTTCGGCACCGATGGATTTAGCTTTATCATTCATCATCTGAACAAAATTTTCCATAGAGCCTTGTCCAACGTAATAACCAACAGCAGTAGCACCATCATTACCGGAGGCTAGCATAGTTGCTTGAAGGAGTTCTGACATTTTTATTTGGTCGCCTTCATTGAGATAAATAGCAGAACCATCGACACCTACGGCACGATTATCAACGTTGACAATATCATCATCATTGGAATTTTCTAAGCCTAATATACAAGTCATCATTTTAGTTGTACTTGCTGGCATTAATTTTTTATCAGGGTTTTTTTCGTATAAAATACGGCCTGTTCTAGCATCAATTAAAATAGCAGCTTCTGCCGTCATATCATTTAAATTATCGGCAGTGACAGGAATATATGGTTTGTTTTCATCTACTGGCGGAGCGTCATCAACTATTGTATCAGTAGCTTGAGCTATAGGTGTAAATAGTTGAACAAAGATTACAAGAAATACTAAAAATAGTTTAATATGATGTAATTGTTTCATTGGCGTATCGGTCCTATTACAAAAAATGTACCGCGAGCTTTAGCGCATAATTTTTTTGCGGTATTGAAAACTTCACATTCAGCAACTATGGTGCTTTTTCCATTATGAATAATACATCCTTTTACAAGGGCAGTATCTTCCTGCGCAATGGATTTTATGATATTTATATTCATATCTATTGTTACAACTTTTTTACTCATGCTCAAACAAGCTGCTCCCATGGCCATATCACACAGGGACATGATAACGCCACCATGAGCAATGCCATAGACATTAGTATGTTCATGTTTTATTTTTAAGGCAACGGATACTTTGCCTTCATTTATAGAAATGATGTCAACGCCTAAATGATTAGTAAATGGGTTGTCATCATAAAAATGATTGATGTAATCACTGACGGATTTATCATCGTACGTTTTGTTCATATAATCATCCATTCTATTTTAAGATAAAAAATATTATAGATTAGTCTAAAATGCTTTTCAATAAGTTATAATGATTTTTTGACAAAATTTTAAGTAATAGTAGTTAAAAATTTTATGTTATTTTGTGTTATTATGGTAACGATATATTGTTTAGAGGTGAAAAACATGGCGTATAAAATCTACTTATTCGATTTTGATTATTGTGAGCCGCACACTTGTGATTTTAATCATGAGTTAGGCGAACAAAATAGTCAGCGTATATAGAAATATGTACGTAGAGATAGACTAAGATCTATCCAATACTGTTTGAATTGCTGGAAAGCCCTAAAGATATCTGAACTACAACGTAAACATGAAATAAAGTTAAACGTGAATGTGGCGAAAGCAGAAAAAATCAGATATATAGCATAAGGTTAAATCCTAAGTGTTGAAAAATGGACAATCAGCAGCGAAGCTCCGAATAGGAGAACGTTCAACGACTATTCCTCTTGAGGGAAGTACTCAGTAAGCTATTGACTGAGGAAGTGGACAGACTCTAACAGGTAAAGCTGAGGGATAAGATATAGTCTGTGCCGTTATGAAAGTAACGGAAGTTCATAAGAGAACTGTATAGAAAGTAGCGTTTCTATATGAACGAGACCTCATAATACGACTAAAGCAGAACCTACAGTTCTTGTATATGTTATTTAAAATAGGCAGTTAATATATAAACACTTGCTATATTGCTATACATATGTCATGATTATATTAGATGATAGTATGGAAGTAATACGTGGGATATATTTATTCATTAATTAGAAGAAAGCGTAAGTGTTTATTATGGAAAAAGCTTATAAATTTAGGATATACCCCAATAAAACACAAGAAAATTTACTTCAAAAAACTTTTGGTTGTGTACGTTTTATATATAATCACTTTTTAGATAGAAGAATTAAAGCATATGAACAAAATAAGAAAAATATAGGTTATAATGAATGCTCAAAAGAGCTTACTCAATTAAAAAAAGAAAAAAAGTGGCTTAAAGAACCAGATAAATCCTCTTTACAAAATGCTTTAAAGAATTTAGATACAGCTTATAAAAACTTTTTTAATAGACAAAAAGCAGGCTTTCCTAAATTTAAATCTAAAAAGAATCGGTATAAATCGTATAAAACAAATATGACAAATAACAACATTGTATTTTTAGGAAATAAAATAAAATTACCTAAAATAGGTAAGATAAAAATAAGAGATAAATATTGCCAAATAGAAGGTAGGATTTTAAGTGCGACAGTATCACAAACTCCTAGTGGAAAATATTACGTTGCACTATGTTGTACAGAACTGCCTCAACCTGAATTCATCAAAACGAATAAATATGTCGGTTTGGATTTAGGAATAAAGGATTTTGTCATAACCTCAGATGCAGTAAAATATAGCAATCCTAAATACTTGCAAAAATCATTGACTAGATTAGCTAAGCTTCAAAGAGAGCTTTCTCGAAAAACAAAAGGAAGTTCAAATTGGGAAAAGGCTAGAGTAAAAGTAGCTAAATTGCATGATAGAATTGCCAATCAAAGACGCAATTTACTACATCAAGTAACATGTCAACTTATTAGGAATTACGATATAATCTGTCTTGAAGATTTGCAGATTAAAAACATGATGAAAAATCATAAATTAGCAAGAAATATAGCTGATGTTAGTTGGTCAGAGTTTATGAGACAACTAACATATAAAGCCAAATGGTTTGGCAGGGTTATTGTCAAAATAGATAAATTTTATCCTTCAAGCCAATTATGTCATGTTTGTGGGTATAAAAATACTGAAGTAAAAAACTTAAATGTTAGAGAGTGGAACTGTCCTGAATGTAAAACACATCACGATAGAGATGTAAATGCAGCTATAAATATTAGAGATGAAGGATTAAGAATATTAAACATAGCTTAATCTTGAATAACATATACAAGAACCGTAGGAACTATGGGGATAGCTCGGAGATACTGTATTCGTTAGAATACTTGACCGAGAATTCTGCGACTTTAGTCGTGGGAGGTTCAGTATACACTGGCAAATTCGGAAGTTGGAATTGTAAAATGCTTTAAATTATTGATGCAACAAGAACATTATTCTATACCATCAGATGAGGAAATAAAAAGAACGATTGGTATGCCGATGATAGAGGCTATACGCGTTTTGTTCAAGGAAGATGATGAGGCATTGCTACATGAACTCAGAGATAAATACACTGTATTTGCTGATAAGTTCATGACAGAAAACACAAAGTTATATCCGCAGACGATACCTGCCTTAAAAAAAATAAAAGAAGCTGGCGCTAAAACGGCTATCATATCTAGTAAAACTCGTCGTCGCATTATGCAGACTTTAACGCGCGATAAAATTACCGATTTAGTGGAATTTGTCATCGGCAGTGAAGATGTTAAATCACATAAGCCTTCACCAGAGGGGATACTCATGGCAATCGAAAGATTTAAGGTTGCAAAATCAGATGTGCTTTATATTGGGGATAATGTAATTGATGGCGGTGCGGCACAAAATGCTGGTGTAGATTTTGCAGCTGTATTGACTGGAAATAATGTAAGAGAAGATTTCGTTAAAATGCCATACGTAAAAATTATGAATAGCTTAGATGAATTATTATGATAATGCATAAATTAAGTTAACATATTTACAATAGAATATAAATAAATTATAATAGTTATTATCAATAAAAAGCAAAGGTGCTGGACAATTATCTTCAGCATCTTTTTTTATACGGATTTTATTGAAAACATATTTTTATTTTGAAAGGATGGTTTGTAATATGGTAAAAGTTGACTTAAATAGTGATTTAGGGGAAAGTTTTGGCATTTATAAAATTGGCAATGATAGCGAAGTTTTAAAGTATGTAAGCTCTGCAAATATCGCTTGTGGTCTACATGCTGGAGACCCATTTGTAATGCATAAGACAGTTAGACTTGCACTTGAAAATAATACTGCAATCGGCGCACATCCTGGCTTTATGGATTTAAATGGCTTTGGTCGTCGTAAAATGGATTTAACAGCGCAGGAAGTATATGATTTGATTGTGTATCAAATAGGTGCTCTTTCGGCATTTGTAAAAGCTGAAGGTGGAAAAATGCAACATGTTAAACCGCATGGTGCGCTTTATAATACAGCTGCAAAAGATGAAAAATTGTCAACTGCTATTGCACAAGCGGTTTATGATGTAAACCCAGAATTAATTTTATATGGACTTGCTGGAAGTTGGCTCATAAAAGCAGGTGAAAAAGTAGGACTTAAAACGGCTAGTGAAGTTTTTGCTGATAGAACGTATCAAGAAGATGGCTCGCTTACACCGCGCAGTCAAGCAAATGCAATGATTACTGATGATGAAAAAGCTATCATGCAAGTTTTAGGTATGGTTAAAACGGGTGAAGTTACTACTGTTTCAGGTAAGAAGATAAAAGTAAAAGCTGATACAGTATGTATTCATGGTGATAGCCAAAAGGCTTTGGCTTTTGCACAAAAAATAAACGATGCTTTAAAACGAGAAAATATTGAAATGAAAGCATTTATTTAAGAAAGGATGTGTCTATATGGGTAATAAAGGTGGTTTTAATTGGAGTGTTTTACTAGGTGCTGCTTTTTTGATGGCAACATCATCTATTGGCCCTGGATTTTTAACACAGACAACAGTATTCACACAGACATTATTAGCTAGTTTTGGTTTTGTTATTTTAATCTCTATTATTTTAGATATTGGTGCACAGCTCAATGTATGGCGTGTAATTGGTATTTCTGGCAAACGCGGTCAAGATGTAGCTAATATGGTAATGCCAGGGCTAGGATATTTTGTAGCTCTTTTAATCGTAATGGGCGGTCTTGGATTTAATATTGGCAATATCGCAGGCGCTGGCATGGGCTTTAATGTAATGTTTGGCATTGATACGGTAACAGGTGCTGTCATAAGTGCAATTATTGCTATATCCATATTTTTATTTAAAGAAGCAGGACGCTTGATGGACAGATTTACGCAAATTGCTGGTTTCGTAATGATAATATTGACCTTATATGTAGCAATTTCTTCTGCTCCACCAGTTGGCGAAGCTATTACAAAGACTTTTATGCCAGATATCATTGACCCTATGGCTATTGTCACACTTGTAGGCGGTACAGTTGGCGGTTATATCACTTTTTCTGGTGGCCATCGCTTAATAGATGCAGGAATTGTTGGTCAAAAAGCATTGCCACAGATTACACGAAGCTCTGTAACAGGTGTATGTGTAACTGGTATCATGCGCGTTGTTTTATTCTTAGCAGCATTAGGCGTCATCTCACAAGGTCTGCAACTTGATTCAGCTAATCCACCAGCATCTGTATTCAATCTTGCAGTAGGTAATGTTGGTTATAAAATCTTTGGCGTTGTAATGTGGGCAGCAGCTATTTCTTCTGTAATCGGTGCAGCATATACTTCTGTATCATTTATTCGCAGTTTCAGCCCTAAAATAGAAAATAATTATCGTTGGTTTGTAATTGCTTTCATCGTATTTTCTACTGTAGTTTTTGCAATTGTAGGTCAGCCAGTAAAGACTTTAATTGTAGTAGGTACTTTAAACGGTTTGATTTTGCCTATCACTTTATTAGTTATGATTATTGCAGCACATAAAAAATCTATCGTAGGAGATTATAAACATCCATTATGGATGAGTATTTTTGGTGTTATCGTCGTTTTAATGACAGCTTATATGGGCATTTTAACCGTTATAAATCAATTGCCTAAATTATTCATGTGATATGGAGGCGATTTGATTTGAATAATGATTTTGAAATAAAACCATTAGGCGAGGCTGGTATTATTGTAAAATTTGGTAATGAAATCAGCCCCGATATTCATTATAAAATAAAAGCTTTGTCGGATTATTTGGAGCAACATCCATTTATAGGCATGGTAGAATACGTTATATCATATACGAGTTTGGCAATATATTACAATCCATTTATCGTGAAAAAATCTTTTATCATGTATAAAGGTCAATCGGCTTTTCAAATTGTAGCGACATATATAAAAGATTGTGTGCAGAAAATGCAAAAAGTAGATGAAAACAACGCTAAAGTGGTTGAAATTCCAATATGTTATGGCGGAGAATACGGGCCTGATATAGAATTTGTGGCAAAGCATAATAATTTATCTGTAGAAGAAGTTATAAAACTTCATACAGCACCGCAATACTTAGTGTATATGATTGGTTTTTGTCCTGGTTTTCCGTATTTAGGCGGTATGGATAAGCGTATTGCCACACCGCGCCGCGAAGTTCCACGCGTAAAAATACCAGCTCGTAGCATTGGCATTGCAGGTGAACAGACGGGTGGTTATCCAATAAGTACCCCTGGTGGTTGGCAGATAATTGGACGTACACCGATTGAAATGTTCAATCCGAAAGATGAACAAAATCCTTCGCTGCTACATTCAGGTGATTTAGTAAAATTTTATGCGATATCTGAACAAGAGTATTTAGCACTAAAGGGGGAACAGGCAGATGAGTCTTAAAATTATCCGTCCAGGATTGTTGACTACATTGCAAGATACTGGCAGATATGGCTATCAAAAAGTAGGTGTAATAACTTCTGGTGCTATGGATGTATATTCTCTGCGCTTGGCTAATATTTTAGTGGGCAATGATGAAAATGAGGCAGCACTTGAGATAACACTTACAGGGCCGACGATAGAATTTACTTCAGATACTTTGATTGCAATTACTGGAGGAGATTTTTCACCGATAATTGATGGGCAAAAAGTGCCAACACTTAGACCTGTTGCAGTAAAAGCGGGTGCTATTTTAAAATTCAGTTCGTGCAAAGTCGGTTGTCGAGCATATCTTGCTGTAGCTGGTGGTTATGATGTGCCAAAAGTTATGGGCAGTAAAAGCACTTATTTAAGAGCTAATATAGGTGGTTTTAATGGTCGTGTTTTGAAAAAAGGCGATTTACTAAATACGAATGAACCGAGTGAATACGGACAACAGATGATGATAAATTTATTATCGCGCGGTGCTCATTCATTTGCTCATGCTAAATGGTGCATAAGCAAAGTTCATACTTCTGAGAAAAATTTGCGCAAACCGATTAGAGTGATGGCCGGATTGCAATACGATAGTTTTTTAGAAAAAGCCAAATATGATTTTTTTGCAACGGATTATTTGATTACAACGCAATCAGACCGAATGGGTTATCGCTTAGAAGGTGCTAAACTGGAAACAAATGGTCATTTAGAAATGATTTCTGAAGTAGCTTGCTCAGGGACAATTCAAGTGCCACCGAATGGTTTGCCGATTATTTTAATGGCAGACCATCAGACCACGGCTGGTTATCCAGTTATTGGACAGATTGCGCTTGTAGATGTAGCGCGTATCGCTCAATTAAAACCGGGCGATAGAATTAATTTTAAATTGATTAGCAATGAAGAAGGCGAGCGATTATTTATTGCTATGGAAAAATGTATTGAAAATATAAAAATTGCTGTAGCTGGCAAACTCTAACAGGGGGTTTTTGATTTGTTATCTTTAGAGGAAATAAAAGAATTAGTAAAAGTATTAGAAGACTCTTCTTTAAATAAATTAGAACTTAAATATGAAGACGGTAAAGTTTTATTAGAAAAAACAGTTACTGCAATAAATGAACCAGTGGTAAATACGACAGTTGCACCTATGGCAATGCCTGCAAAAACGGGCGAACAGATTGTGGAAATTACAGCACCTATGGTAGGAACTTTCTATGGTGCGCCAGACCCTAAAGCTGAACCTTTTGTCAAAGTCGGTTCTAAAGTAACACCGAATACAGTGGTTTGTATTTTGGAAGCGATGAAATTGTTTTCAGAAATTGAAGCGGAAGTTGAAGGCGAAATCACAGAAATTCTCGTTAAAGATGGTGAATTTGTTGAATTTGGACAGCCTTTATTTAAAGTAAAAACTGTATGACGGTATTAGAGAAAGGTTTTGCTTATGTTTAAGAAAGTTTTAATTGCTAATCGCGGTGAAATTGCAGTACGCATCATTCGTGCTTGCCATGAACTGGGAATTAGTGCAGTAGCTGTATATTCGGAAGCAGACAAGGACTCTTTACATGTGCGCCTTGCTGATGAAGCGTATTGTATCGGTCCTTCACAGGCTAAAAAAAGTTATTTAGATATATCGAGAATTATAGAAACGGCTAAAGCTGCCAAGGCAGATGCCATTCATCCAGGCTATGGTTTTTTAGCAGAAAATGCGGATTTTGCTGATGCCTGTGAAAATTATAATATCACGTATATTGGAGCAAGTGGTGAAGCTATTCGCCAAATGGGCGATAAAGCTGTAGCTAGAAAAACCATGCAAAAAGTAGGCGTGCCTGTCGTACCAGGAACAGAAGATTTAATTCATGATGAAAAAGAAGCGCAGGAAACAGCAGAAAAAATTGGCTATCCTGTGCTCATAAAAGCGACTGCTGGCGGTGGCGGTAAAGGCATGCGCGTGGTAGAAGATAGCACAGAGCTTGTAAAAGCTTTGCGACAAGCTGCTCAAGAAGCAGAACGTTCTTTTGGTAACGCAGGCGTTTATCTGGAAAAATATTTGACACATTCTCGCCATGTAGAAATTCAGATAATGGCTGATAATTATGGAAATGTAGTTTATCTCGGTGAACGCGATTGTTCAACGCAACGCCGTCATCAAAAAGTCATTGAAGAAGCGCCTTCTCCTATCATAACGCCAGAAATTAGAAATAAAATGGGTAAAGCAGCTGTCAATGCTGCTAGAGCTGTTAATTATAGCGGTGCTGGTACGGTGGAATTTATTGTAGATGAACATAAGAATTTTTATTTTATGGAAATGAATACGCGCATTCAGGTTGAACATCCTGTAACGGAAATGGTAACAGGTACAGACTTGATTAAAACTCAGATTATCGTGGCAGCAGGAGAAAAATTGCCATGGACACAAGATGATATTCATATAAATGGTTGGGCGATTGAATGTCGTGTAAATGCAGAAGACCCATTGCATAATTTCATGCCATGTCCTGGAAAAATAACGCGCTATAATCCTCCATTTGGCAAGGGCATCCGCGTTGATAGTGCCATGTATAAAGGATATTTAATAACGCCATTTTATGATTCAATGATTGCTAAATTAATTGTTTGGGCACCGACAAGGCAAGAAGCTATTGAAAAGATGGAAAGGGCTTTAGCTTCCTTCCGTATTGAAGGGGTGAACACTACAATTAATTTACAACGTAAAATTTTAATGACAGAAGCTTTTAAAGAAGCCAAAATTGATACAAATTATTTGGAAGAACACTTAGAAGAAATTTTAAATAAATATTGATGTTTTATAAAAAGATGGTGAGATTATGAATTTAGCAACAGCAACACCTAGTGAAGTTAGACAGTTGATACGCAAGGGTGAAATTGATGCACAGACAAGTGGTATGTGCAATGGATATGCCCAAGCTAATATGGCTGTATTGCCAAAAGATTTGGCGTTTGATTTCTTATTATTTACACAGCGCAATAAAAAGCCTTGTCCTGTGCTCGATGTAACAGAAGTAGGTTCACCAGTGCCAAAACTTGTAGCGCCAACGGCTGACTTGCGCCACGATATACCACGCTATCGCATATATCGCCATGGTGAACTCACTGATGAAGTGACTGATGTAGAAAAATATTGGCGTGATGATTTAGTTGCTTTTTTATTAGGCTGTAGTTTTTCTTTTGAAGGGCCGATGTTAGAAGCTGGTTTAGAAGTTCGCCATATTACAGACCAGCATAATGTGCCTATGTATAAGACAAATATTGAATGTATACCAGCAGGTGTATTTCATGGGCCGATGGTTGTTTCCATGCGCCCGATGAAACCAGCTGATGCAATTCGTGCAGTACAGATTACGACGCGCATGCCATTTGTACACGGTGCGCCAATTCATATTGGTGACCCTGAAGCAATCGGCATAAAAGATATAGATAAACCTAATTTTGGTGAACGCTCAGAAATAAAACCGGGTGAAATTCCAGTATTTTGGGCATGCGGTGTAACGCCACAAGCGGTGGCAATGGCAGTGAAACCAGAATTTATGATAACGCATGCACCTGGTTATATGTTCATAACAGATGTATTAAATGCCGAACTTTCAATAATGTAAAATAAAAAAAGCGTATCTAATTTATTTAGATACGCTTTTTCTATTAATTAAATTCAATAGAGTTTAATTGAGAAACAGTAATTGAAGTAGGTATATTTGTTTTAAATGGTATTGCAGATAATTTTTCTTTAGCGTAATAACAGCTAGTTGCTACAGCTTCGCCATCTTGGTAATATATTTCCATGACGCTAGTATCAATGTAAATATCTAAATGAAGTTTTTCTTTAACTGAAACAGTAAAATATCTTTTTCCCTTTCCACCTAAAGATAAATCATCGCGATTTACACAAAATTCTTGTGTATTTTTATCAAAAGATAATTTTAAAATATCGCCACCAATTTCAAAATCCCCCTGCCAATAATTTTTATCGGTCATATCAATATCAAGAGTGATTTTACAAGGAGTATTTAAAATTAAATCTTGGCAATTTAAATATGTTTCATTATTTTTATTGAGTGCATTTAATTCCTGTACAGGAGTTTGATAAATTATATTATTTTTTATATGCAATTCACGTGGTATGGTTAAAGAATAAATCCACCCTTCATTAGTTGTAGGGTATTCACTTTCTTTTTCAGGCATGCCAATCCAACCAATTAAAATATTGCGGTTTTTATTGACAAGAACTTGGGGTGCATAAAAATCAAAACCGTGGTCAAGTTCTTGAAATTCACCATGAGTAAATTCAAGTGTATCTGGATTGAATTTGCCGATTAAATAGCCTGCTTGATAAATATTGTTATATTTATGTCCTTGGGCTTTAATTCCCTGCGGGCAAAAGATTAAGATATCATGACCGTCGATATTTATAAAATTAGGGCATTCCCACATATAGCCAAAGTCTTTATAATCTGTTTTCAATTCGCCACGCAACTGCCAAGCATTATTTACTTCTTCATAGATTAGGGCACAGCCAGTTAAATTTTCGCGTTGAGCACCGATTATAAAAAATGAGCGATTGCTGTGTTTAAAAAGATAAGGATCTCTAAAATGTGTAGTATATCCACTTGGCACATCATCTACGAGAATTTCTTTTTTAGAAAAACTGCCATCATCATTTTTTATAGCTAAAACTTGACGAGGATAACGAATGTTATTTGCATCTTTTAGATTAGCAGTATAAACAAGTTCTAATCGATTGTTATTTACGCGCGCAGAACCGGAATAACAACCATTTTTATCAAAATCATCTATAGGTGCTAAAGCTAATTGAGGAATGGAATAGTTGATAAAATCAGTTGTGGTTGTATAGCCCCAATGTTTATTGATATGTTGGCAGCCTGTAGGATTCCATTGATAAAAAATTTGATATTTGCCATTATATACGCAAAGACCGTTTGGGTCATTTACGAGGCCAAAGGGCATTTCTAAATGGAATTTATTGTGCCAGAGGCTAGGTTTTTCCATGTATATATGCCAATTGTCCTTCAATGTTTTATTGTCCATAGAGAAACTCCTTTCTATAAATTTTTAGATTTTCCGTGTGCTTTCTTGAGTTAAAAGAACCATATTATTATCGAATTCAGATTGTACAGCGTTTCCATGTAACATGGATAATAATTTTTCAGCCGTTTTAGCACCGAGATATTTATAATCAAAAGATATCGTTGTCAATGATGGATAAGAGACTTTGCTATAAGGATATCCGCCAAAACCTGTCAGTGAAATATCTTGAGGGACTTTGATATTTTTTTCGTGTAAATAGCGCAAAAGACCTAAAGCGATATTATCAGTAGCACAAATTACAGCAGTAGGTTTATAAAAAAGAACTTCATTTCCTTTTTTATATGCAGTATCAAAGTTGAAATCCGTTTCAATGAAATGAATTTTTCCATCTGGAATTATAGATAGAAAAGTATCTGCAAATCCTTTATAACGGTCAACACCTACAGCTATATCCAAAGGTGATACGCCGAGATATGCGACATTTTTGTGATTTAGGCTAGCAATATATTCGCCCATAATATGACCAGCTTTTATATCGTTTACTTTTAAATACGTTGTATCAGGATGGCTTTGACCAGTGAATAAAATGGGAATGGGAGCATTTTTGACAATGGATAGATGTTCTTTTGTTATAGCTATAGATTGCACGATAATCCCATCTACACCTTGCTGAATTAATTGGCGAATATTAGCTATTTCTTTATCAATCTGTAAATCACTTACTAATATGAGAACTTGATAATCTTCTTTTTGTAAAATTGAATTGAAGCCAGCGAGCAATTTACTGGCAGAAAATGAGTCAAGACGAGGCATTACAATGCCGATTAATTTACTGTTTTTTGTCTTTAAACGTCTAGCAAAAAAATTTGATTTATAACCTGTTTGCGTTATAACTTTATCAATAAGAGCAGCTTTTTCTTTACTCACATATCCATTATTTAAATAGCGGGATACTGTGCTTTTTGCCACCCCTGCCATAGTAGCTATTTCTTGTATGGTAATTTTTTTATTCATGATAAAGTCATTCCTTTGCTTTTATTATTCTTCTGGTTTAAAGCATACCACAGTTAAGATAAAAGCAACAACTAGACCGATGAAATTAACGAGAAGATATGCAGGCAATCTATCCATGTATAACAATGTACCAGGGATAACAGTGATGCCCATACCAGTTCCAGCAAGTTTTAATAAACTAGCTGTAGCACCAGCGCAAGCACCGCCTACTAAACCACAGATAAATGGCTTCATAAAACGCAGATTGATACCGAAGATTACAGGTTCAGTTATACCTAAAAATGCAGGAATGATGGAAGATATATACATAGTACGTTTTTTCTTATTTTTAGTGCGAAAAGCAACAGCGAGAGCAGCACCTCCTTGGGCAACGATAGCGCCAGTGATGATAGCATTGAACATATCTTTTCCTGTAGAGGATAATAATTCGATTTCTAAAGCGTTGAATACATGGTGGATACCACTTACGACGATTACTTGATGTAGACCGCCGACAACAAAGCCACCGATACCGAATGGCATTTCAAGGAAGGTTTTTACAGCATCAAATATAAATAATTCAATTGTGTGCATGATTGGTCCAATGATTAAAAGTCCTAAAATCATGCAGATGAATAAAGTCAAAAATGGTGTGACGATTAAATCAATTACATCAGGTATGATTTTCTTCAAATACGCTTGTAATTTGGAAGCAACAATACCCAAAATCAAAGCAGGTAAAACAGAACCTTGATAGCCAACTACAGGAATGTTTATGCCTAAGATATTAAAATACAAAGGGTCAACTGTTCCAGCGGCGATAGCATAAGCATTTGGCAATTGTGGTGCTACGAGCATCAAACCGAGGACAATGCCTATTACTGGTGTTCCGCCAAATTTTTTCATGGCTGACCATGTAACAAGTGCTGGCAAAAATGCGAATGCCGTATCGGTTAAAATCTGAGATATCATTAAGAAATTATCGCTGAATTCAAAACCAAGGCTCATTAAAGTACCGCGAATACCCATGAAAAGACCGGTGGCAACTAATACAGGAATGATAGGAACGAAGATATCGCCTAATGTACGGGAAATTTTTTGGGACATGGACATTTGAGCATACGCTTCAGCTTTATTGTTACTATTAAAATTTCCTGTTTGCTTTATCACAACATCATAAACTTTATTGACAAAACCAGTGCCTAAAATTATCTGATATTGAGCTGCTGCGAAAAATTGTCCTTTTACGCCGTCGATATTTTCAATGGCTTTTTCATTGATTTTTGTTTTGTCGTTTAAGATTAAGCGCAAACGTGTAGCACAGTGTTCTACAGAGCGAATATTATCTTTACCGCCGATATTGTCTAAAATTTCAGCTGCAACGCATTCTTCTTTAGATAAATTAGCGTATTTATCATTTGCTTCTTCATTATTTGCAGTATCTGGCGCGGAAGTTTCATCAGATTTTTCTTCTGCTATTTTAGTTTGTTTATCTGCTTGTGCGATTAAGCTTTGTGCATCATTTTCGATTATGATTTCATTGTAATCGTAAGCATTTGTGATTAAAAAAGGTGTAGTTACATCGTAGCCTGCTTTTTTTATTGCTTCGATATCAAATGTTAAGAGCAAATCACCTTTTTTTACAGTATCTCCTTGATTTACAAGATTGTTAAAAGGAGCACCGTTTAAATTTACTGTATCAATGCCAATATGGATTAAAATAGCTTCTCCATTTACTCCAGTTAAGCCAATTGCATGTTTTGTTTCAAATAAAACTTCTACTTTAGCATCAAATGGAGCAAATACCTTTCCTTCGCTTGGAATAATACCGACGCCCGCGCCCATAGCTCCACTAGCAAAGGCAGGGTCTTTGACTTCATTTAAGGGAATTAATTTGCCTTGTATAGGGCTAGTTAATTTTAAATTTTGCATACGAACTACTCCTTTTATGTAATATATGGAACTGTTTCCATATATATGGTATCAATTCCATATACATAAGTCAAGTATATATATACATTTTTTGGTTAGATGTTGCATATATAATGGAAATAGTTTATTATATAAGAAAATATTATTAATGAATTATTTAGCAAATTTTTTTATTTTTTTTTATTTTTTGTTTTTATTTTGACTAGAGGAAAAAAATATGAGAATTCGAGGCATAGTTTATGGAATTTCGAGGTACGTATGACTTTTTTAATAATACAACAACATTGAGTAGAGCGCTCACTTTATATTATGGTGGTTGGGAAATTTGTAAATCGTTACATAGTTTTGGGCCAGCTATAAGACAGCATTATTTATTGCATTATGTGACAAAAGGAAAGGGCAAATTATGGATTAATGATGCTCAAAATACTTGTTATGAAATTGGGGAAAATACGATATTTTTGATAAGACCAGGCGTTATTACTACATATACAGCGGATAAAGACGAGCCTTGGGAATATTGCTGGATTTGTATAGACGGCTATGATGTGCCAGATATTTTACGAGATTGTGGTTTTTCCGAGAACAATTTATTATTTTTTGATAAAAGTGATGGAAAAGTTAGAAATGCTTTACTCAAATTTGTGTTTTCTTGCAGACGTAACAAACATAATAAATATACAATGTTGAGTTTACTGTACAATTTTTTTGCTCATATGAAAAAAGAATTAAAAAAAGAAAATGTAAAATCTATCTACGTAGAAAAAGCTATAGATTATATTTTTGAAAATTATAATAAGAATATCACTATAGCCGATATATCAAATTATCTAAATATAGATAGAACGTATTTATATCGCTTGTTTAAAAAGGAATGTGGTATTTCACCGCAAAAGTATTTGCTAAATTTTCGTTTAAGAGTGGCTGTAAATAAATTAGAATGTACTCAGCTTTCAATTATGGAGATTGCTGAACTTTGTGGTTTTAATGATGTGTCATCTTTTTGTCATCAGTTTAAGAAGGCTTATAATGATACACCACTTAATTATCGCAAATATCCTCGACCAGATTTGAGTATATAAAAAAACCGGACAGATGTCCGGCTTTTTTTATTAAAAGAAAAGCCCTTAGTATTATACTAAGGGGTGAGTAAAGAATGTATATAAGTCCTAGCAAAAAAATTATATTAGATTTTTAAAAGTTTGTCAATACAAAATATAAACAAAATCGATTTAAATATAGATTTTATATATTCAAGGATTAGATTTTAATCTATGTTATTTAAAATAGCTTCAGTCATAGTTTTTGTATCAGCTTTTTTGAAGCCTTCTTTATATAAATCTAATGTGCGATATCCTTGAGCTAAAGCTTTATCTACAGCTTGTTCAATATCATCAGCAGCTTTATCTTCATTGAGAGAATAACGAAGTAACATAGCAGCAGATAAAATTGTAGCAACTGGATTTGCAATGCCTTTGCCTGCAATATCTGGTGCAGAACCATGAATTGGTTCATAAAGGCTAGTAGAAAAACCGATGCTTGCAGATGGTAACATGCCGATAGAACCACTTAAAACAGCTGCTTCATCGCTTAAAATATCGCCAAAGAGATTGCCTGTAACAATTACATCAAATTGAGATGGATTGATAGCAAGCTGCATAGCACAGTTATCTACATAAAGATTATCAAGTGCAACTTCTGGATAATTTTCAGCAACTTTAGCTGTAGTTCTTCTCCAAAGTCTGGAAGTTGCAAGAACGTTGGATTTATCAACGGAAGTTACTTTGTTTCTGCGTTTTTTAGCAGCTTCCATAGCGAATTTTACAATGCGTTCAACTTCTGGTACGGAATAGTTTTCTAAGTCCCAAGCGCGTTCAGCACCGTTGTGAATTTCACTTTCACATTTATCACCAAAGTAAATTCCACCGATTAATTCGCGCACGATTAAAATATCTGTGCCTTTGACGATATCTTCTTTAAGTGGAGAATATTCAACGAGTGCATCAGCCACTTTAACAGGGCGAAGGTTAGCATAAAGACCAAGGCCTTTTCTAAGTCCTAAAACAGCTTTTTCTGGACGAAGTGCTGGGTCTACATTGTCCCATTTTGGCCCGCCAACTGCGCCGAATAATACAGCATCAGCTGCTTTAGCTGCGTTTAAAGTTTCATCAGGAAGTGGAGTACCGCATAAATCATAAGCTGTACCACCTGCTGGATGTGTTTCGAATTCTAAATCTAAATTGTATTTTTCAGATACTTTTTTTAAAACGGCTACAGCGCTGTCAGTGATTTCACTGCCAATGCCATCGCCAGGAATTACAACGATTTTTCTGCTCATGAACATTAACCTTTCTGTTTAATATAGTTTATAAGTCCGCCAGCTTTAGCGATTTCTTGAACAAATCCAGGAAGTGGAACGGCATGGAATGTATCACCAGTGGTTAAATTTTCAATAGTACCAGTAGAAATATCAACGCGTAATTTATCATTAGCATGGATTTTTTCTACATCATCGCCGATTTCTAAAAGTGGAAGACCTGTGTTAATGCTGTTTCTGTAGAAAATACGTGCAAAGCTTGCAGCGATTACAACAGTGATGCCACTAGCTTTGATTGCAACTGGAGCATGTTCACGAGAAGAGCCACAACCGAAGTTTTTGCCGCCGACCATGATATCGCCTGCTTGTACATTAGTGGCAAATGTTTCATCAATGTCCACCATGCAATGAGAAGCGAGTTCTTTTGGGTCAAATGAATTTAAATAACGAGCTGGAATAATTACATCTGTATCAATATTGTCGCCATAGCGCCAAACTTTTCCTTCTAATTTTTCTGCCATTTTATTTAACCTCCTCAGGAGTTGCTATTTTGCCTAAAATTGCACTAGCTGCCGCAACGAATGGGCCTGCTAAATAAACTTCACTGTCAACGTGTCCCATACGACCGCGGAAGTTACGGTTTGTAGTGGAAACGCAACGTTCGCCAGCAGTCATGATACCCATATGAGCACCGAGGCAAGGACCGCAAGTAGGTGTGCTTACAGCGGCGCCAGCTTCGATAAATGTATCGATATAACCAGCATGAATAGCATCTAAGTACACTTGTTGACTACCAGGAATAATGATGCAACGAACATGTGGATGAACTTTATGTCCTTTGAGAATAGAAGCTGCGATTGCGAGGTCTTCCAATCTGCCATTTGTACAAGAGCCGATTACAACTTGGTCGATAGTGATAGGTTCTTTAATGGATTCAACAGTATGTGTATTTTCTGGAAGATGAGGGAACGCTACAACAGGTTTTAATTCAGAAAGATTGATTTCTACTGTTTGGCAATATTTAGCATCTGGGTCAGCAGATACGACTTCATATGGTTTAGTTACGCGGTCTTTGATATATTCAAGAGTTTTTTCATCAACTGGGAATATGCCGTTTTTAGCACCAGCTTCAATAGCCATATTAGCGATAGTTAAACGGTCAGTCATAGAAAGTTCACTGATGCCATCGCCTGCAAATTCAAGAGATTTATATAAAGCGCCATCTACGCCAATCATGCCGATTAATGTGAGCATTACATCTTTACCGCAGATATTAGCTGGTTTTTTGCCTGTGATATTTACTTTAATACTTTCAGGAACTTTAAACCAAGCTTGACCAGTAGCGAGAGCAACACCGAGGTCTGTAGAACCTACGCCAGTGGAGAAACCGCCGAGAGCGCCATATGTACATGTATGGGAGTCAGCGCCAATTGTGAGCATACCAGGAGCTACGATACCTTTTTCTGGTAAGATAACGTGTTCAATGCCGACACGACCTACTTCAAAGTAGTTTACAATATTGTTTTTATGAGCAAAATCACGCACGATTTTAGAAAGACCAGCTGATTTAATATCTTTGTTAGGTGTAAAGTGGTCTGGTACGAGAGCAATTTTTGTATTATCGAATACAGGTTTACCGATTTTTTCAAATTCTTTAATTGCAGGTGGAGCCGTTACATCATTAGCAAGAACCATATCGAGGTCACAAGTAATGAGCTGTCCCGGTGTTACCTGAGAAACTCCAGCATGTTTTGCCAGAATTTTTTCTGTCATTGTCATTCCCATGGAATATCCCTCCAAATTTTATTTTAAGTTAACAAATTAACAATATCATTAAAAGATATAATATTACAAATAAAAAAAATTTGTCAAGAGTAATGTTTTTTATTGGCTTTTTGTAAAAATTTATTACAAATAGTATTTTATAGATGTATTTTTAGTGGGCGATGATTTTAAGAAAAATATTTTAGTTTAGTAGTATAGAAGTTTTATTAAAAAATAAATATTGGTTTATACTAATACTTATGATAAAATTTTTCTATAGAAAAAAGAAACCAATATAAAGGAGATGGTGTAATGAAAAAATATTTGAGTTCTATGGTTATTATGATGTGTATTTTGTTGTCAGTAACGGTGGTTAGTGCTGAACAGGCTGAATGGAAAGCAGAAGATTATGATATAGATAAAATACAGAAAATATATATTGAATACGATATAGATAAAAATGATGGTGTATCATTTTCAGATTTAGAGAATTTAAAAATTCTACAATCTTTAAATGAGAATAGAAAATATATGAAAAAATATAAACTTGTGAATAATAAAGATATGGCAGATGCAGTATTGTCCATAAAGATGTTAAGTTGGGGAACGAATAAACATTGGGCAAATGAACAAAAAGTTACACAAAATCAAACGATTAGTCATAAAGATAAAGATGGAAAAATGTCATCTGTGACAATTCCTGTAATAGTGACTAATCCAGGGTATTATTATTATACGCAGTATTTTTCAGCTAAATTTGTATTAAAAGATAAAGAAGATAATACTATCTTTGAAAGAGTAGATAATAGAGAAGATGAAAAAAAGGCATATGATATGTTTAATCGAGCAGTGAAAGATTTTTATAAAGATGTCAATTCTTTAAAATAAAATGTAAATTTGTATACTAAACTCTTGCAAAAAATTATCCTATATGGTAAGGTATTAATCAGCGACTTAAAATATAAAATACCGTGAAAAGGATTAGTAAAAATTTTTGAACTTGTAGAGAGCTGTTGATTGGTGCAAAACAGTAGGAATGAAATTTTGAACTCACCTTGGAGTAGCTGACTGAAAGCTATGGTTGATAGTTAGTAGGAAAAGCCGGAACCTGACCGTTATAAAGGATAATGAGTGCATGCAGTATTTTAATGCTGCATGAATAAGAGTGGTAACGCGTAAGTAATAGCTTTCGTCTCTGGTGGAGATGGAAGCTTTTTTTATTATATAAATTTAGTAAATGGAGGAATCTTTCAATGATGAATGTGAATAAATACACTAAAGGTTATTTTATGCCACCTGTTGTGGATATGAATTGGGCAAAAAAAGAATATCCAGATAAAGCACCAATTTGGTGCAGTGTAGACCTTCGTGATGGCAATCAGGCACTTATCATTCCGATGAGTCTTGATGAAAAAATAGAGTTTTATAAACATTTGGTTGCTATAGGATTTAAAGAAATTGAAGTTGGTTTTCCAGCAGCTTCTGAAACTGAATATGAATTTTTGCGTACTCTTGTAGAAAAAGATTTAATCCCTGATGATGTAACAGTTCAGGTATTAACTCAGGCTCGTGAACACATCATTAAAAGAACATTTGAAGCTTTAGATGGTGTAAAAAATGCAATTGTACACGTATATAACTCTACTTCTGTAGCTCAGCGTCAACAAGTATTTAAAAAATCAAAAGAAGATATTAAAAAAATCGCTATTGATGGTGCAATTATGTTGAAAGAGCTTACAGAACAAGCTGGAGCTAAATATCGTTTTGAATATTCACCAGAAAGCTTTACTGGTACAGAACCAGAATATGCACTTGATGTATGCAATGGTGTACTTGATATTTGGAAACCACAAGCTGATAGAAAAGCAATCATCAATTTGCCAGCAACAGTACAGATGTCTATGCCACATGTATATGCTTCTCAAGTAGCATATATTTCTCAAAATCTTAAATATCGTGATAACGTTATATTATCACTTCATCCACATAATGATAGAGGCACAGGTGTTGCTGATTCTGAAATGGGTATTTTAGCTGGTGCTGACCGTATTGAAGGTACATTATTTGGTAATGGTGAACGCACAGGTAATGCTGATATCGTAACAATTGCTATGAATATGTTTGCACTTGGCGTTGACCCTAAACTTGATTTTTCTCATATGACAGACCTCATTGAAATGTATGAACGCGTAACACGTATGCACGTTTATGAACGTCAGCCATATTCTGGAAAACTCGTATTTGCAGCATTTTCTGGTTCACATCAAGATGCTATCGCTAAAGGCATGAAATGGCGCGAAGAACATAAAGAACCACATTGGACTGTACCATATCTCTTAATTGACCCAGAAGATGTTGGTCGTCATTATGATGCTGATGTTATTCGTATTAACAGCCAATCTGGTAAAGGTGGCGTAGCTTATGTAATGGAACAAAGCTATGGTTTGGATATTCCTAAAAAAATGCGTGAAGATTTTAGCTATCGTGTAAAAGATGTGTCTGACCATAAACATAAAGAACTTATGCCAGATGAAATTTATAAAATTTTCCATGATGTATATGTAAATGTAGAAGAACCATATAAATTAATTGATTTCTCTTTGTCAAAACAACAAGATGGTTCAATTAAAGGTCAAATTCATATTAGTGTTCATGGCGAAGAAAAAACTATTGAAGGCGAAGGAAATGGCCGTTTAGATGCTGTAAGCAATGCTTTACAAAAAGAATTTGGCATTAAATATACTAATTTGACATATAGTGAACATGCTATGGATATCGGTGCAACATCACGTGCGATGAGTTATATCGGTATTACTGCTGAAAATGGAGAAATCTCTTGGGGCGCAGGCATGGATACAGATATTATCACGTCTTCTGTAAAAGCTTTAATCAGTGCTATCAACCGTATGGAACATTAATATATTATTAGAGAAAATATCAATTTATGAAATTTAAATTTAGTGCAATATAATATAGAAGGTTTTTACAAATTTATTATATTGCACTAAATGTTTTTTTGTTTAATGGGGTTTATATTATTTTAGCTAGAGTAATATCTAAAAAAATGATATATAATAGAAGGAAACCTATTTAATAATTCAAGATAAGGTGGTTTAATAATGAGAAGTGATTTAGTAAAAAAAGGCCCAACTCGCTCTGCTCATCGTACATTATTCAGTGCTATGGGTTACAGTGCAGATGATTTGAAAAAACCTTTAGTAGGTATAGTTAATGCATTTAATGAAATAATTCCAGGTCATATTCATTTGCGTACAATCGCTGATGCAGCAAAACTCGGTGTAGCTGCTGCTGGTGGTACACCAATAGAATTTCCTGCAATCGGTGTTTGCGATGGTATCGCCATGGGTCATCCTGGCATGAAATTCTCTTTAGCTAGTCGTGAACTTATCGCTGACTCCATTGAAGCTATGGCAACTGCACATGCTTTTGATGGTCTTGTACTCATTCCAAACTGCGATAAAATCGTTCCTGGTATGCTCATGGCAGCCGCTCGTCTTAACATTCCATGTATCGTAGTAAGCGGTGGCCCTATGCTCGCTGGTAATTATAAAGGTAAAGTAGTTGACCTTAGTACTACATTTGAAGCTGCTGGTAAATATGTAGCTGGTAAAATGACAGAATGTGAATTACATGACTTAGAAGCTCATGCTTGCCCAGGTTGCGGTTCTTGTTCTGGTTTATTCACAGCAAACTCCATGAATTCCCTCACTGAAGTTTTAGGTATGGGTCTTCCTGGCAATGGTACAATTCCAGCTGCTTATATCGGTGCACGTGTAGCACTTGCTAAAAAAGCTGGTAATGTAATCATGGATTTAATCGCTAAAGATATAAAACCACGTGATATCTTAACAAAAGAAGCATTTGAAAATGCTATTACTGTAGATATGGGTATCGGTGGTTCTTCCAATACAGTTCTTCATTTAACTGCTATTGCACATGAAGCAGGCATTTCTCTTCCTGCACAATTATTTGATGAAATCAGTGCTAAAACTCCATACATCACTAAATTGAGCCCAGCAGGCACTCATCATATGCAAGATTTAAATGAAGCAGGCGGTATCAGTGCAGTAATGCATGAACTTAGCAAAAAAGGTCTCATTCATTTAGATGCAAAAACAGTAACTGGTACGATTGGTGATAGAATTAAAGATGCAGAAATTCTTCGTCCAGATGTAATCAGAACTGTAGATAATCCATATCGTAAAACTGGCGGTATTGCTATCTTAAAAGGTAATCTTTGCCCAGATAATGCTGTTGTTAAAGAAAGTGCTGTACAAGAAGATATGCTCGCATACAAAGGAACAGCAAAATGCTTTAACTCTGAAGAAGAAGCTATCGAAGCTATCACTGGTGGTAAAATTAAAGATGGCGATGTAGTTGTAATTCGCTATGAAGGACCAAAAGGTGGCCCTGGTATGCGTGAAATGCTCAATCCTACAGCTGTTATCGCTGGTATGGGCTTAAAAGTAGCACTCATCACAGATGGTCGTTTCTCTGGTGCAACTCGCGGTGCATGCATTGGACACGTTTCTCCAGAAGCTATGGCAGGTGGCCCAATCGCTTATGTTCAAGATGGTGATATCATCGATATCGACATTCCAGCACGTAAACTCAATGTACTTGTAAGTGATGAAGAAATGGCAAAACGCAAAGCTGCTTGGGTAAAACCAGAACCAAAAGTAAAAACAGGCTATTTATCTCGCTATGCTAAACTTACAACATCTGCAAACACAGGTGCAGTTTTGGAGTAATCAATATTGAATAGACAGAAGCGTATTGCGCTAATTAATGATATAACGGGTTTTGGTCGTTGCTCAATCACAGTGCAGTTGCCGTTGATATCAGCCATGAAAATACAAGCTTGTCCTCTTCCTACGGCAATATTATCAGCTCATACAGGTTTTCCTGTTTATTATATGGATGATTATACACGCCATATGGAAGAATATATGACGAATTGGGAACGACTCAATTTAGAATTTGATGGCATTGTAAGTGGATTTTTAAGTTCTAAGAAACAGATTGGTCTTGTACTAGAATTTGCTAAACGATTTAAACGAGAAAATACACTGTTTATTGTAGACCCTGTAATGGGTGATGGCGGTAGATTGTACTCTTCGTATGACGAAGCTTTATGTTTGGAAATGCGCAAATTGCTTTCTGTAGCTGATGTGATAACGCCTAATTTGACAGAGGTTTGTCAGCTTTTAGATTTGTCTTATCCAGATAAAATGCCTAGTCAAGAAGAACTTGATAAAATGGCAAAAGCTTTAAATGCTCAAGGGCCAAAACAGATAATCATAACTGGTTTAGTAGATGGAGATACTGTCTACAATTATATATACGAACAAGGAAAAAATTCGTATTTGCAAAAAAATAAACGTGTACCGGAAGAACATTCTGGTACAGGTGATGCTTTTGTAGCTATAGTAGCTGCTGCACTTGTCAAAGGTGAAAGCTTAATCAGTGCAGTACAAAAAGCAGCAGATTTTGTTGGTAAAGCAATGCTATATACAAATTCAATGCAAGTTCCTTGGAATTATGGTTTATGTTTTGAAGAGTATCTAACAGAATTAAAATAAAAATAAAAGCTATTGTACTAATAGTCTTAGTGCAATAGCTTTTTTGCTGAAAAAGGCAAATTTTGTAAAGTAATGAGTAGCTTTGTATGTTGAATTTTCAAGATTAAACGACTATAATTGCTTTATAATTATATTGAGACTAAGAAAAGAGGATATATATCTATGATTTTATACACTTTGCAGGATAATGGATATATTGATTTCAGTGAAAAGATAAAAATGTATCCTACAGAAAAATTTAATATGTACGTAAATATAACTAATAGATGTAATTGTAACTGTACATTTTGTTTGCGCCATTTAAAAGAAGACCATAAATTATGGCTTAAAGATGGTGAACCTTCAGTAGAAGAAATAAAACAAGCCTTTTTAAATGCTCCAATGGATAATGTAAAAGAAATTGTAATCTGTGGCTTTGGTGAACCTACTATTCGTCTTGATGATTTAATAAAAGTATTGAAATTCATTCGTGAAAAATATCCACAAATGAAAGTTCGCATGAATACGAATGGACTTAGTGATTTGGAATTTGGTAAAAGTACAGCTCCGATGTTTGAAGGCTTGCTCAATACGATTTCCATTAGTTTAAATGAATCGACAGCACAAAAATATTTAGATGTTACACGTAGTCGTTTTGGTATAAAATCATATAATGCTATGTTGGAATTTGCTAGCCAATGTAAAAAATACATTCCAAATGTCGTTGTGACAATAGTGGATATTATTGGCGAAGCAGAAATTGCAGCATGTAAAAAAGTTTGCGAGCAATATGGTTTAAATTTGCGCATTCGTAAATATGAAAAAAATTAAGCCAAGAAAGGACAACGTGGAGGCTGATTTATGATGGAGCATGGAATGACAAAATTATTATGGACTGAAATTGATTTAGATGTAATAGCTCAAAATATGCGTATTATTCGCGATTTAAGTAAATCAAAGGAAGTTGCAGCAGTAGTGAAAGCTGATGCTTATGGTCATGGTTCAGTGGCACTAGCAAAAACTTTACTTGAAAATGGTGCAACTCGTTTTGCTGTAGCACGCCTTGATGAAGCAATTGAACTCAGACATCACGGTATAACAGCTCCTATTTTTATTTTAGGTTATACTGACCCAGCACGTGCTAGTGAAGCTATTGCTTATAATGTAGATGTTTGTATGTATGATTATGAAGAAGCTAAAATCTTTTCTGCTGAAGCAGTAAAACAAAATAGTAAAGTAGCTTTTCATATAGCTATTGATACAGGTATGGAAAGAATTGGTTATAGACCAAATAGTGATAGCGTGGCAGAAATCGTGAAAATTAGTAAGTTGCCAAATGTAGTTTTAGAAGGGATTTTTACACATTTTTGTTTAGCTGATACTACAGATAAAACATTCACACATAAACAATATCAAAGATTTAAATGGGTTTGTGATGAATTGGCTAAACAGAATGTAAAAATAAATGTACATCATTGTGCTAATAGTGCAGCCATAATTGATTTACCGCAGTATCATTATGATATGGTGCGAGCAGGTGTAATATTGTATGGTATGGCACCATCTGATGAAGTGGATATCAAACATATAGGATTAAAACCAGCGATGAGTTTTAAATGTGAAGTGACTTTGGTAAAAACTGTCAATGCAGGTGAAGGAATAGGATATGGTCATAAATATATTGCAGATAGTAAAAGAACTATTGCCACTATCCCTGTGGGTTATGCTGATGGATATACGCGTCTTTTATCTGGCAAGGCAGAAGTTTTAATTCATGGAAAGAGAGCAAAAGTTGTCGGCAATATCTGTATGGACCAATGTATGGTCGATGTCACTGATATACCAGATGTAAAGGTGGGTGATGAGGTAGTGATATTTGGCACACAGGGCAATGAATGTATTTTGGCTGATGAATTAGCTGATAAACTCGGTACAATTAATTATGAAATTACTTGTATGATATCGCGCCGTGTACCAAGATTTTATTTAAAAGACCATGAAAGGGTATTTTATAAATCCTATTTAAGTGATTTAGCACTTAGTATGTACAATCTATAACTTTATTGATTAGTTTTTGGAAAGAGAGGGATTTATCTTGGGGACAGCTGCTTACATAGCCATAGCTATTTTTGTAGTGGCGTATATGCTTATTATTTCAGAAAAAATACATCGTACAGTCGTTGGTTTAACAGGTGCGATGTTGTTGATTTTATTGGGAATTTTAAGCCAAGAACAAGCGATAAGTCATATTGATTTTAATACAATAGGGCTTTTAATTGGTATGATGATAATTGTTAATATCACAAGTGAAACAGGTTTATTTAATTATTTGGCGATTTGGTCAGCTAAAAAAGTAAAGGCAAATCCTGTAAAGTTACTGATTGTATTAGCTGCATTAACAGCAGTTTGCTCAGCTTTCTTAGATAATGTAACAACAGTTTTACTTACTGTTCCTGTAACATTTGGTATTACAGCAAAGCTCAAAGTTCCAGTTAAACCGTTTTTAATCGCACAGATAATGTCATCTAATATTGGAGGTACAGCGACTTTAATCGGTGACCCACCTAATATCATGATAGGTAGTGCTGTGCCAGAATTGGATTTCATGGCATTTTTAACAAATTTAGGTGATATCTGTATTGTAATCTTCGTTGTGACAGTAGCTATTTTAGTAGGTATATATCACAAACAGCTTAAAACTAAACCTGAACTTCAAAAAGAAGTAATGAATATGAATGAAAAGAAGGAATTAAAAGATACAACACTTTTGAAAAAATGCTTGTTTGTATTGGCAATTACTATTATCACATTCGTATTACATTCTCAACTCGGTTTAGAATCTGCAACAGTAGCTTTAAGTGGTGCAGCTTTATTGATGCTCATAAGTATCAGCACTCGTGAAACTGCAATTGTTAGCATTTTAAGCAGATTGGAATGGCTCGCTATTTTCTTCTTTGTAGGTTTGTTCATTCTCGTTGGCGGTCTTGTTGAAACAGGTGTAATCAAAGCTATGGCAGCAGAAGCAATGAAAATCACTGAAGGAAACGTAACTACTACTACTATGCTCATCTTATGGCTCAGTGCAATAGCTTCCGCATTCATTGATAACATTCCATTTGTAGCAACTTTAATTCCAATGATAAAAGAAATGGGCGCTATGGGTATAACAAATCTCGAACCACTTTGGTGGGCATTATCACTCGGTGCTTGCTTAGGTGGCAATGGTACATTGATTGGCGCTAGTGCGAACGTCGTTGTTGCTGGTATGGCTAGTGCAAATGGCGTTAAATTGACATTCGTGGATTATTTAAAAATAGCATTTCCACTAATGATATTATCTATAATCATTTCCAGTGCGTATATTTACGTTAGATATTTATAATTTTAAATATAGTAAAAGGCTAGATGAATTTTCATCTAGCCTTTTTTGTGTTCATTGAGCATATATATTATTCTGGAGAGGTTTGAGAAAGTTTATTATTCATTTCTGTTTTGAAGATGTTGAAAATTTCTTGTAAACGTTCAACAGAAATACCTGTTCCATCAGAGAATTGTTTTAATCTTTCATCATCCGTCATATTTCTGTATTGGTTCATGAGTTCGTCGCGTTGTGCTTTGTCCATTTGTTTGAATTTGTCATGACCGGATTGAATGAAATCGCCTATGCTATCGACTTCTTGTTGAGAAATTTTACCTTCTTGGATTAATTTATTAGTGAAATCTCTGAGTCTTTGGTCTAAATTATCTTTTGGTGGTTTAACTTTGTTTGGATGTTTAGGAGGCATCGGACGTAAGATTTCTTTTAATGTGGAAACAGGGATTGTTGTGCTTTCGGAAAGACTTGCAAAATTAGCGTGTAAAGATAAATCATCGCGATTTTCACGGCGATATTGTGCAGCTTCTGGTTTTTCTAATTTACGTATTTCATCGAGAGCTTTTTGCTGGTCTTTATAGAAAGAAATCATTTTTTTCTTTAATTTATTGGCTTGAGTTTCAGAAATTTTATTATTATCAACAGCTTCATCTATTTGAACAAATGTATTGGCTGCTTCGTGGCGAGTTTTTGTGTACATCCATGAATATTCTTGCTGGAATTGTTGATTGTAATCTTTAAATTTATCAATATTGATATGTGGTGGTGGTGCTACCATAGTCTGATTAGGTTTTGGCGGTGGTAGCTGATTATCATTAGGAGCGGCAAAAGCAGTACTGCCGAGAACTAATGTTGTACAACCAACGAGCAAAGCGGCTGAGATTTTTTTTCTTAACGACTGTTTCATATATATACACATCCTTTCAGTGATGGTGTTAATCTGTATTCTTGTTTTTAGCATATCATATAAAAAATAGATTAAAATTAAAAAACGATTAAAATTGCATTAAAAAAACTCCTTAAAATTAAAACAGCTAATTTTAAGGAGTCATTTAGTTTAAATTTATTTTACAACTAAAGCAGGGCATGGAGCATGTTCAACGACGTATTGACTTACTGAACCTAAGAGTACGCCTTTTACAAGACCAAGTCCACGACTACCAACGACTATGAGGTCAGCTTTAATTTCATCAGCAAAATCAGTGATGGTAACAGAAGGAGAACCTGTTTCAGAAGTAGTGATTACATTGATTTTATCAGGTATTTTACTAGCTGCTTTTTCTAATATTTCATTGCCAGCTTTGTTTACAGCTTCTAAGATAGCATCAGATAAGCAAGCATTGATAGCTAACTGATTGATATTTGCTACATAGAGAATGTGAATTTCACTACCGTAAATTTCAGCAATAGCAACTGCTTCATCAATAGCTCTTTCAGCAGTTTCAGAACCGTCTACTGGAACTAAAATACGTTTAATATCTGTCATAAGGAATCCCTCCAGAGTTTATTTTACAATTATTACAGGACAAGTTGATTTCTCAAGAATATAGCGACTAACGCTGCCTTTTAAAATGCTGTCAAAAAAACTTAAATTTCTACAGCCCATAATGATGATATCTGCAGAATATATTTGAGCAAATTCTAAAATTTTAAATTTAGGTTGTCCACTTAAATTATGAGTGCTTATTTGTAAATTTGCAGAAAGATAATGACGAGCGTTGTCAAGCACATTATGAGAATATTGGGCAACAGAACCGGTAAAAGGCGTAGCAAGCCAAGAATCTTCGTTTGCTTTATCATCAGTATTTTCATTAAAGTAAGTTACTAATAGTAAAGCAATTTCAGCATTATAAATTTGTGCTAAAGTATCAGCTAATTTTAAAGCTTTAGTAGATTCTTCTGTACCGTTTACAGGTACTAAGATACGCTTAATATCCGGCATATTTACCACCTAAATTCTTGAACTTTAAGTATATTATTCGCTAGTAGATTTTGAAATTCCTTTAAATTAGCCTTAAAAATTTTAGCTGTATTTAAAAGGAATTAAAAATTTTTTGTTAAATATATATCATTATACGTGTATAAAGTAGTGTATTTTATGAGGTGAAAATATATGTTTACGAAGAAACAAGCATATGAATTATTGAAAAAATATAATAAACAAGAATTTCATTTACAACATGCGCGCACGGTTTCGCTTGTCATGCGTTATTTTGCTTTTGATTTAGGATATGAAGATGAAGCCGATTTTTGGGAAATCGTAGGCTTGTTGCATGATATAGATTTTGAAATGTATCCAGAAGAACATTGTCAAAAAGCAGTAGAGATATTATCTGAAAACGGAGCAGATAGCGCATTAATTCATGCTGTATGCTGTCATGGATATGGTATTTGTAGTGATGTAAAGCCAGAACATATTATGGAAAAAGTGTTATTTGCTACAGATGAATTGACTGGTTTAATTGGAGCTGCTGCACTCATGCGCCCATCAAAATCAGTTCAAGATATGGAATTAAAGAGCCTTAAAAAGAAATTCAAAGATAAGAAATTTGCTGCTGGTTGTTCACGTGATATCATAAAACAGGGTGCGAAGATGCTTGATTGGGAGTTAGATGATTTATTAAAGCGCACACTTGATGCGATGAAAGCTGTAGAAACAAAAATAAATGACACTGATTTTTAAATATTTTATCTAGCTTGTTTAAAAAAGTTTTTTACGATTGAGCTGCATTCATCTTCTAGGACACCAGCACGTGTTTCAATTTGATGATTGAGATAAGGATTGTTTACGATGTTAAAAACTGATTCACAGCCACCAGCTCGCCAATCAGTTGCACCATAAACAAGGCGTTTAATACGGCTCATAAATAAAGCGCCAGCACACATGGGACATGGTTCAATGGTGACATAGAGTGTTAAATCAGAAAGCCGCCAATTTTTTAATTTTTGGCAGGCTTTTTTTATTGCTACAATTTCAGCATGAGCTGTAGCATCGAAAGTCGTTTCACGCAGATTATGACCGCGTGAAATTATATTGCCCTTATCGTCGCAAATTATAGCACCTATGGGAATTTCACCTATATCGAAAGCTTTTTGAGCTTCTTTTAAAGCTTCTCTCATGCCTTCTTGGTCATTATGAATTGTATTTTTATCTTGCATATATTAAATCCTTTTTTATTTTTGATTATAGCAAAAAGCGCTTACAATGCCAAAATAGCCAAGGAAATACTTTTAATGTGATATTTTCTTTGCTATAATAGATAAGCTATAGTCTTGGCGGAAACAATACTGACTGTAAAGCAGATGATTTCCGGAGGTAGATTTAAAGCCAGCTGATGGCAGTAAACTTTAGAAATTAAAAATGAAAGTTATTGACCAATAAGCTTAAGACTGGAGGATAAAATGAACTGGTATTTACTTGTAATTGCTCTTTATGCTGTATTATTGATTGCAGTAGGTGTGATTATATCGCGCCGTGTAAAAGGAGCAGATGACTTTTTTGTCGGTGGACGAAAGATGGCACCATTTTTACTGTTCATAACCTTAGTAGCACCGAATATCGGTGCAGGTTCAACCGTAGGTGTGGCAGGTATGGGCTTTACTTCGGGGATTTCAGCAGCATGGTGGATTATTGCCTCAGCTGTTGGTACTTTTATTTTAGCGTTTGTGATTGGGCCAAAGATTTGGGAAATAGCAAAAAACAATGGTTTTTATACTTTAGGCGATTATTTAGAATATCGCTATAATCGCTATTTTCGTGGTCTGATTTCTCTTATGATGGCAATTGGTACTTTAGCGATTTTTGCAGGTCAATTGATGGGGATTGGCTGGATTTTATCTGTTGTAGCTGATATAGATAAGATAACAAGCGTTTTAATCGCTGCAGTAGTAGTTGTTTTATATTTTTGTGCAGGCGGTTTCTTATCAGCAGTATATGCTAATTTAATAGAAGCTTGCGTTAAATTAATTGGTTTTATCGTAGCTGTACCACTTGTATTGGCTTTTGTAGGTGGTTTTGAAGGCTTACATACTAAAGTTGTAGCTAATATGGCTAATGCAACACAAAGCGCAGCTTATTTTAGTTTTGATGGACTTGGCACGACAGTAATCATGGGATTTTTCTTAATGCTCATGCCATCATTTTTCTTATCACCAGCACTTATTGGTAAAGTTTATAGTGCAAGAGATAAAAAGACAGTGCGCATCAGCACATTTTTCTGTGGCGTTGTGATGTTATTATTTTCCATAATTCCTGTAATACTCGGCATGGCAGCATATGCTATTGCACCAGATTTGCCACAGCGTGATTTGGCACTGCCATATGTAATGAAAGAATGTATGCCATTTTGGGCTTCAGCATTAGCACTTGCAGCCATTTTTTCAGCAGAAATCAGTGCGGCTGATGCCGTATTGTATATGATAACAACTTCCTTTACGAAGGATTTGTATAAATCATTTATAAATCCGACTATTTCTGATGAAAAATTAATCAAAGGCGGTAGAATAGTAACTGTTCTTGCAGGTATAATTGGTATCGGTTTAGCGATTGTTTTACCAAACGTAATATCAGCATTATCTATTTTCTATTCACTAATGTCAGTATCCATAACAGCTCCATTGTTGTTCGGTTTATTTACGAAGAGAAGTTCTGCTTTTTCCGCTATTTTTGCGGCAATAATCGGCGTTATCGTAACTGTAGGTTTAGAATTTTTCAACGGCAATAAAGGTATTTGGATTTTAAATGGACAATCGACAGCTATACTTTTAACTTTGATTATCATGGCTGTGATGATATTTATTAAACCTAGAAAGATAAAAGCGTAAATATAAATAAAAAAGAAAGCTGTTTAAGCCTTTTATGCTTAAACAGCTTTTTTTATAAGAAATTATCAGTGGATTTTACTAAATTGATTTTGTATTTGCTTACAAGTATTTTATAAGCCATTTGACTTTGTTGCTCAAAACCAGGAATATCGCTCATGCAGTCAGTTAAGACATATATTTTGCGTGTTATATCTAATTTATCATAATAATATTCGCATATTTGTTTGATACTTTCTAAGACGCAATGTGATTTTGCTTCACCTGCTATGACTATTTTATCAAATGTAGCAATTTTTTCTAAGAGTTCTATATTCGTATTGTCATGCGTGGAATATTCTGGGCGAATTATACCGTACATTTCTGAAAGCGGATGTTGCCCTTTGCAGATTTTTTGAATTGGAATGTTAGCAGCTACGGACATGAAGTGAATTAAATTGCTGAATTGATTTTCCAGTGCCCACCCTGTAGTGCCATTTATGCAGTGGTATGGCCAAATACATAATTGTTTGCCTACTTTTTCTAATTGACGTACATAATGTTTACTGAGTGCCGGGTCGATTATGGCATGCCATTTGCCATTTGTTAAATCCTCAGGTTTAATTACAGTATAGGGGGTAGGGTGATTGCCATCTTCGTCTACCCACCAATAAGGGTGGAAAATCTGTGCAGGTTCATGAGTATCTAAAGATACGATGATAGAAGATATTTTTTCTACATTATTATAAATAAATTGACCTAAACGAATTACATCTTGAGCAGCTCCAGGAACACCGAGAGCACCATTATCCATAAAATCTTGTTGAATGTCGATACCTAAAAATAATGTTTTAGGACTTGATGTATCAGGCTCTATTTGTTCTAAATTAGCCCAGCGCAATAAATGATTTAGTGGTAATGGATTTATTGTTTGACCTACAGAGTCAGTGTCAAAGATATGATGAAATGGAGTTTTCAAATAATCACCTCGTTTTATATTTTGCATATTATGCTAGTATATAGTCTAGCTTAGATAAGTAGTATGATGTTTTATATACGTTTGGTATTATCATTAAACCTCACTTAAATATTATACTGCTAAAAATTTTAATTATCATTATAGATATAAAATAGATATAAAAAAGCTCAGGAAATCCTGAGCTTTTATTTACCAGTGGTATTTTTCACCACGACTGATTTTAAAGGCGCGATAAATTTGTTCTATCAAGAGAAGGCGTATCATTTGATGAGTGAATGTCATACGTGAAAAAGAAATGCGCTCATCAGCACGGTCGCGAATTTCTTGAGATAAACCAAAAGCTCCTCCGATTAAAAATGTTATATGACTGTGACCATTTAAAGTGAGTGTATCGATTTTTTGGGAAAGTTCTTCTGATGATATGGATTTACCCACTACATCGAGAACGATTAAATAACTGCCTGCTGGTACTTTTTTCAAAAGACGTTCTCCTTCAGCTTTTAATACAGCAGCTTTTTCAGCAGGGGAAGGATTGTCTTTCATTTTTTCTTCATTTATTTCAAGAAATTCTATTTGCGTGAATGGCTTTAAGCGCTTAGTGAATTCAGCTATGCCATCACGCAAGTATTTTTCTTTGATTTTGCCAGCAGCTACAATAGATATTTTCATGAGGTTTAATTGCTATTAGATGGCATTTCAGTCAAAGTAGCTTCAACATCACTTACATTGCCATTTCGAGAAATTGTGATAGTGATAGTATCACCAATATTATGTTCAGAAATAGCATTGCGCAAATCAGCTACTGTATTTGTTTCTTTGCCATCAACTTTTAAGATTAAATCACGCTGCTGTATACCTGCTCTATCAGCTGGGCCACCGAGGGCAATTTGCATTACAATGACACCAGCATCGACATTTAAGCGATAACCTGCTTGAGCTGCTGTTTGTTTATCGAGTACACCTACGCCGAGATATGGATAAGATACATGACCGCTGTTGATTAATTCATCAACGATTGGTTTTACTGTATTTATTGGAATAGCAAATCCCATACCTTCAACGCCTGTTGCGGCAAGTTTTGCGCTGTTGATACCGATTACTTTACCATCAGCATTGACAAGGGCACCGCCAGAGTTACCAGGATTGATAGCGGCATCAGTCTGTAATAATTTTACGCGGTTATCACCGATATTGAGTGTTCTATTTAAAGCACTGATTACACCAGCCGTTACACTGCCTTGGAATTCAAGTCCCATAGGATTGCCGATAGCAATGGCAGGTTCACCGACCATTATATCATCAGAGTCGCCAAATTCTGCTGTTGGAAGATTTTCAGCATCTACTTTTATGACAGCAAGGTCTGTATATGGGTCAGCTCCGACTAAGGAGGCTTTTAAAGTACGACCGTCAGATAAGGCTACAGTTATATCTTTAGCACCATCAATTACATGGTTATTCGTTACGATATATCCATCGCTACGGAAAATTACACCAGAACCAGTACCATTGTCAACTTCTACTTGGCGATTGAACCAATCACGAGCGACTGCTTTATTTGTTATGCCGACGATAGCAGGGCCAACTTTTTTAGCTGCTTGTACAACTGGTGTATTACGAGCATCGGAAGGCGGTGTGCTTGGTGCTGGAGCTTCTGTTGTTGTAGAATTATTGGCATCTTGTTTTGAGGAGTTTGCATTATCGCTATTAAAAGAGCAAGCTGTTAAAAATGTAGTTGAAGCGATGAGCAAAACACCTAAAAGGTAGACTAGTTTTTTCATTAAAAAACCTCCTTTAATCAATTAAAATTTAAAGTTAATGTTTTATCAGGTGAAGCAACATGAAGATTTATTTGCTTTTGAGTAATAGCTTCTATAGTATTTAATGCAGTTTGCGGTGTATTATTTTGCTCGCTTAAATGAGCGAGTATTACCTCTTGTGGCTTATGATTTAAATTTTTTAAAGTAAAGCCTGCATCAGTATTAGATAAATGACCGCGTGTGCCTAAAATACGCTTTTTTAAATTCCATGGATATGAACCATTTTGTAATAAATTTATATCATGGTTTGCTTCTAAAATCAGAATATCGGAATTATCTAATGCTTTTTTTACTGTATCAGTGGCAAAGCCTAAATCTGTAGCTAATGTTATATTAGCGTTTTTAGTTTTGACTTTATAGCCAACTGGGTCAGCTGCATCATGAGAGATGGAAAAATTATTTATATTTAAATTGCCTACAGTAAATTCATTATTAGGTAAAATATGGCAGCATTCAGGCGGTATATCCTTGATAAATGATATGGATTTAAATGTATCAAGTTTTGAATATATCGGTATATGGTAATTTTTACTCAGTGTTTTTAAGCCGCGAATATGGTCGATATGTTCATGTGTGATTAATATACAAGAAATATCAGCTATATCTAAACTAAGTTCAGATAGTTTTTGTTTTATGCGACGTGCACTTATACCGACATCAATTAAAATAGCCGTATCATCAGCTTGGATTAAACTGCAATTACCTTTACTGCCACTAGCTAAGACGGATATCTGCATATAATGCCTCATTTCAATGGGATTTTCAATTCGTTATTTAAGTATATTACTATACTATGAAAAAAACAATATAAAAAGCCACAGAATAACTGTGACTTTAATTAAAGTTTGATTAAAATTTTTAGTTTAAAGATATTTTAGCTGACTTTTTCTTTTTTTGCTTTACATTCAGCGCAGACACCATAAAAATAGAATTGGTATTTTTCTATATTATAAGAACTTTGATTTTCAACATCAGTAACACAATTATCAAAATTCATCATAATATCATCAATGCGACCGCATTCAGTACAACATATATGGGCATGGGATGTCATATTTGCATCATAACGGAAAGCGTCTTCGCCAACATTTAAAATATTTATTAAACCGATTTCATTAAGAATATCAACTGTTTTGTAGATAGTTGCTAAGCTCATAGTAGGATAATAAGGTTGCAATTTATTAAAAATCATTTCAGCATTAGGATGAGATTTAGTATTACACAGCACATTGTAGATAGCTAAGCGCTGTGGGGTAACTTTGAAACCTTTTTTTCGCAAGAGCTCAGTCACTTTTTTATTGTCCAACATGGCTAGAAGGCTCCTTTCAATATATCAATAATCGTTATTAAAATAGAAAAGTTATCCAAAAACTATAATTTAATTCTAAAAGAAAAATAGAGAAATGTCAAGATTTTCCGCACAGTAACATAGGATAGCGTCTTTTATTTTGGAAAGCAAGTGTGATATAATTTAAAAATAATGTTTTTGAAAAAGGTAGGTGTGATTTTTATGTTTGCCGTGATGACAATAGGCTGTTTGTTATGTATAACGGCTTTAAGTTTTTTATTGTCAGGTGAAATTTTTTCGCACAGTATAAAAAAGAGTGCTCGTAAAAAAATGCTAGGTATTAACTTAGTAGTAACAGTGCTTTTTTTTGTTTTATATCCAGGTATTTTAACAAAAGATTTTGGGGGAGTTCTAACAAAAATAACCATATTATGGTTTATGTTACAGATTTTCTTGATAATCTTAGCTGTTATAATTAAAGTATTGCGATTGATATATGAAAAGACAAGCGGTACGCCTGTAGATGAAAGCCGTAGACGTTTTTTGCGTGGGTGTATTTGGGTACCAGCAATAGCTGGCAGTTTATATGGCGGTTTATATGAATATGGTCGCATAGAATTTACGAATGTAGATATTGATGCTGGAGAATATACAAGACTCAGTAAGTTGAAGATAGCTCAATTATCTGATGTGCATTTAGGACAGTTTTTTTCTGTTAGACATTTACAAGAAGTTTTAATACAAATTATTCAGCAAAAAGCGGATATGTTAGTTTTAACAGGGGATATTTTTGATAGCACAAAAGGTAGTGATAATGATGAGGCGATTAAGCTTTTAAATGCCTATGCCCAATTTTTCCCTTTTGGTGTGTATATGTGCTGGGGTAATCATGAACATCTTCGCGGTATAGACCATTTAAAAGAAGAGCTAAGCAAAACGAATATCAAAGTACTAAACAATGAATCTGTTAAAATTTTTAGTGGTGATAAACCATTATATATCTTAGGTGTAGACTTTTTAAATGGTGATATGACGCCGAATGTTGTGCAAGCGCGTGAAAAATATGTAGCAAAAGCAATGGAAAATGTACCAGAAAATGCTTATAAAATATTATTGGCACATCATTCTATTTTCTTAGATGAAGCTTTTAAAAATAAAATAAATTTAACACTTACAGGGCATACGCATGGCGGTCAGTTTGGTTTCATGGGAATACCACTTCTCCCAATGTTTAAATATATGTCTGGCAAATTTGAACAAGATGGCTGTATTGGTTATGTAAGTCGTGGTGCAGGTAGCTGGTTCCCATTTAGAATAGGTTGTCCGCCAGAAGTAACATTTTTTAATTTTAAAGTTAAAGGGTGATAAAAATGGATGATATTAAAAAAATGCAGGAACTCTGGCAAGAGATGAGTTCGTGGATGACTACGTATATGAAATCATTTTATTCGCCAGAAGAAGCACAAAAGGCAAAATCTCATTTAGATATAAAAAATACTGGAACGATTTTTTTTGATGATGCTCAAATTGTCGATGGTATAGTGCTTAAAGAAAAACACACTTGGAAAGTAACGAATAATTGTGAACGATTAGCCAAGCATTTAGGTTTAAATGAACACGATAAACTTTTAGCGAAGATGATTGGCTTATTTCATGATGTAGGACGTTTCCGTCAATTTACGATATATCGTACATTTAATGATGCACTATCTGAAAATCACGCTAAACTCGGTTTATCTGTGATAAAAGATTTATCCTTTATGAAAAAATTATCTGAAGATGATTTAGCAACACTTAATTTTGCTATTGGCAATCACAATGCAAAAGAAATTGCACCTACAGATAATAAGCGCTTTTTATCATTTGCAAAATTAATTCGCGATGCAGATAAAATTGATATTTATCGTGTATTAAAACCGTATTTAGGCCCTACTGATGGCACAGGTTGCAGTCCAGATTTTGTAGAACTCTTCGTACAAGGCAAACAATGCGATTATACGAAGATGCGCACACAAGATGACCGCAAATTAGTCCGTTTGATGTGGGTTTATGATATAAACTATGCATGGTCACTTCAGCAGATAATCAATGATAATTATATAGAAGAAATCATTGGTAACTTACCGCATGATGAAGCAATGATGAAAGGTATTAATCGTCTGCGTGAATACATGCAAAAGAAACTTGAAACTCCCGATATTTGGGAAGGTTAATTGATACAAAGGAGATAAAATAATGGCGTCAAATTTTATTTATAATGCTATTGATGAAGATTTAAAAGAAGGAAAATATACAGAAGGTGTACACACTCGTTTCCCTCCAGAACCAAATGGCTATTTACATATCGGTCATGCAAAATCTATTTGCCTGAATTTCGGTATAGCAAGAGATTATAATGGAATGTGCAATCTTCGTTTTGATGATACAAATCCAACAAAAGAAGATGTAGAATACGTTGACTCTATTCAAGAAGATGTAAAATGGCTTGGTTTTACATGGAAGGACCGCAAATTTTACGCTTCCGATTACTTTGAAAAATTATATGGATACGCTATAAAACTTATCGAAGCTGGTAAAGCTTATGTTGATGATTTAACAGCAGAACAAATTCGCGAATACCGCGGTACTTTGACTGAACCAGGCAAAGAAAGCCCATGGAGAAATCGTTCTGTAGAAGAAAATCTCGATTTATTCACACGTATGAAAAACGGTGAATTTGCTGATGGTGAGAAAGTATTGCGTGCTAAAATTGACATGGCTTCACCTAATATAACTATGCGTGACCCAGTTATTTATCGTATTGCACATATAAAACATCATCGCACTGGTGATGCTTGGTGCATATATCCAATGTATGACTTTGCTCATCCATTATCTGATGCTATTGAAGGTATCACTCATTCTATCTGTACTTTGGAATTTGAAGAACATCGTCCATTATACGATTGGCTTTTAGAAAACTTAGGTTTTGATAAAAACACTCGTCCACGCCAGATTGAATTTGCACGCCTTAACATCACTAAAATGGTAATGAGTAAACGTAAATTGCGTCAATTAGTTGAAGGCGGTTATGTAAGTGGTTGGGATGACCCACGTATGCCTACTATTTCTGGTTTACGTCGCCGTGGTTATACTGCTGCTGCTATTCGCGATTTTTGCGACCGCATCGGCGTAGCTAAAGCTAATAGCTTAGTAGATGTAGCAATGTTGGAACACTGTGTACGCGAAGACTTAAATGCACATGCACAGCGTTTAATGGCAGTGCTCGACCCAATTAAAGTAATCATCACTAATTATCCAGAAGATAAAATGGAAATGATGGCATGCGAAAACTTGCCAACAGGTGATGACAAACATTATATGCCATTTAGCCGTGAAATCTACATTGAACGCGAAGACTTCATGGAAGATGCTCCAAAAAAATTCTTCCGCTTAAAACCAGAAGGTGAAGTTCGCTTGAAAAATGCCTATATCATCAAATGCGAAGAAGTCATCAAAGATGAAAATGGCAATATTGTAGAATTACATTGTACTTATGATCCAGATTCTAAATCAGGCGGCAAAACAGCTGGCAGAAAAATTAAAGGTACAATCCATTGGGTAAATGCTAAGACAGCACTTGATGCACAGGTGAGATTATACGATTATTTATTAAAAGATGAAGAAGGAGCAGTAAATGGCGATTTCATCGCTTCACTCAATCCTGATTCTCTCGTAGTACTCAATAATTGCAAAGTAGAACCTAGTGCAAAATGGGCAGCACCTGGAACTAAATTCCAATTTTTGCGCCAAGGCTATTTCTGTGTAGATAAAGACAGCACTATGGATAATCTCGTATTTAATAGAGTTGTTGGTTTGCGTGATACATGGGCTAAAGTAGCAAAAAAATAAAATATAAAGTAGAATTTTATTTTAGCTAAAATAAATAAAAAATAAAGGGGTATAGCTTTTTGCTATACCCCTTAGTTTTTAATTTATTAAATATCACTGTGTTTTACGGAGTCAAAAGTATCAGTGATTTCTTTAGATGGTTCTTTATCAAGTTTACTAGCTATGACAATAGCGATTGAAGAAAGAATAAATCCTGGTACGATTTCATATAATTTTAAAATTGGATAAACATTGGCGATATCAAGTCCAGTTATTTGTTTCCAAATTAAAACGGTTACACCCCCGACAATCATACCTGCTAAAATACCATTTCTTGTAGTGCGACGCCAAAACAGTGAGAATAAAAGTGCAGGACCAAAAGTGGAACCAAAACCAGCCCAAGCGTACGCTACGATATTTAAGATAGAGTTATTCGGGTCAAGTCCTAATGCAACGGCGATGAGTGCGATACCCACTACAGAAAGACGTGTAACGAGCACGAGTTCATGTGGCTTTATATCTTTATGAATGAATTGTTTATATAAATCTTGAGCTACAGCGGAAGCACCTACAAGTAACTGAGAAGAAGCTGTACTCATGATAGCAGCAAGTACGGCAGAAAGGACGATACCTGCCCAGAAAGGACTGAATAATTGATTAGTCATCACTAAAAATACAGTTTCTGAATTTGTACCAGTGAGTGGTGTAGTTAAGTATACACTGCCGACCATGCCGACGAGTACAGCACAAGCAAGTGATATAACAACCCAAGTCATGGCAATATGAGTAGCCTTTTTCAATTCGTTAGAAGTATTTATTGCCATAAAACGAACGAGAATGTGCGGTTGTCCAAAATAGCCAAGTCCCCAAGCTAAAAGAGAAATTAGTTCTAATCCTGTGATAAAATTTCCATCTGGTTTTAAAAATGGATTGAAGAAATCTGGATGAGCGATGGAGATAGCTGTATATGTTTCAGAAAAACCCCCTAAAAGAAAAGCTGCTGAAATAGGTACGATTAAGATGGCAAAAAACATCATTACGCCTTGAATAAAATCTGTCCAGCAAACGGCGAGGAAACCGCCAACAAATGTATAAAAGACGATAACGAAAGCACCGAGGCACAGTGCATACTCATATGGAATGTCAAAAATGGTGTTAAATAATTTACCACCAGCGACAAAACCTGATGAAGTGTAAATAATAAAGAAAATTAAAATAAAGATAGCCATTACAATGCGAATTAATGGGCTTTTGTCATAATAGCGATTTTGTAAAAAGTCAGGTAATGTCAAAGAATTATTGGCAAGTTCTGTATACTTACGCAGACGGCGAGCGATAAACTGCCAGTTAGCCCATGTACCGATTGCCAAACCTACAGCAATCCAGCCAGCATTAAGTCCAGCAAGATAAGCAAATCCAGGCAGGCCCATGAGCATCCAACCACTCATATCTGAAGCTTCTGCACTCATGGAGGTTACCCAAGCTCCAAGTTTACGGCCGCCTAAGATATAATCTGACATATTATGAGTACGATAGTAAAAATAAACGCCGATTGCCATCATGAATAATAAGTATAATAGAAAAGCGATGATGATAGCTATATTATCCGACATAAAACTCCTCCTATAAATAAAATTAATTATGTTGATACGTAAATAATATTTTAACATGATAAAGCCATAATGTACATATGTTAATTTGTAAAATATTAAATGTAAAACCCGCATAAAATAAAGTTTTATAATACAAGAAAAGAAGAAGAAGTTTACATGTATACAAAAAACTTTTTGATTTATTATTGACAAATAAAATGTCTAATCATATAATATAAAACATCAGCAGGGCTGAACAGATACCTGGTGATAAAAAAATAGAACGATGCAGAATAAGACAAAGGCGTCTTGTTAAAGGGTATACAAGGATGTGTATCTTTTGACAAGGCGTTTTTTTGTTATCATTATACTTATTTATCCTTATTCTGCAAGAAGAAAGGGTGTATTTTATGAAAAAGCTATGGTCTATTTTAACCATGAGCGCTATGTGTTTGGCTTTAACAGCATCTATTGCTTTTGCAGCCGATGATGCGGCGGGGGCAATTGATACTGGCGATACAGCTTGGGTATTAATCAGTGCAGCGCTCGTATTTTTAATGACTCCAGGTCTTGCATTTTTCTATGGCGGGATGGTAAGAAGTAAAAATGTGCTCAGTACAATAATGCACAGTTTCTTCATTGTTGCGATGATTTCTGTAGAATGGGTCATCTTAGGTTATGCCATGACATTTGGCAGTGATATCGGTGGTTTCATCGGTAGTCTTGATAAAATTGGTCTTGCAGGTGTAGGACTTCAAGTAATGGAAGGCGGTACAATTCCTGAACTTGCTTTCGTTGCTTTCCAGTGCATGTTCGCTGTAATTACTCCAGCACTTATCACAGGTGCATTTGCTGAACGTATTAAATTCGGCGCATTTGTTTTATTCATATTATTATGGGCAATCTTCATTTACAACCCAATGGCTCACTGGGTATGGGGCGGCGGCTTCTTAGCTGAACTCGGTGCTCTCGACTTCGCTGGTGGTCTTGTAATTCATATTCTTTCTGGTGTTTCTGGTTTAACAATTTGTATTTTACTTGGCAAAAGACGTGGCTATGGCAAAGTTCCAATGCTTCCACATCATTTACCAATGACTGTTTTAGGTGCCGCACTCTTATGGTTCGGCTGGTTCGGTTTCAATGCTGGTTCTGCTCTCGGTGCTAATGGTCTTGCTGCTAACGCTTTCGTTACAACTCAGGCAGCAGCTGCTATGGCAACAGTATCTTGGGTAGTATGTGAATGGTTACATCATGGCAAACCTACCATCTTAGGTGCTGCTTCTGGTTGTGTTGCAGGTCTTGTTGCTATCACTCCTGCAGCAGGTTTCGTTGCTCCAATGCCAGCTGTAATCATCGGTTTAGTTGGTGGTATTGTCTGCTACTTCGCTGTAGCTGTTGTTAAAGCTAAATTCGGTTATGATGATTCTTTAGATGCTTTCGGTGTACATGGTATCGGTGGTACTTGGGGTGCTATTGCTACTGGTTTATGGTGCTCTACAGATATCAACCCAGCAGGTGCTGATGGTTTATTCTATGGCAGTGCCGATACACTCATTGCGCAACTCATTTCTATTGTAGTAGCATATGCTTTGGCAATTGTTGGTACTTATATCTTATTTAAAATCGTTAACACTATCACTAAAATGCGTGCTGATGAAAATGAAGAAATCACAGGCATGGATATTGGTGAACATGGTGAACGTGCATACAATCAGTCTCTTGTAACTGCAGACTCCATGCTCACAGCAACAGTAGAATCTTTTGCTACTGCTAAAGAAATGAAACCTGTTAATGCAAAATAAAAATAGTTGTGCTAAGATTGAAATAGCAAGATATGAAAGGAGCATTAACAATGCGTAAAATCACGAAAGTTGAAATTATAACTCGTGCCAGCAAATTGGAAGATTTGAAAGAGGCATTAAATGCTATAGGTGTACAAGGTATGACTGTAAGTCAGGTATATGGTTGCGGTCTTCAAAAAGGTCAGACAGAAGTATATCGTGGTCGTCAATATGCTGTAAATCTTGTACCAAAAGTAAAAATTGAAACAGTAATCTGTGAAGTTCCTGTAGAAAAAGTTTTAGAAACTGCTCGCAAAGCTTTACAGACTGGACATATTGGTGATGGTAAAATCTTCGTTTACGATGTAGAAAACGCTATGCGTATTCGTACTGGTACTATGGGAGATAAAGCTATCACAGATGATGAAGCTTAAGAAAGTATGATGTAATTTTCCTCACTTCCCCTGAGAAAATTATCATTATAAACAAAAAGGTTATCTTATTTATTTTATAAGTAAGATAACCTTCTTTTTTCGCTGTTTTCTTTGCATGAGATAAAAAGCATTGATATAATAATAAGTATATAATATACATTGTGCTGGTAAAATTTTTTGTCTAAGTTTTGTATAGTGATTTACATATATTTTATGTTATTATACTGTTTTAGAAGTTACTAGTACAAAAAAATAGATACAGGGGTGAAGATAATGACAGATAAAGAAATTATGGATGGTGTATTAGCTGAATTTGCTAATATGGCAGCTATTCCTCGTCCGTCTAATTGTGAACGACAAATAAGCAACTTTTTAAAAGAAAGAGCTTTATCTTTCGGTTGTGATGTCATTCAAGATGAAAAGCATAATTTAATCATTGACAAACAGGCAGCACCAGGATGTGAAAATTGGCCACGCGTAATACTCCAAGCACATATGGATATGGTTTGCGTTGCTAAAGAAGGTGTTGTTTATAATCCTGTAACCAGCCCTATTAAAATCATCAATGACGGAGAATATTTGCGTGCTGATGGAACTAGCCTCGGCGCTGATGATGGTATCGGCGTTTCAGCTATCATGTATTTACTTCAGCAGGATTTTCAACATGGACCAATTCGCGCTATCTTTACAGTAGATGAAGAACAAGGTATGAGTGGCGCTAAAGAACTTGATAATAAATACCTTTTAGATGCAAAATATTTGATTAATTGCGACTCCGAAGATTTTGATATCTTGACAATCTCCAGTGCAGGCAGTGTCAATATTGATGCAGAACGCCGCGTTACATGGCATAAACCAGAATATCGCTTTGCATATGAATTTACCATTAAAGATTTGCATGGTGGTCATTCCGGTGAAGCTATCAACTGCGGTTATGCTAATGCCGTAAAAATTGCAGCTCAAGCTATAACTTTTATCGGCAGAAAGACAGAAATCGAATTGGCAAGCTTTAACAGTTATAAAGCAAGAAATGTAATTCCTTCAGAAGCCACTTTCGTATTCACTACACCACTTTCTGATGTAAAAGTATTCAATGTAGTAGTTTCTAAGATAAATAAATATTTAACTGAAGCTTATGGTCATACAGAAAAGAACTTTAAAGTAATTTGCAAACCATGTGAATTACCAGAAAAAGTAATGTCTGATGAAGATATGCGCAGTATTGTAGACTTTATCAATTTGAGCATGACAGGCGTGCTTAAAATGTCTACAGTAGAAAAAGATTTAGTAGAACTTTCCGCTAATATCGGTCCTGTTGTAACACGTGAAAACCATGTTATTATTTACTGCTTCCCACGTAGCTCTGTTGATATCTTAGTAGAAGAAATCACTAGCCTTTATAAACAGCTTGGCAAACGTTGTGGTGTTCGCGTTGTTTCTGCTGAACCTGCTCCAGGTTGGCCAGTAAATCCAGATAGTAAACTCAAAGATATTGCACTTGAAACCTTCAAAGAACAAAATGGTTACGATATGCAGGCAAAATCAATGCATGCAGGACTTGAATGCAGTTATTTCTACGCTAAAAATCCGCATTTAGATATGGTTTCCATTGGACCTAACAATATCGATATTCACAGTCCTAATGAACGCTTAGAACTCAAGACATTAGTTCCGCATGTAAAACTCATACAGGGTATGATAGAAAAATTAGATAAATAAAGCAAAAAAGGCACTTGGCCAAATCCAAGTGCCTTTTCTTATGTAATATGATTAATTTGACAATAGTAACAAGGTATATTATTATTTTTTTACAATAAAGGAGTGTATGTAGATGAACAAAAATATAAGTTTTTTACAAGTTTTTGGTATATTATTAGTAGTGTTGGGTCATTCGGGAGAAATACCTTTTTTTGGGAAATGGATATATAGTTTTCATATGCCATTATTTATATTTATTTCTGGATTTTTATTTTATTTAACGACAAAAGATATATACAATTTAAATTTGTACAGATTTATAAAGAAAAAATTTATACGATTAATATTGCCATATATAATAATATCTTCAATAGCTTATTTACCAAAAGTATTTTTAAGTAAATTTGCACAAAGAGGTATAGACTTATCTATGGATTCATATTTGCATAGCTTTTTATATCCATGGGATAATGTAATTAGATTTTTTTGGTTTTTACCGACTTTATTTTTTATAATGATTATTGTAGTTATATTATTAAAGGTAACAAAAAATAGATTACATATAGTATTTTATTTTTCAGTGATATTGTCTTTTATAATTTTAAATTTTATTGATATAAAAATTTTAAATATAAATGGAATATTTAATTATATGTTATTTTTTAGCTTAGGAATGATGTATTGTAAGTATAAGGAAAAAGTAAATAAAATATTAGAAAAAAATATTGGTAAAATATTTATTGTAGTTTTTGTTTTATTATTAATAAATGCAACAACTAATATATTTAATGGTATAAATGTAACTGGTGTTGAAACAGGTAAGATGACGGATATAGTTACTAGTATTGAATTTATAAAATATAAATTATTTTATGTAGGTATAGCTATAAGTGGGATAATATTATCAATAATATTATCGAAGTTATATTGTAAATATAATCTTACTTTTTTAGAACATTTAGATGGAAAGACATTTACCATATATTTATTATCTTGGTTTTCACAAGTCTTTGTTAGAATAATTGGATACCAAATATTGAAATTGTCTATGATATATGTAGTTCCTATATCTTTTATATTAGGAGTATATATACCAGTTATAATAAATATATATGTAAAATATTTTATTTTAAGATATAATAAATTTAGATTTTTATCGATCATACTTGGAGTAAATTTAAAAAGGTAACTTATAAGAAATATATATTATTATTGAATTGTGTTTTCTCAAATAGTATATAGGTGATATAATATACGTGTTATTTTTTCGATAAAAAAGAAAGGATGGAAAATAATGGTTGAATCAGCATGGTCGCTATTGCCTCCTATAATCACAATAGTGTTGGCATTGGCGACAAAAGAAGTATACATGTCGTTGATTGTGGGTATCTTTGTAGGGGCTTTAATGTTCACAGGCTTTAATATATTAGCTGCTATTGATGCATTCTTTGCAATTATGTCTGATAAAGTTGGCGGAAATGTATATATTTTGGTATTTTTGGTCTTATTGGGTATTATCGTAGCAGCAATTGCTCGCTCTGGTGCTTCTCGTGCCTATGGAGAATGGGCAGCACGTGTAATTAAAGGAAAACGCAGTTCCTTGCTTGTTACATCTATTTTAGGTGTAGTTATCTTCATCGATGACTATTTTAACTGTTTGACTGTAGGTACAGTTATGCGCCCTGTTACAGATAAATTCAATGTAACACGTGCAAAACTCGCTTATATCATCGATGCTACAGCAGCACCTATCTGTATTATTGCTCCAGTATCCAGCTGGGCAGCAGCAGTCAGCTCTTCACTTCCGGAAGACAGTGCAATTGATGGTTTTTCTTTATTCTTGCAGACAATTCCATTTAATATGTATGCATGGTTTACTATCATCTTCATGTTGTTCTTGATTTGGACTGGCAAAGATTTTGCAGCAATGAAAACTTTGGAACAAAAGAGCAATGGTAAATTAATTATTCCTGAAGAATATAAAGATGAACAAATGGAAGTAGTAGGTAATGGTAAAATCTTAGATTTATTATTACCGCTCATTGTTTTAATTGGTGGCTGTATCTTCGGTATGCTTTATACTGGCGGTATTTTAGAAGGTACTAGCGTATCTGATGCATTTGCTAATTGTGAATCTGCTAGAGGTTTAGTTATCGGCTCATTCATCGCTTTAGTATTCACCTTCGTACTTTACGTACCACGTGGCGTGCTTCGTTTTGGTAAATTCTGCGAATGTTTTAACCAAGGCTTTAGAGCTATGACACCAGCTATCTTTATCTTATGTCTTGCTTGGAGCTTATCCGGTGTTTGCGGTGAAGATTACTTGAATATCGGTGGTTATGTTGGCGGTATCGTATCCAACAATGCTACTGTAGGCATGTTCATGCCAGCATTATTCTTCCTCGTAGCTATCGGTCTTGCATTTGCGACTGGTACATCTTGGGGTACTTTTGGTATCTTAATTCCGATTGCACTCGCTGTAGTATCTTCTGATGCTCATCTTTTAGTTGTTACAGTAGCAGCTGTATTAGCTGGTGCTGTAGGCGGTGACCATGTATCACCAATATCGGATACAACTATTTTGGCATCTGCTGGTGCTCAGTGTAGCCATATTGACCATGTAAGTACACAGGTTCCATATGTAATCGTAGTAGCTACATGTGCATTTATTGGCTATTTAGCAGCAGGTATTGCAGGCAGTGGCACAATAGGCGTTATTGTAGGATTTGTAGTTCTTGTATGTGTTATGGCTTATATCTATAAATTTTTAATGAAGAATTAAATAATATTTAAAAATAAATGTTAGGATAAAATTTTATTCTAGCATTTATTTTTTATAAGGATGTTTTAAGAAATTTTGTATTAATGCATATATTGATACATATAGTATTGGTTGTACTAGTTAATTAAAAGCCTATTAATTAAAAGCTTGACGCATTTTAGCTATATGTATAAAATAGAATTTAATGAAAAAGGAAAAATAATACATAGAAATAAATTTGGAGGAATTTTATGTATAAGAAAGTAATAGTGACAACAGCAATGTTATCCATGTTGGCGGCAACATCTTTTGCAGCTGATAAGACTGATGATGATACATTGTATATGGGATTGAATACTGTACCGATAGAAGTGGGCGCGGATGATACTGCCGTTTTTAAACCAGCAGCTATAACTTCTATATCGGATTATAATCATCAATATCGTTTATATAAATATGATGTTATATCAGTGCGCATAATCGGCTTTAGAGATGCGCAAGGTTTAGATAATATCATGATAGGTACAGATGGCTATGTAAATCTGCCATATGCTGGTTCTGTAAAGCTTGCTGGACTTACATTAGAAGAAGCAAAAGCAGTGCTGATGCAGAAATTCAGCAAGTATTTAAAGATACCAGATATGTCAGTTATGGTTACTTCTTATGGACCACGTAAAGTTCAAGTATTAGGCGAAGTTAATAATCCAGGAACGGTAGAACTTGCTTCTGATGATATGAATGTGACGAATGCCATATCTAAAGCTGGCTGGGTTACAACGTATGGTCGCATAAAAAAAGCGCAAGTAATTCGCATAATTGATGGCACTATGTATATAAAGGAAGCTAATATTAAAAATTACATTGAAAAACATGATATCACACAGAATTTAGCTTTAGAAGATGGCGATATTGTATTTATTCCTAAATCCAATAAAATCGATTATAAACAAGATATTTTGCCACTTCTCAATATTTATACTACTTATAAGGCAATTACAGATTAATAGGAGGACAAAGAGTGGATAATATAAATAATAATGATAGTTCAATTGATTTAAGAAAATTATTCTCCATAATGGGAGAGCAAAAGAAAATAATCATACCGATTATAGTGATATGTACAGTGGTCGCTATTGTGATTGCATTTGTATTGCCAAAAACATATCAGTCAAATACACTGGTTAGAATAAAATCTTCTAGCAATTCATCTATGTCAGGTATGGCCGCTATGGCAGCAGGTCTTGGTATAGATATAGGGGGCTCATCTTCTGCTAATCCGGAAAATTATGTAGAGCTTATGAAATCTAGAGAAGTATTAGAGCCGATTATGGAACAGGTGGATATGCCGGAAGAGGATAAAGAGAAACTCACTACAGAAGATTTCATTAAAGAATATTTAGAGATTACAAATACGAGAAAGACTGATTTAATTAATATTGCAGCATATGGTAAAACGCCAGAAGAAGCTCAGATGATTTCTCAAGCAGTAGCAGATAATTTTCTTACTTTGATGACAAAATTAAATAAGGAAGATAATTCATCAGTACTTAAATTTTTAAATGACCGCATGAGCATCGCTAAAGAAGAGATGGAAACAGCAGAAAATAAATTGCAAGCTTATCAGCAGGAAAAAGGTATTTATTCCCCTAATGATCAAACTAAAGCTCTTGTTGATAAACTTGATGATTATGATAAAAAGATTGCTCAATTAGAAGCACAAGAGCAAGCTAATAGTGCTAAACTTCAAGATGTGACAGGACAGTTAGAACAACAAAATAGTTCTTTACTTGAATACAATATTTCAGATAATGATGCCATTATGAATTTGCGTACAGCTATCGTCAATAAACAAGTTGAACTTGTGGGACTGCAGCAGCGTTATACAGAAGAACATCCTGATGTAATTCGTGCTAGGGAAGAACTTGCTGAATTAAAAAAATCCTTGGATAGAGAAATTCAAAGTGCAGTAAATTCTAAGAGTGCTACGCTCACACCAGTACAGGGCAACCTCTTGATGGAAAAAGTTCAGACAGAAACAGCTGAAGCTGTTACAAGTGCATCGCTTGATGCTTTAAAAGCAAAACAGCAGGAAGCAGAAGGTAATATGTCTACATTATCTGCTGATAGCGTAGAATATATGCGTCTTTTAAGAGAAAAAAATATAACATCAGAAGTATATACAAATCTTGTAAAAGCATATGAAAATACAAGGATACAAGAAGCACAAGAGTCAATGGATATTCAGATAATTGATGCAGCTAATTTGCCAAGAGAAGATATGCCAGCAAAACCAAATAAAAAACTCATTGCAGTGATTGGTTTTGTATTTGGTATTATAATTTCCTTTGGTTATACATTATATGTGTATAATAAACGATACGGTTTATGATAAAAATTAAGAGATAAATACAGGCGAGGGATTTTAGTGAATAAAAGTTTTTCTAAAAATAGAATATCTAAAATGGATAGCCTTACTGCCTATATATTGCCTGTGCTGGTCAGTATAGGCGATTATATAGCTATTATCATAGCAGAAGCAGTGGCTTTTTATCTTTGCATTTTCTTTATGCCGAAAGATTTTTATATGGATATTCCAAAATCATATTTTTATCTTTGGGTGCCTGCTGTATTTATCTTTTTCTTATTTTATGCTGGTACGCATAAGCGCATGGTGCCGTATTGGGAAAAGATAAAAGATATTTTCTGTGCTAATTTTTATAGCATAATAGCAGCTATATTTATTTTATATTTAATACATGAAGATATAACGCGGATTTCCCGTTTATATGTAGCTTTATTATTTATATTTAGCCTTATATTTCTCTATAGTATACGTCAAATTATCATATCTATTTGCAATCGTTTGGATATCTTAAAAGAGCCAGTGATTTTTATTGGCGGGGGAAAAGTCACAGAAGCAGTTATAAAATTTTATAATAATAATAATTGTTTCGGCATAAAAGTTGTCGGCATTATCGATGATGATTTTTCTTCGGAATATTTGAAGCAGAGATATCCATTATTTAAAGGGATAGATAGAGCTGCTGAATATATAAAAAAAAGCAATGTAAAAACGGTGATAATAGCTAAGACGAGACTTGATAGAAATAGTTTAAAAGAATTATTGACTAATATTCAATTTTTAGTTAGGAATTTGGCATTTATACCGAATATAATCGGTACACCGATAGCAAATCTTGATGTGAGACGCATTTATCGAGATGATATAGTATTATTAAATATAAAAAATAATTTAGCATATATGCGCAATAGAGTTATAAAACGCATATTTGACATAATAATGGGTTTAATTATTTGTATACCAGCTGTGCCAATTTTAATACTGTGCTATTTTTGGGTTAAGTTTGATTCCAGAGGACCAGTATTTTTTAATGCAAAACGCATTGGAAAAGATGGCAAGGAATTCACCTGTTATAAATTTCGCTCTATGTATATGAATTCGGATAAGATATTAGCTGATTATTTAGCGAAAAATCCTGAAGCGAAAGCGGAATGGGATGAGTTTCAGAAATTGCATGACTTTGATCCGAGGGTTACAAATGCAGGCAGAATAATGCGCAAGACAAGTCTTGATGAATTGCCACAGTTATTAAATGTACTCAAAGGTGAAATGAGTCTTGTAGGTCCTAGACCGTATCTTCCAAGAGAAATAGGAAAAATGGGAGAGTATTATAAGATAATCATTTCTACAGTACCAGGTATAACAGGTTATTGGCAAGTGAATGGTCGTTCTGATGTAACTTTCGAAGGCAGATTAAAGATGGATAATTGGTATATCTATAATTGGTCTGTATGGATGGATATGGTATTACTTTTTAAGACGATTAAAGCAGTATTTTTCAGCAAAGGAGCAGTATAATGAAAATTTTACATGTTGGAGAATACGTTAATGGTGGAGTAGCAACATATTTGAGAACTTTGTTGAGTGGGTTACAAAAATATGACGATGTAGAAAATTATTTATTAATAAGTGAATATAAATCTCAGCAAGGTTGGGAAGATATAACAAAAAAAGTATTTTATTATAAATATAAAAGAAGTATATCTAATATTTTTTCAGCTATAAAGCAAATTCATGCTGTTATAAAAGATGTAAACCCAGATATAATACACGCTCATAGTACATGGGCAGGTCTTTTTGTTAGATTACCTTATTTGTTTAAGAAAAGAAAAGCGAAGATAATATATCAATCGCATGGTTGGGCTTTTTTGATGGATACATCTAATTATAAGAAAAATATATATGCTTTAGTAGAAAAAATTCTATCTATACCAACAGATAGAATTATAAATATATCTAATTATGAACAGAATCAAGCCGTTAAATGTGGTTTAAATAAAAATAAAATGGTAATGATTTATAATGGAGTAGAAGATAAAGTAAATAAATCTAATCTAAAATTGAATTGGGATGAAAACAAAATAAATTTATTATTTGTTGGTAGATTAGATAGGCAAAAAGGATTAGATTTATTTTTAGATGTATATGATAAAATGAAATTAGAAAATCTTCATTTATATGTAATAGGAACTAGTGTATTAGATGATAATTTGCCTAATAGTACAAAATATGTTACTTATTTAGGTTGGGTTAATAATAAAGATATTGACGCATATTACCAAGCTTGTGATGCAGTAATAATGCCTTCTCGTTGGGAAGGATTTGGTTTAGTTGCTATTGAGGCAATGAAAAATTCTAAAGCAGTAATAGTAAGTAATAGAGGTGCTTTGCCAGAATTAATAAAAGAGGATTTTACGGGATATATTTTTAATATTGATGATGAGATTTCTCTAAAAAATAGATTATTAAGTTTAGATAAAGAAAGACTAAATATTTTGGGGGAAAATAGTAGAACTATTTATTTACAAAAGTTTGTAGACAAAATTTTTATAAATAAAATGTATAAAATATATAAAGTTTTATAGGAGTAAGTATGTGTAAGATATCTATAATAATGGGTATTTATAAGATGATAAATAAAAAAGCTATTGTTAAGTTAGCAATAGATTCTATTTTAAATCAAACTTATAGAGATTTTGAATTTATTATTTGTGATGATGGCTCTAATGATGGTACTTATGAAATGGTGCAAGGTTTAATAAGAAATGATAAAAGAGTAATTTTAATAAAAAATAATGAAAATAAGGGATTAGCGTATTCTTTAAATCATTGTTTAAGTATAGCAAAAGGTAAATATATTGCTCGTATGGATGCAGATGATATTTCTACGCCAAATAGATTAGAAAAGCAAATAAAATTTTTAGATGAACATTTAGAATATGCTATAGTAGGTTGTAATTTATTGCTTATTAATGATAAAGGTATATGGGGAAAACGTATTTTAGCAGAAAAACCTACAAAAAAATCTTTTTTATTTACGTCACCGTTTTGCCATCCAGCTATAGTTATGAGAAAAGACGTTTTAGATAAAGTAAATAATTATAAAGTAGAAAAAATAACGCGTAGAGCAGAAGATTATGATTTATTTATGAGAATATATGTTAATGGTTATAAAGGATATAATTTGCAAGAATTTTTATATCAGTTTAGAGAAGATAATGATGCATATAAAAGAAGAGCTTATAAATATAGAATAGATGATGTGCAGGTTAGATATAGAGGTTTTAAAGCATTAGGACTTATGCCTAGTGGTTTTTTATATGTTATAAAACCCTTAATTGTGGGCTTGATACCACAAAAAATTTTATGTCAGTTACGTAAATTAAGAATAGAAAAATAAGAGGAAAAATTTATTGATAATATAAAGGATTAACATTTGAAAGTGGATTCATTAGTAAAGTTAGGAATACTAGGTTTTATTTTGTAGATTAATTATTTATAAAATGAAAAATAATAAAAATATATAGGAGAAAAACTTGTAATAATGAAAATTAGTGTAATAATTCCTGCATATAATGGAGAAAAATATATAAAACGATGTATAAATTCAATAAAAAAACAGACATTTTATAATTGGGAAATAATATTAATAGATGATGGTTCTAAAGATAAAACAGGTATAATTTGTGATGCATATGCATTAGAAGATAATCGAATAAAAGTTATTCATAAAGCTAATGGTGGAGCAAGTTCGGCTAGAAACTTAGGAATTGATAAAGCAACAGGTGATTATATTACTTTTATAGATTGTGATGATTGGGTAGAAGAAGATTTTTTTGAAAAAGCCGTAGATTTTTTTGCAAAAAATTTTGTTGATATTTTAATAACAGGTTTTGTTTTCGATAAAAATAGGGTAAGTAGAAATATGTTTAAAGGTAAAAATAAAGAGATTATTGGTATAAATAAAGCAAGAAAAGAATTTTTTCTACGTGATAAATTTTCATGGGAGGTATGCGCAAAGTTTTATAAAAAAGAAATTTTAAGTAAAATTAAATTTGATATAAAATTAAAGATTGGAGAAGATATGCTATTTTTTTGGCAAGTGTTAAATAGTGTGGAAAAAATAGGATATTTACCATTATATAAATATCATTATGATATAAGTGCTAGCAAAACAATGACATCTAAATTTTCGGTAAAATGGTTTCATGGATTGAAAGTTAAACGAAATATATATAATCAAGTAAAAAATATTTCTAAGGAGATGGAATTACTATCTAAAATAGTAGTGGTAGTAGAAATGGTAACTTTAGCTAAAAAAGCATATGATATAGATAATTATAAGTCAAAAAGAATAATAAAATACTTACAGAAAGGAATAAGAAAAAATATTTATTTATCTATTTTGTATCCTAAAAGTAATATAATGACGTTACGTCAAAGATTAGGGATAATATATTTTTCATTACCATATAAACTTTGTATATTAGGAAGGAATTTTTTGAAATAAATTAGGTGATTTTATGGTATTATTTATTGGCTTAATGATATGAAACTTGTTAATGGCAAGTATTTTCTTATTTGGAAAAGTTACAAAAAATAAAAAGTTATTATATATTTTATTAGTATATATTCCTTTAGTCTTTATATCTAGCTTAAGACATTGGAATATAGGAACAGATACTCCCACTTTTTATCAATGGTTTGAGGCTACGAGATATGTAGATATAGAAGATTTTGGTTGGTTTTATACATTATCATCAATTACTACTGATTTAGAATGGGGATTTATTTGGATTGGACATTTTCTTAATATATTTAATCTAGATGTTCAATTAATGATATTTATATACTTTACCATTATCGTGTTGGGAATTATTAAATAATAGATTAAGAAAATGTTTAAATTGGAATAATCCATTTAATTTATTTTTAAAATAAGTGTCGCACTTGGATTGACAATTCATCTTATAAAAAATAAATAGAGGTAATAAAATGTTAGAGATAAAAAATTTATTGGAAAAGTTTATATTTGCTAGTATTGTTTTATCTGGTTTTGATGGTATTGCAGTATTTAAGATTTTTTTATTTCCTTATGGTTATTTTTGGATGACTAGTATTGGGTTACTTATATATTTTTTTTATTTTAGATATCGAAATATTTATGTAACAAATGTGTTTAAAGGGTATTGTTTATTTTTTTTATGGGTTATTTTTTCAACAATAATAAATTTGCCTAATATTATAGGACTTACGTTTAAAGGTTTTATGGCGGAAAAAATTATGATATTAGAATTGATGGCATTAGTATTCTTGCTTTTGATGATTATATATTATACAGAAATATTATTAAATAAAACTAATATAATTTCGTGGGTATATAAAGCAATAAGAATAAGCTTTTATATTACTTTAGTATTTGCTTTTGTTCAATTTTTGGCAATGTTAGACATTGATATTGCTAATAAAATATATATAGAAACCCAAAAGATATTTAATACACAATATGCAAATAGATTTTTAAATAATTATGAAGAATATATAACAGGAATATCTGGTTCGACAAAAGAGCCATCTGCTTTTGGAAATTATATATCGGTAATTTTCCCATGGTTGATTTTAGGTACTATGTATTTAAAAAATAATAAAATTGGAAAATGGCTTGTTATTTTAGCTATTATTTGTGTAATATATAGTTATTCAAGAACAGCATATTTCACTATTTCATTAGAAATATTAATTATTTTATTTATATGTAGGAAAAATATATTTAATATTAAATTTTTATTAATTGGAATTTTGATAATAAGTGCAGGTTTATATTTTATAATAACAAATGATGAAGTATTGGAGAAAGTAATAAATGTATTTTCTTCATTTGGTGAAAATGCAGAGACAAATAGAATGTCATCTAATATAACTAGAATCTCACTTCAGGTAGCAGCTTTTAATATGTTTTTAGCCAATCCAGTATTAGGAGTTGGTTTAGGACAATTTGGTTTTCATTATCCAAATTTTTTACCAGATTGGGCATTTTTATCTCCAGAAATATTGACGGCTATAAATCCTAATAATGCTACTATGTATGGATCATATAATACTCATATTCGTGTTTTGGCGGAATCTGGTATTATTGGTTTTATTCTATGGGTGAATATAATAATAAAAGGTTTTAAAAATTATATATATGTATTAAAATTTGTAGAAAATGATAAAAAGAATTTAATAAAATTAATTATTTTGTCATATGGAATGTCTTTGACAGGTTTTATAAATTTTGATATATATATATTCTTTTATTATTGGTTATTAGTAATTTTAAGTAGTGTATTGGTAATGAGGATAAAGAAAGGAGAAAAAATATTATAATTATGAAATATAAATATGTAATATAAAATAATTTGATTTTTATATAAAATATATTTAATAGTATTGTTAAAATAAATAATTATCGTTGTAGATATTTATAATAAAGCATGATAAAAGGAATTAATATTAATATGAAAAAAATTTTTTTAATAGATTATATGATTTTTGATGAAACAAATGGTGGAAGTAAATTTGATAAAGATTTGGTTGAAATTTTCAAAGAATTAAACATACCAATAAGGTGTTTTCAATTAAAAAATATTAATGGTAAAATAATTAAATTAGTAAATCTAATAAATTTATTAATTTATTTATTTCATCAAAAAAATACAATTTATTTTTTTAGGCATCCTCTATATTTATCGCCTATGTTTCAGAAATTAATATATAGAATAATGAAACTTAGAAATAATAAATTAGCCGGAATAATTGCTGATTTGGAATTTATTAGGTGGAAGGGTTTTAATTATTGGTATAAAGATATGCAATTAATTAAGCATTTTGATTATATTATTGCACATAATGATGCAATGGTAAAATTTTTGAAGAATAAAGGTATTAATTATAATAAAATAATAAATTTAAAAATGACCGATTATCTTGTAAATAATGGGAATTGCTCAAAAAGACATTTATCTAAGATGATTGTTTTTTCAGGAAATTTGGGGAAAAGTTTGTTCTTGAATAAATTAAAAAAAGAAAATGATATAAATATATCATTTTCTTTAAATTTATATGGTAATGGTTTTTCAAAGAAAGATGAAACAGAAATATTAAAATATAAAGGCTGTTTTTCGCCAGATGATATAATTAGAAATATGGAAGGGAGTTTTGGATTAGTTTGGGATGGAGACGAAATTACTTCGTGTGTAGGAACATTGGGAGAATATACGAAAATAAATAATCCCCATAAATTATCAATGTATATAGTAGCTGGATTGCCTGTAATTGTTTGGAGAAAAGCAGCAGTAGCTGCTTTAGTAAAAAAATATAATATTGGATTTGTTATAGATAATTTGTTAGAAATAAATATTATATTAGAAAAATTAACAGAAAAAGAATATGAAGAATATATAGATAATATAATGATTTTAAGAAAAAAAATTATGAAGGGATATCATTTTAAAAAAGCTGTAGAAGAAGTAATAACTTCTAAGGAGAATATTTA